>NZ_JBHXNL010000003.1:0-100503 GCF_042719695.1 Rhodococcus sp. NPDC058521
ATTGTTTCTGTGAGAAGTTCAATTCTTCCACCACGACAGGGCATTTCGCCGTTACGACCCGCGTCTGACCACTACTGAATCGGTGCATTCAGGCTTAGACCAGCGGTCGTCCGTAGACGAGGCGGGTCGGCACCCAGAATGAATTTCTACGCCACCCGTGGGCGCGAAACGTCGTTCGCGCCGAGAACAGATGACTCGAACCGGCGCGGACGGGAGTGCGATTGTCATCATCACGCGGACGTACCCGAAACAACTGCTAGTCAACGTTTCCGGACGGCCAGTTCCATACAATTTGCGACCGCTTGAGGGATGCGCACCGGGGGGCGTACGGTCAACAGTGAGTGGTTGAGATCAGCAGCCTCGCACGCCCACAGATTCTCGTGGACACACACCAATCGATTGCTGTGCGATCGGAGGGGCCGATGAAGCTGTCACCCGACTCCGTCGCGGCAGAGTCGGACACGGAGAAGGTCCGGATCCTCCTGGACGTCGCCGGCGGCACGTACGCCACCGATGCCTCGGTTGGGTTGAAGGACACCCCGGCACCACTGTTCCGATTACTCGTGCTGAGTCTGCTTCTCAGTGCTCGTATCTCTGCGAACATCGCTGTTGCGGCGTCGAAAGAACTGCGCCGCAGCGGGATTACCTCGATGAGGGCTGCGCGAGCAGCGAATCGGGTAGATATCATCGATGCGCTCGGACGCGCCCACTACGTGCGCTACGACGAACGCACCGCCACGCAACTACGTGACAATGCCGATCGTATGAAGAGTGGGTACCAAGACGATTTGCGGCGCTTGGCGGAACGCGCGGAGTACAGGGTCGACAACGCAAAGCGGTTGCTCACCGAATTCGACGGTATCGGTCCCGTCGGCGCCGATATATTTCTGCGCGAAGTGCAGGAAGTATGGCCGTGGGTCCGCCCATATTTCGACAAGCGCGCTCGAAGGAGCGCGAAGTCTCGGGTTACCGCATCAAGACGACACACTCGCCGACCTGGTAGCCAGCGACGACCTTGCGCGACTCGCCGCGGCTCTCGTCCGAGTATCAATCGACAATGCCGTCCGAGAGCGCCTCGAAGCCGAATTTTCTGGGCATACGAACAGTTCTGGACATACAAACAGGAGGACTACACCATGACCTCGACAAGTGCACAACCGATGAGCGGCACCGGGCCGGATGCGGAGCCATTCGAATCGGTCAACCCATACTCCGGCGAGACGGTGGCCGAGTTTCCCTATCTGGAACTCGAACAACTCGACGCAGTCGTCGAACGCGCCCATGATGCGTTCGAGACCTGGCGTGAGGTTCCAATCGACGAGCGTGCCGGCGTTGTGCTTCGTGCCGCGCAACTCCTACGCGACCGCAAGGACGAGTTCGCCCGACTGATCACACGAGAGATGGGCAAGCTCATCGCCGAGAGCAGGTTCGAAGTGGATCTGGCTGCCAGCATCCTCGAGTACTACGGCGAGAATGGGCCGCAATTTCTGGCGCCCACCGAAATCGACGTCGAGAAGGGCACCGCCCGCGTCGTCAACCAACCGCTCGGTGTACTGCTGGGCATAGAGCCGTGGAACTTTCCGCTTTATCAAGTGGTCCGTGTTGCGGGACCCAATATCGTTGCAGGCAACACGATCTTGCTGAAACATGCAAAGCTTTGCGCCGCCACGGCCGCACAGTTGGAGACGCTCTTCCATGACGCTGGGGTCCCAGAGGGTGTCTACACCAACATCTTCATGCGCACACGTGATACGGAACGAGTTGTGAAGCATCCTGCAGTACAAGGCGTCGCCCTGACCGGCAGCGAAGGTGCAGGTTCCTCGGTTGCCGCGTTGGCCGGTAAGCACCTGAAGAAGTGCATCCTCGAACTCGGCGGCAGTGATCCTTTCGTGGTGCTCGACGACGCCGACGTGAGCGCCGCCGTCGACGCGGGAGTCCCCGGGCGGATGGCCAACACGGGCCAAAGCTGTATAGCGGCGAAGCGCTTCTTCGTTCCTGACGCCATGTTCGAGCAGTTCGTATCCGAAATTTCCGATCGACTCGGCGCACTACAACCGGGCGACCCACTCGATCCCGAGACGACGCTGGGCCCACTCTCGTCGGAGCAGGCAGCACAGGGCCTCATAGACCAGGTACAGGACGCTGTCGACAAGGGTGCGACCGTCATCACCGGTGGCGGTCGCCCGCAGAACCGGGGCCCGAACGGTGTGGGAGCGTTCGTGGATGCGACCGTCCTGACGGGTGTGACTCCCGAGATGCGGGCGTTCTCGGAGGAACTGTTCGGCCCCGTGGCGGTGGTCTACCGGGTTTCCGACGTCGATGAGGCCGTGTCGATGGCAAACTCGTCGGTATACGGCCTCGGCGCTACCGTGATAGCTCGAGACGAATCCAGGGCACAAGAGGTCGCCAACCGCATCGAGAGTGGGATGGTGTGGATCAACCAACCGACCGGGACCGACCCTCGGCTGCCGTTCGGCGGCGTGAAGAATTCCGGGTTCGGCCGAGAACTCTCCAACCTCGGCATTCTGGAGTTCGTGAATCGCAAGCTCATCAGATCGAGTCCCGCATAGCTCCAGACGTGCGGGAGGCAACGGTCAGGTGGTGGCCGACCGCACGACCATCACGGGGCAGTCCGCGGTGTGAACCAACGCATTGCTGGTGGAGCCGAGCAGCATTCCGGTGAGGCCACCACGCCCGCGTCTGCCGACCACGATCAGCTGCGCGTCTTCGGCGTAACCGCTCAGAACACGCACCGGCCGGTCACGCGCCACGACAGGTTCCACGGCGACGTCCGGGTACCGACTTCGGTATCCAGCGATCCTCTCGGACAACACCGCTTCCTCTTCCGTCTGAATGCGACTCCAGTGCGGATCCTCCGGGGCGGCGCCGAGGACGGGTTGCACACTCACGTCACTCCACACGTGAACTGCGATCAGAGTTGCTCCGCGTACCGAAGCCTCCTCGAAGGCAACCGCCGTGGCCGCGTCGCTGTTCTCGGAGCCGTCCACTCCCACCACGATCGGCCCGTCGACGGGAGGGCGCCCGTCCGACGTACGGCCGCGAACCACCACGACCGGCGATTCGGCGTGCGCCAGTGTGGCGACAGCTGTCGACCCGACGACCAGGCCGGTGAACTCGCCGTGGCCACGAGAGCCGAGAACGACCATTCGGGCCGCCTTCGACAACTCGACGAGCGTGGACGCTACCTTGCCGCGGTGCCCCTCGGTCGTCACGTTCAGTGGACCGTCGACCGACTTCTCGGCGAACTCCTTGGCATCGGAGAGGTGACGGCGAGCCGACTCCTCGAGTTCGTCCCGAAAACTCTCTGCCAGATACGGTTCGGAGTAGTAGAAGGCAGGTACGTGGACAACTGACACGATATGCAGCGGGCAGGAAGCCGCTTGCGCCCCGCGCGCCGCCCATCCCACTGCCTGGGTCGAGGACTCCGACCCGTCGACAGCTACCACTATCGGCCGGTTGCCACTCATATCTACACTCCTGTCAGGCGTCGCAAATCTTCCGGAACTGCTCGATGAGAGCGACTCGGCCAGCCCTGTCCGCCGCGAACGGAGTCACGTTCACCGTGGTCACACCAGACTCGGCGAACGCCGCGAGCCGTTCCTTCACGTAACTCTCGGGCCCGATCAGCGACACCGCACGCACCAGTTCGTCCGGCACCGCCGCGGCGGCTTCCTGCTTTTTTCCGGACAGGAAGAGATCCTGGATGGTTTCGGCTTCCTTCTCGTACCCGTAGCGCACCGCGAGATCGTTGTAGAAGTTCTTACCCTTCGCACCCATACCGCCGATGTACAGCGCGAGGCTGGGACGAACCCAGTCGAGCATGTGATCGACGTCGTCACCGATGGCAAGGGCCGGCGAGGCGTATACCTGCAGGTCACCCAGGCTGGGATCACGCTTCGCCTTGCCCTTGGCGAGAGCCTCGCCCCACACACTCTCCGCCTTCTCGGGGTGGTAGAAGATGGGCTCCCAGCCCTCGGCAATCTCGGCGGTCAGTTCCACGTTCTTGGGACCCAGCGAGGCGATGAGCACCGGGATGCGTTCACGGACAGGGTGGTTGATGAGCTTGAGCGGCTTGCCGAGTCCGGTGCCCTTCTCGGCGGGCAGCGGCACCTGGTAGTACTTGCCGTCGTACTGGACCTTCTCGCGCTTCCAGACCTGACGGCAGATTTCCACGACCTCACGGGTACGGCCGAGCGGAGCGTCGTACTTCACGCCGTGGAAACCCTCGACGACCTGCGGTCCCGAAGCTCCGATGCCCATGACGAACCGGCCGTCGGAGACGTAGTCGAGGCCGGCAGCCGTCATGGCGGTGAGGCTCGGCGTGCGGGTGAAGATCTGGAAGATGCCCGAGGCGAGTTCGACCGTCGAGGTCTTCGCAGCGAGGTAACCGAGCTGGCTGACCGCGTCGAACGAGTACGCCTCGGGAACGAAGGCGATGTCCAATCCGGCCTTCTCCAGGTCGCCTACCTCGGCGGCCGTCTCGGCGAATCCGCCGCTGTAGTTCAAGCTCATTCCGATGCGCACTCTCGTACCCCATTCGTAGACCGACGGTGTTCCGACCGTTTTGCCTCGACCCTAGTTCGACTCCGGACGCACCACCACGACAGGGCAGTTCGCCTGACTGATGAGGCTGTTGCTGGTCGAGCCGAGCAACATGCTGCGGAACCCGCCGCGCCCACGGCTACCGACCACCACGAGCTGGGCTTTCTCGGTCCAGTCGAGCAATCGCGCACGGGGATTGTCGATGTAGATTCGGCGCTCGACGTGTACGTCCGGGAACTGCTCCTGCCAACCGGCCAGCGCCTCGGCGAGGACAGCTTCTTCTTCGTCCTCGATGCCGCGGGGCACCAGTGCAGCTGCCCGTGGGTCTTCGAAGGCGGTCGGCCCCAGGTCGCTCCACACGTGCACGGCCACCAAAGGCACCCCACGCAGGTCCGCTTCCTGGAAGCCGACCTCCACCGCGCGGACGCTGGTGGCGCTGCCGTCGACGCCCACCACCACCGGCGCCTCGGGGCGGATCTCGCCACGCACCACCACCACAGGGCAGTGGGCGTGTGTCGTCACACTGACCGCGTTGTTCCCGAGAAGCGCGGTTGTCGCTGCTCCCACACCGGACGCACCGATGACGATGACCCGCGCCTGCTCGGAGAGATCGACCAGCCATTGTGCACTGCTACCGATGGACAACTCCGTCTTGATCTCGAGGTCCGCCTTGCGCTCACGTGCCAACGCTTCCGCATCCTGCAGGATGGACTTGCCGCTGGCTTCCACCCATTCGAAAACTCCCCCGGAATCGATGTACGGACCGCCGAACCCGTAGGGCGCGAAATCGAGGGCGTGGATGATCTTGAGGCGTAATCCTCGTTTTGCTGCGACACCTGCTGCGACCCGAAGCGCTGCCCACGCGGATTCCGACCCGTCCACACCGACAACCACACTGTTGCGATCAGCTGTGCTCATGTTCACACACTAACCTCCGGCGCCGTTCGTCACTTAATTCGCATCTTGAATACGAATTAAATTACCGTGGTGATCATGCAGCTCACGCAGTTCGCCGACCTAGGTTTGAGGGTCGTGATGCGCCTGGCCGTCGACGAGTCGGATTCGCGCCCCAGTAGTCGTGACATCGCCCGGCAGCTGTCGATCTCCTACTCCCACGTGACGAAGGTGATCACCAGGCTCTCCGAACTCGGCGTCGTCGACGCACGCCGCGGACGTGGCGGCGGTCTGGCCATCACCGAACTCGGCCGCACTGCCTCCGTCGGATGGATCACACGACGACTCGAAGGAGAAGGCGAGGTAGTCGAATGCGAGGGCGCCAACCCCTGCCCGCTTCGTAGCGCGTGCCGCCTTCGATCCGCTCTCGGAGTGGCCCGCGAAGCCTTCTTCGCCTCACTCGACACGGTGACCGCCGAAGAGTTGACAGCCCAGCCGAGCCGCGGCGTCCTCCTCTCGCTACCCGAAGTCGGAACGCCCCAAAAGCACAGCGGTGCGTCCAGCGCCGCAAGATGATTGGAGAAACACCCATGCTCTCGCCCGAATCTCGAGAAACGATCCGCGCAACCCTTCCCGCCGTAGGCGCAGCGATCGAGGAGATCACCTCCCTCTTCTACAGCAGAATGTTCGCGGATCACCCCGAACTCGAACGCGACCTCTTCAACCGGGGCAACCAGAAACAGGGCGATCAGCAGCGTGCACTTGCGGGCGCCATCGCTGCTTTCGCAACGTTGCAACTCGAGCCCGACGAGGCGCGCACACAGGCGATCCTGTCGAGGATCGCCAACAAGCACGCCTCGCTCGGGGTCGAGCCCGACCAGTACTGGGTCGTCCACAAGTATCTGTTCGCCGCAATCGTCGAGGTACTGGGCGACGCGGTGACTCCCGAGGTCGCAAAGGCCTGGGACGAGGTCTACTGGCTCATGGCGAACACACTCATCGCGATGGAGGCCGGTCTGTACGAGTCTGCTGGAGTCGCAGTCGGCAAGGTATGGCGCGAGGTTCGCGTGACCGAACGTACCCACCAGTCTACCGATACCGTGTCCTTCGTCCTCACCTCCACCGACGGATCGACCCTGCCGACCTTCGTTCCCGGACAGTACCTTTCGGTCGGCGTGAATCTTCCCGACGGCGCACGCCAGATCCGGCAGTACAGCTTGTCGTCAGCTCCGGCACATGGCGACTGGCGCATCACCGTGAAGCGAATCGCCGAGCGCAGCGCAGAAGGCGGCGTCATCGTTCCAGCCGGAGAGGTATCGAACTTCCTGTACGACAACGTCTTCGAAGGTGACACCCTCGCAGTCTCGACACCCTTCGGTGACCTGACTCTCGAGGATGATGAGGCACCGCTCCTCCTGGTGTCCGCCGGAATCGGCTGCACCCCGATGATCGGTATGCTCAGCCACCTCGCCGAACGCGAAGACGCCCGACAGGTCAGCGTCGTGCACGCGGACCGCTCCCCCAGCAATCACGCCCACCGCCTCGAGCTGACCGAACTGATCGGCCGCCTTCCGTCCGCCTCCATATATCGTTGGTACGAGGATCTCGGAGCCCGGACCCCCGAAGCCGATCTCCGAGCCGGTCGCGCCGACCTGGACGCGGTGGAGATCTCACCGGGAACCCGTGCTTACCTCTGCGGACCACTACCGTTCATGCTGGGCATGCGCGAAGCGCTCCTCGCGAAAGACGTTCCGGTGGAGAATATCCACTATGAGGTGTTCGGTCCGGACAGCTGGGCCGGCAGGCCTTGATCGAGTGACCTCACACCGGCCAAGTGTGGACCGGATCACCACTTCGCATGTGCCTCACGTAGTCACCGAGCATGCCGGCCAACGCCTGCTCCCGTGATTGTCCGGAACTTTCCCGCTTCGACACCTGCTCACGCTGCCACGTGGCACCGTTTCTCCTTGTCACGCAACGCCCCTCGATCACTCCGAGGTACCGATTGCGCGTCTCCGCATCGAGACCATAGGCGCTGAGCCCGGCGTCGGCGACAGCCAACAATCGCCGCACGACCAGTTCGTCGACACGAACGTGACCGACGTCCGGCCAGTACAGGTGGGCGTCGAGTCCGTTCTGCGCACCGGTGCGAAGGTTCTCCGCAGCGGCATCGAACGACATCGACGACCACAGCGGACGTTCGGCATCGACCAACCCGCGTACCAGCCCGTAATAGAAGGCCGCATTCGACATCATGTCGATCACCGTGGGGCCCGCCGGGAGCACTCTGTTCTCGATTCGAAGGTGCGGCCTACCGTCGGTGCTGTCGTACACCGGCCGGTTCCAGCGGTAGATCGTGCCGTTGTGCATCTGCAGTTCGTGCAGATGCGGAATGCGACCGGCATCGAGTTCGGCAACGGGGTCGGTACCGGAGACCTCCGGCAGGAGCGCTGGAAAGTAGCGCGAATTCTCCTCGAACAGGTCGAACACCGAAGTGATCCACCGGTCACCGAACCACACTCGTGGGCGTACTCCCTGATTCTTCAGTTCGAGGGGACGGGTGTCCGTCGCCTGCTCGAATATCGGAAGTCGCGACTCGTGCCACAGTGCGTGCCCCGCGAAGAAGGGTGAGTTCGCGGCTATGGCCGCCTGCACACCGGCGATACACTGGGCGGCATTCCAATGTGCGGCGAATGCCTCGGGCGCGACCCTCGAGTGGAGCTGCAACGACGTGCACGCCGCCTCGGGCACCACCGAGGTGGCGCCGGCACGCAAGTGCTCACCTTCACGTCCGGGCAGCGCGACGCCCTCGAGGTCCAACTCGATGTCCTCGCCCCGCGCGGCGAAGATCTGCTCGTCCAGCAACGCATAGCGCGGGTTGTCCGTGATCCGGTCGCGGCCGAGATGTTCGAGACCGAGAGTCGGCAGCATTCCGATCATCACGAGCTGCGCGTCATGACCGACCATCCGAGCATCGGCGATATCGAGCGATGCCCGCAGGTTACGTTCGAGCTCCAGCACACCACCGCCGGCGAGCGGCCCGGGGACCACGTTCATCTCGACGTTGAACTGCCCGAGTTCGGTTTGGAACACGGCTTCGTCGTCGATCGAGGCGAGAACGGCCTCGTTCGACATCGCCGGCTGCATGTTCGCATGGACCAAATTGAACTCGATCTCCATACCCAGCAACGGCTGAGGCGGAGCCACATCGTCCACGAACGCACCCTCGGCCAGCATCCGCTCGAGCGCAGCGGCGCAGACCCGCACCTTCTCTCGAAATGCCCTGCGATCAGCCCGGGTGAACGTGCGTGCCCTCACTTCGGTACCCAAGAACACGCTCCCCTCGCCGCATTCGCGGGCCTCGCGACACCGCCGTGAGCACGAGCATAACGATTCGTCCCACACCGTGAGCCAATCCCGGGTTAACCTCGGAGCAGCACATGTGAGCGGAAGGATCGACGATGAAAACCGGAACCGACCCCAAGAAGAAGAAGTCGGAATTCGCAGTGGGTTCACGCGTGAAGACGCGGCACTCGACCGACCAGAGCATTCCGGAGAAGAAGCGCCCCCTCGAAGCGGGCGAGATCGTCGACGAGTTCGGCGGTGTGGAAAAGATCGACAACGAGAAGTACGGCCGCGATTGGGGCGTGTCCAAGCGCTGGGCCGTTGCTCTCGATATCGGAACGCTGGTGTTCCGCGACGACATCGATCTGGAAGCCGAGTAGGGCCCGGCCGAAGCCAGGCCCTACTCGGGGGAAGACTCTTCAGACGTCGCAGAGACTCACATGTCGCCGGTGGCGTCCGTCCACGTGACCGCCACACCGCGGGTCTGCAGCCACTGAGCGGGGTCGACCTTGTTTCCGCTCGGGTCGTGCACCTCGAAGTGCAGGTGCGGGCCGGTGGACTGGCCCTGATTACCGACCGTCGCGATCGGCTGACCCGCGGTGACCCGCTGGCCGCTGTTGACCAAATAATCGTTGACGTGGCCGTAGATGGTGATCGTTCCGTCGTCGTGCTGGACACGCACCCACTGACCGAATCCGGAAGCCGGACCCGCGTCGATGACCTGTCCGTCCGCGGCTGCGAGCACAGGGGTGCCGATCGGAGCCGCAACATCGAGCCCACCGTGGTGTGCTCCCCAACGTGGACCGAAGGATGACGTAAGGGTGCCCGAGACCGGCTGAACGGTGGTCGGTTTGATCGGGTTGAGCGAGTTGATCCACTGCTGCGCCTGAGCCGCCTGGGCCTCGAGATCGGGCGCGACCGCTTCGAGTTCCTTGGGGATCTCCGGGATCTCGAAGTTCTCAGGAACCACGCCGGCCGGAACCTCGAAGGGCAGACCCGCAATGGACTGGTTGACGTGCGTCGCGGCGTTACCGGGGCTGGTCTCGAACGACTGCGCCTCGGCGGGGTGCGCTGCCGCACTGCCCGCTCCGAGCTGGGCACCTCCGGCGACGATCGCGCCGGTGGCTGCAGCAACCGTGGCTGCCTTCAGTCCGAGTGCAGAACCGTTCTGGTCGCGGTGGCGGCCACGTTCTGCGGTCGGATCGATAGCGAACTGGACGGGGGAATTACCCGCCCGGTGGTGGGAACCCACAGTTGTTACCTCGTCAGTCGTCGGATTGCAGCCAGCGCCGTGGGCGCTTGCTCCTCTGTCTTCGCGAAGCAATGTAACAAATTGATATAGGTGGACGCCACCGTTACCCGTTCTTGATCTTCGAGTGCGCCTCGATCTCGGCCTTGAACGCCTGATAGCGGGCCACATGCTCGGGTCGACGGCGGATGATCGCCCACGCCACGCCGAGCACGACGAACCATACCGGGGTCACGAGAAGGGCCTGCAGGGTGTCCTCCTCCTGCGTCAGCGCCCAAATGATGAACACGAAGAAGGCGAGCACCACCCAGCACATGACGACGCCACCGGGCATCTTGAAATTCGATGTCTCGTGCAGGTGGGGGCGACGCCGACGGTAGACGAGGTAGCTCGCGAGAATCATCGTCCACACGAAAATGAAGAGCAACGTCGAAATGGTTGTGACCAGGGTGAACGCATCGATCACCGACTCGCCCGAGAACAGCAGGACGATCGCGGACAGCAGAAAGATGCAGGAGAACATCAATGCGTTGGCCGGCACCCGTCGCCGGCTGAGGCGGCCGAGCGCGCGCGGCGCGTCACCTTCTTTGGCGAGCCCGAACACCATGCGGGACGTCGAGTAGATCCCCGAGTTCGCGGACGACGCTGCGGACGTCAGCACCACGAAGTTCACCACCGACGCGGCGATACCCAGGCCGGCGAGGGTGAACATCGCGACGAACGGGCTGCGCTCGGCGCTGATCTCCCGCCAGGGCGTCACGGCCATGATCACGAGAAGAGCGAGAACGTAGAAGAGCAGGATGCGGATCGGAATCGAGTTGATCGCCTTCGGCAGGTTCTTCTCAGGGTCCTTGGCCTCCGCTGCGGTCGTTCCCACGAGTTCGATGCCGACGAAAGCGAACACGGCGATCTGGAAGCCGGCGACGAAACCCATGATGCCGGTCGGGAACATCCCGCCGTCGTTCCACAGGTTGTCGAATCCGGCCTCGGAACCGTTGGGAGCGGTGAAGTTGGCGAACACCATCACGAGACCCACCACGATGAGGGTTCCGATGGCGATGATCTTGATGAGCGCGAACCAGAACTCGGTCTCACCGAACGCTTTCACGGTCGGGAGGTTCAAGGCCAGGAGCAACAGGATTGCGATGAGCGCCGGGATCCACAGCGTCAGATCCGGCCACCAGTACGCTACGTATCCGGAGATCGCCACGATGTCGGCGATACCGGTGACGATCCAACAGAACCAATAAGTCCATCCCGTGAAGAACCCGGCCCAGGGGCCGAGAAGATCAGCCGAGAAGTCGGAGAACGACTTGTACTTCAGGTTCGACAGCAGCAATTCCCCCATCGCCCGCATGACGAAGAAGAGCATGAAGCCGATGATCATGTAGACGAACAGAACCGACGGCCCGGCCAGCGAAATCGTCTTGCCGGACCCCATGAAGAGCCCGGTGCCGATGGCGCCACCGATAGCGATCAGCTGGATGTGTCGATTCGCCAGCTGGCGTGACAGGTGCGGTTCCCCGCCGGGTTCGGCCGGGGTAACAGGCACGGACACGTCACGGTCGGACATGTAGGTCTCCTCGTCGTCCTTGTGTCGGATGTTCGTAAGGTACGCGGGAGTCCAGACGGCCGTGCACCATCCCGGACCGAATGTCCGTTTCGACCGATTATCTTCTCGCCCAGTCAAACCAGCGGCGGGACCAACGAGAGCCGCCGAGCCGGCCGACGACCTTCGGCCGCGAACCGCTCGACGAACCGCACGAGCGACTGATGCAGAGCGGACAACTCACTCGGGGTGTAGGTGTTGCTGTTCCCGAGGAGGTCGAGGTGCAACGCACCCATTCCGGTGCGATAGACGTCCACCTGCACGTCATGGACAGGCCCCGACGTCAACACCCCTACCCCGGCGCGGAATCCCGCCAGATCGACCGCCGTCTCCTCCAGCATCAGGTTGATCACCGGACCGAACGGTCGCGCCGCCGGGTGTGCCCCACGATCACGCTGCATGTCCTCGAAGCGGTACCTCTGATGCCGGAGAGCACCGAGCAGTGTCCTGCGCGCCATGTCGATTCGTTCCTCGGTAGAACTGCCGCCGACATCGGTCAACAGAAGCGGAACGATGTTGTCCACCGAGCCGGCAGCATCACGCATCGCACGGCTCGTGCGCCCCGAAGTCCTCAGTCCCAGAACCACATCCGAGCGACCGGATCGCTCGGCGAAGAACGTGGCGATGGCCGCGATCACCACCGAAGCCATTCCCCCGGTCTCGCTCCCCAGGACTTCCAGATCACGCCGGTGTGCGGAACTCAGCTCTGCGGTCGACTGCAGCGGGACCGTCGCCATCACACACATGTCGTCCTGAGCGCTGAGCGACGACAGCCGGTCACGCCAGTACAGCCGGTCGTCGCCGAACCGCTCGGACGATCGGTATCGGCCTTCGAGATCGGCAAGCTCTTCGAGGTCTGCCGCCCGCGAGGACGGGGCTACGGTTCCGGTGACGCTCGAGTTGTAGATCTGTGCGGTCCGGCGCACCAGCGCCATCACTCCGTACCCGTCGAGCGCAACGTGGTGGGCCCGGACGTACCAGAAATAGTGCGAGGAACCGACCCGGAGCAGCGCCGAAGTGACGAGAGGACTGTCGGTCATGGCGACGGGCGCGGCACACTCGGCCCGCATCCAACGATGCGCAGCTCCCACCGGATCCGGTTCTTCGGTGAGATCCTCGAGAACCACGCACCGTTCCAGATCGGTATCCACGAACTGGAAGGGTTCACCGTCGACCTCGACGATGCGCAGGGCACCCGATCCGTACTCGATCGCGGCGGCCCTTCCTGCCCTTCGCAGTGCAGCGACGTCGATGTCCTCGAAGATCTCGATGTACCGGCCGATCACGAAAGGAACCCCGGGATCCCGCTTCTGCGCCGCCCAGAGGCCGCGCTGCGCGTTCGTCAAAGGGAACACGTGCCGCTCCTCCCTTTCGACGTTCCTCATCGAGCCACCCTCTGTTCCGGCCACAAGCCCCTGACCGACGGACCTCACGGTCCGTTTCGTGCCCACCGGTCAGTGTAAGCACGCAATAGTGTTCCGAACCACACCGGCATCCCCGCCACACCCCTGTTCGGCGGTCGATCTGCCCGAATCGTCACGCCAGTATCCCACTGCGGCCACCCGATCGAGCGGCCAGTGTCTGTCCTTACTCGCGAGCTCGCGGACCTGCCCTGCAGGCGGCGGCTTCGCGTGCCATCCACAGGTATCTGCCATCGGAGGTGTCGAGGTCGACCTTCGCCAAGAGGTCTGCGAGTGCGCTGGGTGCGTCTCCGCTACCTGAGCTTGCGCCGTGCCCTGAGCACGATGTCGTCGACATGGTGGGCGGCAGAGGCAGCCCCAGGCGGACGGGGACGCTTGTCGTGGGTTTCGATGTCCCACTGCGGGGAATCGGCGAGGGCGGCTACGAAGTCGTCGACGCGCAGGTAGGCATCGGGGTCGAATGGCCTGCTGTGATTGTGTGTGTCGATCGGCTCGCGCATCGGTTCGAGGTCGTGCCCGACGACGAGCAGAGTGCCGCCCGGAGCAACGGCACCGAGGATGTTGTCGAGGCCGCGAAGGTCGGGTGTGCGGGGAACCGATGCATATTGGGCGGTGACGAGATCGAAAGCGGCGGACTCGAAGGCTCCGACCGTATTCGCATCCGTGTGGAGGCAGTCGACTTTCAGTCCGTCGCGACGCGCCTGCGCGTCGACCCGATCGAGTGCGCGTTGTGAGATGTCATTGGCACTCACGCGCCAACCGTGCTCGGCCAGCCACAGCGCATCGCCGCCTTCGCCAGCACCCACATCCAGGGCACGTCCGGGAGTGAGACCGCTGACCTCGTGGACGAGTGTGCCGTTCGGTCGTCCGCTCCACATTGTGTCACCGGAATACCGCTGATCCCAGTCGATCTCGTTTCCGGACGGGCGCGCTGCGTTCTGGATGTCGTCGTGTGCAAGGTCGAAACTGACGCTGGCACCGACGCGGCCACCATGGGCGGCGGCGTGCAGCAGCGCCTGGCTCGGGTCGGTGACATTGCCGACGGCAAACAGACCCTGCACTGCCGTTTCCCCGAACCCATTCGTCTCCACGATGTCTCCGAGCCCGGTTGGGTGAGTCACTGTGTGCAACCCGAGCGCGGTGAAGGGCTCGGCGCGGGCAGCACCCCGGGGGAGGACGACCACCGCATCGGCATCGAGGCGCTCACCGCTGGCCAACTCGACAGCCTCGATCTGCCCGTCGCCGCCGGAGACAACCCGGGTCACGTCGGCGGAGCGAACGTCGACGCCCGATGCTCGCAGCGCATCGAGCTGGGAGCTGTCCACGTCCACCCCGTCGGCGACCACAATGTGCAGCCGCTCGGTCAGCTGCCGGAACAGCCCGGCGGTGTGTAATCCCATGGGGTGCGTGACGATCTGCACGATGCGCTGCTCGCGCACCTCGAAGCCGTGACAGAAGGGACAATGGATGACTCCACGCCCCCACTGATCGGTGATCCCGTCGATGTCCGGGAGTACATCCTTCATGCCGGTGGCGGCGATCACCCGTCGTGCGACGACGGTGTTGCCGTCGACCAGCTCGACACAGAAAGGTGCATCGTCGTCGGCGCGTGTCACTCGGTTCACGCGTCCGGCGAGCCACTCACCACCGTAACTGCGCACTTCCTCACGACCGGCAGCGGTCAGTTCTTCCGGCGGCGCCCCATCGCGCGAGAGGTAGCCGTGCATATGTGCGGCAGGGGCGTTGCGCGGCTCGCCTGAATCGATGACGATCACCGACCGGCGCTGCCGCACGAGGTGAAGAGCGGCGGCGAGACCGGCTGCCGATCCGCCGACGATTGCGACATCGCAGTGCCGCTGGATGGTCCAAGACGTAGATTCGCTCATGACACGAAACTACCGGCGATTTAGCGGAATCTGCCATACTGTTTGCAGTATTCGCAAGATCACGAGGGAGGGTGATGACGAGCCCAGGTGACATCGAACGAGTGGTTCGAACACGACTACGAAGCCTTCGCACCACACTCGGGATCTCGCTCGACGAACTTGCCACGCGAACCGCGCTGAGCGCTTCGACCATCAGCCGTATCGAAACCGGCAAGCGGGCGATCAGCCTCGATGTCCTGCTTCCCTTGGCCACCGCTTTGCAGGTCGATCTCGACGCGCTACTCGATGTGAGCGGCAACGACGATGTCGTGATTCGCCCCGTGCCGAACAGATCGGGCACGCGCACCACGTGGATGTTGAGCAGGCCGACCGGCAGCACCATCGCGATCAAAATGCGCATCGAGCCGGCCCCCACACCACCTGAACAGCGAGTCCACCCGGGGCACGATTGGTTTTTCGTTCTCACCGGACGGGTGCGACTGTTCCTCGGCGAACGCGAGATCACGGTCGAAGCCGGCGAGGCCGCCGAATTCGGCACGATGACACCCCATGCGCTCACCGCCGTCGACGGCCCCGCCGAGCTGGTCATGATCTTCGACCGCGATGGCCACCACGCGCACACCCACCGCGAATAAGTTCCGCCTTCGACGAAGCCACCTGGCTGGCGGCAAGACTTGCGATCGCCAACGAATCCACTATGAAAACATGCAGATGTAGGAAGGCAAGGCGTGATCGAGCGCACCGTCCTGCTCGATACCAATGCTCTGTTGTGGCTGACTGCCGCGCCTGAAAAGCTCGCATCCGACACCCTCGAACTGCTGGCGGCGCCCTCGACGGCGCTGGTGGTATCCGCGGTCTCCGCGTGGGAGGTTTCGGTCAAGACTCACAGCGGAGACTGCCCGGCGGGCACTCACTGCTGTCGGCGTGGGGCCAGCACATGTCCCCCACCATCGATACTCTCCGCGACCCGTCGTGACCGGTGTCAGGCGGAGTCGTTCTCGGACAGAGTCCTATCCTGCACGTTCTATCCTGCTACGGGCAATAGGCAGCCGTCTTTGCGTGCTTCCAAGAAGTTCGGTCAGTCGCAGGTCAACCGGCGGCTGTGTGGCACAGCCAGATTCGCGATGCGGCGGCGACCAT
Organism: Rhodococcus sp. NPDC058521; assembly: GCF_042719695.1. NCBI lineage: Bacteria > Bacillati > Actinomycetota > Actinomycetes > Mycobacteriales > Nocardiaceae > Rhodococcus > Rhodococcus sp. NPDC058521. The sequence continues at coordinate 16,108 of NZ_JBHXNL010000003.1, forward strand.
GCCGACGATCTCGTCGGCTGCGGCGCCGGGTTCTCGGCCAGGTGGCTGCAGTGAACGCATCGACCACGAACCGTGCGATCGGCAATGGGCTCCGCACCGCGCCGTTTCGCTGCGGATCTGGGGCCACATCCACTGCCGCCGAACAGAAGCCGTCAGTGCCGGCCTCCATCGTAGGCTTCGCTACGGCGAGCACGATCGTCTACTCCGATCGCGGCAGACAAGCCGGTTGAATCCGCCCAATTCCGCTCACTGCGTCGGTGTGAATCGCCCATCCACGTCGGCCTTTCCGCCCGCCCCCTCCTTCGAACAAGTCTCTTTCAGTTCACCATGATTAATACCACCTGACCTGCGCGGGTTCGCTTCGTTCGAACGCACATCTGTTGCTGCACGTCCATGCGTCGAATTATGTTCCGGGTGCACATATTTCATCATGAGCGACCGGGATGACGACCTGTCGGGGTCGCACAAGCCATGTCCTCGGGTGTGCGTGGTCTGCGCATCCTCATCAACGCTCGTGATCGATCTTTGTGCGGTTCGCCGATGCGCACGACCGCAGACGACGCCGGTACTCGTCCGGCATGGGGAGGAACACGATGACTGGAACACTCGATGGGCCTGTGGAGGCAATTGGCGTATCAACGGATGATCCTTTGGAGGAGCGATCGGCCCGCGTCGTCACCACGACGATTCGTGAGTTCTCGGCAGACGATCTGCTGCAGCTGTTGAAAGGCGACGTTTACGCGGTTCGGGTGCGCGACGTCGTCGCCGGCGCCGCATTGGACGGGTTGCGTACGCAATTCGTCGGCCGTGACGACCACGGACCGCTCGGCACCGATCCGCAGTTCCGCCGGATCGGTTACGCCTTCTCCGAAGTCGCAGTAGGAGATGAGGCCACCTACTTCGAGGAGGCACCGGAGCATCGCAAGCATCTGCGAGAACTCGCCGCGCCGTACGGTTACCCCACCGATACGATCCGGATCCTGCTCGACGAAACGTGGCCGTCGGGTACCACGCTGTTGACTTCGGAGAGTCGGAAGTTCTTCGCTGGGGTGGTCCGCTATCAGCAGGCAGGAGTGGATCTGGAGCCTCATACCGACAACGTGCAGCGGAACCTGCCCGATGAGGACATTCTCGGTATCCGCCGTCAATTGTCGGTCAACGTCTACCTCGACGTACCGGACCGTGGCGGCGAACTCGAGATCTGGGACTCGTACCCGTCCGAAGGCGATTATCGAGCATTGTCCGGGGAGCGGGTGTGGGGTGTCGATCGTGACGCTGTCGGCGAGCCGGCTCTCACGGTTCGCCCCCAGGTCGGGGAGGCGATCTTCATCGATCCCCGCCGAGTGCATGCTGTCGCACCATCGCACGATCGACCGCGTGTGACAGTCGGGCTGTTCATCGGGGTCCGCGGTCAGGACCAGCCGTTGGCGGTGTGGAGCTGATGGCGCTCACCGCGACCGCAACCGCATCCGTCGGTTCCTCGTCACACAAGGCGGCGTTCGACCTCAAAGGTGCGCAATACGACTACGCAGGCCGCTCGACAATTCTTCTGGTGAGTGTCGGTGCGGATTACCACGAAGGCGAAAAGTTCGGCGCCACTATCGATCTGCTCAATCGGAGCGGTTTCGGGAGTGTCACGGTCGCCGTGGCGGACACCCTTCAGCGGCACAACCTGAAGGCCTCACCCAGCCAGGCGTACGATCGGTCGCGCAGACGTGGTGATCAGTGGATAGCGCGGAATCGCCCGCTGATCGATCTGCTCACCGCCGATGTCGACATCCTCCGGTGGGACGACGCCTTGATCGATCCCGGCTATCCGCGAGCCCTGAGTGACGTCCGAGCGGCATACAGGTCGAACACGGATTATCGGTCGGCGATCGACTCGACCATAGATCGCTTCGTCGCACGGCAAGGTGGCGATGTCCCGGAAGTAGACCGCGTGCGCGATGGATGCCTCAGGTACCTTCTCGAGGAAGTGCCGATCATCCAGCCGCTCTGGGCTGCACAAGGTTACGACTTCGTCGTCTACCCACAGCAGATCTCCGCCGCCATGCAGGCGACCCGCGATCTGTTCGTGGAGGACGGGGCCGCCTGGCTGCCGCTGCGCTTCAAGAAGCGGAGGTCCGCGCGGTGAGCATTCTCGACCACGAGACGTCCGTCGGACGACGGAGTGCCGGTTTCATAGGCCTGGCAACGGCGTCGTTCCTCGGCTGTATCGATCTGACCATCGTGTCGACCGCACTGCCGTCGATCACTCGTGAGTTCGGTACGACGATAGGCAGTTCCCAGCTGGTACTGAGCGGATTCCTCACGGCTCTTGCGATGTTCATGGTGACGGCGGGACGGCTCGGCGACCAGTTCGGGCGTCGACGGGTGCTGCTCGTCGGACTCGCAGTATTCGTTGTCGCATCGGTGGCCGCGGCGCTCGCTCCAGGTATCGGATGGCTTGTCGGGGCTCGATTCGTGCAGGGCGCAGCATGCGCAATGCTCTACACATCTACCTCCACGCTGGTGGAACAGTTGTTCCCGCCGGGAGAGCGTGGGCGTGCGGTCGGCTGGTTGTACGCGGTGAACGGCATCGGCTTGGCGATCGGCCCGGTACTCGGCGGACTGCTGGTACCGGCTTACGGGTGGGGTTCGGTGTTCTGGATCAACGTGCCGTTCGGGCTGTTGGCGATCGTGTTGATTCTCGTAGCCGTGCCTGCGCCGAAACCGAGCCCGCGCATCGGACTGGACGTTCCCGGACTTTCACTCCTCGCGATGACGATCGCTGCGGCGGTCGCGTTCGTGTCGCTGCCGGCGAGTGTGGGCTGGCTCAGCGTTCCGGTGCTGATCGCTGCCGCGGTCGCTGTGCTCGGCGGCGTCGGGTTGACTACAGCCGAACGTCGGGCAGCCAACCCACTGCTGAGGGTTGAGTTGTTCACGGAATCACGATTCCGTGCGGCTCTGCTGTCGGACTTCTTTCTCGCCGCGTTCTATGCGTCCGCTCTGCTGGTGCTTCCGCCGTACCTGGCGGACCGACACGGCTTCGATGAGCGCGCCACCGGCGCTTCGCTGCTTCTGGTGAGTGGCACGATGGCGCTCGCCTCGCCGCGCGTGGGTCGCTGGGTTGATCGAGTAGGCCCGGTCACACCTTTGGGCTACGGTTTCGGCGCTCTGGTGGTGACGGCGGGCGCCACTCTGATCGCCGGTGCGACAGGGTCACTCGCCGTGTTGCTGGTGGGTTTCGTGTTCTTCGGTGTCGGATGGGCACTGATCTTGGCGCCGGCCACTGTCGCCGCGCTGTCGTCGGTTCCCGCTGCCGAATCCGGATTCGCGATCGGAGCGTCGTGGACGTTCCACAACCTGGGCGGCGCACTCGGCGCGGCGGTGGCGGCGGCGTTGTACGCATCGTCGGACGCTTCGGGTGGCTTGGTTGCCGCGTCGATATTCCTGCTGGCCGCATCACTCGTGGCGCTCTTCGTCAACCTGGTGATCAAGAACCGGGAACGAGTTGCGTCATGACCGAACTCGGAGTGCTCGACCTGGTCCCCATCCGAAAAGGCGGAACTGCCCGCCAAGCGCTCGATGAAGCCGTCGATCTCGCCCGGCGCGTCGAGGAGTTCGGCTATCGACGCTACTGGGTGGCCGAGCATCACTTCTCCGCACTCGCCTCCGCTGCACCGGCAATTGTTGCGGCACAAGTTCTGTCGGCCACCGAACGGATCCGTGTCGGTGCCGGCGCGGTGCAGCTCAGCCAGCGGGTCGCCGCCCGCGTCGCCGAGGAATGGGGCACGCTCTCGACCCTGCATCCCGGCCGGGTCGACCTCGGGCTCGGCAGAAGCGCGGGCCGGGCAGATCAGTATCGGGAGGCCCTGAATCGGGCTCCGGTCGAGACGGCAGTTGGCGTCGACGAGCATCCTGTGGTCGACGGCGTGGTAATTCCGGAGCCCCGGGATCTGCGGGGACTCGTCGACTCGGCGCGCGCTGCAGCGGGCTTGGCGCTGATCGCTCCACCGGGAGACGTGCCGGATTACCCGAGTCAGGTGCAACAGATCCTGTCGCTGCGCGACGGGACGTTCACACCCGAAGGGCTCGTCGCCCCTCTTCACCTCACTCCGGGCGAGGGCACAGATCTGCTGCCCTGGATCCTCGGCAACTCGCCGGGGATCAGTGCGCAATTGGCAGGACAGTTGGGCTTGCCGTTCGTCGCGAACTACCACCTTGCGCCTGGGACGACGATTCAGACAGCGCATGCCTACCGTGATGCCTTCACCCCTGGGGTGCTCGAGACACCGTATCTGGCGGTCTCGGCGGACGTCTTGGCCGCCGCCACCGAGGACGAGGCACGTCGCCAAGCGAAGCCGTTTCTGCCGTGGGTGGATTCCGTCGCCCGCGGTGCCGGAGCCATCCCCGTTCCCGGCCCCGACGATGTGTCAGCGGCTGCCATCCGAGACCTCACTGCCCGCCACTCGGCGCGCGTCGCCACCCGGTTCGTCGGGACGGCCACTCGGGTCACCAATCGCCTTCGCGCGCTTGCCGACCTGACAGGTGCCGACGAACTGATCGTCACCACCCTCGCGCATCGGCATGAGGACCGCGTGCGGTCCCACCAATTGATCGCCTCAGCCTGGCGCTGAAGCCCAACGAAACGAGTACGTCATCAAACCCATCACGCGAACGGTCACCGCCGTCGTTGCCCTGTCCTTCGCGATACCACTGGTGGCCTGCGCAGGTGCGCACACCAGATCCGACACTCTCCGATATGGACTGTCGTCGGCGCCCAGTTGCGCTGATCCCGCACAGTCGAGCACCAACCAGACCGTCAACGTGTCGCGGCAGGTCGTCGACTCGCTGGTGGATCAGAATCCCGATACGGGTGAACTGACTCCCTGGCTGGCCCAACGATTCGAAGCCTCGCCGGACGGCCGGGACTTCACGTTTACGCTGCGATCGGATGTCACATTCAGTGACGGGACACCGCTCACCTCCGACGTGGTGAAGAAGAATTTCGACGCGCTGGGATCACCCGCGTCGGCCAATGCCGCCGGCTCGACCCGCGCCCTTCAGGCTTCCGGATTCCTACTCGGCTACGAGGGCACCGACACTCCCGACAGGCGAACCGCAGTCGTACGGTTCCGTGAACCGAATGTGCAGTTCCTTCAGGCGGCGGCGACGACGCAGCTCGGCATTCTCGCGTCGTCGACGGTGGGTCGCTCGTTCGATGAGCGCTGCAATGGAAGTGCTGTTATCGGCAGCGGGCCCTACACATACTCGGGGTGGGAGCAGAACCGGTCCGCGACGCTCACGCGTCGCGACGACTACCGCTGGGCACCCGACATCGGCTTCGCCCAGAAGGCCCGCTACCAGACAGTCGAGTTCAGCGTCGTCCCGGAATCCGGTGTGCGAGCAGGCAGCGTCGAATCCGGTCAGCTGGACGCGTCGGCCGACCCGCAGCCACAGGACCGAGAAAGCCTTTCGTCGGCGGGCGCCTCTCTGGTGTCGCGACCGAATCCCGGTCTGCCGTATGTGATCCAGCCGAACGTCTCGCGCGGTGCGCTGGCCGACCGTGCAGTGCGCCGAGCGGTGACGACCGCTCTCAACCGTCCTGAACTGGTCGGCACCGTTCTCGGCGACGGCTTCACACCGGCGACCAGTGTATTGGCGTCGACGACACCCGGCTACCACGACGACAAGGACATCCGATACGACCCGAAGGCATCCGAACGGGTTCTGGACGCTGCCGGATGGCGGAGACCAGGAGACGGCACCCGCGAGAAGGATGGGAAGACACTGACGTTCGACGTAATCTATTCGCCCGAGTTCTACGGCAACAAGCCAATTCTCGAGCTCATTCAGCAGCAGTTGCACGCAGTCGGCATCGGCATGACGGTCACCGCCCTCTCGAATGACGACTTTCTATCGCGCCGTTCGGTCGGTGACTTCGACGCCGTCTACTACAACGTGACCCGAGCCGATCCGGATATACTGCGGTCGCGCTTGAGTGCGGACGGCACCAACTACTCGCAGCGCACCTTCGATCCAGAGATCGACCCCTTGCTCCAGCAACAGGCCGGCGTAGCCGATCGAGCCAGGCGAACCGGAATCGTCGAACAGGTCCAGACCCGGTTGGCCGAAGCTGGCTACGCGATCCCCGTGACAGAGCTGTCACAGGTCGCCGCCGTCGCGCCCGGATTCGGCGGGATCGGATTCGACGCCTCCGGAGTACTGCGATTGCAGTTCGCAGACGGTGAGTCATGACGAACGCGCTCGCTCGCAGAATCCTCGGCCGCGTCGCTGCCGGAGCCGTCGTGGTGTGGATGGTTTTCACCCTGGTGTTCGCCATTCTGCGGGTGCTGCCGGGCGATCCCGTGTCGCTCGCGGCGAACGCCGACAGCGTCGGCGTCCCGCCGTCGGCGACGACGATCGCGGCACTGCAAGCGCAATACGGTCTCGACCGGCCGCTGTGGCAGCAGTACGCGACAGCACTTGGGGACTTCGTCCGCGGTGATTGGGGGACCTCGGTTGTCACCGGTCAACCGGTGACGACGTCTCTACTCGAAACGCTGCCGTCCACCGCGACACTCGCAGCTGCGGCACTAGCGATCGGCGCGATCGCTGCTTTCGGGCTCGCCTTCGGCGCGACATACCGTCCCGAAGGGATCCTGGCGCGTGTTGTCGGTCAGCTGCCCTCGGTCCTGGTATCGATCCCGACATTCGCCGTCGGCCTCGTATTGATCCAGGTTTTTGCATTCGGATTGGGCCTGTTCCCGGGATTCGGCGACGACGGCTTGTCCGCCTTGATACTGCCGGCGATCACACTCGCCATCCCGATCGCCGGTTACCTCGCTCAGGTAATGGCGTCGGGCATGCGTGAAGCGGCATCCCAGCCGTTCGTCGACGTCGCACGAGCAAAAGGAGCGTCGGATGCGGCCGTGCATTTTCGGCACGTCGCACCGGTGACGGCCTTGCCGGCATTGTCGGCGCTCGGAGTCCTGGTCGGTGCCGCCCTCGCCGGTGCGGTCGTCGTGGAGACCGTCTTCTCCCGGGCCGGTCTCGGGAGGCTGACTCAACAGGCCGTCGCCGCACACGACGGTCCGGTACTGCTGGCTGTGGTGGTCACCTCGGCGGCGATCTTCGTGGTCGCCACTCTGACCGTCGATCTGGTCGGCCCGTTCGTCGATCCTCGAGCGGGGGGTGTGCGCGCATGACGAACTCCGTGGGAGAGCGTGTGTCGACGCATCAGCGATTCTCGGTTCGGACGCCTCGCGCGCGTCCCTCGGCCGCCAACCTCATCTCGTCCGTTGTGTTGGTGCTCGTTCTGATCGCGGCGACGGTGCCCGGCCTTCTGACACGTATCGATCCCGTCGCTGCGTCGCCCTCCCACCGTTTGCAGGCGCCCGGCTTCTCGCATCCGTTCGGAACCGATCAGCTGGGGCGCGATGTGCTCCCCCGGATCGTTCACGGCACGGGTGCCTCACTTGCGGCTGCGCTGATCGCGGTCGCGATCGCGGTGATCGGAGGCGGCGTAATCGGGCTCCTCGCGGGGTATGTCGGCGGCTGGACCGATCGCCTCGGAATGCGGATCGTGGACGTGTTGCTCGCCGTGCCGAGCCTGCTGCTGTCGATGACAGTGATCGCCGCAACAGGCGGTGGGACCATCGAACTCGGTGTCGCGGTCGGTATCGCGGGAATAGCCGCGGTTGCCCGCGTCATCCGATCTCGAACCATGCAGCTGCGGTCCGCGCCGTTCGTCGAGGCAGCGACCGTCAGCGGGTGGCGTCGCACGGTCGTTGTGGGAAGGCATGTTCTGCCGCACCTGTGGCCTACCGCAGCGGCAGTCGCATCCGTGGAGTTCGGTCAAGCAGTACTGGCTGTCGCTGGGCTGAGTTTCCTCGGGTTCGGACGCCCGCCGCCTGCACCGGAATGGGGCGCGATGGTCGCCGACGGCAGAGCGTACCTGGCGAGTGCGTGGTGGCTCACCGTCATCCCGGCTGTCGTCATCACGGTTGTCGTACTCGCCGCCTATCGGCTATCCCGGGCAATCGAAGGAACGCACGATGCTTGAGATCGAAGAGTTGAACCTCACGTTCGGGGACACCCAGATCCTGCGCGACGTCAGCCTGCGTGTGGAACCCGGTGAAGTGGTCGCCGTCGTCGGGAAATCGGGAAGCGGGAAGTCGTCGCTCGCGCGGACAGTCCTCGGGTTGCACCGCGGCCGAACCAGGGTGGAGGCCACGCGGCTGCGGCTCGGCGGTTCCGATCTGCCCGGTCCAGGCAACCGGAGGTGGCGGTCTGTACGCGGCCGCCAGGTCGGCTATGTGCCACAGGATCCCGGCAGCTCACTGAATCCGGTGCGTCGAATCGGGAGCCAGGTGCGCGAGGCGCTGCGGTTGACCGGCAAACCCAACAGCGAGACCGAAGCCGTGAATCGCCTCGCCGAGGTGGGTTTGGCTGATCCGTCGTACGCGCGGCGATACCCGCACGAGATATCGGGCGGCCAACGACAGAGAGTCCTGATCGCGATGGCGCTGGCGGGACGCCCCGGTCTGTTGGTTGCGGACGAGCCGACGAGCGCACTCGACGATGAGGTCACAGATCAGGTGCTCGACGCACTCACCGCACACACCGGCAACGGCACCGGTCTGCTCCTGATCACCCACGATCTGACGGTCGCTGCGAAGCGGGCTCATCGGGTCGTCGTGCTCGACGGTGGACGCGTCGTGGAGTCGGCGTCGACCAACTGTGTGCTGAACAGCCCGAAAAGTGCAGCAGCGCAAGCCTTACAGGAGTCGATTCCGGGCCGGAGACTTCGCGCACCGGTATCGTCATCGGGTCAGCCGGCGCTGACTGCACGCTCACTGACCAAGAGGTTCGGCGACGTCGTGGCGTCGGACTCGATAGATCTGACCGTGCATCGCGGTGAGACGGTCGCTGTGGTCGGCCCGTCCGGCTCGGGAAAGTCGACGTTGGCCAGACTACTGACCGGGCTGGCCGTGCCCGATGAGGGAACGATCGAATTGCACGGCGGGCAAGTGCAATTGGTGTCGCAGAACCCGTTCTCTGCCTTGGAACCGAGATGGACCGTCGCACGGATCGTGGAGGAGTCACTGCATCCGTCGCTCGGCCTCACGCATGCGGAGAGGTCCCAGCGAGTCTTCGAAGTACTCGACGAGGTGGGCCTCGGAGTAGCGTTCGCGCAACGCCGACCGCACGAACTCTCCGGCGGACAAAGCCAGCGTGTCGCCATCGCCCGGGCGTTGGCTTCGCGTCCTGCGATCGTCGTGCTCGACGAAGCAGTGTCGGCGCTCGACGTTGTATCCCAGGCGACGGTCCTTGACGTCCTCTGCGAACTCCAAGCGTCACACGGCACTGCATACGTGTTCATCACCCACGACACTCTCGTGGCCCGCGATATCGCACATCGTACGATAGAGGTACGTGCCGGTCGGATGAGGGAACTCGAACTCGAGCACTGACTACCGCGCTGCGCCTTACAGCCGGTCAGGCTCGCCCGTACGTCGGGTGATCTGCTCCCGTCGGGGTGGGCAGAGCAGCGCCTGCGATCCGCCCGGAATACCGCCCCGGGGTCGACGGTGTGCCAGCAACTGCGTTCGAACGGGATCACCCGCTTCAGCTCGTTATCCACCGCAGTGCAATAACCGACCCAATCGGTCCCCTGACCCGACACCCGCGCGATATGGTCTCGGGTCCGAGCCAGCCGGTCGCCTTGCACCCTTGTAGATTACCGCCGCCTGTCCCGGCTCGACAGCCTCGAGAGATCACCCCTGATGATGTCAGCCTTGCGGTGAATTGACCCTCGACCGACGGTCGTTGGCTGGAAGAAGCTGAGCGCGGACGAAGCACGCAACCCGTTCGATCACATCCACCCCCACCCCACGGTGTGCGGGGTACACGGCATTGCCGATACACTCACCTAGCGCACGTGAGCCGTCGAACTACAGGATCCGCGGCAGCCCGCGACGCAGTGACACCGGGAAAAGGCAGAAAAGACCAGATCACAAGGGTTTTACTCACCTATTCGCGTACGTCCCCCGCCCTCGGGGACCTGAGTAAAACCTCTGCGACCCTGTTCAGCGCATATCCGGGACGATAGCCCGGAACGCCTTCGTACGAATTCGGGAACGCGCTCATCGACGAATTGCCAGTTCGAGCCACACAGCCAGCCACCGACGGTCACCAGGTTGACTTCGCTCGACTACGGCGCTTTACGGAACGCGAGACGCATGTATCTGATTGACCACCTCGCAGTACGAGACCATCGCACTTAGACGCGGATGATCTTTCAGAGCGTCACAGATCTTCTCGTCCGGTACGCCGAGTTCACACAGCACGACAAGGTATGTAACGAGGTGCACCGATTTCGCTACGGCCAAGATCTCCAGGCTGTCCTTGATGAACCGCTGGCGTTTGCTCCCGCCATGAGCTACATGATTTCGGGCCCATACTGCCCAGTCCGCCCATTTGTCGACGTCGAGGTTGAGTCGTGACCCCACCTCAGCGGGAAGCATGTTATGCAACGCTTTCAGCCGCGGGTTCAGTTCGGCACCTCCGGCGTTGAGGCACCACGTGTGGAACCCTTCCGCGGCAGCGAGCACCTGACTGACGTATTGCTCGACTATCTCCGGCGAGTAGCCGCAGTGTCCGACAATGACACTCCACGCGTAATCTGCTTGTCGACCCTGGGTGAGCTTCTTCCAGGTCTTGAGGTACGAATCGAGTGATACGTCGGAGAAGTCGAATACCACCGCCGCGGGCTCATGCGTCTTGACAGGATTCGCGGGCTCCCCGATCCGCGACAACAGGGAAACGTCCTCGTCGCCCGTAGTCTTCAGTGAGATGGCCTCAACATCGGCGGTACTGAACGTCGCCAGACGAATGAGATCGAGGACCGGCCCCATTCGGTCGGTGAAGTCGGCTGCACTTCCGACAGCGCCCTCGTGTAACCGAATGCTCGCATCCGCGCCGACGTGGAGTTCGATGACCTGCCCTCGGCGTTGTTTCTGCGTCATCATGTCGAGTTTGAGGGCGGGCATGGCTTCCGTCGCGACGCTGGCCCACGGTCGGGTTGCTCGGGTGCTGATCGAGTATCGGGTCTCATCGGTCTCTGCGTGGACGCACTCAGCTCGGTACCCACCCACTACCGGCAGTATGTAAGGCGTGAGTCGAGTCCCGTTCTCGAGTAGCTCACCGGGACTGTCGACACCCTCAATCTTCGCCCACTGTGGTGGGCAGAAGCGAGCGTCGTCAACGAGGTAATAGAGCTCGTCGAGTACGAGCGTCGCCTTCGAGAAATCAGGGTCTCGGGAACTACCTATGTGGACGCCGACGCAGACCCACCCCGATTCCCAGAACTCTTCGCGCACCTGACCCGACATCCCAGCCGTGTAGTTGCCGCGCTGCGCTTCCCAGATCGACAGCGGAGTCCCAGAATCCGACACACCGAAGATGGTGCCGGAACGTACGTCGCCGACAATCTGGTGACTGACGCAGCCAGTGCCTTCGGGATTCTCTCGGTAGTCCGGCCCGGGTGAAAACCCGCCGATCAACTCCAACGTTGCACCTTTGGACGGTTCCCACGACAGAATGCCAGGCACCTTCTCGTCCGATGCTTCGGGCAAGTAGAACCACCCTTTGATGCGCTGCAATTCGCACTGTCTCATGTGCTTTACCGTAGTGGTCGCAGATTCCGCCGAGTAATCGATTCGGTACGAATGTGCCTGCCCTGGAGTACATCGCATTCTCCTGGTTTCGACATTTCGCCGGGGAATTGAGGCAGTCGAAGTTAGTACAGCACACCGGGGCAATGCATCGCAGATCCCGTGGGTAGGAACATCTTTGCGCACGTCCACTCCCCGTCCGGCATCGACACACCACCAGTCCGCTTTGCCGACAAGACGACGGCGCACTGCTGGCCGGAGCGCGTCCGCTTCGCGCGCTGCTAGCGTCTACGTTCCGAACGAGATTCACACCCTTGGTCGCGCGACACTCGGGCGAGACGCTCCTCCAAGATCTCGATGCGAGCGTCCAAGGTCGAGGCGGTAGAAACGAGGGAGGAGTCGATTCCATGCCACAAGCTACTCGCGAACCAACCCAGCCGTCGCATCCCGATACCTCGCGCCCGTCTCCCGCCTGCCCACGCCAGGACCAGCATGATCAATGGTGGTGCACCCAGTGCAGCCGAGGAAGCGGCGATCACACGAATTGGGGAGCCCTCCCCGTACAACCAAGACATCGTCGGAATCAGTATCAGGTATAGACCCATCAAGGCGAGTAAGACTTTGGGGATCTTTGTCCGCTCTTCGTCCCGCTTGGAGCACGACGTCCAGCGCAAGAAGACCAGATACCAGACAACCGCCTGGGCGTATAGGACGATAAACGCCTGTATAGCAACAAATCCCAGCATCCCTGAGACACTGCCCACAAGGATCGCGTCGAGCACCAACGTCGCTACAAGCGTGAGTACGAAACCAACGACTGCGGGCCAGAACACCCGCAGGATCCGCCGACGGTCGTTTGACCCCTCTGACAACTGGACGAACCGCCTTCTGCGGGCGTCGAACTGCTTCCGCTGCCGCCTCGCGTCGATCAACGATCGACGACTCTCAGCACCCGATTGATCCGAAACCACGACTGTTGCCGCGAAACCGACGCTGAACAGAGCAGGCACCACCACTGCCGCGACCGCTGCGTCTTTGTGGCCAGGTAGCCCTGCTCCAACACACACCACCACAGCGAGAACCACACACACCACAGATGCAAGCATCGACTGGAAGGACAACAGCTTTGCCCACAATGACGTCAACGTCGCCTCATGCAAAGTGCTCGCGTCATTGCGCGCCAAGGATACGGCGACATTCACCGTGACGATCACTGCGAAAAGCCCCGGGCTGAGAACCAAGGCGGCTTGGGGATCGACCAGTCCTCCAAAGCTCGATCGCCAGGTCGCAAAGCTCCCCCCATCGACCGCTTCCGGATTCGAGTCCACAAACATCGCCACTATTACGGCGAGAAGTAGGCAGATTCCCACTGCCATGACGACGATGGGAATGACACCACCCCACATCACCGTGCGGGCATTCCTCGTCGCAGAGTCGAAGTCATCTTCGTCCGCGGCCCACACCGGTGGTCGAGCGCCCGCATCGATGTGCACTTGTACAGACGATTTCGCTTCGCGTGGGTGGGTACCCGTCGGTGCGGTTGCGATGTGCGAGCGAGCTGCTCTCTGTGTCGCGATCGCGGTGCTAGCAGAAGCGACTGCAGCGACTGCGGCGACAGCGAGCGCACGGAAGGCGGCTCCTGAGCCTCCATTGGTGCGATCCACGTCTACCCCCTATCGTTCTTTGAATCGGTCTGATGAGGTCGTCACACTCAGCAAGATTTCCTACCCGAGCATCGCAGCTCTGGGCGCCGTCACCACAGTCTTGTTCTTGGCAGTCACCGGCCGGTTCGATCGTCAGGAGGCCCGAATGAACGTTGTTCGCACCGAACTGATGAAGCTTCCGCGGTCGCCGAGTCTTGCTGTGATCGTCGTGCTGCCCCTTGTTCTCGCGAGGACGATCAATTCGTCGACCACGCCGTGGCGGAGGTTCGCATCGCTAGCAAGGTACATCGTCACGGCGAGGCGATTGCGAAGGCTTCTGTGTCCGGTGCGATGCGACGGGAGAACCCGGTGAGGACCTTCCCCGGTCCGATCTCTACTATGCGGTCGTAGCCGTCCTCGACTGCGTGGCGAATCGTGTCCAGCCAGCGCACAGGTGCCACGATCTGGCGATGCAGGAGGGCGCGAATATCCGCGGGGTTCTCGACGTATTGACCAGTGACTGCGCTCAATACAGGCAAATCCGGGGTGCTGATCACACAATTTTCGAGATCTACCCCGAATTCGTCCGCGACATCAGCCATAAGGGGCGAGTGGAATGCACCGCCTACTTTGAGCCGCACTACGCTTGAGGCTCCAGCCTGCTGAGCCAGATCTTCCAAGGCGTTGACGGCAAGAACATCGCCGGAGACGACGGTTTGCTTCGGCTGGTTATAGTTCGCCACTTCAACAACACCGTCGACTTGCCTGCAGAGTGCTTCGACCTCGTCCGCAGAAATTCCAATGACAGCGGCCACAGCTTAACGCTGAATCACTTACAATACAATCGTGATCTGTATCAAAACTTACATATGCTTTCATCTTGGGCTGGCACCGCAACGACGACTAGAAGTCCGTATCGCGCCCCAGCGCCCGACGCCAGCGCGGGGGAAGTTCAGTCGGTCCCAACTGTGGCCAATCTCGGGGACTGTCTGAAAATGCTGTGAGACAATCGATCTGAAGTGAGCTCCACGGCGATAGCGTCAATGCCCTACCACCGTATAGCGTCTTTAGGCTTGCCCACTCCAGCCATGCATGGGCGTTCACCTCCATAGGATTCGGCGTCGGTTCGCTGTTTACATATGCCACGAAGACCGGGCAGATTTCGTTCTCGACGATTCCGTTGTCCATAACGCTCCGATACCTGAAGTCCGGAAGCACCATTCCATAGTCGCTCGGCACCAGTCCGAGTTCTTCATCCAGGCGCCTGAGCATGGCTTCGCCGATGAACTCGCCCGGCTTCGGGTGTCCACAACAGGAGTTGGTCCAGACGCCGGGCCACGTTGCTTTCTCAAATGAACGTTGCGTGAGCAGGATACGGTCATCCTGCCCTATCACGTAGCAGGAAAAGGCGAGGTGAAGTGGCGTATTCGTACCGTGAACCGAATATTTCGGGGCTGTGCCAATAGGCTCTCCTGCGTTGTTGACGAGTACTACTTGCTCCGCTGCTGTCATAGAGGCCTCCCGACTGACACCGTATCGCCACATGAACATCAGTAGTTGGCTGTGCAACTCGAAATCGTCGAACCATGTACGGGTTGCGTGTCGGCATCAGATATCGGACGTCACGGCTGCACTAGCTTGCAACTCCGTGCATGCTCTTCAAACCCGTTGCGTACGTCAATGACACGGCGAGTGTTGTGTATCTCAGCTAGCACAAGGGGCGGACCATTTCAGGAGCCGGGATTCGAGCTGCGGGCTGGAGGTCGGACAATCTGTTGCCTCGCTTTCTCACTCGCAAAGTACGCACCCACTGCAACCGCGACTGCCAGGACGATCGGAATGACAGCGGTCGGCACGTCACGGGGACGCACCGCCATGAGGAAGGTGCCGGCAAGTACGAACGACGGGGCTCCCCATTGCACAGCTCTGACGCCCGAGAGTGTCCGTCCCCGGATTACGTATGGGTCGCGGAGCTGCCGCAGAGTCCAGAAGGCTAGTCCCGCAATGACTACCGCTGCGATCACACCCGCACCGATCCACGGGCCTCCTTCTGACCCCGTCCCGACCAGAATGCCACCAGTGACAGCAACAACGGCCGTGATCATCGGAACCAGTTTGATCACCAAGGTCGATGCGCGGGTGATTCGCGGAGGCTCGTCGGCGTCCGCGGGCACGATCCTGCCCAGTTCTACACACTGGACGCCAAGCATGATGGAGAGTCCAAGCGCAACGGTGACATGAAATCCAAGAAGCGCTGAGTGCATGAGCGAGTCCTTTCTCGCATCGTAAGGGGAATAGCGGCAACCGAGATTCCGATTTACGTGTCCGAACCATCTGACTTACCCGAGTCCGGAGTGGGAACTGCGGGGTTGGCTTCGGGTTCGGTTGCCCGGGATGATGATCCGGTGAAGATCGCGACGATCACACCGATGAGGAGGATGCATGCCCCTCCCCAGAAGGCGCGGCCGTAACCGTGAACGAGCGCATCTGTTGCTTGTTGAAGGAGCGGGAAGTCCTTCATCGCGATTGCCCGATAGAAGGTGGAGTCGGCATCGACCAGGCGGCTGTCGGCGGCGTGGGTGGCGAGTGTCGACAAGATCGCAAGACCGAGTGCGCCACCGATCTGCTGTGCCGCGTTGAGGATTGCCGAGGCGATTCCGGATTCGTTGTCTTCGACTTTGGAGACCGCAGAGATGGTCAACGGGACGAAGGTGAGACCGAGCCCGAACGCGATTATCACCATCGGAGTCACCAGCGTGGGCCAGAACTCCGACTGTGTGTCCCACCGTGTCAGCAGGAAGGTTCCCAGGGTTGCCAACGCCAGCCCGCAGATGATGACGAAGCGAACCTGTATCCGCGCCACCAGACGTTCGGCCAATACGGATGCGATGCCGATGGCAACGGTGAATGGGAGGTACGCCAAGCCAGTTTCGACAGGTGAGTAACCGAGCCCCTTCTGCATGAACAGGGACAGGAAGTAAAACATCGCGAACATGCCTGCTCCGACGATCAGCATCGTGCCGAACGCGCCGGCGCGCGAACGGTTCGCGAAGAGGTGCAACGGCATCAGCGGTTCCGTAGTACGGGCCTGGATCAGTACGAACGCACCGATCGCGAGTACCGCAGCTCCGAAGGAAGACAGTGTGACGGCATCCGTCCACCCGTGCTGTTCGCCGCGGGTGATTGCGTACACCAACGCTGTGAGTCCGAACGTTCCGCTGATCGCTCCTGGGATGTCGATACGGCCGCGGGTGCCCCGACTTCCGGACGGGAGCGATCCGATACCGACCAGGACCGCCAGTCCGATAGGCACGTTCACGAACAGGACCCAGCGCCATGAAATGTATTCGGTGAGCAGGCCACCCGCGAGAAGTCCGATGGCGGCACCGACTCCGGACATGGCTGCGTACACCGCGAGCGCTCTGTTTCGGGCCTTACCCTCGTCGAACGTAACGGTTATCAAGGACAGTGCGGCCGGCGCGGCGATGGCTGCGCCCACACCCTGCGCGACACGCGCAATTATCAGCCAAGCGGATGTTGTTGCGAATCCACCGATCAATGATGCGGCAGCGAACAGGACGACACCGACGACAAACATTCTGCGCCGCCCGAACAGGTCCCCCGCCCGTCCGCCCAGCAGTAATAGTCCACCGAAGGCGATCGCGTAAGCGTTGACCACCCACGCGAGGTTGGCAGCACTGAACCCGAGCGCGGATTGGATGCTCGGCAATGCGATGTTCACGATGGTCGCGTCCAGCACGACCATGAACTGGGCACCCGCGAGGACCAAGAGTGCTATGGCGGGGTGGCGGGTGCCGGTCGTTTGTCCCGACTGTTCGTCGCGGACTGTGGTTGTCATACGAACTCCAGGCTCCATTAGGTGTTTTGGTGTGGATTGGCGCTCTTTCGATACAGTACAGCACTGTATTGCAATATCATGGCTTCGGCTAGTGTTGAGCTGACGGTGAAGCTGAGGAGACGGATGTGAAGACCGCTGCGAATCGCCAGGGGCGGCCTCGAGACGCAGGTAGGGATGTCGAGTTGATCGTTGCGGCGCAAGATCTGTTGGCGGAAGTCGGATACGACCGGCTGTCCATGGAAGCGGTCGCGGCGCGGGTCGGCGCGAGTCGCGCGACCGTGTATCGACGGTGGAAAAGCAAGTCCGAACTAGTTCTCGATGCCATCGCGGCGTTGCGCTGGGAAGAAGAACCGCCGAATACAGGGTCGCTGCGTTCAGACCTGATTGCTCTCGGTGCCGTGTACGCGGAGCAGGACGCGCGACGTGATGCCATCATCACCGGCATTGTGACCGCGATGGCCCACGATATGGCCATACGTAGCGCGGTGGAAGAGACTATCGCCCGCCCTCGCCGAGAGGCATTCCTGGCGATCGTGAGTCGGGCTCAGGCCAGAGGTGAGGTCTCAGTGGGTACCGATTTGGCCTTCGTCGGCCAGGTATTCCCTGCCATGACCTTCTACCAGGTGGTGGCGCAGCCGAACCCAGTTGATGAGGATTTCGTTACGCGCGTCATCGACCGACTCATAATCCCTTTGCTCTACTCAGCGGATTCCGATTGACAAGTGGACTGATGCGGGCGTGACAGGAAACCCATTGAGACGAAAGGTGCTGCGAACCAGCCCTTTCAACGTGATTGTGGGCCAGAGCGCCCCGGGTGGGCATGCGTCTCACATGTATCGGCGACCGGACATCAGTTGTCCTCCAAGTCTCCCCTTAGCAGCGCCTCCCCTAGTCCAGGTCACGCCCCAATGCGCCGCTGGCGCCAACCTCATCTCTTCAGCCGTTCGATGGGGATTCGTCGTGGGGCCCGAAAAGATTTGCCCCATCCTCACCCGTACGGTGATCGAGAATCTGTGCTCCAAATTGGGGAGGTCCTGGTGACACCGCTTTCATGGTTGGCGGGTCGTGTTTACTTCGGGCGATCGAGCCTTCGCGTAGCGGCAGCCGTAGCTGTTGCTGCGAGCGTGATGATCATCGTCACTGGCGGCGTCGTCCGTGTCACCGGATCCGGCTTGGGTTGCCCCACATGGCCGTCATGCACCGGGGAGGGGCTTGCCCCCACCCCCGAGATGGGGATTCACGGAGCAATAGAGTTCGGGAATCGCATGCTCACCGGAGTGCTTTGTCTCGCAGTAGGCGCCCTGATCATCATCGCCCGATGCCAGAACAGACCCGATCGAGCAGTACTACGCGCAGCCTGGCTCCAATTCTGGATTGTCGTACTCAACGCCGTCGTCGGCGGCGTGACCGTACTCGCCCGGCTGAGTCCGTATATTGTTGCTGCACATTTCATCGCAGCCATGTTGCTGCTGACCGCTGCCGTGTACACGGTCGAACTGGTCGGGCGTGGAGATCGTCCGGACGTCGCCGAGGTCGACCGCGGACTGGTCGTGAGGTCACGCTGGCTTGTGGCGAGTTCCGCCGTACTCGTGCTCATCGGAACGGCGGTAACTGGTTCAGGAGTTCATGCGGGGGATTCGTCGGATGTCCATCGCATGCCCTTCGACTGGCTCACAATGGTGATACTTCACGCCAGTAGCGCGCTCGCGACATTGATTCTGGCCGTTGCCATAATGCGCTCGGCGCATCGGACCGGAGCATCACTGGTTTCGTCACGAACAGTCGTATTCGTTGGTCTGTTCTTGGCCCAGGGACTGATCGGAGTGTTGCAGGCGCTTTCAGTCGCCGAAGAAGTCCTCGTGGTCCTACACATGCTGGGTGCAGCCTTGATCTGGAGCGGAGCACTACGAGTGGCGTACGCGACCAACCCAGACCTTGGCAAGCAACTCGTGAATGCCGACATGCGGGCGTCCAAGCTACGGAGCAAGGCGTGACGGCGACAATACAATGTCAAGGTGTCGTAGCCGCCGCCAAGTTTGATCGACGCCCAGTGAAACGGGTTGGAGTCACTGGAAAATCTCGCCGCGAGTAATTCGAGGCCAGTTCTGTGCACGGGGGACACCACCTTCATCAAGATCTCGAGTGCGGTGGATAGGTCTTCGATGTAGGCATTGAAGGGCAAGTACACGGTTGCGTCACTCGGACGTTCAACGTGTTTGGCTGTCAGGCTCCGTAGCGGGTGGCTATCGCACGCCATTGCTTGAGTCGACCGAAACTGCGCTCGACGGTGTTGCGTTCGCGGTAGCGGGCCTTGTCGAATCCGGGTGGCCGGCCGCCGGCTGATCCCTTGGCCTTGCGATGTGCGATCTGGTCGCGGCGCTCTGGGATGGTGTGCGAGATCTTGCGTTCACGCAGGTGCTTTCGAGTGCTCGGATGCGAGTATGCCTTGTCAGCGAGCAGACGAAAGGCGGCGGTGTCGTGGGTGCGGTGCGCCTCGAGCAGCGGCGCCAGGTACGGGTTGTCACCAGCGTGCCCAGCCGAGAGCATCAGCGTCAGTGGGCAGCAGTGCGCGTCGGTCAGTGCGTGGATCTTGGTGCTCAGACCACCCCGTGAGCGACCGAGTGCGTGGTCGGCGGGTTCGTGGGCGAGATTGTTGTCATTCGATCGAGCCCCCTGTGTGAGCATCGGTGAGCGCACCGGCGGAGTGCTGATGGGCGCGCACGATCGTCGAGTCGATCGACAAAAGGCGCTCGAGATGCAGGCTGTCTTCGGGGGCGGCGGCGCGCACGGCAGCGAACATCCGCACGTAGGTGCCGTCGTCGGACCAACGACGATGACGCTCCCAAATCGACTGCCATGCCCCGAAATGATCGGGTACGTCCCGCCACGGAGACCCGGTCCGGAATCTCCAGGCGATCGCTTCGAGCGTCAGACGGTGGTCGTTCCAGGGGCGTCCCCGGCGACCGGACAGCGCAGGAAAGACGGGTTCGATCGCAGCCCACAGGTCGTCGGAGATCTCATCAGCACGCAACACTCACGCAGCATCGCGCACGGAACCACGAATATTTAGCAGACACGCCCTAGCCGACACCGAAGGCATTCGTGTTGACGGAATTTGCTATGACGGTGCCTTCACCGGAAAACACATCGCCCCTCTGCTGAAACGAGGCATCACCGTGCTCTCGCCGATGCAGAAACACAAGCGAACAACGCCGCTGGAATTGCACCATTGCGGGTGCGGGGACACCCACGACTTGGTACTCGCCGGCGGTACGGTTCACGACCGCACCGTCCTCGACACCGGCGAAATGCACTTGACGCAATGTCCTCGCGGGAAGGTCATGCGACGAAAGAACGCTGACAACACATTCCGCCATTACGGCGAGTTCGCAATGCAGTGCGGAACGATCCACCCGATCCGCATCGATACGACCCCCGATGACCGAGCACGCAACTTAAATCGCGCCCACCACCTCCGACTGCATATCAAAACCGAGGCAGGAACAAGCCTGTACGATCGCTGCTACGGCTGGCGCGAAGACGCCGAGTCCGCCAACAACACGTTGGATCGCACGTTGTACGGGGGCCGCATGATCGCCTACACCGCCACACGCCAACTCACCGTCATGATCGGATTCGCCGCCGGACGCAATGCGATCGCCCGGTGGCTCTACAGACGGCAACAGCCGGGCCTGCCACCACGCGGCTGAGCCCGGCCAAAGCACACAACCCACTCGACCACGGTCACCCCGCACACCCCACAGTGTGCGGGGCAGACGGCATTGCCGATATACTCACCGAGCGCACGTGAACGGCCGAACTACGCAAGGAATCGGCAGCCCACGACGCAGGGACACCACGAACAGGACGAAAAGACCAGATCACAGGGGTTTTACTCACCTATTCGCGCACGTCCCACGCCCTCGTAGCTCAGGGGATAGAGCAACCCTCTCCTAAAGGGTAGGTCGCAGGTTCGAATCCTGCCGAGGGCACCACCTCGTCACAGCCCTTTTCGGGCCGTGATTCGTCCTTCGTCGATCGCTTCCAGCAAGAGCCCGTGATCGCGCGTGTTCTGTTCCGCACTGTCCTCGGCGAACGCATGTATCGCCTTGTCGAAGCTCTTGTCGTCACCGAGGTATCCCGCTATCGCGAATCGGTCCCCGCCGCGGGCGTGCGCATGAGCGAGGACTCGCGCACAGAGTCTTCCGTACAGAGTCATCAGCTCCGGAGACATGGTGGTGATGTCGGCCGATCCTTTGCCGTCGCGCAGCTGACGGATGTAGAAGTCACGCTCCACGCCGTCGACCCCCTTCCCTCGCTGCCAACCGAGAAAGATGTCGCTCGCGGCCTGCATCAGCCGCTGCCCGCACACCACCCGTTCCCCCTGATTCGCACACGACGACCCTCCGACGTACGCCTCGAGCACCGAGCGCTGAGCTTCCTTGACCTGAAGGAACAGCGGGTCCTCCCCCTGCCCACGCAGCAGGACGATCCACGAACGCGTGCCGACACTGCCGACCCCGACCACCTTGCGGGCGGCCTCGACGAACTGGAAACGATCGAACAACACCCGCAGACTCGGCGCCAATGTCTCACGGTAGGAACGAAAACGGTCGACCAGTTCCCGGTTTGCATCGTCGGCATCCACGCCCGCGAACAACTCCTCGATCGGGACGATCAACGGCGGCGTGCTCACGATCCGCGGATGACCGTCGACCGTCGTGGTCAGTTTCGCCAATGCCTGGCTACTGTTGCGATTCCACGACTTGTCGAGCGTCTTGGCGACCCGCTTTCTGGTGGATGCGTCGAGAAGGTTTCGAATCTCGTCCAGCTGGGCTTCCGCATCGATGTGCGCATACCAGATCTCGAGCTCGGTGCATTCGGACTGGCCGATCATGGTTTCGCGGTACTCGGCCGCACAGGCTCGAACGATCTGCTTACGGACTTTCCGCCCGAAGTCGTTGCCCCCTGCCGCAACTGCCAAACTCGCGGCGAGTCTCTTCACGTCCCACTCGAACGGGCCGGGAAAAGTCTCGTCGAAATCGTTGACGTCGAACACCAGCTTGCGTTCGGGAGTGGCGTACAGACCGAAGTTGCTCAGATGCGCGTCACCGCACAGTTGGGTGGCCAATCCGGAATTCGGTGTGCGCGAAAGGTCGTCGGCCATCACGAGCGCTGCACCTCTGAAGAACGCGAAGGGCGAAGCGGCCATACGTCCGTATCGGACCGGGACCAGATCCGCCACCCTGCTCGAGGCCTGACTCTCCAGCAATGCGAGCGGGTCTCGGTCGGAGCCCGATGCGCACTCCGCGATCACGTCCAACGGTACCGAACGACGCGCTTGCACACCGCGTTCGAACAACTCTGCACGGCTGGGCATCTCGGTCGGAACCGCTATCTCGGTCATGACGAGGTCCTCACCTGTTCGGGCGACACGTCGTCGCGCAAACCACGCCAACTCGGATGCCGCAACCGCCGTGCCGTCGACCACTCCATGAATCGAACCTCGCCCACCAGCTTCGGAGCCACCCACATCGCATCCCTTCGGTCTACGGCGGGCACCTCATCGGCGAAGGGACTGTGGTCCTGACGCAACGGCGTCAACGTCCCCGCAAGGTCGGTCAGCGCCCGCTCAGTGAATCCTGTTCCCACCTTCCCCACATATCGGAGGCCGTCGCCGTCGGGTACACCCAGCAGCAGAGAACCGATACTTGTCGATCGTTTGCCTTGCCCCGGCTTCCATCCACCGATCACCACATCCTGTGTGCGCCAGTTCTTCACCTTGATCCAACTCGAGCCACGCTTGCCCGGGAGATACACGGAATCACGACGTTTCGCCACGACACCCTCCCAGCCGCGACGTGCACTCTCGTCCAGGACTTCGCCGGGAGTGCCGTCGAGCTGCGGCGGAATCTCCAGTCGAGGAACCTTCTCCCCCAACGCTTCCAGGACACGCCGTCGGTCCGAGTACTTCTTGCGAAGCAGGGACACCCCGTCGAGGTACGGGACGTCGAACACCAGGATGTGTGGTTCACCGCCCTGCTGCAGCAACCCGAAACTGCTGATCCCGTCGTTGTCGAATGCCACGACCTCGCCATCGAGCACCACCTCGTGACCCGCCAACGCATCGGACAACCACGCCAGCGCTGGATACTGCGCCGTCTTGTCGTTTCCGGCCCGACTGGACAACCGCAGGTGGTCCTCGGCGATTTCCGCGATCACCCGAATACCGTCCCATTTTCCCTCGAACGCCCACTCCTCTTCGTTCAAGCCCTCGAGGGTCCCCGGTGACGCCAACATGGGCGCCAGTCCTTTCGGTAGCTCCGAAGCAGCATCGGAAGCGGTGCGGCTCTGATCCTTCATCAGGTGCATCAACCACTGGTCGCCCTTCGTGCGAATCAACGCGAATCGTCCTTGCACCCGTTCGCCGTCTAGTCGAACGATCACCTCGTCGTCACGCCACTTCTCGGTGACATAGGTCCCCGAATCCCAGATCGTCATCCGGCCGCCGCCGTATTCGCCCTTGGGAATCGTCCCCGAGAAGGTGGCGTACTCGAGTGGGTGATCTTCGGTGTGAACGGCGAGCCTGTTCTCACCCGTCGACGTGGGAACGTTCTTGGGGACGGCCCAGGAGACCAGGACGCCGCCGCGCTCGAGACGCAGGTCGTAGTGCAGTCGGCGTGCGTGGTGTTCCTGAATGACGAAGGTGTCGTCGTTTCCCGTCACCGGCGATCCGGCCGGAACCGGCTCGGGAGTTCTTCGCGGCGAACGCTTTCCCCGGTAGGCGTCGAGAGCATCGCCCGTCCGTCCGTCGAGTGGCGGGTCCAGTTCGGCGATCGGGTCACCGTCCCGCTCGATCCGCCCGAGTACAGACTCGAACGTGAGGTGTTCGAGCTTCGGATCATCGAGTTCGTCCCACGTCCGGGGAGCAGCCACGAACGGTTTCGATCGTCCACGCAAGGAGTAGGGCGCGATGGTGGTCTTGGACGGGTTGTTCTGACTCCAGTCCAAGAAGACCTTGCCCGCCCGGACAGCCTTCGCCATTGTTGCAGTCACGAGATCGGGCATCATTTTTTCCAGTCCGGTCGCCACCTGCTTGGCGATCGTCGAAGCGCCGGTTCCGTTCAACGGACGATCGAGCGGCACGTACACGTGAATGCCCTTGCTGCCGCTCGTGACCGGAAAGGCCCGCCAGCCGAGGTTCTGCACCAGATCGCGCACCGCCCGGGCCACCCCTGCGCACTCCGCCAACCCGATGCCCTCCCCCGGGTCGAGATCGAACACGAGTCGCGTCGCCGGCCCCCGCTCCGCCCCCTCGAACCGCCACTGCGGAACATGCAGTTCGAGCGCGGCCTGCTGGCCCGCCCAACCGAGCGCAGCCACCGAATCCAGTAGCGGATAGGTGACCGTTCGCGAGGAATGCGGTAGCGATCGCCGGTCGAGCCAATCCGGTGCCGACGCCGCCAGGTTCTTCTCGAAGAACGACTGACCGTCGACACCATTGGGCCACCGTTTACGTGTCACCGCCCGACCTGCGATGTGCGGGAGCATCACCGGCGCCACCCGAAGGTAGTAGTCGATGACGTCACCTTTGGTGGTTCCGGTCTCCGGATAGAGCACCTTGTCGAGGTTGCTCAGCGACAGGCGATGCCCGTCCAAGGTGATGTGATCGGCACCTCGAGGCCGGTCGGACATCGCAGCCTCCCGTTGTCGGTGTTCACATATTGTGCGCCAATTTGCGTTCGCGTCCTGGCACTACGCCGATTTGCCAGGGAAGATGTTCGATGCCCGCCCCTGGTCGACTCGCCTCGCAATATTCGTTGCTGCCGCCGCGATGACGCTTGCTTCGTGCTCGTCCGGGGAAGACGCCCCGACGGAACCCGACGTCGAGACCACGCCCGTTCAAGCGTTCACGCAATTGCCGCCGACGGACGCGGTGGGTGATTGCGGCCCGAGGAGCGGCACCCTTCCCACCACCGATTCGGCCAAGCAAGCCCTGATCGTCGGCGAAGTCGATGCCATCGTCGTCGACATCCCGACCGGCTTTCAGATCGCCGAATCCCAGATCGACAACGCAATTCTGGTCGGCCAATTTCCCCACCCGAACGCAGTCACGGAATTCTTCGGTGGGGTTCTCGAGAAGGGCAGCGCACTCACCCCGTGTGTGTCCGCTGCCGTCGACTCGCTCTATGCGGACGGCGTACTCGACTCACTCGCCGACGAATGGGTCACCGACACCGGCGGAGCGCACGTTCTCGACTAGTTGCCCCGACTCTGCAGAGCGTCGGCGAACACGGTCGGGATGGTCGACGGGTCTCGGGAGATGTGACTCGTGCCGCCCGTCGCCTCCGAGATCTGGCGAAGAACATCGGCATCGGCATCCTCACTGATTCCGATGGTGACGATTTTGACCGGCTTCGACGGGTCCTGCTCGCTCTCGAGGGTGGACAACAGTTCGGACAAGCCGATGCTCCCCGGATCCTCGTTGGTGCCGTCGGTGAGAATCACCACCGAGTTGACAGCGTTCGGATCGAAACCCTTCTTCACCTCACGAAACGCAGCGAGCGTCGTGTCGTACAGACCCGTGCCTCCACCGATCTCGTCCGGAAGAGACCGAATGCCCGCCAGCAGACGTTCACGCTGTGTGGTTCCGTCGACGATCTCGTCCATCCGGGCGATCGGCACGAGTTCCTTGTAATCGGGCTCCGAGCTGTCCGCGCCGGTGGAGAACGACCACAGGCCCACCTGCGCAGCCTCCGGGAAAAGTTTGCTGCCCGCTTCGCTCGCCCGAACCGTCATACCCATCCGGGTCGTGTCCGCAGCGTTGTAACTCATCGAGCCCGACACGTCTTCCACCACCAACAGCCGGGAGGGCTTCATGAGTGACTCGTACTTCTTGCGCGTATCGGCCACGGTCACCGCATCCGGAGTCCGAAGCTCGACGACGGGGGTGACACCACGACCGTCGCTCAGTTGGTCACGCTCCGCGCCGCGGAAGCCCGCAGCAGACAACGAGTCGGTGCCCGTTCGCGAAGCCAGAGCATCGGCGAGCTTCGAGCCCGCATCCCGAGCCGCGTCCCGATCTTCCGCACCCGTCGCCACCATCGGGTAGTCGAGGAAGATGCTGCCCGTTCCCGGCACGGACGCGCTCAGCCCCTCGGCGCGACCTTCGGCTCGGCTCGACACGAACTGCTGTTCACTGACGATCGCAAGGCCACCGTTGTTCCGGACGGTTCCGAGCCTGGTTGCCGTGTCGGATTCTTCGGCGTTCGAGGATTGCTGAGCCACCGAGACCAGCGCCGAGGAGACCTCGCGAGGATCGCTGCCACTCACCTCGGCCTCCACGGTCGCTGCGGCGACGGGAGCCAGCGCCGCACCGTCCGAATTCGGATCCCCGAGAGTGATGTTGGGTGTCCGGAGTACGCCCAGCCAGGTATCGGCGGTAGGCGCCCCCTTCGGTCCCACCACGACGATCGGGGTGGAGGCGACCGACTCGCGAACGACGTCCGCATCCTCCGAGAGCAGCATCGTCGAATCCGGTATCCACAGATCGGGCGCACTCGGTCCGTTCGGGTTCACGTCACCGGATCTCGTCGGAGCCACCGCGAACGTCGAGCATCCGAGATCGGATTCGCCGGTCTCCGCCACGGCCTTCTCGACGGCGGGAGCCACCGCCGGGTCGGCTGCAACCGTGTATTCGGTGACGTCCCCGCAGCCACCGGTGACGCGGGAGATCGCGAAGACCGCCACCCCGATCAGGAGGATTGCCACGACGGCCACGGCGCCGTACTTCGCGGCAGGCGGGAACTTTCCCGACGACTTCGAATGTGACGCCTTGTGGCGGCCGGACATATGGGCCTCCCGTTGTGCTCGCTCTACCCTGCTCGAATCAGCCGTAGATCTCGACGAACGTGTTCAGAGACTTTTCGATGTCACCCTTCAACGCCTTGGCCACGCCGGATCCGATGGGCCCGAACAGCGGAGCACCGCCGAGTTCGACAGTGAACGAAACCTCCGAGCCGGCGCCCTTCGCCCGGACCGACAGGTCGAGGCCCAGTTTGACGCCACCCTTGCCGTCACCCTCGAGAACGAGACGCTTCGGGGGCTCGTACTGCTTGATGGTCCACTTGACGCGGTTACGCATGCCCTTGACGCTGACCACGGACTGCAGTGTCGTGCCGGACGACAATTCCTCCGGCACCTCGCCACGCCAACCATCGTGAACCACGAACCACTTGTCGAAGTCGGACAGGTTCGATGCCTTCTCCCAGGTCTCCTCGGGAGACAAAGGGACATCGGATTTCACGGTGAGTTTCGCCACTCGTGCAGACTATCGGTTTGTCGAGCGCGATGTGAACGATGGGTCGCGTGGTGTCATCGAACCTCGTGGACCAGCGGATATTGCGTCGCAGGATTCTCCAGGGATGGCACTTGCGCACCCTTCAAGAACCGATCGAACATGTCGGCAAGCAGGCCGTTCGTTGTGCCGAGAACCTCTCCGCGGGGAGCCGTCCCGAAGCTGAGCCCACCGGGAATCTCGAAGAACGGCAGATCGGGAACGTTCTGCGGGAGAAAGTGCTCGCCGTCGGTGAAGCTGCCGTGGCCGGTGTTCGCTACTGCGTAGACCTTGCTCCATCCCCGAGGAGTGGCGAAGTATTGATTCCAGAATCGTTCGCGTCCGTCCTGACTATCCGCATGCAGCGAGCTGATGACGCTCAGCAGCGGGCCGTCGACCCCTTCCGTCACCGCCGGGCTCGGGTCGCTTCCGTAGAACAGGGCGCCGTCCAGGTTGACCGCCGCATCCAGGCGGGGGTCGACGCGGAGCACCTCTGCGGCGGACGCCCCGCCCATCGAGTGCCCGAACATTCCGACCTTGTCGGAGTCCAGACCGCTCGCGAGGCCGTCGGGAAGTTGCCCGGACACGGCGTCCGACGTCCCGTCTGCAGAAAGGTCGTCGACCACGCCCATCACGAATCGAGCATCTGCCACCCGAGCATCGATCGCGCCCCGCAGACCGGCATCCGAGTACTCGTCCGGAATGCGCGTCGGCACCACACGTCCGTCCGGGAATCCGGTGGCGAGTGCGTCGCCCGTGTGATCGATGCTGATCACCACGTACCCGCGAGCGGCGAGGGCCTCTGCGTGGACGGTGTTGAGGAAGCGCGGAACGTTGAAGCCGGGCGAGAACAGCACCACCGGGAGTGACCGGTCACCGTTCGATGCGACGGGCGCGTTCACATGACCGTTGGTACGGAGGTCCGCGAGACCGGGGGCGCCGATGCTGTCCGCAACCGCCCGAGGAATGTAGGTGGACTGCTCGTGACCGGCGACCTCCGAGGCTGGATAGGTGATCGTCACCGGAATCTCACGGGTCGTGCCCGCCGCCCACGGGTCTGGCCGGTCGTGATCGACGAGGGTCACATCGGTGACTCCGATTGCACTGCCGGGATCCGGAACCACGGGGGCGGGTTGTGCCGTCGCCGTTCCCACTCCACCGATGGAGAGCCCGGCCGCACACAGCACAACTAGCAGATTTCGAAGCATGGTTATCCTCACCTAATACAGAACTAGGCAGGAGATTAGCAGGTCATACGCAATTCGGGGCGCACCGGAGTATCCGATGCGCCCCGAATCACAGCTCGCTAATGGGAGACGGCCTTCTCCACACCGACACCCGTCAGCGATCGCACCTCCATCTCGGCTTGCTTCGCAGGATCCTCGAGCCGGCGGCGGCCCACGTAGGTACCGACGACGCCGAGCACGAATGCCAACGGGATGGACACGATTCCGGGATTGGACAGTGGAAAGAACGCGAAGTCCACATCCGGGAACATCGAAGACGCCTTCCCCGACACGGCCGGCGAGAACACGATCAACACGAGGCAGCTGACCAGGCCGCCGTAGATGCTGAACAGAGCACCGGTCGTGCTGAAACGACGCCAGAACAGCGAGTACAGCAGCGTCGGCAGATTGGCCGAGGCCGCCACCGCGAACGCCAACGCGACGAGGAAGGCGATGTTCTGCCCCATTGCGAGGATGCCGAGAACGATCGACGCCCAACCCGATCACCACGACCGTGATTCGCGAGACCCGAACCTGCTCTTCCTCGGATGCCTTGCCGTGCTTCATGACGCTGGCATAGATGTCGTGCGCAAACGATGCCGAGGCGGTGATCGCCAGCCCTGCCACCACGGCAAGGATGGTTGCGAACGCGACGGCGGAGATGATCCCGAGGAAGATGGTTCCGAGGAAGATGGTTCCGAGGAAGATGGTTCCGCCGAGTTCGAACGCGAGCAGCGGCGCCGCCGCATTTGTGCACCGCACGCTCGTGCGGTGTGGTGAACTCGCGTCTCGTTCGCAGCCAAACGAGCGTCGCCACAGCGGTCGGCACGCACACGAGAATCAGCAGCAGAACGACAACGGTTCCGGTCACTCCGGACAATCCAATCGAGCAACCAGTCTCGCGGGAGCTACGGTTCGAAAGGCGTCGTCCACGATGTCTGCGATGTCGTCCCAGTCCAGCCGATCGTCGTCCACATCGAGATACACCCCGATCCACCCTCGGCCACCCACATAGGGCGGAACGAAGAATCGACCTGGATCACGGGCCACCCAATCCGCTTGCGCCCCGGCCGGCGCCGCCGCCCAGAACGCCACCCGATCGTCATGGTGTCGCTTCGCGTACATGGCGAACTGAGGTGCCTTGCGCACGAACCAAGCGGGTTCACCGTGACTGACACGTTCGGTCGCCTCCGGCATCGAAAGACACAGCGCCCGTAGCCGTTCGAGCAGGGAATCTGTCACGATCCATCTCCCGCCGGGCAGGTGTTCGGTGCCTGCGCGCCCGCGAAACGGTCGGCAATCCACTCCACGGCTCCCGGCACCGCCCGGGCATCGGCGTGCCCCTCACCGGTGCGGGTACGGAAGTCGATCACGTCGCCACCGGCACAGGCTTTCTCCACGGCCTGCTCCGTCCAGGACGGGAGAATCAGATTGTCGGTTTCCCCGACCATCACGAGTTGAGGTCCTGCGGCCGGCCCCTTCGGCAGTGCATCGTCCTGCAACCACTCGCGCATCTGCAGAGCATCCGCCGGGCTCCGCGGAGTCGTGTCCTCCGGCCGCAACTGTGTTGCTACGTTCCATTTCTCGGTCAGGAGCGCACCCACGCACGAAAGTACGGTGTCGGGGTTCTCGACAAGAGCGCCGCGCATGTAGGCGGTCTCGTCGATCTCGGGGTGCTGAACACGCAAGCCTTCGAGAAGATACGGCAGAAACATCTTCTGCGGCAGGGTGAGTTCTTCCTGTTCCAGGATTCCGGACAGGTCCGCTGCGGGAGACAGGTTCGCCGATCCCACGAATTCCAATCCGTCGCCATAGTCGTCGGCGTGCTCTGCGGCAGACCACGACGCCTGACCACCCTGCGAAATCCCCAACGCGGCCCATCGAGACGACGTGTCGGGGAAGATGTTTCGGGCGGCGCGCACGGCATCGATCAGGTTGTACGCCGAGGTCGTCGGCTCGAGATAGGGGTGATCCCCGGGAGTGCCGAGGCCCTCGTAGTCGGAGACCGCAACGACGTATCCGCGATCGAGGAGTTGACCCACCACACCCGTCGACCCCAGCAGGGTGGGCGATGCGGACGGGGCACACTCGTCGGTGACCCCGGTGGTGCCGTGACCGACGGTGACCACGGGCCGGCCACCCGGAGGACCGTCCCCTGCCGGCGCGAACACCGTCCCGCCCACCTCGGTACCGGAACCGTCGACCCCGGACGTGGAACGGTAGGTGATCTTCGTGGCGACAGCACCCTTTTCGGTGATCGAACTCGTGATGCCGGAAAACGGAGCCTGGTTCACCACTGCGCCTCGGTCGTCTCCGGTCGGCGCCGGTGGCAGCGCCGGTTCCGCCACCGATGTCGGCGCCGGCCGATTCCGTGTCGGCTCGGTCGCGGAGGAACACGACACAGCGGACACCGCGAGGCCTGCTGCGACGAAAAGGACACCCAACCGGGTAGGAACACGGCCATTGCGCCATGCCCTTTCGGGAGCCACCGTCCCCACCGATACGTCCTTTCGACTGCCGATCACAGTGGGCCGCGACGAAGACGTTCCTCCGCCGCCGCCTCCTCGATGTCGAGGCCTTCCAACACGCTACGCAAAACCTCGTCGTCCAGGTCGCCGGCGTCTCGTGCCGCGATCAGGGCTTTCCGCTGGGCCCCGAGAGTCGCGCGCCTGATTCCGTCGACCTCTCGCACCGCATCTCGGCGGTCCTCGAACGAGGATCCGTCCGCGACCTCACCGTCCTCGGCCTCCTGGGCACGATAGCGGGCCTGCATGGATCTGTGCACCCGTTCGACGAGAGCGCGCAACTTGGCGGATTCGTCGTCTCCGGCAATCCCGCGAGCCTCGCGATCGCGGAGGCGTTTCTCCAGATAGCCGGACAACGCATCGTCGCCCGCCTCCTGCGCTATTCGCCGCGCCGAGGCGAACTCCGTCTCCAATCGGGCCTCGTCGTCCGGGTCGGACATCTTCAGCCGCCGGATCAGGTACGGCATCGTGGCCCCCTGGAGCAGCAGCGTTCCCACCGCAACGACGAAGGCAACCACCTGAATGATGTCTCGACCGGCCAAAGGATTGCCATCGGCCGTCACGAACGGCACACCACCCGCGGCGGCCAGAGTCACGACTCCACGCATCCCGGCCCAGGACACGACGGTGCTCTCCTGCCAGTTCAGTGGGCGGTCGGGTTGCTTCGCGCGCACGACGATCACCCCGGCCCGATGACGTGCCCAGTTCAGCATCACCCACAGGGGCCGGACCGCGATCACCAGTGCCAGAACCACACAGGCGTAAGCAAAAGCATGAATCACGGTTCGTTGGGGGCCGACGACGTCGTCGAGCACGAAGCTCAATTGCAGGCCCATGTAGGCGAACACGAACATCTCGAGGATCTTCTCGGTGCTTGCCCAGACCGCACGCTCCTGGAGGCGGGTGGCGACCGAGACGTCGGTCGCCTTGTGACCGAGTAGAAAGCCGGCTGCCACGACGGCCAGAACTCCCGAGGCGTGAATCTGCTCCGCTGCCAGATACGCGGCGAAAGGCAGGGTGAACCCGAGAACCGTTTCGAGCACGGCATCTTCGAGACGGGCGCGCATCCACCGGACCACGACGGCGAGCAGAAGTCCGATGCCGACGCCGCCGATCACTTCGTACAGGAAGAACAGGATCGGCGAGCGGATCGTGAGAGTGGTGCCCGCAGCGGCGGACACTGCAACCGAGAACAAAGTGAGTGCTGTTGCGTCGTTCACCAGGCCTTCACCGGTGAGGATCGACGTCACGCGTCGGGGCAGACCCAATTTCTGGCCGACACTCACGGCGCTGACCGCGTCGGTCGGGGCGACGACTGCACCCAGCACGAGGGCCGTCGCGAACGTGAACTCGGGAATCATCCACTGGACGAGCCCGGCCACCGCGAATGCCACGACCAGCACCATCAACACGCCGAGCCGGAGGATCGGAACGAGGTGGCGCCGGAACGTCGCGACCGAGAACCGACTCGCCGCCGAGTACAGCAACGGCGGGAGGACGACCCCGAGAATGATGTCCGGATCCAACTCGAGGCGCGGCATACCCGGGATGAACGACGCAAGGCCACCGATGGTCACGAGCACGAGGGCGGGCTGCAGATTCTTTCGGCGTGCGAGGCCAGAGACAGCCACAGCTGCAATGACCACGAGCAGAATCAGGATGCCGTTCACTGTTCGATTGTGCCCCGCAACGACGAATGTCACACAGGTTCAGCTGAACTGAACCTGTGTGACATTCGTCAGGGTAGAGAGGGGTGATCAGATGATCAGCCCTGCTGCGGGGGCTGCTCGCCGCCCTGCTCGTCCTTCGGCTTGACGTAGTTCTTGGCAGCGTCCGATGCCTTGCCGATCTGGCCCTCGTACTTGCCGCCGGTCTTGTCGTTGA
Organism: Rhodococcus sp. NPDC058521; assembly: GCF_042719695.1. NCBI lineage: Bacteria > Bacillati > Actinomycetota > Actinomycetes > Mycobacteriales > Nocardiaceae > Rhodococcus > Rhodococcus sp. NPDC058521. The sequence continues at coordinate 49,241 of NZ_JBHXNL010000003.1, forward strand.
TCGTCTGTGCAGCCTTGTCGACGGCGCCGTGCACCTTGTCCGAGTTCTGGGATGCGGCCTCCTTGCCCTTGCCGACCAGACCCTTCAACGTGTCGATGAAGCTCATCGCGAAATCTCCCTCTTCAGTGCGTTCTCGAGTGCGTACACACAACGTTCGCGGGGTGAGCACCCCACGCTTGCCTTAGTCTCACATGTTTCGAAAGGTCTGCGCCACTGATCCGATCATCCCGAGCGCATCTGCGAACACCGTTCAGTGCACTCCCGGCAAGTCATCGGGAGCGGCGAACAGGCGGCGGTGCTCGCCGTGCAAGCGGCCGGTGACCCACCATCCGATCTCGACCAACACCACCCCGATCAGGCCGCAGACCAGCGCAGACGTGGTGGCGCCGACGTTCGTCGGATCGAGTTTGAAGAATTCGCGAGTCATCGGCACCGCGAAGAGCACCAGATACCCGGCCACCGAGCCGCCCAGCAGCACCAATTTCCACCAGGTGTACGGGCGCGCCACGACCGCCAGCACCCACAACGCGATCATGATCAGCGTGATCAGTGCCGTGGTGCCCGCCTGCGTCTTCTGCACCTCGGTCTGCTCCGGACCCGCGTAGGCGAGCAGGTAGGACACGAAGGTCATCACTCCGATGATCACACCAGAGGGAATGGCCAAGCGCATCACCCTCGGCACGAATCCACTGCGCGCGCGTTCGTTGTTGGGTGCCAGCGACAGAATGAAGGCGGGTATACCGATCGTGAACCAGGCCGCGATGGTGACGTGCCGTGGCAGGAACGGATAGGGCACGGGTTCGGATCCCAACAGCTGCGACATGACGCCCGAGAGCCCGACCAGGAACGCCAACAACACCGAGTACACGGTCTTCGTGAGAAACAGGTTCGAGACGCGTTCGATGTTGCCGATCACCCGTCGCCCCTCCCCCACGACGTACGGAAGAGTGGCGAACTTGTTGTCCAACAAGACGATCTGGGCGACAGCGCGGGTTGCGGGACTCCCCGACCCCATCGACACCCCGATGTCCGCATCCTTCAGTGCGAGTACGTCGTTGACGCCGTCGCCGGTCATCGCCACCGTGTGTCCCCGGGACTGGAGGGCACCGACCATCGCACGCTTCTGGTCCGGGCGTACCCGGCCGAACGTGGTGGCGGATTCGACCTCGTCAGCCAATTCCTCACGGTCCCCGGGGAGATCGCGTGCATCCACCGGCTCGTCGCCACCGGGCAGGCCGAGCGAACCCGCGACCGCGCCGACCGACACGGCATTGTCACCCGAGATGACCTTGACGGTTACCTTCTGCTCGGCGAAGTATTCGAGAGTGCCGCGGGCGTCCGGACGTACCCGCTGCTCGAGAATCAGCAGGGCCCGGGGCGTCACGACGCCGGGCGCCGATTCGGAATCGACCGGCACGTCGCTCGATCCCAGCAGCAGCACCCGAAGTCCCGTCGCGCCGGCTCGCTCGGCGTGACGGGCCATCTCGCTGTCCGGGTCGAGTAGAATATCCGGTGCACCGAGCAACCAGTTGCCGTGATCGCCGTACGACTGTCCACTCCACTTCTTCGCCGAGGAGAACGGGGCGGTGGCGGTCGTCGCTCCCCAATCCGGTGCGTCCGGCAACGCCTCCTCGACCGCGAGGATGCTTGCATTCGGGCGCGGGTCGGAGGCGGCCAACGCGGCAAGGGCAGACTCCACGTCTGCGCGATCTTCTTCTGCACTGCAGCGAATCTCGGCCAGCCGCATCCCGTTTTCGGTGAGCGTGCCGGTCTTGTCGGCGCACACCACGTCGACGCGAGCCAGGCCCTCGATCGCCGGTAATTCCTGCACCAGGCACTGGCGCTGCCCCAGCCGAATCACCCCGACCGCGAACGCGATCGACGTCATCAGCACGAGGCCTTCCGGCACCATCGGTACGAGTGCCGCCACCATGCCGTTGAGAGCCGGACGAATCGACTCACCGCTGGAGAAGAGTTGGTTGTAGATGATGAGAAGGCCTGCCGGAATCATCAGGTAAGTGATGAACTTCAGGATCTTGTCGATCCCGCTGCGCAGTTCCGAGTGAACGAGAGAGAACTTGCTGGCCTCTTCCGCCAGCTTGGCCGCGTAGGCCTCGCCACCGACCTCGGTGGCCCGGTACGCACCGCTGCCCGAGGACACGAAACTGCCGGACAGCACCTGGTCGCCGACGTTCTTGCTCACCGGGTCGGCTTCACCGGTCAGCAGCGATTCGTCGACGTCCAGCGCCGCGCCCGCGACGACCACCCCGTCGACGACGATCTGGTCACCTGCCCCGAGTTCGATGATGTCGTCGATGACGACCTCACGGGGCGCCAGCGCTGCCGCGGCCCCGTCGCGACGGACCGAAGGTTTGCTCTGGCTGACGATGGCCAGCTTGTCGAGGGTCCGTTTGGCGCGGATCTCCTGGATGATGCCGATGCCGCTGTTCGCGAAGATCAGCAACCCGAACATGCCGTCGATGATCGATCCGGTCGCCAGCACGATGACGAGCAGAACCCCGAGGATCGCGTTGATCCGCGTGAACACGTTCGCCCGCACGATGTCTCGAACGGACCGGCTCGCCCGATCGGGCACGTCATTGGTCTGCCCCGCCGCTACCCGCTCGGCCACTTGGTCGGCGGTCAGTCCGGTGTCGATGTTCACCGCATCGGTTCCTGCACGGTCAGGGCGGGGACCGTCAACGCTCACCTCGTCGTACGCCATGAGGAGAAGGCTACGCACTCACGGTGCTCAGGCCAGTCGAACCCACCACGGCGACGGATGCGCAGGGTTGAGGCCGTCGATCCGTTGCCCCGGACGTGGGACCGCGACCGTCGTTTCTGCCTGTTCTGCTGCGGCCAGCAGACGTTCGATCGGTTCCGACCACGGGTGGAAGGCCAGATTGAACGTGGCCCAGTGGATCGGCACGAGAACTCCCAGGGTGCCGTTTCCGAGTTCGAGGTCGGCGTGCGTCTGGACCGCTTCCTCGGGATTCATGTGGATGTCTGACCAACGCTCGTCGTAGGCGCCGACAGGCAGCAGCGTCATGTCGAACGGTCCGTGGCGACGTCCCAGGTCGGCGAATCGCGGTGTGTATCCGCTGTCGCCGCCGAAGAACACTCGACGCACCGGCCCCGCGAGCACCCACGACGCCCACTGGGTGGTGTTCCGGGTGAGTCCGCGGCCGGAGAAGTGCCGGGCCTCCGTGCAGGTGAGGGTCAGACCACCGAGAGTGGTCGAATCGTCCCAGTCGAGTTCGACGATCCGGTCCTCGGGGACGCCCCAACGCCGCAGGTGGGCACCGATGCCGACGGGGACGACGAACGGCGCCTTCTGCGTCCGAACCAGTTCGTGAACGGTGGCCTTGTCCAGGTGGTCGTAATGATCGTGCGACACGACGACAGCGTCGACCGGTGGAAGATCCGCCAGCGGAGTCGGAGTCGGATGCAGGCGCGCCGGACCGATCACGGTGGACGGCGACACCCGTCGACTCCACACCGGGTCTGCGAGCACCCGGTATCCGTCGACCTCCACGAGGACGCTCGAATGCCCGTACCAGGTCACTGCGACTTCGGCCGCAACCTCGGGTGCCACCGACGGAACCAGCGGGACTCGACCAGCGGGGCGTCCGGCGGAACGACGAGTGAGCGCGTCCCGCAGCAGCCCTCCGCTCGGCGTCGGCGCATCCGACGACGGATCGGAGTTGTGGAACTTCCTGTCGCGGTAGCGCGGAGAACCGCCCGCATACGGGCTCACTTCGCCGCGACGCGCGCCGATCTGGCCGGGGATGCCCCAGGCCGCCCAGGTCAACCACCCCACGACGCCTGTCACGGCAGCAGCCGTCAGAACATTCTTCAATTTCACGGCTTCACCCTCACGCGGCCTCGTACTTGCTTCGTTTCGAACGGCACTACCGAAACACTGTAGTGAACGGCGGCACGGTCACCGACCGCGGAACACGGGGCGCCGCTTCTCCTGCCTGGCAGCGCGCGCTTCCTTGGCGTCTTCGCTCTTCCACGCGGCGTGCAGTGCAGTGATCTGTTCCGCCGTCGGCTCGTCCTGCGTGCCGTCGTCGTTGAGCGCCAATTTGAGATGCTGAAGCGACAGCGGTGCGAGCCCGGCGATGCGTTGCGCCCACTCCTGCGCCGTCGACAGATCTCCCAGCTTGTTCGCCAGTCCGCGCGCGAACGCTTCCTCCGGATGCATGTCCTCTGCGCCGAGAAGCATGGTGCGAGCCGGGCCACCGCCGACGAACAGCGCGAGGCGATGTGCGGTCCAGCGGTCGACCGAGATGCCGAGCTTCGCTGCCGGAACAGCGAACTTCGCCTCGGGTGCCACCACCCGCAGATCCGCGGCGAGCGCAAGCTGACTGCCCGCCCCGATCGCGGGCCCGTTGACCGCAGCGATCACCGGCACGGGCACCGAGTCGATGGTGTGAAGCATGTCGAGCAGGGTGTCGGTGAAGCCGTCCGCGTACACGTCACCCGAAAGATCCGCACCGGCGCAGAACGCGGGGCCCTGACCCGTCAGCACGATCGCCCTGGCGCCGTCGTCGGCCGCGGCCGTGACGGCCTCGCGCAGAGCCACACACATGTCGGTGTTCAGCGCGTTTCGTCGGTCGGATCGTTGTAGTTCGAGGGTGCACACGTCACCGTCACGGCTGGTGCCGATCATGTCCGCTCGCCTTCTGGTCGGGTGGAGAATGTTCCGGGGTGGGAGATCATGCACGTGGAGGTTATGACATTTATGAGTACCGACGTGGACATTGTCGTGATAGGTGCAGGTCAGGCCGGTTTGTCGGCCGCATACCACCTCCGCCGCTTCGTGACCGCCCGCGAGAGCGGATTCGTCGTGCTCGATCATGCTCCCGCGCCCGGTGGGGCTTGGCAGTTTCGTTGGCCGTCTCTGACCCTGAGCACGGTCAACCGGGTTCACGATCTGCCCGGACTGAGCTTCGCCGACACAGCCGGGGTCGAGGGCTCCGAAACCGAGACGGTGCTCGCTTCCGCTGCGGTTCCTCAGTACTACGCGACGTACGAGAAGAAGTTCGATCTGCCGGTCCGCCGCCCGGTACACACCCGGGTCGTGTGCGATCGCGGCGAACGGCTGCGGGTCGAAACCGATCAGGGGGTGTACGAGGCTCGCGGACTCGTCAACGCCACCGGCACCTGGGAACGGCCGTTCATCCCCTTCGTCCGAGGTGCCGATTCGTTCACCGGACGACAGCTGCACACGAAGGACTACCGGACCGCGGCCGAGTTCGACGGTGAGCACGTTCTCGTCGTCGGGGGCGGAATCTCCGCCGTCCAGCTCCTGGACGAGATTTCCCAGGTCACCCGCACCACCTGGGTCACGCGACGGGAACCGGTCTTCCGAGAGGGGCCTTTCACGTCGCAGGACGGACGCGATGCCGTCGCTCTCGTCGAGGATCGGGTACGCCGCGGACTTCCGCCGGGGAGCGTCGTCTCGGTGACCGGACTCGCTCTGACGCCGGCGATCCGCGCGGCCCGCGAGCGCGGGGTGATGAAGCGGCTACCCATGTTCGACGAGATCGTTCCGAACGGCGTCCGGTGGGCCGATGGGTCGACCCGAGACGTCGACGTCATCCTGTGGTGCACCGGCTTCCGAAGCTCGCTGGACCACTTGGCGCCCCTCCGACTTCGCGGCCCCGGTGGTGGCATCACGATGACTGGACGGCTGGCCACGCAGGTCGCCTCCGACCCGAGAATCCACCTCGTGGGCTACGGCCCTTCCGCGTCGACCATCGGCGCCAACCGCGCCGGACGGGCCGCAACCCACGAACTGCTCGAACACCTCGGAATCCGCCGACGCGCTACCCCCGGAACAGGTTCTCGATGAACGCGACCTGATCGGCTTCCGAGGTGTACAGGCTCGGCACGTGCTGGCCGGGATACATCCGGAAGTCCGGGGTCGATCCGGCGGCCCGCATGTCGCCGACGAGCTTGATCGTCATCGGGAACGGAACCACCTGATCGGCCACGCCCTGGGCGATGAACAACGGTTTGTCGAATCCCGACACGGGAACGGCGAGATAGTCACGAATCGCGGCCTGCAAATCCGGTTCGTCGAGGGACCGAGACAGCATCTGCGCCACCGAGACTCCGACGGTTCGTTTCTTGAATTCGGCGTACGGAATCTCCGGTGCAGCGTCGACGAGCGACCGGCCCAGCGGAGTGAGATAGGTGTCGATGTCCAACTCCGGGTACACGTCTCGCATCCCTGCGATCACGAATGTCATGAAGTTGGTGAGTCCCGAGAGTCCGGGCGGCGGGAAAAACGGGCCCGCAAACGGTGAAGCGGTCTCGATGTTGGACGGCACCCCGGTGGCCGCGGCACCCAGGTAGTCGAGTTCGGGCGCGTACTCGGTCGCCAGGTTCGCGGTGAACACCGCCGCATGCCCGCCTTGCGACAAGCCGACCACCGCCCAGCGCGACGACAGGGTCGGCTCGACCTCACGAGCGGCCCGAACCGAATCGATCACAGCATGCGCAGCAGTCCGGCCGTCGAGGTAGGGCGGCACGCCCGGTGTTCCGAGACCGACGTAATCCGTCGCGGCGACGGCGTACCCCCGCCCGAGCCAGTTCGCGACGTACTGCCGAGTGCGGAGGTCCTCACCCATCACCGAGGGTGCGTCGAAATCCGAGTCACCCACCGTGCCGTGGGCCCAGGCGATCACCGGCCAACCACCCTCGGGCGGCTGTCCTGGCGGAACGAACACGGCACCCGTCGAGGGTGTGGTTCCGCGCCGGTCCGTGGTCACGTAGGTCATGCGTTGAGCGGTTCCGGTTCCGTCCAACCACAGTTCTCGGGGCAGCTCGGTGGTTTCGAGGACCGTGCCGACTGCCTGGGTGGGTGTGGGGCTGGCGACAGCCGGAACCCCGGAGACGAGAACCCCCGCGGATATCACCGCTGCCACGATCGCGCTGATACGTCGCATGGATTCAACAGTAGCCGCGCGGGCGTGCCGACGTAATCTGTATCGACCGGACCAGCGGGGAGGAAGTCATGCGCGAGGTACCCAGCATTCTCGAACCGGGCATCACCTGTTGGCGAATCGAAGAAGCCGACCGCCTTTCCGTGGTGATCGACGCCGACGACTACTTCCGCCACGCGAAGGCCGCGATGCTGCGAGCACGTCGCCGGATCATGCTGATCGGTTGGGATTTCGATACCCGAATCTCGCTCGAGCCCCACGGTAAGACCCTCGATGGCCCCGACCGATTGGGCAAATTTCTCGAGTGGCTGACCAAGACCCGCCCCGAACTCGAGATCTATCTACTGAAGTGGAACATCGGCGCCTTTACCGCTCTCGGTCGCGGCATGACGCCCGTCTTCGTCTCCAATTGGATCACAAGCGATCGACTGCACCTGCAGCTGGACGGCGCCCACCCGGTGGGTGCGGCCCACCATCAGAAGATCGTCGTGATCGACGATGCACTGGCATTCTGCGGGGGCATCGACATGACGGTCGACCGGTGGGACACCTCCGATCACACCGACGGCAGCGCACACCGCGTGGAGCCGGGCGGCGAGAAGTACGGTCCGTGGCACGACGTGACCACGGCGGTGGACGGCGACGCGGCGGCCGCAGTGGGCGAGCTGGCGCGTCATCGCTGGCGGGTGGCGACAGGAACGGACCTCGCACCCGTACCCGACTCGGTCGGTTCCGATCCGTGGCCGGAGAACCTCGCTCCGACCGTGACCGGTGTGAACGTGGGCATCGCCCGCACCGCTCCCGATTACGAAGACCGCGAAGGCGTCTTCGAGATCGAATCCCTGTACCTTGCAGCTATCGCGTCGGCCGAGCGAAGCCTGTACATCGAAAGTCAGTACCTCGCGTCGAGAAAGCTTGCCGAAGCGCTCGCGAAGCGGCTACGTGAGCCCGACTCGCCTGAAGTGGTTCTGGTGATTCCCCGAAATGCCGACGGTTGGCTCGAGCAGATGGCGATGGATGGCGCCCGTCGTAAATTGCTGCACCTGCTCTGGAACGCGGACGGGCACAACCGACTCGGCATCTACTACCCGGTCACGTCCGACGGAGAACCCATCTATGTCCACGCCAAGGTCATGGTGGTCGACGACCGACTGCTGCGAGTCGGATCGTCCAACCTGAACAACAGGTCGATGGGTTTCGACACCGAATGTGACCTGGCAGTGGAGGTCGAGAGCCACACTCCGAATGCCGAACAGGTCACGGAAGCGATTCTCGGCGTGCGTCGCCGACTCGTCTCCGAACACCTGGACGTGGACGAGGACGAGTTCGAAGCCACTCTCGCAGAAACGAATTCGCTGTTGAGCACCGTCGAACGGCTACGCAGCACAGGTAAGACACTCGAGCGGTTCGAGCCGGACACCGTCGCAGACGAGGACAGTCCCCTCGCGGAGAACGAGTTGATGGATCCCGAGCGCACACCGCCCACCCTCCTCGAGCGTCTGCGCCGAAACCCTTTCCGCAGCCGGTGATTTTCGGATGAAAGGCGACGATCAGAGCGGCTGGAGACGCGCATTCGGCAGGCAGAATTCGCTCCCTCCGGGTCGGCCAGGACATGCCACCGCTCGCTACCCGTCTGACCGATAATCGGCGGGACGCGCACCGAGCCCCAGAAGACGATCCAGCTCTGCGTCCTGGTCACGGTCGGTGGCGTTGACGTCGATGTGCAGACATGACTTGCCCGGTTCCGGTGCGTCCCTGCGACTGAGGATGATCGTCGGCTGCGCGCCACCGAATCTCCCGGGGACCGATCTCCAGCGTCCCGTCACTCTCGGGGTCGTGACGCCCGAGCACGAGCTCACTGATTCGACATGCCATCGGTTACCCCAATTTCGGCCCGGTCGGCGCCGATCAGCCGAACGTGTCCGGGTCCCCACCGATCCTGCCGGCAATGTCGCTGTCGTCGAGACCACCGATGGCATTGATCTGCTCGGGCGTCAGCTCGAAATCGAAGACGTCGAAGTTCGACACTATCCGTTCCGGAGTCACGGACTTGGGAATGACGACGTTCCCGATCTGTAGGTGCCACCGAATGACGACCTGCGCGGGCGTCTTGCCGTGGGTCTTGGCGATGTCACCGATGATCTCGTTGCCGAGCGACGCCCCCTGACCCAGCGGCGCCCACGCTTCCGTCGCAATGCCCTGCCCGGTGTGGAACGCGCGCAGATCCGACTGGCTCAAGCCCGGGTGCAGCTCGACCTGATTGACGGCCGGAACCTCTCCGGTCCCCTCGATCAGCTGCTCGAGGTGCGCCTGTGTGAAGTTGGAGACGCCGATCGAACGGGTCTTGCCGTCCTTCTTCAGCTGCTGGAACGCCTTGAACGTGTCGACGAAGAGTCCCTTCTTCGCGACGGGCCAGTGGATCAGGTACAGATCGACGTAATCGAGACCCAGCCGCACGAGGCTAGCATCGAGCGCGTTCACCGTGGACTCGTAACCCTGATCGTCGTTCCAGAGTTTGGTGGTGACGAACAACTCGTGACGAGGGATGCCGGAGTCGGCGATCGCGCGACCCACGCCCGCTTCGTTGTCGTACACCTTCGCTGTGTCGATGCTGCGATAGCCGGCCTTCAGGGCGTGCGTGACCGCGTCGTAGGTGTCCTCGTCTGGTACCTGGAACACGCCGAAACCGAGCGCAGGAATCGAGTTGCCGTCGTTCAGCGTGATGGTCGGGACTGTGCTTGTTTCGCTGTTGAACGTCATGGTCACGCACAACAGCAACGATGGTGACACTGTTCCTGCCGTCTCACATTCTGATATCCCACGATCGTCACGTGGAATTCTTGTGTCGGGGCGAGAACCAGCGGGTATCCGCGCAGGACCTGCGGAAGGGGCGAGAAGTGGGGATCGGGTACGAACTTGCATACCGCCTTCGCATCACGCCGTGGGAAGAAGCCGGGAGAATCTTCGGTAACCAGATCGAACATCTCCTCGGACCCGGTGTCACGCCACCGGGAAAGGCTCTCGACGTCGGCTGCGGCGCGGGCGATCATGCCATCGAACTGGCCAGGCGCGGCTGGGAGGTCACCGGAATCGACATGGTGCAGTTGGCACTCGACCGAGCGCGCCGCAAAGCCCGCAACGCAGGGGTGGACGTCAGGTTCGTGCACTCCGACGCCACCGACCTTCACCACACCGTCGGTCACGGGTTCGAGCTCGTCCTCGATGTCGGCTGCTTTCACGGTCTGGGAGACGAGGGCCGCGCTGCGTACTCGGAGGGAATGACCGAGGTGACCGTGCGGGGCGCAACCTTGCTGATGTTCGCGTTCGGTCACGGTCACCGGGGTCCACTACCCCGCGGCGTCCGCAAACGGGATATCAGCCGCAATTTTCCCGCGTGGGATCTCGTGGCCGACCTCGACGCGGACCTGGCCGGCATGCCGGGCCCCTTACGCAGTGTGGATCCACGCTGGTTTCGTCTGGTCCGCCGCTGAGCAATTAGGCCATACGCAGCCGCAGGGGCACTGGCACTGCCGGCCTTGGCATCAGCTGCACCGGACCCGAGCCGCGTGACATTCACCGCCACCGACAACGGTGACTGCACGGCGACCTTCGAGATCGTCAACACGACGAGCTCCGACATGAACGACGTCGTCTACTGGACCGGCCCGGACCGCCCCACGGAAGCACCTGCGTTCGGGAAGGACGAGGGTTCGGAGGTCGCACTCACCTCGACGGTCGAAGATGGACAGCCCACCTGGACCGGTGACAAGAAGTACGCGCGGGGTTACGCACCGACCACCGCGACCGCGAACATCGACTTCACCAGCGTGGCAGGTGACGGCGACACGGTCGAAGTGGCCTACCGGATGACGGGACTCGAGCGGGACGACTACGACAACACCCTGAAGACTGTGACCGTCACCGGCTGCGCCGCACCTACCTCGAACGGCAGCCTCGGCAGCATCTTCGGTAGCTAGCTCTCGGCGAAGCCCGCGATGCCCCGATCCCGGACCGGGGCATCGCGGGCTTCACGAGGTCGTCAGAGCCGTGATCTCCGAGTGAGTTTCGTCGCCCGCGTCCGGGGCTTCGTTCGGAGAGCGAGTCTCGGCCACCAGCGGCCGCACTCCTTCGAGCGCCCTTGCACCGGACACTTCGATTCGGCCGAGTGCGTCCCGGGTGGTCGACTCCTTCGTCAGCCGCGACGCGGCCCGCGCCAGGATGACGACACCCATCATCTCGCGGACGACCACATCGTGAAGATCACGCGCCATGGCGTCACGTTCACGGTCCGCAACCGCTCGCCACTCCTGTGCGGACACCGCCAGAACGTGAGCGCGAATCAAGAGCCCGATTGCTACCGCGGTGACCGTTGCCGTGGCCGAGGCGAACACGAAGACCGCCGTGTCGGCCGTGCCGATCGTGACGGGTACTGCGATGGCGGCTGCCGCGACCAGGCCGGTGAGCCCGAAGGCTTGCACTCGGTGCGAACGGGCGGCACACATCCCAGCCAGGACGATCAACGACCAGCATTCTGCCCACGAGAACGTTCGGGATCCGCTGATCACGGCGAGTGCACTGGCGGCCACGCACAGGCCGACAGCCAGCAACACCTCACCGCCCGGCGCCGCACGGAACACGCGATACGCAACCCACATCACCGCAACCGATGTTGCGCTCATCGCTGTGAACAGGCTGAACCGGCCCATCGACACCCCATCGACGAGTATCGAGAGCACCCAGGGCACCACCACGGTGCCGGTCAGCAGACGCTTCACCCCTGACAGGGTAGGGGTGAAGCACGAAAGTGAGAAGATCCCGCACGCACACCTCGTTCTCGGCAGGTAGGAGGACAACCACGCCATGACTGCAACACTGCGCATCAGCGGGCTGTCGGCGGCGCGTGGTGAACGCACCCTGTTCTCCGACCTGAACCTCACCCTGACCTCGGGGGACGTGATAGGTCTCGTCGGTGCGAACGGTGCCGGAAAGTCGACCCTCCTGACCTCGCTCGCGGGCGTGGGCACCGCCGAGGTGGAGGGGTCGGTCACACTCACCCCGGCCGACGCTGCGATCGGCTACCTCGCCCAGGAACCCGACCGAAGAGGCGGGGAAACCCTTCTCGGTTTTCTCGGTCGACGCACCGGTGTCGACGCCGCCGAAACTGTGATGAACCAGGCGGCAGAAAATCTTGCCGACTCGGACGAGGATCTCTACTCCCCCGCCCTCGAGAGATGGCTTGCACTGGGCGGGGCAGATCTCCCCGAGCGCGCGGAGAAGGTCGTCGCACACCTCGGGCTGGGCGTGGCCATGGACGCACCCATGACCTCGTTGTCCGGAGGGCAGGCGGCACGAGCCGGTCTCGCGTCGCTCGTTCTGTCGCGCTACGACGTGCTGCTGCTGGACGAACCGACCAACGACCTCGACCTGGTCGGCCTCGAGCAGCTGGAGCGTTTCGTCGGCGAGACCGATGCGGCGCTCGTGGTGGTCAGCCACGATCGAGAGTTCTTGGCCCGCACAGTGACCGGGATCGTGGAGCTCGACATCGCACAGCAGCGGATCGCGGTGTACGACGGCGGCTACGAGGCGTATCTCACGGAGCGAGCAGTCGCCCGCAGACATGCTCGCGAATCGTACGAAGAGTACGCCGACACTCGGTCCGAGCTCGAGAGCCGAGCGAGAATGCAACGGAACTGGATGGAACACGGCGTCCGCAATGCTCGGCGCAAGAGCAAGGACAACGACAAGATCGGCAAAGCACTCCGAACCGAGTCGACGGAGAAACAGGCGGCCAAGGCTCGCCAGACCCAACGCAGAATCGAGCGTCTCGAGGTCGTGGAGGAACCACGCAAGGAGTGGGAGTTGCGAATGGAGATCGCAACGGCACCACGAAGCGGCAGCGTCGTCGCCACCCTGACCGGTGCCGTGTTGCGCCGCGCCGGCTTCACCTTGGGGCCGGTGTACACACAGGTCGATTGGGGCGACCGAATTCTCGTGACCGGAGCGAACGGCTCCGGTAAGACGACTCTGCTTTCGCTGTTGACGGGCAAGGTCGACCCGGACGAAGGCACCGCCCGACTCGGTTCGGGTGTTCTCATCGGCGAGGTCGACCAGGCTCGTTCGTTGTTCGAGGCCGACGAACCTGTAGCGGATTCGTTCGGTGCGCTGGTCCCCGAGTGGCCGGACGCGGACGTTCGAACACTGCTCGCGAAATTCGGGTTGGTGGGCCACCACGTGTTACGCAATGCGTCGTCCCTCTCCCCCGGCGAACGGACGCGTGTGGCCCTGGCCTCACTCCAGGCACGCGGCGTGAACCTCCTCGTACTCGACGAACCCACGAATCACCTGGACCTGCCGGCCATCGAGCAACTCGAGCAGGCCGTCGAGAACTTCGGGGGCACGGTCCTGCTCGTCACCCACGACCGTCGCATGTTGTCGACAACGCGTAGCAATCGCCGATGGCGAATGAGCGACGGCCGCCTGATCGAGGACTGACCACCCGAAAATCCGTTGCCGATGCTAAGTGTCGCGCCGTAGCGTCAGCCACATCGCCGAGATCCGGCGTGCCGTGATCGAAAATCGCAAGGAGCGAGACCGTGGACCCCATTACCGAGCGCGAGATCAGGTCGTCGTTCGTGAACTGCTCGAAGGGTGACGCCAAGCGCCTCCCAACGCCGACGAACCTCGACGAGAGACCGTGGGACGACCTCGACTTTCTGGGCTGGAGCGATCCGTCGTTCCCCGGAAGGACGTACCTCGTCGTGCCCCACGAAGATCGACTCGTCGGGGTTGCCATGCGGCACGAGATCGGCGGCCGTCGCAAGAGCCAGATGTGCACGATCTGCCTGACCACCCACCCGAGCGGCGGCGTGTCACTCATGGTTGCGCGCAAGACCGGCGACTCCGGCCGGCGAGGAAACACCGTGGGCACGTACATGTGTGAGGATCTCGCCTGCCCGCTGTACGCACGCCGCAAGAAGACCCCCGCCCTGGGACGGCAGTTCCGCGACGACACACCCCTGGAGGACCGGGTCGAGAAAGTGCGCACCAACATCGACGCCTTCATCTCGCGTCTGTACAGCTGACCGAATCCACACACTTCGACCGACGCAGGACCGAGCCCCGAGTCCGCTTTGCTACCAACGGAACTCGGAGCTCGATTCGTCCGTGACCTCAGTTCGCCCGAGCTACCCCCAGGCCAGGACGCCATTCGAGCGCTCCGTGCTGGAAGTTCTGACCCCAGCCGCCGGGAATCTGGTACTCGTTACCGACCGGGAAGCCGAACTCCCCACCTTCCGCTCCGCCGGCAACCCACGCCTGACGGATCTCACCCCAGACGGTGAAGGCGCTGGTTCCGGTATCGGGGTGCCAGTAGATATCCGAATTGCCCAGGAAGTGGTTCAAGCGCCCCCTACCGTCCGACGCGTCGATCTCGTCCGTGGTCGGATAACTGTGGGGACCGCCTTCCCACCCGGTTCGTGCCCACTCGGCACCGATCGCACCGCCGATCTGGTGCGCACCACTTGCCGGCGACCAGTAGATCGACGAGTCGCTCGTGAACGACGTTCGCTTTCCGACACCGTCCGGATTGATCAGCTCGTTCGACGTGGGAAGTCCGAGAGCGCCTGTGGGACCACCCAATTCGTTGTACGTGTTCAGGATCTCACCGCACACCATGTACCAGCTGCCACGTTCGGGGTTCCAGTAGTCGGCACACCCGGGCAGCGCCATTGCCTGCGCATCGTTCTCGGTCTGCTTACGCGGCTGCTGGACGTTCGCGTTGGGTCCGTCGGAATCCGGCCTGGGCGGCATGGATTCACTCGGTGCTGCGGCGGGGCCATCACTTCCGGAGCCACTGGGCTGGGCAAACACCACCTCACCGCCGATTGCAACCATGGATGCCGCGGCTACACCGACCGTGGCCATTCTCAGAGTCTTCGATGCCAGCATGAGCTTCCCTTTCGTGGTCGTCGAAGGTGCAACCCCCGTCGCCGAAAGTTTCCCACGCTCGCGATAGAACTACTTGACAAGTTGTTTGGTTTTTACAACACTCTGTTGCATGAGTCCGGTCAAACGTGGGGAATCGCTCCCCATCTTCAATCGCATCGGCGTGCTGCGCGCCGAACGCGGAATGAGCCGGGCGCAATTGGCGAGTTTCGTCGCGATCAACCCTCAGACAGTCGGCGCACTCGAGCGTGGGGACCACTACCCCAGCCTCGACCTGGCATTCCGCATCTGCCATGTATTCGACCTGCCCGTAGAAGCGGTGTTCTCCCGAAACGAGTTCGGGCCGCTCTCGACCGAGGTCTATCGCAAACACGAGAACAACGAGGGAGCTGGAACCGATGCCTGACAATTCCGTCCTGGATCGTTACCAGGCGTACCGCGCGCGGCGCTTCCTTCACCGCGAGAATCAGCATCGTGACTGGTTGCCGAGCTGGCGAACACGCCACCGCCGCCGAATTCTCGTGGTCGGTCTTGCCGTCACGTTCACGTTCATGATCGCCGTCGGCATCGTCTGTCACTTCGACATGGTCGTCGGTCCACTGCTGTGGCTACCGGCCATGCTCGTCTTCTTTCCGCTCTGGACGATCCTTCAGATCGTCTCCGGCCGGCGGGGCGACGCCCCGCGCGACGTGCTCGACGAGTGGGAGCTACAACAACGCGACAGCGCGAGATCCATCGGTCTGACCGTCACGCAAACGCTCTCCCTGGTCCCCGCCTTCTACCTGATCATCGCCGGCTCGGCCGGGGCCGAAAGCGCCAACTACCCATACGCCGGAGGACTTCTCGTTCTCACCACGATTCTCATCGGCGGGTGCACCCCGGCGATGATCCTCGGATGGACCGGGCCGGACCCGGAACCGGACGATCACGCGGCCTGACAACCTCATCGACAGGAGCACCATGTCCGACAACCTCACGATCGATTCGATCTCGAAACGTTACGGCGAGGTCGTAGCGCTCGATCAACTCAGCTTCGACGTGCGCCCCGGCGAGATCTTCGGATTCGTCGGCAGCAACGGCGCAGGCAAGACAACGACGATGCGCATCACTCTCGGAGTCCTGTCCGCGGATTCCGGAGAGGTACGCCTCGGCGGCAAACCCGTCGATCTGGACGTACGACGCACAATTGGATACATGCCCGAAGAGCGTGGCCTGTACCCCAAGATGAAGGTGGGCGCACAGCTCGCATACCTTGCGCGGCTGCACGGCCTCTCGGATTCGGAGGCAAAGAGCGCCGTCGAGCGCTGGACCGAGCGTCTCGGCATCTCCGAGCGGGTCGGCGACACCGTCGACTCGCTGTCACTGGGAAATCAGCAGCGCGTCCAACTCGCAGCCGCACTAGTCCACGATCCGGCCGTTCTCGTCCTGGACGAACCGTTCTCGGGACTCGACCCGGTGGCCGTGGACGTGATGAGCGAGGTGCTGGTCGAGAAGGCTCGAACCGGCGTACCGGTCATCTTCTCCAGCCACCAACTCGATCTCGTTCAGCGTCTGTGCGATCGGGTCGGCATCATCGCAGCAGGACGCATGAAGGCAGTCGGCACCGTCGACCACCTGCGAAGTGGCGGCGCGGCGCACCTACACGTTCACGCACCCGAAGCACCTGTGGGCTGGGCTCACCACCTGACCGGCGTCACGACAGTCAGCCACATCGAAGGGCGCACCGTCCTGGAACTCCAACCAGGAGTCGACGACCAGGAGGTGCTGCAAGCGGCCTTGAAAACCGGTCCTGTTCACGAGTTCTCGTTGAACCGCCCATCCCTCACCGACATGTTCCGAGAGGTTGTCTCCGCATGAGTGCACCCATGAACCCCGTCAATGCCGTTGCGTTGGTGGCCAAACGCGAATTCATGACGCAGGTGACGAAGAAGAGCTTCGTGATCAGCAACATCGTCATCCTGATCGCGATCATCGGTGGCATCGTCGCCTACTCGATGTTCTCGGGCGGCGACGACGAGAAGTCGACCATCGGTCTCGCCGGACCGCAGTCGCTCGCTCCCACTCTTGTCGCTGTGGGGGATTCGGTCGGCACAGCGGTCGAAGTGACCGAAGTGGCCGACGAAACGGCCGCTCGCAGCCAGGTCGAGAACGGCGACCTCGACGTGCTCCTGGTCCCGGGTGACGGCGGAGCCTACACCGCAGTCACCGAATCGGAGCTCGGCAGCGGCCTGAACACGGTCGTCGATGCCGCTGTCGCACAACAGGCACAGAGCACCGTTCTTGCCTCGCAAGGCGTGGATGCGGCCGCTTTGGCCGAATCCACCAGCGGAGCAGTGGTCACTGTCGAAGCGCTCGATCCCCCGGACCCTGAAGCCGGCCAACGTGTCGCACTGTCGGTGGCAGTCGTGTTTCTCCTGTACATGCAGATCATGATGTTCGGTCTCTACGTGGCTATGGGTGTCGTGGAGGAGAAGTCGAGTCGCGTCGTCGAGCTCCTGTTGTCGACCCTACGACCGCTGCAGTTGCTGTGGGGCAAGGTGATCGGAATCGGAGCGGTCGGGCTACTCCAGCTCGCCCTCTACGGCGTCGCGGGAGTCGGCGCGGGACTTGCCACCGGGGTTCTCACGTTGACGGGCACGGCTTTCGGCGTGCTGTTCGGGACACTCGGCTGGTTCGTTCTCGGGTTCGCCTTCTTCGCGGTGCTCTATGCGGCCGCCGGCTCGATGGTCTCGCGGCAGGAGGACGTCAACTCGACGGCGTCGCCTCTCATGGTCCTGATCATGATCATGTTCATCAGCGCGTTCTCCGCCGTCGGAAACCCGGACGGAACCCTGAGCAACGTCCTGAGCTGGATTCCGCCATTCTCGGCAACCCTCATGCCGTTGCGGATCGCCGCAGGCGTCGCTTCCCCCGTGCAGGTCGTGAGCACCATCGTGCTGATGCTGGCCGTCACCGCGGCACTGAGCGTTCTCGCCGCCAAGATCTACCAGCGGTCGATCCTGCGAATCGGAAAGGTCGTCTCGTGGAAAGAAGCGCTCCGCGCCGGATGATTTCGCTCCGAACGATCCGGGGCTGCCCGCGATAGCCTCACCGTATGACGGCGAAGATCTCGGCAAACGACATTCTCGATCTCGTGCTCGACCCCGGCAGCTATCGTTCCTGGGACAGTGCCCCCGTCGACACCCGGCCGGACGAGAAGTACCGCGCCGATCTCGAGAAGGCCACCCGCACGTCGGGTGTCGACGAATCGGTGATCACGGGCACCGGGACCGTACGCGGGCGCCCGGTGGCCGTGATCGCCTGCGAATTCGCCTTCCTCGCAGGTTCGATCGGCGTGGCGGCTGCCGAGCGAATCGCGTCGGCGATCGAGCGGGCAACCGCGGAGGGTCTTCCAATCCTGGCGTCCCCCACGTCCGGTGGCACCCGTATGCAGGAAGGCACCGTCGCCTTCGTCCAGATGGTCAAGATCGCCGCTGCAGTCGCCGCGCACAAGGCCGCGCACCTTCCCTACCTGGTCTATCTGCGACACCCCACCACCGGTGGGGTGTTCGCATCGTGGGGGTCGCTGGCACACATCACGCTCGCACAGCCGGGCGCATTGATCGGGTTCCTCGGCCCCCGCGTGTACGAGGCGCTGTACGGAGAACAGTTCCCCGAAGGGGTCCAGGTCGCCGAGAACCTGTACCGCAACGGCGTCATCGACGGTGTGGTCGAGCCCGGTCGCCTTCGCTTGCTGGTCCACCGCGCCTTCCGCGTCCTCGTCGACGCACCGGACGACCTGCCGATCGCGCAGGATCGCGAGGACACGATCCCCGAGGCACCGGCATGGCAGTCCGTGCTGATCACGCGCAGGCGCGACCGTCCCGGCATCCGACAGTTGTTGCGTCATGCCGCGACCGAACAGGTGCCCCTCAGCGGCACCGGACAGGGCGAGACCGACAAGACGATCCTGTTGTCGCTCGCGCGTTTTCGAGGTTCTCCGTGCATTCTGCTCGGACAGGATCGGAGCGGGCAGTCGGCCACGGTCACCATGGGTCCTGCCGCTCTGCGCGAAGCGCGACGCGGCATGCGTTTGGCAGAGGAACTGCAGTTGCCGCTCGTTCTGGTGATCGACACTCTCGGGGCGTCGCTTTCGCAGGAAGCAGAAGAACGCGGGCTGGCACCGGAAATCGCACGCTGCATCGCCGACCTCGTCACGCTGCGGACTCCGACGGTGTCGGTATTGCTCGGTCAAGGCTCAGGCGGTGGGGCCCTCGCCTTGCTACCGGCCGATCGTGTCCTCGTCGCTCAGCACGGATGGTTGGCGCCGCTGCCGCCGGAAGGTGCCAGCGCAATCGTGCATCGCGATACCGCCCACGCACCCGAAATGGCTGCGGCACAAGGAGTCCGTGCACTCGACCTCTTGCGCGACGGCGTGGTGGACGCCATAGTTCCCGAGCGTCCCGACGCAGCCGACGAACCGGTCGAGTTCTCCAAACGGGTCGGACGGGCGATTGCCCGGGAACTACGCGACCTCACGAGCCTGACGGAAGACCAGCGATCCGCCGCCCGGATTGCCCGCTATCGCAACCTCGGTGTGCCGAGCGATTCCTGATCCTCCCGGAGAAGGACTGTACGGCGTCGTATAACTCGCGCTACACTCGCATTATACGAAGACGTATAACAGCCACTCGAGGAGCAACCATGAGCTTGCCCACCGAAGCCCACACCACGCTGCCCTGGCGCATTCACGACATCGCTCCCGATTTCGACGTCTACGACGTCTGGGCACTCCCCACCCCCGGCGGACCCGGTGACTTCCCACGCCTGAAACAGCAGTTCCTCAGCGGTGACATCGCGAACAATCCGTCGTTCATCGCACGCGGCCTCTTCGCGATCCGATGGCGCCTCGGAGACATCTTCGGCTGGGACGACGAGGCGACGACCGTCGGCGAACGCGTGCCCTCGCTCCGTGAACGCCTTCCCGACGATCTGCGCGACGTTCCGGTGGTGAATCCAACGGATCTCCCGTTCACCACGGTGTTCGAGACAGAGAACGAATGGGTCGCCGAAATGGCGAACCGCACCGTGCACTGCGTCATGCACATCGGCTGGGTGCAGGACGCAGACGTGCCAGGAGGGTTTCGCGGCCAGATGGCTGTGCTGGTGAAGCCGAACGGACTGTGGGGGCGCGCGTACATGGCCGCCATCGCGCCCTTCCGGCACCTGCTGGTCTATCCGCCATTGATGCGCGGAATCGCGAACGACTGGGCGAAAGGTCATGCACCGGACGTCGTGAGCACCGAAGGGCTCACCGAGATCCCGGATCCGGTCCGGAGCCGACTTCGGACGACACTGGTCGACTACGTGGACACCACTTCGCTCGCTGTTCGGTCCGACCAGCGGGCCGACTGGTGGGCGCGCACCATGTTCGAGGAACTGATCGCCACGGCAGGACGTGAACTGGTCTTTCGCGTGATACTCGGACTGAGACCGGAACCCGGTATCGCCGGCTGGCGGATCGTCGAGAACTCGGCGGAAGCCGTGGCCCTCGTCAGATCGGGCAATCGGATGGCATGCGAAATGTATGTGATCACCACCGAGGACGCGGTTCACCTGGCACTCGCCGTTCGCACGCGAACTCGGTCGGGTGCCGCGATCTGGCAGCGGGTTGCACGGGTACACCGCGCATTCGGCACCGAGCTTCTGCAGAAGGCGTGGCAGCGGGAACACGCCGAGTCCGCTCCGACCTCTCGGGTGTGAAACATCGATCTCCGAGCGACAACCGTATTGTCCGACTCTCCGCCTAGACTTGTCCGACAGCAGTCGAAGGTCCGGGAGGAGACACTCGAATGACCGATCAGGGGTTCCGTTCCGTTCCACAGCCCCTTCCCGGGCCGGCCGTCGATCCGGGCCGGGCCCAGCGCATCGCCGAGGTGGAGCGCGACTGGGTCGACGGCTGGGACATCACGCTGAGATCCCCCGAGGACGACAGGCTGGCCAGAGAGCGGCTGGCCGCTCAGCTGGTGGCCGTCCGCGATTGGGCGCAACCCCACACTCCCCTTCCCGAGGCTGTCCCTCCCGGCGAGTGGCTCCGAAAGAATCAGGCGGTGCTCTGGTTGGCCACGTGCGTCGGAGTGGTCGCCTTGCTTGCCGACCTCGCTGTCGGAGCCGCCGTGGTGGCGTTGTCCGCGATCGCCATCACGATTGCGTACAGGGCCGCCACATCGAGGTGGAACCGGCGGCTCGCGGTGGAGAAGGAGAACAATGTCCGACGCGGACCACTCGATCTGAGTATCGACCAGCGCAAGACCAGCCGCGGCGCCCGGTTGAAGTTCACCCACGACGAGCTGAACCTCATCCTTCGAGCCAATTCGCTCGTCGCCGACATTCGACGTAACCGCTCGTGGCAGAGCGAGTTCCTCGACACCCATCGCGTGCGCCTCAACCTCGACGAGGAGCTCCGGCAGGTCGTCAACGAGGTCACCAAACTTCATGCACTTCGCCTCAAGGCGGGCGCCGAACCGCCACCGCATTCGCCGGCCTGGAACACCTATCGGCATCACCAGAACCTGTTCGAGCAGTCCGAGTCCGCACTGCGCACCCGGGTCATCGTGCTGAGCCTCTATCTGGACGATCTGCGGAAGTTCGACGGCTATCTCGAACAGCTCGACCAGGTCAATCTCCTCCAGGAGGTGGACCTCGAGATCTCGGGACTCTACATGGGCATCGAGCACTCGAACATGAGCTCCCAGCAGACTGCGTCGATGTCCGAAGAGCTCGCGATGGCACGGGAGGCCGTCACCGCGATCATCGGTTCGTTGTCGTCGAGCCAGAGCTATCTGCAGGGCTTACCCCGATAGCTGCGTTGGATCAGTTGCTCGTACCCGTCACGATGGGTGCCGTCGTCACGCCCGCGATCACCGCACCGTTCACCGCCTCGACAGCCTTGCGCACGGCCTTGCCCGCCCATTCACCCTCGGCGATCTGTTTCGCCCGCGCCTTCACGTCGCGGCGACTGGCCGTGGGGAACAACTTCGGGGCGGCATCGACTGCGGAGAGCAGCGACACGATTGCCGCGGTGCGCGACGTCGGCATCACGTCCTCCACGACAGCCGCTTCGATCTCGCCGAACAGTTGACGAACCCGACCGCCGTCGGCCTGCGGCCACGACAACGTCGGGAAAACTCGAAGGACTCGCCCGTGCTCTTCGCGAACCCAGCCGTCCGCCACAGCTCGGGCCGCGACCACGTCACGAATCCCCTTGCTGATCTTCTCGATTGCTCGCTCGGGCTTCATGGGACGGCCGCCACCCACGATCTCCACACCGCGGCTGAGAATGCGATCGTCGGGCTGCACGTCCTGACGAAGGACGAGACGCCCCTTGCGCACGCTCTCGCCCTTGTCGGCCGGAGTGGCCACGCCCACGAGCGCGAGTTCGAGCAGAACCGCACCGGCGAGGACGCGAGGGAGTTTGGCGCCGTCCACGATCGGCTTTCCGGTTCGTTCGTCGAGCAACAGCAGGAAGAGGTCCTCCGCGAGCAACGGCATTGCGCCACCGTACGACGCTTCTGCCCGAGCTGCAGCGGTCTTTACCGCCCTGCAACCGCTTCGAGTTGTGGCGTGATCTTGTCCAGCCCGTATTCGAGCGAAAGACTCGACGGAGTGTTGAATGCGACAACCGTGGGGTAGTCGACGACTGCCAGTCCACCGCCCTTCACGGCGGGCAGATCGGAGAATCCCGGCAACGCATCGAGGCCCTCGCGGGTCCCCCCGTTCGGCAGTAGGACGACGAGGTCCGCGGTCAGAGCATCGACACGCTCGGCGCTGAGCATGATGCGACCTCCACTCACTCCACCTTCCTCCATCAGGGTGGGCGGCAGCGTCATACCCAATCGCCGGAACGTCTGTGCGGCACCGTCCTCGGGGTCTGCGACCAGTACGAATTGGCTGGTGCCGAACATGAACTGGGACAGCACGGCCGTCTTGCCTTCCAGGCCCGGGAGGCGCTGGGCGAGAGCCTCGATGTCACCATTCCGCTCGGCGATGATCTGATCCGCTCGGTCTTCCTCGTGGAGGATTCGACCCAGCACCGCAATCTGCTCTTCCCATGGATCCACGCCGGCATCGGTGATCGACGGGACCGTCGGGGCCACGCCCGACAATTGGTCGTAGGACGACGGGTTCAGGTTCGTGGACGTCGTCAGAATCAGATCCGGCGCATAGGACGCGATCTGCTCGACCGGCGGCATGGCACCGATCATCGCAGCCGAGCGGTCGAGTTCCTCGGCATCCTCGCTCACGTCCTGCTGCCATGGGTACAGACCGCGATCGTCGCCCTGATTCGCGGCGGACAGATATGCGACCGGTTGAACTCCGAACTCGAGCAGGGCGTCGACCCATTGACTGCCGCCCGCAACGATGCGCTCGGGCACACCCTCGACCGTGGTGCTGCCGAACGAATGCTCGACGACCGTTGCCTCGCCGGAAGAATCGTCACCGCCCGAGTTCCCGGACGAACACGCACTCATGACCAGTGCGCCCATCAACGCGACAGCCGCCCACTTCGCTCTGCGCATCGCGCAACCTCCACCCAGTGAATTAACCAAGGCTATCCTTATACCACGTGGGCGGAGGTTTACAGTTCGAATCCTCCACACGGGCGACCTATACAGTGGCCGTCGTCACAGGATTCGGCGAGAGGGCGACACGTGAGCGCACCGCAAGGCACGTACCAGCAGAGTTACCGGGAAAGCATCGAGAACCCCGGAGGCTTCTGGCTCGACGCCGCCGAAGGGGTCGAATGGTCGAGAAAGCCGACCCGCGCACTCGACGATTCCGAGCGGCCAACCTACAGGTGGTTCCCGGACGGCACGATGAACACCTGCTTCAACACTCTGGACCGCCATGTCCGAGACGGCCGTGGCGACCACATCGCCTTGATCCACGACTCGGCCATGACCGGGGAGGTCCGCAGGTACACGTATTCGCAACTGCTCGACGAAGTCGCCCGGTTCGCCGGCGTCCTCACCGAGCAGGGCGTATCCGCGGGCGACCGGGTCGTCGTCTACATGCCGATGATTCCCGAGGCGGCGATCGCGATGCTCGCCTGCGCCCGAATCGGGGCCGTGCACTCCGTGGTCTTCGGCGGTTTCGCCGCCAAGGAGCTCGCCGCCCGGATCGACGACGCACAACCCGTCGTCCTCGTGACAGCATCCGGAGGCCTCGAACCCGGACGAACCGTCGAGTACCTACCGATAGTGCGGTCGGCACTCGACCTGGCGAGTACACCCCCACACACCGTTGTCGTCAAGGCGCGCAAGGAAATTCCCGGTTCAGCTGCCGACTACGGGACCGACGGCGGCGCGTGGTTCGACTGGGACGAATTGGCCGCGGATGCTCCGTCGGTGGGCCCGGTGACCGTCGGCGCCACGGATCCGCTCTACGTCCTCTACACATCCGGCACCACGGGTAAGCCGAAGGGCGTCGTCCGTGACAACGGCGGACACGCAGTGGCACTCACGTGGTCGATGAAGAACATCTACGACATCGGTCCGGACGACGTGTGGTGGACGGCATCGGATGTCGGCTGGGTCGTCGGCCACTCCTACATCGTGTACGGACCGCTGTTCGTCGGAGCAACCACCGTGATGTACGAGGGAAAACCGGTGGGAACCCCGGACGCGGGAGCGTTCTGGCGGGTGATCGCGCAGCACCGGGTCGCGGCACTGTTCACCGCGCCCACAGCGATTCGCGCCATCCGCAAGGTCGACCCGGGCGCGAAGGAACTCGAGAAGCACGACATCTCCACGCTGCGCACCCTGTTCGCCGCCGGTGAGCGACTCGACCCCGATACCTACGAGTGGGCGAGCAGAACCCTGTCCGTACCCGTCGTCGACCACTGGTGGCAGACGGAGACGGGCTGGGCGATCTGCGCCAACCTTCGTGGCCTCGAACCGATGCCGATCAAGGCCGGCTCCCCCACCGTGCCCGTACCTGGCTATCGGGTGGAAGTGGTCGACCCGTCCGGACACCCGGTGGCCGCGGACACCGAGGGAAACATCGTGATCGGGTTGCCGATGCCGCCCGGCACACTGACGGGTCTGTGGCGCGACGAGAGTCGATTCTTCGCCTCGTACCTCGCGACCTTCGACGGCTACTACCTCACCGGAGACTCCGGATACCTGGACGAGGACGGGTATCTGTTCGTTCTCGGACGCAGCGACGACGTCATCAACGTTGCCGGCCACCGTCTTTCGACGGGCAGCATCGAGGCCGTGGTGGCCTCGCATCCCGCGGTGGCCGAATGTGCGGTGGTCGGGATTCACGACGAGGTCAAGGGACAGCGCCCGAGCGGGTACGTCGTTCTGGAGTCGGGTGTCTCGATCACACCCGCAGTTCTTCGCGAGGAATTGGTGTCGATGGTTCGTGAGCAGATCGGTGCCGTGGCGACGTTCCGGGACGTCACGGTGGTGGATGCCCTACCCAAGACACGATCGGGAAAGATTCTGCGAAAGACCATGCGCCAGATAGTCGACAACGAGGACTACACGGTTCCGTCGACCATCGAGGACGCAACCGTGCTGAACAGGTTGGAGGAGCGCCTCCGCCGCCTGTGAGTGATCGACGAGTCTCTGGACTCGTGGGCCACTCACAGAGAGGGAAGGCACAATGCAGGAGTGACCGATTCACCGACAGTTCTGGTCGTCGACGACGACGAAGACGTACGGACCTCCCTCGAACGCGGGCTGCGCCTGGAGGGGTTCACCGTGCTGACCGCCGTGGACGGGGCCGACGCACTGCGCGTGATCAACAGCGATCAACCCGACGCCATGGTCCTCGACATGAACATGCCCGTCCTCGACGGCACAGGGGTGGTCACCGCGCTGCGGGCGATGAACAACGACATACCGATCTGCGTCCTCAGTGCACGCAACACCGTCGACGACCGGATATCCGGCCTCGAATCAGGTGCGGACGACTACTTGGTCAAGCCCTTCGTTCTCGCCGAACTGAGCGCACGTGTGCGTGCGATGCTTCGCCGCAGGACCACCCCTGCCCCGGTCTCCGACACATCCGGAAACGGCGCCGAACCGTTGCGAATCGGTTCACTCGAGATCGACCTGGCCGGCCGCAGAGTTCGAGTGAACGGAACCGAGACGACCCTCACCAAACGTGAGTTCGAACTGCTCGAAGTACTGGCGCGGAACACCGGAATCGTGCTCAGCCGAGAACGACTGCTCGAACTCGTCTGGGGTTACGACTTCGTGGCCGACACCAACGTCGTGGACGTGTTCGTCGGATATCTGCGGCGCAAGTTCGAGGTCGACGGGACGCCGAGGCTTCTGCACACCGTGCGTGGCGTGGGCTTCGTACTCCGGGAGCAGCCGTGAGTACGAGAACCACCGAACCACGCGCGCGCAAGCGCTCGTTCTCGCTGCGGACCCGTGTAGCCGCGGCGACGGCGCTGGGAGCCACGATCGTCGTCGCGGCTCTCGGCATATTCGTGTCGATGGCGATCAGTCGCAACAACCTCGCACAACTGGACCGGCGCCTAGAAACAGCGTCGGACGTCCTCGTGCCCAACGCGGCGACCGCCGGGTTGTTCCTCGGCGCACTCGGCGACGAGGGGGCGTTCGCCATCACGATCCGGTCCACGACGGGTGATGTCCTCGTCAGTACGCCGACCCGATTGCCGCAGCTCGAACTCGGGTGGTCCACCGCCGAGGTCGACGACACCAAGTACCGCGCGTTCACCGCCCAGGTACCCGTCCTCGGCACCTATGTCTCGCTCGCCGTGCCCTATTCGGAAGCCCAGGACATCACGAGCGAACAGAACCGTCAGGTCGCGCTGGTGGCGGTTATCGCGGTGACGTCCGCCACCGCCCTGGGGTGGCTCTTCGGCGGACGAGCGGTTCGCCCGCTCGTCGACCTCACGCACCGAATCTCGCGCCGTGACCCGCAGCTGATGCCTACCGCTTCCGGCGCGCGCGAAGCGGACGAACTTGCTGCGGCGGCGGAATCGATGTTGCGTGACGTCTCGGAAGCACAGACTGCCACCAACGCCGCCCTCGCGACCGCACGAGATTTCGCCGCCGTGTCCGCCCACGAGATCCGTACCCCGTTGACGGCGATGCGCACCGACATCGAAGTCCTGCAAGCCCACGAACTCTCCCCCGAACAACGATCCGAGATCCTCGCCGACCTCGCCCGCTCGCAAGGCCGCGTCGAGTCCACACTCAGTGACCTCGAAAGGCTTGCTCGCGGCGAGTTGTCCAGCGACAGCGACCTCGTGGACTGCGACCTCGGTGAGATCTGCGACCTGGTCGCGGACGACGCCAAGCGAACCCACCCCGACATCGGTGTGACGATCGACGCCGCGAACCTCACGCTGCGCGGGCTGCCCGGCGGACTGCGACTCACCCTCGGAAACGCCATCACGAACGCCGTCCGGCACGGCGGCGCCCGAACCGTTCACATCACCCTGGCACCTGCCGGAGACGGCGCCGTTTTCACCGTCGACGACGACGGAAACGGCGTCCCCGAATCCGAACGCACCATCGTGTTCGAGCGATTCCAACGCGGCGCGCACGCCACCAAGAGCGGTTCCGGGCTGGGGTTGGCGCTCGTCGCGCAGCAGGCTGCGCTGCACGGCGGCCGCGCGTACTTCACGGACAGTCCTCTCGGTGGGGCGCGCCTGGTCGTCACCCTCCACGAGAATCCTGGCAGTCTCTCGACACCCCGTGCATGATTCCGTTCGCAATGTGAATCCCGCGAACGAAATCGATCAACGCTCTCTTCATCGTCTTCATGCATTCGATCCTGTGGGGTTCGCACCTTCTGCGACAGTGGCGTGAATGACCATCTTCGATAAGATCGTGCCATGAGCGATTCCGCCCCCGGATCGGTGGCAGTTCTCGCGTACGACGGGATGACCCTCTTCGAGATCGGGATCGTCGTCGAAGTGTTCGGACTCTCCTGGTCCGACGTCGATCAGCCGTGGTACGACCTGACCATCTGCACCGAAACTGCAATGGCGGTGAGAACGCTCGGCGGTGCTACGCTCGCCACCCCACACGGCCTGAGCACCCTCGCCGGCGCCGACACCGTGGTGATCCCGAGCGTCGCGGACCCTCGCGCACGTACCTCACCAGAACTGACCGAAGCGTTGCAGGCGGCCCACGCCCGTGGCGCACGGATCGTCTCCATCTGTTCCGGTGCCTTCGCCCTCGCCGACGCCGGCCTTCTGGACGGTCGCCGCGCAACCACTCACTGGCGCTACGCATCCCTGTTACGCGATCGTCGACCATCCATCGAGGTCGACCCCGATCCGCTGTACGTCGACGACGGAGACATCCTCACGAGCGCCGGATGCGCGGCAGGCCTCGACCTGTGCCTGCACATCGTCCGCACCGACCTGGGCGGCACTGTTGCCAATCAGGTTGCCCGCCGGATGGTGGTCCCACCACATCGCGCGGGTGGGCAGGCCCAGTACATCGAGGCACCGATGACCAACGACCCGGACGACGAGGCACTCGCCAGAACACTGGAGTGGGTCGACCGAAATCTCGACAAACCACTGCGAGTCGCCGATCTCGCGCGCGAGGCAGGCATGTCGCTGCGCACCTTCATTCGCCGGTTCGGCGCGGCAACCGGCACCAGCCCGAACCAGTGGCTCACGGACCGCCGCATCCAGCGCGCAGTGGAGCTGCTCGAAAGTACAGACGCCTCGATCGAACACATCAGCGCGGCGACGGGCTTCGCGAGCCCGGTCACCCTCCGGCATCACTTCACCGCCAGGACCGGAACCAGCCCGACCGCATATCGACGGACCTTCCGCGCCGCACCCGCTTGAAGCGAAGAAGCCCCGCATCGCCATGCGATGCGGGGCTTCGTTCGAGTATGCGACCGCTACTTCACATCGAGCAGGTCGATGACGAAGACCAAAGTCTTGCCGGACAGCTGGTGACCGGCGCCTGCGGGACCGTAGGCGAGCTCCGGCGGGATGGTCAGCTGACGGCGACCGCCGACCTTCATGCCGGGGATGCCGTCCTGCCAGCCCTTGATGAGACCACGCAGCGGGAACTGGATGGATTCGCCGCGGCTCCACGAGGAGTCGAACTCCTCACCCGTCTCGAACTCCACCCCCACGTAGTGCACTTCCACGGTTCCGCCGGGCACGGCCTCGGCACCATCACCCTCGACCAGGTCCTTGATGACCAGGTCGAGTGGGGCGGGTCCTTCTTGGAACTCGATCTCGGGCTTACTCATGGGGGGTCCTCCTCGAGAGGGCTCTCGTTCTGGTCGTCGGCCGCCGGTTCAGCGGCCGGCGACGTCCTTGTAATCGCGTTCTGTGTATCCGGTGTAGATCTGCCGCGGCCGGCCGATCTTGGTTGCCGGATCCTCGTGCATCTCCCGCCAGTGTGCAATCCACCCGGGCAGACGGCCCATTGCGAACAGCACTGTGAACATACGCGTCGGGAAGCCCATCGCGCGGTAGATCAGGCCGGTGTAGAAGTCCACGTTGGGGTACAGCTTGCGCTCGACGAAGTAGTCGTCGGTGAGCGCGGCCTCCTCGAGCGCCATCGCGATGTCGAGAAGTTCGTCGTTCACCCCGAGCTTGTCGAGGATGGTGTGCGCGGTGTCCTTGACGATCGCGGCGCGCGGATCGTAGTTGCGGTAGACGCGGTGTCCGAAGCCCATGAGCTTCACGCCGTCTTCCTTGTTCTTGACCTTGCGCACGAACTCCTTGGTGTCGCCGCCGCTGGCCTTGATGTCGTCGAGCATTTCGAGGACGGCCTGGTTGGCGCCGCCGTGCAGCGGTCCCCACAGCGCGTTGATGCCACCGGAGATGGACGTGAAGAGGTTCGCGTCGGAGGAACCGACGAGACGCACCGTCGACGTGGAGCAATTCTGCTCGTGGTCGGCGTGCAGGATCAGCAGCATGTCGAGGGCCTTGGCGACCTCGGGGTCGATCTCGTACGGCTCTGCCGGGAACCCGAACGTCATGCGCAGGAAGTTCTCGACGAGGTTGAACGAGTTGTCCGGGTACAGGAACGGCTGACCCACGGACTTCTTGTATGCGTACGCCGCGATGGTCGGCAGCTTCGCCAGCAGGCGGATGGTCGACAGTTCGACCTGTTCCGGGTCGGTCGGATCCAGCGAATCCTGGTAGTAGGCCGACAGTGCGTTGACGGCACTCGACAGGACCGGCATCGGGTGCGCGTTGCGCGGGAAGCCGTCGAAGAAACGCTTCAGATCTTCATGCAGCAGGGTGTGGCGACGAATTCGGTCCGTGAACGACTCGAGTTCCGTCGCGGTCGGCAGTTCGCCGTAGATCAGCAGGTAGCTGACCTCGATGAACGTCGACTGCTTGGCCAACTGCTCGATCGGATATCCGCGGTAGCGGAGGATTCCGTGCTCACCGTCGATGTAGGTGATCGCGGAACTGGTGGAAGCGGTGTTGACGAAACCGGGGTCGAGGGTGGTGTACCCCGTACTGGCCAGCAGCTTTCCCAGTTCGATTCCGTCATTGCCCTCGGTTGCCCTGGCAATGGACATCGTGTGCTCACCACCGGGGTAGGTAAGCGTGGGCTTTGTGTCATTGTCGGGCACGAAGCATCCCTCTCAAGCTCAGACCAACGGATACGCAAGTTTCGATCAGTTAGAAACTAGTCGCACTCGGGCCGACGCGCCCACAGCGGGTATGCCGGAAGGCCTGTTTCGGATCGCTCGCACACCGCCCCGAATGTGACGTTCCGGACCCCGGCGACACGGTTGCGAATGCCCACTCCACGGCACTTCGAGGGGTGAGCAGATGCTTGCTTGCCGACTGGTTCCGCTTCCTACGACCGGCGTCACCAGTGTCGATGCCAGAACACAGGCGAAGCTCACCGTCGGACAGCCGATTCGGTGAGACCGCAGGGTCATGTCTGCGCGCAGTACGGAACACGAACGATGACGCGTGACATAAGTAACCGCACGCTTGATCGGCAGACGACCGCCAACCGTTACCGCCGTCCCAACAACTGGACACCTCGGTCCTCGTCGGCGTTATCTCGAGGCGGTGATTCCCCAATCCCCCGACCAACGCCCGCCAGGCTGCAGCACGATCTGATCGATTCCCGAATCGAAGGCGTTCGGCGGACAGGTCATCGGCTCCACGGCCAACGCGCGGCCGCGGCCCGGGTAGGCCTTCCCCTCGTCGGGATCGGCGGTGAACACCTGTAACCAACCGAACTTCCGGGAAGTCCACAAGGTAGTCGTTGTTCCGTCCGGCGCCCGCAGTTCGTGTCGGCAACGGCCGTCGGGATCCGAGTCGAGCGCACTGAAGGGCGTGTCGAGCACGACGCCCTGCAAGGACCGATGTCCGGTGAAGTCGTATTCGGTGCCGATGACGGCTTCCGAAGGCCCACTGGGCAACATGCGCTGCGGATCGAGAGGAAGCCGGGTGCCAGCACCGAGGCGGAGGGTGCACTCGTCGAGCGGAACATCACCGACACGGAGGTACGGATGCGCGCCCACGCCGAACGGCGACTCGATGGAACCGGTGTTGACTGCGGTGTACTCCACCCGGAGGCCGTTCTCGTCGACGCTGTACACGACCGTCATACGCAGTGGGTACGGCCAGCCCTTGTGCAGGCCCACCCCGACCGCGAGTTCCACACGGTCGGACTTCTCGTCCACGAGTTCCCATTCACGGTGGCGCACGAATCCGTGAATCGCATTGCCGAGTCCAGGTTCGGTGAGCTCGAGTTGATGGTCGATTCCATCGAAACGAAAGTGTCCGTCACGAATCCGGTTGGGCCACGGCGCCAGGATCGCCCCGGATGCGAGCGGCGGTTTCGACCCCAGCTCCCAGGTCTCGGTGAGTGCCCGCCCCTCGAACTCGAGAAGCCGGAGCCCCGCACCGGCCGCCGCGATCTCGGCCCGGTACCCGCCTCCGCGAATTTCGAATCCCGCTGCTGCCATGAATATCAGTGTGCCCGAAATATGCCGCCGCGCAAGGAAATGCCGTTCACACCGGTCGTGGAGGAACGCTAGCGACGAACCTTGTATCGGATCAACGGGGGAAACGCGAGAGCCGCGAGGACGACACCGATCACCACGAGAACACCGCCTCCTGCTGCGGCAACACTCGTGCCGACGGCCGCAGCCGCGGCGCCGTGAGCCACGTCGCCGATACGGGGACCGCCCGCGACGACGACGATGAACACGCCCTGCAGTCGACCGCGCATCTCGTCCGTTGCCACTTCCTGCAGCATCGTGCTGCGGAAAGCTGCGGAGATCATGTCCACCGCACCGCCGATCGCAAGGAAGGCGAGAGCGATCCAGAGCAACGCCCTGCTGCTGCCGGGGTCGGCGAGTCCCACCGCGACACCGAAGCCGACCATCGCCAGACCCCACGCCGCGATACACACCACGACCGCACGACCCTGATACCGAACCCGGGGCAGCCACCCCGAGAACACGCCGCCGAGCACCGCACCCACGGACATCGCGGCGAACAGCAGGCCGAGCGCGAGACCACCGGTTGCGGGATCGCCGAAGGTGTCGTGCGCGATCTGCGGAAACAGTGCGCGCGGCATACCGAACACCATCGCGATGATGTCGACCACGAAGGACGCCAGCAGCACCTTCTGCGTCGCCAGATACTTGAATCCTTCGAGGACCTGGCGGATGCCGGCCCGGCGAGCCTCCCCCGTCGGTGCGATGGCGGGAAGTTTCAGCACCGCCCACAGCGTCGCCGTCAATGCGATCGCATCGATCAGATAGAGGGTCGACAACCCGATCATCGGGATCAGTACGCCCGCAAGCAGCGGTCCCGCGATGGCACCGAACTGCATCACCGTCATGTTCAGCGAGTTGGCCGCCGCCAGGTCCTTGGCCGGAATGAGTCGCGGAATGATCGCACTGCGAGTCGGCTGGTTCACTGCGAAGAAAGCCTGTTGAACCGACAGCAAGCCCAACACGACCCACACGTTGGTCAGTCCGAGAGCCGCCTGGATCCAGAACAGGATTGCCGTTCCGCTCAAACCGAGTGTCGTGATGGTCAACAGCCGACGGCGGTCCATCACGTCCGCAAGAGCACCGCCCCACAGACCGAAGGCGATGAGTGGGACCAGCGCGAAGACACCGGTCAGACCCACGTACGCCGAACTGCGGGTGATCTCGTATACCTGCTGCGGCACTGCGACGATGCTGAGCTGACCGCCGATGACCGTGACGATGCCCGCCGACCACAGCCTGCGATAGTCGCGATTGCGCAGCGGAGTCGTATCCGCGAGGATCTTCATCTACGGCTGCAGACGCTCGACGACACGAGTGCCGTCGACGTCGGAGGTCCGGATTCGGTTGTGCATCCGGTTGGCACGCCCCTGCCAGAACTCCACCACATCGGGGCGGATCAGAAATCCGCCCCAGTGCGGCGGGACCGGGATGTCCGTATCGGGACCGTACTTCTTCGCCTCCCGAACGAGGGCGGCGTCCAGATCGCCTCGCGATGTCACCGGTTGCGACTGCTGCGAGGCCCACGCACCGAGTTGCGAGCCGCGCGGCCGGGTCCGCCAGTAAGCCTGCGTGGCGGACGCTGGGGCACGCACGACGCGGCCCCGGACGGACACCTGACGAGCGATGGGAGTCCAGGCGAACGTCACGGATGCATGCGGATGTGCCGCGATCTGACGCCCCTTGTCGGATTCGTAGTTGGTGAAGAACAGAACGCCGTCTTCGCTCAGCCCCTTGCACAGCACGGTCCTGGTACGCGGGTGACCGTTCCCGTCGACCGTTCCGAGGGTCATCGCGTTGGGCTCGGGCACCTCCGCCTCGATCGCATCCTCGAGCCAATGCCGCATCAACGGGAGCCACCCGGATTCGACCTGATCCACATCGAGATCGACCTCGACATCGGGGTGTTCGGTGGTCGACTCGCCGTACCCGACACGCATGGCGGCGATGTCGCCCGACGGTGCTTGCCCACTTCCGGATTTCGACCGCTCGGCATCTGTTGACACAGCCGAGAACGCTACTCCCGGGTACGCACCTCTGGTCCGTCCGGTGTGAGGGTCTAAAGTTTGGGTCACCACACCCCCGTGCGTGCCCATCCTGCACGCCTGCGTGGTGCAACTATTCGAACGCTGAGGCAGTGCGGCTCGGACCAGGCGCACTCGAACGAGGAGAGTCCACGAGATCATGACAGCGAGCGCGGCAGTACCGGAGGATTTCGTCAGCGGTCTGGAAGGCGTAGTTGCCTTCACCAGCGATATCGCCGAGCCGGACAAGGACGGCGGTGCCCTGCGCTACCGCGGTGTCGACATCGAGGAACTCGTCGCCAGGCACGTCACGTTCGGCAACGTCTGGGCGTTGCTCGTGGACGGCCGTTTCGGTCCCGGCCTGCCGCCGGCCGAGCCGTTCCCGCTTCCCGTACACACCGGTGACGTCCGCGTGGACGTACAGGCCGGTCTCGCGATGCTCGCACCGATCTGGGGGTACCAGCCCCTTCTGGACATCGACGACGACACCGCACGCGAGCAGCTCGCTCGCGCGTCCGTCATGGCCCTGTCCTACGTGGCGCAGTCCGCACGTGGCATCTACCAGCCCGCGGTCCCGCAGAAGCGCATCGACGAGGCCAAGACGGTCACCGAACGGTTCATGGTGCGTTGGAAGGGTGAGCCCGACCCCGCTCACGTCGAGGCCATCGACGCCTACTGGGTCTCCGCCGCCGAGCACGGCATGAACGCCTCCACCTTCACCGCCCGCGTCATCGCCTCCACCGGCGCCGACGTTGCCGCATCGCTGTCCGGTGCCATCGGCGCCATGTCGGGCCCGCTGCACGGCGGTGCGCCCGCCCGCGTGCTCCCGATGATCGAGGAGACCGAGAAGTCGGGCGATGCCCGCGGCGTGGTCAAGGGCATCCTCGACCGCAAGGAAAAGCTGATGGGCTTCGGGCACCGTGTCTACCGCGCCGAAGATCCCCGTGCCCGCGTGCTGCGCGCCACCGCGAAGCGACTGAACGCACCGCGTTACGAGGCAGCCGCCGCACTCGAGCAGGCCGCTCTCGCCGAACTGCGCGAGCGTCGCCCGGACCGCGCCATCGAGACCAACGTCGAGTTCTGGGCCGCGGTCATCCTCGACTTCGCCGAGGTTCCGGCCCACATGATGCCCGCGATGTTCACGTGTGGCCGCACTGCCGGCTGGTGTGCACACATCCTCGAGCAGAAGCGTCTCGGCAAGCTCGTCCGGCCGGCCGCCATCTACACCGGTCCCGCACCCCGCACACCCGATTCCGTCGAGGGCTGGGACCAGATCACCCACAGCTGAATCATCAGCACGTCAGGAAACAGAAAGTAGCGATGACCTCCACACCGAAGATTCCCACCGAGCTCCTCCCCGCAGACGGCCGTTTCGGCTGCGGCCCTTCCAAGGTTCGCCCCGAGCAGTTGCAATCCCTGGTGGACGTCGGTGCCTCGGTGTTCGGCACCAGCCACCGACAGAAGCCGGTCAAGGAGGTCGTCGGCCGGGTCCGTTCCGGACTGTCGGACCTGTTCTCCCTGCCCGAGGGTTACGAGGTCGTCTTGGGCAACGGTGGCACCACCGCGTTCTGGGATGCCGCGGCGTTCGGTCTGATCCGGGAGAAGTCGCTGCACCTCACCAACGGTGAGTTCAGCTCGAAGTTCGCATCCGTCGCCAAGAACAACCCGTTCATCGGCGACCCGATCGTCGTCTCGGCCGAGCCCGGCAGCGCGCCCGAGCCGGTATCGGACCCCTCGGTGGACCTCATCGGCTGGGCCCACAACGAAACCTCCACGGGTGTTGCCATTCCCGTGTCGCGCCCGGAGGGTTCGGAGAACGCTCTCGTCGCCATCGACGCCACCTCCGGTGCGGGCGGTCTGCCCGTGAACGTCGCCGATACCGACGTCTACTACTTCGCTCCGCAGAAGTGCTTCGCCGCAGACGGTGGCCTGTGGATTGCCCTGATGAGCCCCAAGGCCCTCGAACGAGTCGCGGAGATCAAGGATTCGGGACGCTGGACCCCCGACTTCCTGTCGCTGCCCATCGCGGTGGACAACAGCTCCAAGGACCAGACCTACAACACCCCGGCCGTCGCCACGTTGCTGATGCTGGCCAACCAGGTCGAGTGGCTCAACCAGAACGGCGGACTCGACTGGGCAACCGGCCGCACCGCGGATTCCTCTTCGCGGCTGTACCAGTGGGCGGAAGCGAGCGAGTACGCCACGCCTTTCGTCTCCGATCCTGCACATCGCTCGCAGGTCGTCGGCACCATCGACTTCGACGACCAGGTCGATGCTGCCGAGGTCGCCAAGATTCTGCGCGCCAACGGAATCGTGGACACCGAGCCATACCGCAAGCTGGGCCGCAACCAACTCCGCGTCGGCATGTTCCCGGCAATCGACCCCGAGGACGTCACCCAGTTGACCAAGTGCATCGACTGGGTCGTCTCCCAGCTCGGCTGATCGACGCCTCACTCGAAAGGCCCCCGACGGACACGTCGGGGGCCTTTGCGTGAGGTCGCCGCGCACGACTGCGAAACGCAGGATAGTAGCGTGGCAACCTGCATTCCCCAGCACAACGCCGCGCGTGTCTCCACGTTCCGCAATCACGAATGAATTACAGTGACCGCAGCGCAAAGTCGCGAGCCGGCGCGATAAGGAGGTCAACGTGCGAGAGCTTCGAGTTATCGGTCTCGAATCGGATGGATCGCACGTGGTGTGCGCTGATGCGAGTACCGGCGAGAAATTCCGGCTGCCTGCCGATGACAAGCTCCGCGCGGCTTCCCGCGGGGACGTTGCTCGACTCGGCCAGATTGAGATCGAAATGGACAGTCAGCTCCGACCCCGAGAAATCCAGGCCCGCATCCGTGCCGGCGCCTCCGTCCAGCAGGTGGCGGACGAAGCCAGCATCCCGGTGTCCAAGGTCGAACGCTTCGCCTACCCGGTCCTCCTCGAACGCTCCCGCGCAGCCGAAATGGCGCAGGGCGGACATCCCATTCGCGACAATGGACCTGCCGTACCCACGCTCTCCGAGATCGTCACCCTCGCGTTCCGCGCCCGCGGTCACAACATCGACGACGCCACGTGGGACGCCTGGCGCGACGAAGAGAACCACTGGGTCGCCCAGTTGCAGTGGCAGGCCGGTCGCACCACCAACTCCGCACACTGGCGCTACCAGCCGGATGCTCACGGCGGCACCATCGTCGCGCTGGACGACACAGCATTCGATCTCATCGATCCCGATTTCGGACGCCCGCTGCGTGGCCTCGCGGCGGTAGCACTCGAGTCGCCGGAACAGCTCGAACTCTCCGACTACACGGAAGACGAGCCCCAGGACGAGAACACGGGTGCCGAGATCATCGAGGTCGAGACGGCGGAGGTGGTCTCGGATTCCACAGACCACGAAGAGGACAGGGAGGTCGAGCCGGCACCGCCCGTTGCACCGCGGTCCGTCAGCCCCAACAAGGACAAGCGCGGCAAGCCCGCGTTGCCGTCCTGGGATGATGTACTCCTCGGCGTACGAAGCAGCGGTCGCTGAATACCCGCCCGAAATCGGTAGCAGCGTCGTACCCTTCATGCAATCAGCGGAAGAGAGGTACGCGTAGTGGGGGCGAGGGTATCCACGATCTGGTTCGTCGACACACCGGATCCTGCTGTGGTTCTGCAGAATGCGGGTAATCCGGACTTCGAGGCGTCTCGCGCAGTCGCCGAAAGCTTGTTTCCGGAAATGGAACTCGCCCCGACCGGGGTCATGCCACTGATCAATGCGGCGGGTGTCACCGACGACGTGTTGTTCGTGGGCGCTTTCCCCGGCGTCGTGGTGATCTGTCACAAGGAGCTCTCCTCGTCGACTCCGAAAGCCACAGCGCCGCGGTGGCGCTCGGCGATTCGGGCGAACACCACCTATCTGGTCGCCTCACGACCCGAGGATGCCTGGGGTTCGTTCGCCGTGTGGGAAGGCGACAAACTCGCACGCTCGTTCTCCTCGGTGCCGGTCACGATTTTCGAGGACGACGGAATTCCGCTGTTATGGGAGCGCCCCTACTGGGCGGGCGAGTTCCCTCTCGCGCACCCGCCGGGTGTGCTCCCGGACCCACAGTCGCTCCCGTTTCACCCTCAGCAGTTCGCGGAGGCGGCCAACATCGAATGGCTCGGGTTCCGGTACACCGGCTCCCGCCCGGAAGGCGAGACCGACCCCAGCTTCATCGGTGTGCACGGGTTCACGGTGCACCAACCCGGCCAGGCACCGCGAACCGCTCCGCCGGTTGCACCCGCAGTCGACGCTGCAACCGGCAATGCCGACACGCAACAAGACGGATCACCGGCCAAACGCTCACTCCTCGACCGCTTCCGGAAGAAGAAGCGCTAGCAATCACCCGAGCAGCACCATCGTCCAGGCCACCGGAAATCCCACCGCGGTTCCGTACACGATCCATCGCCAGATGGGCCGATTCCGCAAGCGCCACAGGGTCGGCGTCAGGCCCGCTACGACAACGGTGCTGAGCAGAACTGCCAGAGGAACGTCGATCCGTGCAAGCTCCGAAGAAAACGTCACCATGGCCACCGTCACGAACGTGGCACTGAACACGGCGAGTGACACCCCGGTGAACCACGGAGTCCGCGCAGAAGTGGCGTAGGAAACCCTGTTTCGGTTCGGGAGAACCTGCACTAATGCGTCCTGACGCGCTCGTAGAACGCCATCGCGGCCGCCGTCGCAACATTGAGCGAATCCGTGCCCGGCGCCATCGGAATCCGTGCCCGAACATCGGTCGCACGCATCGCATGTTCGGTGAGCCCCGGCCCCTCGGCACCGAGAAGGAGCGCCACCTTCTCCCCCGTCATCGCGGCTGCCAACGTCAGTTCGTCCGGGTTCGGAGTCAGTGAGATCAGTTGGAACCCCTTGTTCCGCACTACGTTCAAGCCACGCGGCCATTCCGGAACCTGGGCGAACTGAACACGCAGAACGTGCCCCATCGACACCCGCACGGCCCGTCGATACAACGGGTCGGCGCACCCCTTCCCGAACAACACCGCATCCACCCCGAGACCCGCGGCGTTGCGGAACATCGATCCGAGGTTCTCGTGGTCGTTGACCCCTTCGAGGATCACTATCGTGCGGGCACCCTCGAGTACGTCGTCCAGGTCGAGTGCCGGTGGCCTGTGCGCGGCCGCGAGAACGCCACGGTTGAGGTGAAATCCGACAACCTCTGCCATGACCTCGGCCGTGGTCCGATAGAACGGCACGTCCACGTCCGTCAGATCGTCATCCAATTCATCGAGACGACGCTGAACGCCGAGCAGTGCGATGGGAGCGAAACGTGACTCGAGCAGCCTCCTGGCCACAAGTACACCTTCGGCGATCACCAACCCTTTGCCCTCCGGGAGGTCGGGTCTGCGGTCGGACGAATTCAGATCTCGAAAGTCGTCCAGCCTGGGGTCGGCCGGATCTTCGATGTCGATGACGTGAACCACCGGACCAGTCTGCCGCACGCACCGGTCGCTCTCCGAATCGAGAGATCTACTCCTCGTTGACGAACGAAGTGATGATCGTCACCGCGTCGTCGAGAGTGCGAAGTTGCTCCTCGTCGAGATCCGCCAGTTTGGAGTTCATCCACACCTCACGCGCATGGGTCTCGTCGGCGATCAGCGCGAGGCCACTTTCGGAGAGCGTGACGATGATCTGCCGGCCATCCGTAGGGTGCGGAGCCCGCTCGACCAGGCCGAGGCTCACGAGCGAAGCGATGACACGCGTCATGGACGGCGGCTGGACCCTTTCACGGGCAGCGAGGTTGCCCGGAGTCATCGCGCCGTCACGCGCCAATGTCGCCAAGGCGGACAGCTGGGTCAACGACACCTTGGCATCGGCCCGACGGCCTCGAAGGTGTCGTGCCAGGCGTACGACGGCCAGGGAGAGGTCGCTTGCGAGCGCACGTGAATCAATCGTCACGATTGAGACAATACGGGAACGCCAACGGCCTGGATCAGGTAACCGCGTCCGTAATGGGTTCCACCGCAAAATATGCGACGAACAGCAAGGCGACCACCCACATCAACGGGTGGATCCTCTTTGCTCCACCACCTGCAGCGTTCAGCACGACCCACGAGATGAAGCCGACGCCGATTCCGTTCGCGATCGAGTAGGTGAACGGCATCACAACCATCGTGAGGAAGGCCGGCAATGCGACCGAGAACTGGGTGAAGTCGATGTCCCGGACCTGGCCGATCATCAAGGCTCCGACCACGACGAGTGCGGGAGCCGCGGCCTCGATCGGCACAACCGAGTACAGCGGCGTCAGAAACATCGCCGCCAGGAAGAGCAGGCCCGTCACGACGTTGGCGAGGCCCGTCCGTGCACCCTCTGCGATGCCCGACGCGGATTCGACGAACACCGTGTTCGACGATGCGGAAGCACCACCACCGACGACCGCGCCCGTTCCCTCCACGACGAGGGCCCGTCCGATGCCCGGCAGATTCGAATCCTTGTCCGTGAGATTGGCTTCCTTGCCGAGGCCGGTCATCGTGCCCATCGCGTCGAAGAAGTTCGCGAGCACGAGGGTGAAGACGAGAAGGCTGGCGGCGAGTACGCCGATGCGGGTGAAGGCACCGAACAGGCTCACTTCACCGACGAGACTCAGGTCGGGAAGCTCGGCAACCACGCTGGGCATCTCGGGGACGCTGAGGTTCCAGCCCTTCGGATTGGTGCCGAGCGACGGACCGACACCGGCAACTGCCTCGATGACGGCCGCGAACACGGTTGTCACGACGATGCCGATCAAGAGGCCTCCGCGCACCTTCCGGACGACGAGAACGCTCATCAGCAGGACACCGAACACGAAGATCACGGTGGGCCACGATCCGATCGATCCGTTGATACCCAGGCCGACGGGGACGGTGGTGCCTGCTTCGTCGGGGATGCGCCGAACGAAACCGGCGTCGACCAATCCGATGAAGGCGATGAACATGCCGATACCGGCGGCGATCGCCGACTTCAGGGCCGGCGGAATGGCGTTGAACACGGCCGTACGGAACCCCGTCAGCGCCAGCACGACGATGATGATCCCGTCGATGACGACGAGCCCCATCGCCTCGGGCCAGGTGACCTGCGGAGCGATCGTGACGGCGAGGAGACTGTTGATGCCAAGTCCCGCTGCGATCGCGAACGGATAGTTGGCGACGACGCCGAACAGGATGCTCATCAGACCGGCCACGAGCGCCGTCACTGCAGCAACCTGATTGACCGGGAGAATGTTGCCGAGGACGTCGGTCTTGGCCACCGCGTCGTCGGCGGAGAAACTGCCAAGGATCAGCGGGTTGAGCACGACGATGTACGCCATCGCCACGAACGTGACGACGCCACCGCGAACCTCCGCGGCAACCGTGGAACCTCGCTCGGTGATCTTGAAGTAGTTGTCGAGCAGTTTCGCCGATACACCCATGAGAGAGCAGATTAATGTGCGCGAGCGGGGTAACGTTCCTTTCGTGAACGATCGACCCGAGTCCGAATCTGTGCTCGACCGCCTCGCAGACCCACGACCAGCACTGATCGTGGGAACACTTGCCTGGTTGGTCGCCGTCGTCGTGGTCATCGTCACGCAGGGCGGCTGGTCGGATACCGCGACCACGTGCGCAGCCGGAGTCGGCGTCGGGTTCGCCGGCTACGCCCTGTTCCTGGCCCAGCGGCGCTCCGCACGCCGCGGCGATCGCGGCGCCCAGCAGGGCCTCGTCTGACGCAGAGCCGCGACGCACACGGCCACCCACAACGCACCGAGAACCCAACCGGCCACCACATCCGTGGTCCAGTGCGCGGCCAGGTAGATCCGGGACGATCCGACGGCCAACGTGTAGAGACCGAGACATACGTATGCGCTCGCGCGCACCGTCACCGGCAAGGCCATTCGTGCGAGCAGCACCCCCACGACGCACACGAACATCGACGTCATCATCGCGTGCCCGGAGGGAAACGAGTACGAGGAGATCTCGACCAGTCGCAGCGGAATCGGTGGCCGCTCACGGGCGAACAGAAGTTTCAGCCCGCTCGACAACGCCCACCCGGACAGCATGACGCCCGCGACGAACCACGCAGAGCCGCGGTCCCCACGCAGCAGGAATGTCGTGACGATCACCGCGGAGGCGATCCACACCGCGATCGTTCCGCCCGAGTCGGTGATCACCGTGACCACGTCCACCCACCCGGGAGTGCGTTCCGAGACCACGGAATCGAGAACGCCCTGGTCAATCCCCGTCGAAGCCACCACGGTGTTTCCTTCCCACCCGATCCGCCCGATGTGTCCTTCCCGCCCGATCCACCCACGTGTTGACGACGAACTCCCCCGTCACGGCGCCGGTGCACCGCACGACCAACTCGTCGTGCATGCACACCGCCCCTTCTCGAGGAGTCACCCCGAGAACGACGTCCTCGAGCACCAGATCGGGCTCCTGCTCCCAGGTTGTCTCGCGTCCCTCCCCCACTACTTCTCCGAACACGACGTCAGAAGCGAGCGGAATGTCGAGGATCGAAGACAACGCCTCGGCCCCGGCGAGATCACCGACGACGACACGGTCGTGCGGGAGAACCGCGGCCAACCAATGCTTGTCGAGCACGAATGCCCTGGCAGGATCGGTCACCAATCCCGAAAGGCTGCGAACCATGGGAGGCAGGTCGAGGTCCTCCACGTCGACCCGCCCTTGATCCACGGCCTCTGCCAGTAGGCGATGCGTGCGAACGACGACGGCGGGCGACGGCTTTCGATCGGCATCCGCGAGGCGCTCGAGCATTAACTGGGCCAATTCCGGGTCGTCGACCCGATCGCCGGCGAGCACCGCAGACAACGCCGCATCCGCGTGCTCGAAGGGATCGAGTATCCCGGCGAACGTGAGATCGTCCGGCGCCCGAAACATCCCGAGCGCAACGCCCGCCACGACCGCGTGATGTCTGAGCCACCACGCGGTGTATCCGTCCCGGTCCATCACCAATCGACGAGTCACCGGCTCGTGGAGCAGCAGTTCGAGGGCTTCGGCCCAGTGACTCTCGTCCACCAGATCGAGATCCCGGACGCCCTCGAACACCTCCGGATCATCGGACAGGGATTCCCACCAGAGTTCTTCGTCCGCCAGATCGTGGTCCGGGCCCGAGGGCAGCTCGGACCGGACGACGGTGAATCCCCACCCCACACCGATCGAACGCAGTGCCCCGACGCCGAGCGAGACGGCCCGTTCCGAATCCACCACCCCGAACGGTGAGTCCGCCACGAGCACACGTGCGAGGGGCGAGTGCGGGAGCAGCAGTTCGTCAGCAGGCCTGAGGTCCCCGGCTTCGTCGCGCAGCAGCAACTGCCCGGTCCACGAGGGCAGCGTTCCCTCTGGCACTTCGACGGCGAGTGCCGTCACGGCTGCGGTCAGTCTCTCCGCCGGTTCGGTGTCGCCGGTGTCCTCGTAGTCGTCCGCCACCTCTTCGATCCGGGCGCGCAGTGCCGGGTCGCTCAGAAGGTCCGCCGCTGTTGCGACTTCCGCGCCCAGACGAGTGAGGAGTGGGTGCGCCGCAGCGGGATGCACGAGCCGAGCCCAATCGACCTCCGAGGCGACTGCGGCGTCCGGCACCGTCTCAGGACCGAGCACCACGGTTCGTGGGCCGGTGACCGTACGTCCGTCGGACAGTGGGACCGGAATCGCCGCGAGTTCTTCAGCAGCGATTCCGTCGTGTACCAGCGGCTCGAGGGCGGCGTACAACCTGCGCCACCACTCCGGTTCGTGCTCGGAGCCGCTCAGGATCTCGGCGATACGCGTCAACCCGATGTGGTGAACATCGACGGCAGCGAGCGCGGCCACGTGGCGCCGACCGGACAGTTCTGCCGGCACCAGACCGCCCACGACACTCTCGAGCAGCTCCACGAGTTCCGCGCCCGCCCCGGAAACGACAGCCGCTCTGGCCGGCACCACATCCGTACCGGCCGCCGTCGGCACCCACGGCTGCCTACCCAGCTCACGGAGGATGGCATCGCGCAGTACCGAATCGACCTCACTTCGCGGAAAGCCCGGAACCGGAACGAGCTTCGGACGTTGAGTCGGCGGCACGGCAGCGACGAAGTCGGCGTACCCCCAGGCAACCTTCGACAGCTGTCCGCCGGGCAGAACGCGCCTGCGATCGGGCTGCATCGCCACGTCGGCAACCACGATCGCGGGAATCGACAGTTCCTCGTCGGATCGAGTCGGGGCACGCAAGACGTCTCCGGACACCGGGGCGAGAACCCCGTTTCGGACCTGCACCACCCAGCGCGCATGCTCGGTGCGGTACTGCCACCACACGTGCTCGCCGATCGTGACCTCGGTCAGCCCCGACTCGAGAGGACGCTCGGTCCGGCGCAGTTCCACCGAACCTACCCGGATGGATTCCAGTGCCGGCAGTTCGAGCAGGAGATCGACGGCTTCGTCGGTCATGCGGCGCAGCAGTTGGTCCGCATCGACGTCGTCGCGCAACCGGAGGACCACCTCCGAAGCAGCACCATCTCGAGGCTGTTCGGCCGACGGCCACACCAAGCGCAGCACGGGCGGGCCCGAATCAGGTACCGGCAGTCCCGATGCGGCGATTTCGGCACGGGTACGTTCCGCGGAGAATGCGATCGACCCCGACGTCGACCGGAGTTCCACGTCGTCGCTCACGGAGAGAACCGCCGTGAAACCGACACCGAAGCGGCCGACCGATTCACCGGTCTTGGACGAGGAACGCAGCGCGGACAGGGCAACCACACCGTCCGTGTCCAACGGCGCACCGGTATTCGACACCCTGAGGGTACGTCCCTCGAGAAGCACTCGGACCGAACCCGCGACCCCGGAACGAGCAGCGGCGTCCGCGGCGTTCTGAGCCAGCTCGGTGAGAAGCCGATCGCGGTACCCGGCGCGAATCAGGTCCGATTCCGTCGCAGCGTCCTCGCGGAGACGAGTCGGTGATGTTTTCCAGGCGAGCAGCGTCGATTCACGCAGCTCGCCGGTGCCGAACGGATCGGCTACGTCGACGATGTGACTTCCTCGCCGCTCTCGGCCTTCCCGGAATCTTCGGCAGGCTGC
Source organism: Rhodococcus sp. NPDC058521 (assembly GCF_042719695.1). NCBI lineage: Bacteria > Bacillati > Actinomycetota > Actinomycetes > Mycobacteriales > Nocardiaceae > Rhodococcus > Rhodococcus sp. NPDC058521. The sequence goes on from NZ_JBHXNL010000003.1 coordinate 94,191, forward strand.
GCCACCTGGACCTCTTCGACCGCCCCGTCGTCGTAGGCGTCGTACCGAGGTGAGCCGGCACCCTTGGGCAGCGTCGTGTCCGAGTGCGCACCGCAACCGTGAGCGGCATGAACCACGTGTCCATCAGCAGCCATCTCGTTCCCGCACACGCCGAATGCAGAGCGCAGGGAGCCCGCCAGGGGAAGGTAGAAGCCACACAGGTCGCAGGTCGAAGGCGCTGCCTTGGCCATCTCGGAATCCGGACCGAATTCGCCGGAGTACCAACGTTCGGCCGCATCCTCACGACCTTCGTGACTCATCACCTGCTTGCGCCCGAGACCGAGGACTCTGGCCGTCTCGTCCACGACCGGATCGCCGGTTGCGACATAACCGGGCACGAGGCGAGGGTCGTGCTCGGGCGGCGCAAGGAGGTCGCCCGCAGACAGATCGCCGGGACGCACACGCTGATCCCACGGCACCCACTCCGGCGCGAGCAGAGCACCGGGGCCGGGCAGCAAGGCCAACTCGCTCACCGTGGCGCGGTCGGACTCGGGGTCCGCGGCGACCACAACGGCCCACTGCCAGCCTCGGTAGCCGGGAAGTTCCGCTGTGAACCGGTGGGTCGCGGCGCAGTCGTCCTCGATGGTGACGCCGAGGTATTCACCGACAGGCCCTTCGTGCAATTCCACCAGCGCCGTACGGGCCAGTTCCACAGCGTCGGCCAGGACAGGACGCGCGGTCGCACGCTCGGGGGAAGAAGCAACACTCACACCACCAGTTTGCCGCACCAGCGCAAGTGCTCACCACGTGGGCTGTCATGCTTGGGCAATGACCGGTCTCCGGCCGCGGCGTTCGAGGCGCCGCTCCGCCGCCACTTTGGGCGCGGCCGTCGTTACCGTCGCCTGCACGGCCGCGGGTTGCAGCGAGCCGACCGCCGCACCCGACGGCGAGCCACCCACCCCGCTCCGCGTCGAGATCATCGAGACACTTCCGCACGATCCGGATGCCTTCACCCAGGGACTCGAGATTCGCGACGGCGAACTCTACGAGAGCACCGGCATCGCGGGTCAGTCGTGGCTACGCATCTCCGACTTTCCCCGCGGGACGGAACGCAAACAGGAGAACCTGTCCGGGCAACTGTTCGGCGAGGGAATCACCGTCACCGACGACAGTGTGTGGCAACTGACGTGGCGTGACGGCATCGCCGTGGAGCGCGACCGAACCTCGCTGGCCGAGAAACGGCGTGTGGAGTACGACGGCGAAGGCTGGGGGCTGTGCGCCCGCTCGGACGAACTCGTCATGAGCGACGGGTCCGCCACACTCGCGTTCCGCGACCCGGAAACCTTCGCGGTCAACCGCACCGTGCAGGTTCACGACGAATCCGGTTCGGTGGATCGACTCAACGAACTCGAATGCACCGACGACGGCCGGGTGTACGCCAACGTCTGGACCACCGACACCATCGTCGCCATCGACCCCGACAGCGGCCGCGTCACCGACGAGATCGACGCGAGCGCGACCAGACGCGCATTGCCGCAGGATGCCTCGAACATCGACGTCCTCAACGGAATCGCCCGGATTCCCGGCACCGATCGCTTCCTCGTCACCGGGAAGTACTGGCCCGCGATGTTCGTGGTCCGCTTCGTTCCCTGAGACCGAAAAGCACGACAGGCGGAAGTGACCAGCATTGCAGGGGGTGTCTGTGGTCGTTCGTCGCGAGACTAGGACAGAATTGGAACTGTGACCGGACCGCGCGACCCCTACGACCCCGACGACCGTCGGCGCACCGACGGACATCCCGGCAACTCGGTTCATCCCGGGTACGACGCCTATCCGCCCGCGTCGCGCGCTTCCGCCAGACGAACACCCCTCCCCCCGCTTCATCCGACCAGCGGGGCCAAGGCCGATCCGGACGCACCGAAGTCTCCGCGAGTGCCGCGCAAACTCACCGTGACCCGGGTTGCCGCGATGCGCAGCCGCGAACTCACCAACAAGGGCATCGCCACGTTCCACCGCGCCGCCAAGGCGGACGGGGCGGACAAGTCGGGTCTGACGGCACTCACGTATGCCGTCATGGCCAACAACGCCACCGACGCAGCCCTCGCGGTCGCCCTCGCGAACACCCTCTTCTTCTCGGCCGCCACCGGCGAGGACAAGACCAAGGTCGCGCTGTACCTTTTGATCACCATTGCGCCGTTCGCCATCATCGCGCCCCTCATCGGACCGATGCTCGACCGGCTGCAGCACGGCCGACGGATCGCACTGGCGACTTCCTTCGCGATGCGCACGGCCCTTGCGCTCATCCTGGTCTTCAACTTCGACAGTTGGGTGCTCTATCCGGCAGCGCTCGGGATGATGGTGCTCAGCAAGTCGTTCTCGGTCCTCAAGAGCGCGGTGACACCACGCGTCCTACCACCGGAGATAGACCTCGTTCGAGTCAACTCCAGACTCACGGTCTTCGGCCTGATCGGCGGAACCATGGGAGCCGGCGCGCTGGCCGGTGGTCTCGCGTTCGTCTTCGGCACGTCCGCTGCAGCTCTCTGGTTCACCGCTGTCGTGACCATCGCCGGCGCCTACCTGAGCATGCGAATCCCGTCGTGGGTGGAGGTGACCGAGGGCGAGGTCCCCGCAACCATCACCTATCACGGCGACGACCCTGCAACCGAGGTGATCCCGTCCGGTAAACCCGCCCCACCCAAGAGCAAGCGGCGCCAACCTCTCGGGCGCGCTGTCATCACCGGGCTCTGGGGTAACAGCACCATCCGCGTCCTGACCGGCTTCCTGACCCTCTTCATCGCGTTCGTGGCCAAGTCCAAGACCGAACACGAACCGCTCGTCCAAGCGGCGATGCTCGGCCTCGTGGGCGCGGCAGCCGCGATCGGCAACTTCGCCGGCAACGCCTCGGGCGCCCGCCTCAAACTCGGACGTCCCGCGCTGATCGTCGTCCGCTGCACTGTGTCGGTTTGGATCATCGCGGTCATCGCCGCGTTCACGGACAACCTCCTCACCGCCGCCCTCGCAACGCTGATCGCATCCGGTGCCAGCGCGCTCGCGAAGGTGTCTCTCGACGCCTCGCTCCAACACGACCTGCCCGAGGAGTCGATCGCCTCCGGGTTCGGACGCTCCGAGACAGCGCTACAGCTGAGCTGGGTCGTCGGCGGCACCTTCGGTGTGCTACTTCCCACCGAGTACTGGATCGGATTCACCGTCGTTGCTGTGGTCCTCACCCTCGGACTCGCCCAAACCGTGCTCAGCTACCGTGGCAGTTCGCTGCTTCCCGGGCTCGGCGGTAAGCGACCGAACCTTGCCGACCAGGAACTCACCGAGCCCATCGCGACCGGCAGAACCGACCGAACACGACCAACCGAGCGACCGGGGAATGTGAACAGATGAATCTGCAGACACGCACCAAGAAGATCGTGGCCCTCGTCGCCGCGGGACTACTGGTGGTGGCCGTCGCATTCGGGGCCGTGATCACCTTGCTGGTCCGAGGCGCCGAGTCGACGCCTCCCGAGCTGACCGCGTACGCCCACGGAAAATCCATCCAGGTGGCACCCCTCGCGCACTGCAGCCTGTACCTCGAAGACTGCGTCGAGGGCGACACCGCCGAACTGGACGTACCCGTCGGGTATCCCCTCCAGATCTCGGTACCGAAAGCCATCTCCGAGGCACCGTGGCGCATCGTCGAAGTCTATGCGAGCCCCGAAGGCGAGCCGGTTCTGGACGCACGCAACTTCACGCCGGGATCGACCACGTCGGTCACCGTCGAATCCACCGAGGAACAGCAGCTCGTCGGAGTGGAGATCCAGCTACCGTCCGCGGTGGTCGACGATCAGGGGTTCCCACACGTGAGGGCCGTCTGGTCGATCGCGACGGCCTGACCCGCGCGGATCAGCTGTCGAGTTCGCGGGCGACGGCCCGAACGACCTCGGAGATCCGCTGGGCCGTCTTGCGGTCGGGGTAGCGCCCCTTGCGCAGGTCCGGCTGCACCTTGGCCTCGAGGAGGGTGATCATGTCCTCGACCATTCCATGGAGTTCGTCCGGGGTGTGCTTCTTCGCCGCCGGCTCCTTACGACCGCCGCCCTGACGGACGGACGGGGCGGGATCGAGGACCTGCACACTCAGCGCCTGCGGTCCGCGGCGCCCGGCAGCCATGCCGAACTCGACGCGCTGACCGGCCTTGAGGCCCTCGACGCCCGCAGGGAGTGCGGACGCGCGGACATAAACGTCCTCGCCCTCCGCCTGCGACAGAAAGCCGAAACCTTTTTCGACGTCGTACCACTTCACCTTGCCGGTCGGCACCGCGTTCACCCGCTCATCACTCGAATGCGTTGGATATGCAAAAGAACGCGCCCCACAACCGGTGCGGGACGCGCAGTCCGTTTCATGGTACCCCGACAGCACCCACTCGGACATTCGGGTTTCGACGCATTATCGTTGCTGGTGTGGCAGCCGAACCGATATCCCAGCCCCCTTCCGGGTCTCCTGGCGGGAGCAACACTCTCCTGCGGGTGGCCGCCGGATTCTTCATCGTCGGCGTACTGGCGATAGCGGCGATCTTCCTGACGCCTGTCCTGTCGGACGGGAAGCCGGGGCTCGTGCTCTATCTGCTCACGCTGGCCTGCCCGATCGGCTTCGTTCTCGCGATCGGGTTCGCTCTCCGGTCGGGTCGCCGCGCCCGCTGACCCCACGTTTCGAAGGACTGTCCGATGCGCATTCTTCTCAACATCATCTGGCTGGTCTTCGGTGGACTGTGGCTGGCGCTCTGCTACTTCCTCGTGGGGATCGCGTTCTGCATCCTCATCGTCACGATTCCTTTCGGGATCGCCTCGTTCCGCGTGGGCCTGTATGCGTTGTGGCCGTTCGGCAAGACGGTGGTGAACAAACCGACCGCCGGCACAGGTTCTCTGGTCGGCAATGTCATCTGGCTGGTTCTCGTCGGGATCTGGCTCGCTCTCGGACACGTCGTCACGGCCGTGGCGATGGCAATCACCATCATCGGTATCCCGCTGGCGGCAGCGAACCTCAAGATGATCCCCGTGTCGCTAATGCCGCTCGGCAAGGACATCGTCGACGTCCGCTGACCCACCAGTCTCACTTCGGTCTCACCCGAACCAGGCGCACAGTTGCCGAGACCGGATTCATCGTTATCTGTGAGGTTCCTCACATAACGAGACGATAACGGAGCGGTGACAAGCAGGGTCCGCCCGTACATCGGCGCGACTACCTGGGAATAAACCGTGAACTGACTTGTTGCGCGCGAACAGACCTCACCGCAGCAGCCGACACCCCGCGTTACCAAATGGTGACACTCGAGCCCCGGACCGTTACGGTCGTCCACGGCCAAGGAAATCTCGGCCACACCCGGCCCGCCGCGCCAAGCCCTGTCCCGCGGGTACCGGAGTCCCGACGAAGCATTCCAGGGACAGGGACGGGGGACCCAAAGTCCCTCAGGGAACGACAGTTCCCGGAAGGACACCGATTCGGATCAGCTCCGAATCTTGGGGTGAAGCCAGACCCTCTTCCAGCCAGGAGAGGCGAGGCCGGGCGACCTCTCAGCCCGAACCCGACAGCTGACCTCGCAGGCGCGTGTGGAGAGGATCTCGACAACCATGACCGGACGCCATCGCAAGCCCACCAACACCGGCCGCACCGTCGCCAAGGTTGCCGTCACCGGCGCCATCATGGGCGTCGCCGGAGCAGCCTTCTCGGGCACCGCAAACGCAGCACCCGATTCCGACTGGGACCGCCTCGCACAGTGCGAGTCCGGCGGAAACTGGGGCATCAACACCGGAAACGGCTTCCAGGGCGGACTGCAGTTCTCGCCCAGCACCTGGAGCGCACACGGCGGCGACGAGTACGCAGCCACCGCAAACAACGCATCGCGTGAGCAGCAGATCGTCGTTGCAGAACGCGTTCTCGAGTCTCAGGGCTGGGGCGCATGGCCTTCCTGCTCCTCGAGCCTCGGCCTGAGCAGCGGTGTGACGCAGCGTGACGCACCGGCCACCACCCCGGACGAGCCCGAAGCGCAGGAAGCCCCCGCCGTTCCCGAGCTCCCCGACCTCACCAGCGTCCCGTCCACCGAGGACGCGGCGCCGTACCTCGACGCCGTCAACACGGCCCTCGAGACGGTCAAGCAGCAGGGCATCGAGATCGATCCGCAGGTCCTCGACTTCATCGAGGCCAACAAGGGACTGCTCGCACCGCAGTAATCCCCCACGCATACGAGAGAGGGCCCCCCCCCCGCGGGGGCGGGGGCCCCGATCGGGTGGCACGACGCGCGGTTGATTTACGTGGGCGGGGGGGGGGGCCGGCCCGTCTGCGCCGGGGTCGG
>NZ_JBHXNL010000003.1:100513-388429 GCF_042719695.1 Rhodococcus sp. NPDC058521
GCCATCATATACGACTCCCCGTCCACACAATTATCGCCCCAAAAACAGGCCCCCCCCCCACCCTCAAACACCCCCCACCAAACGCCCCGCGCCCCCCCCCCCGGGGGGGGGGGGCCCCTCTCTCGTATCGACCGACTAGCGGTTGATGACGGTGCGCGGGTGCGCGTACGGCAGCGAGTCCGCGGGTAGCGGAAACTCGGTGTCCTCCCCGAACGGGGAGAGACCGCCGGCGCGGTTCGACGACAGCTCGGTCACTGCGTGATCTCCGTCTGCAGTTTCCGGCCACCCTGGATCGACATACTGCTTCTTCGAATTGTTAGCCACGAGGACATTTTGACAGGAGCACAAAGCGACGTACAGCCCAGGTCTCTAATCTGATAGGCGATGACCGAAATCGACGACTCCTCCGAGACCACCACATCCGCGGCAACCTTCGCGGAATGGTTGGCTCACCGATCCGACGCCGAGCTGACCGAACTGCTTCGGCGTCGACCCGACCTTGCGGTGCCGCCACCGTCCACGGTTGTCGTACTCGCCGGACGTGCAGAGCAGCGGGCGTCGGTGGTGCGGGCCGCCGACGACCTCACGACACTCGATTTCGGCATCCTCGAGGCACTGCTCCTGGAAGGCGCCGAAGAGACCGGGGTGGCACGTGAGGTTCTCGCCGAGGCAGTGGGCGGGCGCGCGACCAAGAAGGCCGTCGACAAGGCGATCGACGGACTGCGTGCGTCCGCACTGGTGTGGGGGGATCGGTCGCTGCGCGTGATGCAGGCCGTCCGCGCGACCATCCCCTGGCGCGTCGGGAGTTCGGCCGACACCACCGACGTCCTGAGCGAGCCGGAGATCGCAGCCGCGCTGACCACCCTCGAGTCCCGCGAACGCGACCTCCTCGACACACTCGCGCGGACGAGTTCGATCGGGCGGACGCGCGACGCAGCTCCCGGTACCTCCCCTGATCGACCGGTCCAGCGCCTCCTGTCCGCGGGTCTGCTGCACTGGATCGACGCCGAGACGGTGGAGCTACCCCACCGAGTTCGACAGGTGCTGCGCGGCGAAGCGGTCTTCGACCCGACCGCCCTCACCCCGCCCACCGTTCCCACCAGGAAGAACCCTCCGGCGGACATCAATGCTGCCGCGGCCGGGGAATCCTTGGAGCTCATTCGGCACTGCGAGAATGTGGTCACCATCCTCGGAGAATCCCCGGCACCGATGCTGCGAGCCGGTGGGCTCGGCGTTCGTGAACTGCGCCGGATCACCAAATCGGCGGGTATCGACGAGGCGCGAGTCAGCCTGGTCGTCGAGATGCTTGCCGGCGCCGGTCTGATTGCCGCCGGAATACCCGATCCGGTGCCCGTCGGCGACACCGGCGACACCTATTGGGCTCCGAGCACCGGCCTAGACGCATGGTCGAACGCTTCCACCGCCAAGCGCTGGCACACTCTCGCATCCGCCTGGCTCGATCTGCCCCGCGTGCCGTGGTTCGTAGGGATGCGTGACTCGAACGACAAGCCGGTCGCAGCTCTGTCGGACGAGGCAAGAGCGCCGTCGGCGCCCCTGGACCGGCGAACGATCCTCGGCGCATTCGCCGACCTGGGCACAGGTCGCAGTGCTACCGCCGACCACGTCAGCCGCCTCCTCGCGTGGCAGCGTCCGCGCTGGGGCGCCCGCCTGCGTCCGTTCGCCGTCGAGCGGACGCTCGCAGAGGCAACGGCTCTCGGACTCGTTGCCCACGGTGCGCTGAGCTCACCCGGACGAGCGCTGCTGCACGGTGGCGATGCCGAGGCCGAAATGCATACCGCACTCCCCGAGCCGGTCGACTATTTCCTTGTTCAGGCCGACCTCACCGTGGTGGTTCCCGGGCCGCTCACTCCGGATCTCCTCGAACAGCTCACCCTCGTCGCGGACATCGAGTCCGCCGGCGCGGCATCCATGTACCGGATCAGCGAGGCAAGTGTGCGTCGAGCCCTCGACGTCGGCACGAGCGCAACGGAGCTCCACAGTCTCTTCTCGTCCCGTTCCCGCACCCCGGTCCCGCAGTCGCTCACCTATCTCATCGACGACGTAGCGCGCCGTCACGGTCGTCTTCGCGCCGGTGTGGCAACTGCTTTCGTTCGTTGTGAGGACCCGTCCCTTCTCGCCGAAGTCCTCGCATCCCCCGTTGCAGAGCCTTTGGCGCTACGTGCGCTCGCGCCCACCGTCGCCGTCTCGCAGGCACCGTTGCGCGACGTGCTCGCCGAACTTCGGTCCGCCGGCTTCTCCCCCGCCGGCGAGGATTCGACGGGTGCTCTCGTCGATCTGCGGCCACGCGGGGCACGAGTCCAGACTCGCCGCCCTCGCGTCATCACACGTACGCCCGCTGTCGCCGCCGATGCCCAGCTCGAAGCATTGGTGCGGACACTGCGGGCCGGAGACCGAGCGGCCTCCGCGGACGTACGAGGCGGTGTTCGGTCGGACGGTTCCCGCGCGGGAACGGCCGCGACCCTCGCACTGCTCGCGAAGGCCGCGAGCAGGAAGTCCAGCGTCACCATCGGCTATGTCGACGCGCAGGGTGTGGCAACGCACCGCATCGTCGATCCCGTCAGTGTGGGCGGCGGACAACTCGACGCATACGATCCCGCAACCGGCAGCGTTCGGCGATTCACCCTCCACCGAATCACCTCGGTATCGCCGGTGGGCTGATCGCGGCGAGTTCTGCAGCAGCGTCGAGGAGCGCACGCGAGCGCATTTCGATGTTCGCATGCCTGGCCGCCAGGGCAGCTTCGATCTCGACGGAACCGCCAAGCGGCAGGTCACGCATCACGACCCGCAGGGTCGGCACCCGGTATCCGGCGCTCCTGAGCTGATGGACGATCCTGGCGTCACGCACGTCCGCAGGCGAGTACCACCGCCTACGGCGAGGCGCTACGCGACCTGGAACCACGAGACCTTCTGCATCCCAGTGTCGCAAGGTCGACGGGCGTACACCGAGTGCGTCTGCCAGTTCTGCCACCGTCATCGCATCGCCCGGGCGCATCTCCGCGATCGGTTCCGCAGCAATCGCAGCGACGGCCTCCATTGTCAACGCGAGGCCGATCCGCTCGCGGTGCAGTCCGGCGTGCGCGGCGTCGAGTCGAGCGAGCGCGGTGTCGGATTCCTCGTGGACCGCCCGGAGGATCTGCTTGGCTTCGACCGGTCCCACCGCCAACGCCAGCGCCCGATACGCACGCGCGCACCGAACGTGAACCGGCCGGTACAGGCGATACCCCGTTGTGGTGCGATGAGCGGTGGGTAGAACGCCGTCGCGTTCGAGGTTGCGGATCTGCTGAACGGAGCAACCGACGAGACGCCCCACCTCCGCGGTACGCAGAGTCTGTGAATCGAGAGTTTCCACGACGCTTCCTGCACTTTCCGAGCCGAAGTCTCCACATGCACCTCAATGAAACGCTGGAGTACATGAGTATCGACGAGATCATCGACTTCGTGACCGACTTCGGCGATGTGCTGGTCCTGCGACCGGAGGCCGGGGACGGAACTCCCGAAATTGCGTGGGGTGACACGTTCTTCTACTTCTCTCCCGACGGCACCGTGCCGCCCGGCCAACCGTTTGCAACCGTCGTCACCAAGAATTATCCCGATGACGACCGGTGTGGACTGGACTCTCCCGGGGCGTTCCGGGTGAACGTCGCCGCCGACAAGGACGAGTTCGCTCGGTTCATCGGCCGCACTCCCCGTGAACCCGCCACCGTCCCTCCCTTCACGGGCACCGACACGGTCGTCGCCCATCCGCTGTACGGATCGGCGGGTTGGCTCGCTGTGGTGAACCCCGGCCCCGCGACCGAATTCGCAGTCCGTGAACTTCTCGAATCTGCCTACCACCGAGCTCGCGCCCGGCACGAACGCCGAGCTTGAACATTGCTCGAAATTCGCGTTTTTCCTCGGATTCTTTCCGTGGGCGAGCCCGTCGTGTAGCGGCGGCGCGATAGCGTCTCCATTCCACCTCCTCACGGTCGCTGCGGTCCTCCCACCACGCGCCAACGTGGCGGGAGGACCGCAGAACCAGGACAATGGCAAGGCTGGCTACATCCGGCACCGCTATCTAGGAGGTACCCGTGACCGACGGACCGTTGATCGTTCAGTCCGACAAGACACTGCTGTTGGAGGTCGATCACGAACGCGCCCCCGATGCTCGGCAGGCGATCGCCCCGTTCGCCGAGCTCGAGCGAGCCCCCGAGCACGTGCACACCTACCGCGTCACGCCCTTGGCACTGTGGAATGCCCGCGCCGCCGGACACGACGCCGAACAGGTCGTCGACGCGTTGGTCAACTATTCGCGTTTCGCCGTCCCGCAACCGTTGCTCGTCGACATCGTAGACACGATGGCCAGGTACGGACGTCTCCAACTGGTGAAGAACCCCGCGCACGGGCTCACCCTGGTCAGCCTCGATCGTGCAGTCCTCACCGAGGTCATGCGGCACAAGAAGATCGCGCCGATGCTGGGCGCAGCGGTCGACGAGGACACTGTCATCGTTCACCCCAGTGAACGTGGACACCTCAAGCAGATGCTGCTGAAGATCGGCTGGCCCGCCGAAGACCTCGCCGGTTACGTCGACGGCGAGGCGCACCCGATCGACCTGGCCTTCGAGGAAGGCCACTGGCAGCTTCGCGACTATCAGGAGATGGCGGCGGACTCGTTCTGGGCAGGTGGTTCCGGCGTGGTCGTGCTGCCGTGCGGTGCAGGTAAGACCATGGTCGGTGCCGCAGCGATGGCGAAGGCCAAGGCAACGACGCTGATCCTGGTGACCAACACGGTCGCCGGACGCCAGTGGAAGCGTGAGTTGATCGCCCGGACGTCACTCACCGAAGAGGAGATCGGCGAGTATTCGGGTGAGCGCAAGGAGATCCGGCCGATCACCATCGCGACGTATCAGGTCATCACTCGCCGCACGAAGGGCGAATACAAGCACCTCGAACTCTTCGATTCCCGCGACTGGGGTCTGGTGATCTACGACGAGGTGCACCTGCTGCCCGCACCGGTCTTCCGTATGACGGCAGACCTCCAATCAAGGCGTCGTCTCGGGCTGACCGCGACTCTGGTGCGCGAGGATGGACGAGAGGGCGATGTGTTCTCTCTCATCGGCCCCAAGCGGTACGACGCACCCTGGAAGGACATCGAGGCACAGGGCTGGATCGCCCCGGCCGACTGCATCGAGGTCCGCGTGACCATGACGGATGCGGAGCGCATGGCCTACGCGGTCGCCGAGCCGGACGAGCGGTACAAGCTCTGCTCCACGGCGCACACCAAGATCGCCGTGGTGAAGTCCATTCTCGAGAGGCACCCGAATTCTCCGACCCTCGTGATCGGCGCCTACCTCGATCAGCTGGACGAGCTCGGCGAAGCGTTGGATGCTCCCGTCATCAAGGGGTCCACGAAGAACAAGGAACGCGAGGAACTTTTCGACCGGTTCCGCGCGGGTGAGGTTCAGACCCTGGTGGTGAGCAAAGTTGCCAACTTCTCGATCGACCTCCCCGAGGCCTCGGTCGCCGTTCAGGTGTCGGGCACGTTCGGGTCGCGCCAGGAGGAGGCCCAGCGCCTGGGCCGACTGTTGCGGCCGAAGCACGACGGTGGCCAAGCGCACTTCTACTCGGTGGTCTCCCGCGACACCTTGGACGCCGAGTACGCGGCTCACCGGCAGCGCTTCCTCGCCGAGCAGGGTTACGCATACCGAATCACGGACGCCGACGACCTGCTGGGACCGGCAATCGGATAGCGTCGTCACGTGCGACATTTCGAGTTCACGGTCGACCGTGCCCATGCAAAATCGGTGAACCAGACCCTGAAAGACCTGCGACAAATGCAGATCTCGGCGGTCATTCTCGCTGTCGTCCTAGTGGCGGGCGCCGTGTTTCTGATCATGGTCGGCCGCGCGTGGTCCGTGGTGCTCGGGGTGGTGTTGATCGCCGGTGCCGTCACGTCCTTGTTCCTGGCGGTGTGGATGCCGCGCAAGATGGGCAGTATCGACGAGTTGTACCGGAAAAGCCCACTGGTTCCCGCCGTGGTCTCCGAATCGCATCCTCGTGCCCTGACCCTGCTCGCGCTGGTGGACATCGCGAAGTCCGAAACCGGTGGCCGCGCATACGCACTGGTCACCCGAAACATTCCGACGATGCCTGGCCTGCAGCTGCGAATCGGCGACAGAATGCCGTCAGTCGCCCTTCTCGGTGATCGTGGCCGTCGAAGCGGGGCAACGACCTGGCAGATGGTCAGTCCGATGCCGATCGCGTGGGGAACCCGGGACAAAGCGACGCGCGTTCGCGCAGACGCCGCAATCGACGGGATCGAGTGGGACTTCCTCGCATCCAGGATCGACGAATCCGAGACCGTCCGCAACAGTCCCGACCAACGCGTCCTCCTCGAGATCGGTGAACTCCCCGAGGAATTGCGCTAGCTCGAGGACGACTCGAGCGGGCTGTGGAAATACCAGAGGTGGCCCTCGAGGTCACGGGCTCCGTACTCCCGCACTCCGTACGGCTGGTCCACCGGAGGTCCGAGAACGTCCGCCCCATGTTCTTCTGCGTACGCGTGGTGGGCGTCGGCATCGTCGACGGCGATGACGATCATTCTGCTCACGCCGCCGAGGTCTTGCGGCGAGCTGTAATCGTTCCCCGCGGGGTGCAACCAGATCGACTGGTCTCCCGCGTACAGTTCACCGTGCACCACCCGCCCGTCGGCGTCGTGTGTGAGTGAACCCGCGGTGAGACCGAACGTCTCGGTCAGATAGGCGTGTGCTGGCGCCAGGTCGTCGTAGACCACCAGTGTCGTGGTGCTGCGAATAGGTGTATCCAGCATGGTCATCTCCTCCATGATCAGAAACAGGGTGTCGGGTGGGGCATCTCCGGATCGCGTGATCTCCGCGTCGATCGCTCGCAGATGTGCGCTCAACCGACTGGCCGCAGCAATGTCGCGGTCGATCTCCTCGGTGTGCCGGGCGACCATCGAAGCGAGATCCCATTCTGGGTTGTCGAGGAAAGAACGGATCTCGGCGAGACTGAACCGAAGGCGTCGCAGAGCAAGGATCCGATAGAGCCTGCGTACGTTCTCGCGGTTGTATAGCCGATGTCCACCGGCTGTCTGACCAGCTGGGCGCAGGAGTCCCGTCTGGTCGTAGTGACGGAGGGTTCGAACGGTCACGGCGGTCAGTTCGGCAAGCTGCCCGACCTTCCATCCGCACACGTGCGCGGCTTCTGCTTGTTCCACCTTTACGACCGTAGAAGCTGACGTCGCGTCACATGCAAGTCTTCATGTCGACCGAACCCACACGCACGCCGATCGGCGCCTGCCCGTGGTGCTGTGGGCGGCGCTGATCGGTGCGGTGATTCGGTTCGTACGTGCTTCAGGCGGCGCCGGGGCCGGCCCGGTCCTCGTGATGTGCGGACCGGTGATTCGACGGGATCGGATACCTTCGTGTGGTTCCGGGGATCGGTGGAGGCAGGAACCACGGGAACCGATCCGTCCCCATCACCACTTCCCACCGCGAATGATGCAACAGTCGGTGATGAAACCGGCACAACAACACCAGATTGTTCAGATCTGTCGGCCCATGATCAGCCCAATGCACGATGTGGTGCCCCTCGCACCAGGAGGCAGGGGCACCGCAGTTCGGGAACGCACACCCTCGATCACGAGCCACCAACGCGCGGCGTTGCTTTCCGGTGACGGTGCGGACAGTATGCCCCAGATCCAACGGGGCACCCTCGGCGTCGACGACCACCGTTGAAAGCGCACAATCGCAAGCAAGCATTCGGGTCGTGTTGATCGTCAACGGCCCCATCCAGGATGCCCAACCCACATGATCGTGGTCGGGGTCCGTGAACACATCCGCACACTCGCGATCAGCCACAGGCTTCGTATGGGCGGCCAGATCCGCGGCCTTCACACTCACTGTCACCTGCGGTTTCTGCCCGCCCTCGACCGGACCCACACCGGAGGCGAGGTACCGGCGCAACAGTTCGGTGAACCCGTCAGCCCGCCGCTTACCCGGAGAACGAACATCCTTGCTTCCATCGGTGCCTGGCCGAGGCGCGGACAACCTCGATAATGCGGCCAGCAGCATCTCCCCCGTCACCGCATCCAGATCCGCTTTCACACTCATGCGCCCGTTCAACGTGCTCGAAGCATGAAACTCGTTGCGATCGGTGTCCTCTCCTGGTGGCGGGGCGTCGGATTCGAAGATCCGCTCCAACTTTGCGATCACCGCCCGCACACCCTCCGACGTCGCCGCCGGACCACGCGCCGCCGCCAACAACGCCTCCACGCACGCGCCCAATGCCTCTTCTGGCATCCCCGGAGGTGGACTCTCGCAGAACCGCACAACCAAACCGGCATGAGCGATGGAGATCAGACCGGCGTCCAAGGCCTCGCCGACCGCAGGATGCTCACGAAGACCGATCGCGAGGGCGATCAACCGGCCCGCCGCGCCGACCTCGAGCAAGGTGTTCGATGCCAACCACATCTTCGCGGACCCGAAACCGAGAACATCCATCCGGCAGCGGGAATCGACCTCCGCCACCAACCGCACCCGACGCGCTACCACCGGGCGATCTGCGCAGACACCTCGAGCACTGAATCACACAATTTTCGCTCACCCAGCTGCCACGAGGACGGGGCCTGCGTCGCCAACCGCACCGCATCCGCACGCAAAGCCTCGTCCGCGCCCGCGTACTCGCCGACCTCTGGAACTGTGTCCCCCGACCCCATGCACCAAACACTATTTCGAACACCCGTTCGAGTCAAGACCCGCCTCGCAAGAAAAGAAGATGTGCCGGTCGGCGAATTGCCGCATGCTGTCGCCGAATCAGCAGCACCCAATCGAAGGGCCACCATGCGCGAATCGGATGCCGTCTTCGACAACCGAGCGAACTGGGACGAGCGGGCGGAGGTGCACGTGCGTTCCGCGATGTATGACGTCGAGAATTTCCTGGCCGATCCGAGCACAATCTCGACGGTCGTGCAGAACGATCTCTTGGTTCTCGCACCGCACTTGCCGGACTCCGGGGTTCGTGGCCGTTCGCTGCTGCACCTGCAGTGCCACATAGGGACGGACACGGTTTCCTGGGCGCGACTGGGTGCGAGCGACGTGCACGGACTCGATTTCTCCCCCAACTCACTTCGCCATGCGGCTCGAATCGCGGAGGCAGACGGGCGCACCATCACCTGGGTGGAGGGCGATGCACGGGGGGCATCGACGTTGATCGCCCGGCGATTCGATGTGGTGGTCACCAGCGCCGGAACCATCGTCTGGCTACCGGAACTCACGGGTTGGGCACAGTCGATCCACGACCTTCTCGAACCCGGCGGCGTGTTCATGATTCGCGACGACCACCCGATTCTGGGATCGATGGAGTTCGAGCCCTGGACAATCACCGACGACTATCTCGGCGGCGGAGGCACCCGTACCTACGAGGATGCCGGGACCTACACCGACAACGACACAGACGCGGCGATCGGGCACGTCACCAACCACGAATGGCGGCACGACCTGGGCGAGATCATCGGTGCATTGCTGAACGCCGGTCTCGAGATGCTCGCGTTCGCCGAGTTGCCGTACATGGACTGGCCTGCGTTTCCCGACCTCACGCCATGCCGGGAAGGGTGGACGTTGCCGGCGACCACACCTCGCATTCCGCTCAACTTCGCGATCGTCGCCAGACGTCCACTCCTACCCTGACGGGTCTACCGACCAGCGACCGCAGAATCACATTGCCTGCGCCGAGAAATCAACGCCGCGCCTCGACGGCAATAACTAGAACTTGTTACAGTCGTCACAACCAGGATCCCGCACGAGCAAAGGTTGTCCATGAGCAAGCAGAATCTTGTCGACGAGGCCGATTACGTCGTGGCCGGAGCCGGCAGTGCCGGATGTGCTGTCGCCGCCCGACTGGCCGAGTCCGGGGCGTCGGTAGTGCTACTCGAAGCCGGCGGCAGCGACGACAAGATCCTCTACAAGCTGCCTGGCCTTATTGCGCCTATGCATGCCGTCCCGCAGATCGAGAAGCTCGCGGACTGGGGTTACCACACCACACCTCAAAAGCACGCCCTCGACCGCAAGATTCCGCAGACGCGGGGCAAGGTGCTCGGCGGGTCGAGTTCGGTCAACGGCATGCTCTGGGTGCGCGGAAACCGCGCCAACTACGACGATTGGGTCGCCGAGGGCAACAAGGGCTGGGGTGCCGACGACGTCAACGACGTGTACAGGCGCATGGAAGATTTCGAGGACGGCGGCAACGAATTCCGTGGCGCCGGAGGGCCGATCAAAGTCACTCGCAACGCGAATCCGACCGAGGCCAGCCAGCAATTTCAGGACGCGGCCGCAGACACCTTGGGCGTTCGTGTGCTCGAGGACTACAACGCCGAGTCGCAGGAGGGGTTCAGCACCTTCCAACAAAACACCTCTGACGGACTGCGTTACTCCTCCTCTCGCGCTTACCTGCACAACGGTTCGCACCCGACACTGTCGGTGCAGACGGGCGTCACCGTCGCACGCATCGTCATAGAAGGCGGACGCGCAACGGGCGTCGAGGTGATCGACAAATCGGGCCGTCGGCGGACCATCCGAGCACATAGCGAGGTGATCGTCTCTGCGGGTGTCTTCGGCTCGCCTCAGCTGCTGATGCTCTCTGGCGTCGGCCACGCAGATCATCTGGCCGAGAAGGGCATTACGACGGTCATGGACCTCCCCGTCGGCGACAACCTGCACGATCATCTCTTTGTGCCGACGAGCTGGTCGATGCCGAATGCGACGCACCGCGGCACTCCCGGGTACTTCGCCCGAGGCATGGCCAAGCAGTTCACGCGGGGCGGCTCGTTCCTGGAGAACTCCGTTTTCGAAGCTGTCGGTTTCGTACGGACTTCGCTCGCCGCCGACGTCCCGGACCTCCAGATCCACGTGTTGCCGTGGGGCTACCCGTCGCCCAACCAGGACGCCCCGACTTTTCACGGCGTCGACCCCTTCCCCTGCCTCACGGTGATGTCGACGTTGATCTACCCGCGCTCACGCGGCACCGTGCGCTTGGCCACCAACGATCCGACGAAGGCGCCGCTGATCGACTTCAATTACCTCGCCGAGTCCGGCGACAGGCAGGTGCTCAGAGAAGGCGTCGAGATGATCCGCGAGATCATGGGCAACGCCAAGATCGCACCTTCGTCGAAGGGCGAAGTCCATCCCGGCGCGGAGCATACCGGTGCCGATCTCGACCGCGAGATCCTGAATCGGGCCACGACCGTGTATCACGGGGTCGGCTCGTGCCGGATGGGTGTCGACGAGAATGCCGTGGTAGATCCGGAACTGCGCGTACGTGGGATCGACGGCTTGCGCGTCGCCGACGCATCGATCATGCCGACCATCACTGGAGGCAACACCAATGCACCGTCGATCATGATCGGTGAGAAGTGCGCTGAGCTGATTCTCGGATAGAAGGCATGGCGGTCGTGGCCAGTCTGCCGCTGACACTAAATGACAACCTTTGTCATTACCAATAGCGAGTCTCGGAGGCCGGTCCGACTACCTGCGGAAGCGGGTCATGCCCCAGTCACCTCTGGCCTGGAAGCCACGCGTAGTCGGCGGTGCGGGACCCGTATTTGGCGTAGCGGTTGATAACTCCCTTGCTCACCGCGCCGACGCCCTGCGATGATGATCCGTCGCGGAGTATCGTCCCTGAAGCAGGCCTGCAGCAAGCCGTTTCGCCGCCCAAGGCCCACCGCCTGCCCTGTGTAGCCATGGAGAATCGCTTGATCTTGCGCCTCTTTGCCATCCGGATCAGCGTTCCGGCCGCGTGCGCACCTCGAGGTGTGGCCGTGGCGCAGGCGAATCGTGCGCCGGGAACCGCCGCGCGTCTCCTCGCGTTGCCGGTTCCGCTTTGACTGCACCTGTTCAGGGAACTTGTTCAGCAGACTGAATCTGCGCCACTCCCCCGTCGAGCACCGCCTCTGCCTGTGTGCGTGCGAGCAGTCCGCGCCGAAGATCGCCGGCACGAAGACGGTCGGCACCGATGCACGAAGCGACCTGTCAGATAGCGGCACGCCAGCGCGACAGTCTACGTTCGACCAGCACCAGGACCGCGTTGATCGTCAGACCGAGAATCGAGATCGCGATGATTCCCGCGTACATGTTCGGAATCTGAAAGTTGTACTGGGAGGCTGTGATCAGGTAGCCGAGCCCAGCCTTGGCGCCTACCATCTCTGCGGCGATCAACACCAAGATCGACGACGCCGCGGCCATACGGATTCCGGTGAAGATCGTGGGCACAGCGGCGGGCAGTACCACCTTCTGGAACAAGCGAATCGGAGACAACCCCAGAGACGAAGCCGATTTCACGAGAAGTGGATCGACGGTGCGCACCCCGGAGATGGTGTTGAGCAGAATCGGGAAAGCACATGCATAGATGACCAGCGCAACCTTCGATTCCTCACCGATTCCCAGGATCAAGACGAAAACCGGTAGCAGGGCCAGGGCTGCCGTGTTCCGGAACAGCTCGAGTATCGGGTTGAGGAAATCCGCGACCGGGCGGTACCAGGCGATCGCGATTCCCAGAGGAATCGCGATCGCGATCGCAACGAGGAACCCGACCAGTGCACGAAAGAGGCTGGCGGACACGTGCTGCCACAGTTCTCCCGATCGAGCCAGATCGAAGAACGCGCCAACCACCGTGGTGAAAGGTGGCAGGAAAACTTCGTCGACCAGACCTACCCGGGGCGCTATTTCCCACAGTGCCAGGAACGCGACGATGACGACCGAAGGCTTGAGCAATCTCCACGCAACCGGAGCACTCGCCCGAACGATTCGACCCGCCAAACCTACATCGCGCACTGGTTCGGCCGGGACCGCCACGAAGGAGTCGACTTCGGCTGCAGACGGCTCGTACGTGAGCTCACGCGGTTCGCTGGCAATGGCGCTAGACATGGGCAGCCTCCTTCTCGATCACCTGGGCACGCTCGACCTCGCCGTGCAGCAGAGTCCAGATCCGGTGCCGATACTTGCGAAACTCCTCGGTCGAGCGGATGTCTTCACCGGAACGATCGATGTCGATGTCGACGGTCGTCTTCACGCGGCCGGGCCGAGACGTCAGGACTGCCACGCGCTGACCCAGATAGATTGCTTCGTCGATGCCGTGTGTGATGAACAGAATCGTCTTGCCCGTTGCCTTCCAGATACGCAACAGCTCGTCCTGCAACGACTCTCGGGTCTGAGCATCAAGTGCCGCGAACGGCTCGTCCATGAGGAGCACCTCCGGATCGAACGCCAGGCTCCGGGCAATCGCGACACGCTGCTTCATTCCGCCGGACAGCTCGTGCGGGTACCTGTCACCGAACCCCTGCAATCCCACCAATTCGAGGTAGTGCTCCGCGCGTTCGCGTCGCTCCGCTTTGGGCAGCCCTTTCGCTTCGAGACCGAACTCGATGTTGTGGCGGGCCGTACGCCACGGCAGCAACGCATACTGCTGGAAGACGATGCCCCGATCCAGACCGGGTCCGGACACCGGCTCTCCATCGATGAATATGTCACCTGCAGTGGCCTTTTCGAGTCCGCCCAGCAGGTCCAGCAGGGTGGACTTTCCGCATCCGCTGGGGCCCACCAGTACCAGGAACTCGCCGGCAGCGAGATCGATGCTGATGTCGTCGATTGCGGTGAACTTCTCCTTGGTACCGCGCAACGGGAACTGTTGGGTGACGTGTTCGAGCCTCAGCTTGGGCTGTGTGGTCGTGCTCATTTACTTCCCTCCAATGCCTGGCCGTCGGCCCCGCTGCTCTCGGGATAGGTGCCGTTGGCGTAGGGGTTGAACTCGTTGGTGTAGACCTCGGCCGCATCGAGCTTTCCGGGCTCTACCTCACCGTTTCGCTCGAGCCAGTCGATCCAGGTCGTGATCTCCTTGTCCGTGATCAGGCCACCGGGGCCGGCCACGCCGGGACTCTTCCAGTAGCCGACGAGGTCGGTGTTCTCGTTGCGGCCGCGCTTTTCGATGATCTGCCGGAACCGGTCGATCACCTGATCGCGTGGCGTCGTCTGCGTCCACCTGATCGCTCGGGCAGTGCCCTGCACGAAGTCCGCTACCGCGTCCCTGTTCTTCTCGACGAAGTCGTCACGGAAGACGATACTTCCGTATGTGAATGCGCCGAAAAGGGATTCGTCCGTGAAGAGTGGGCGGATCCCGCCGCGCTCGACGGCGGTCTCACGGAAGACACTGCCGAGGGTGCTGACGTCGACCTGCCCCTGCCGGAGTACCTGTTCACCGTTCACCGGTGGTACCACGGTCAGTTCGACCTGCTCGATCTCCTCGGGAGTCAACCCTTCCTGCGCCAACCATTCCCGGACCAGGAACTCGTGGTGTGCACCGAGAGTGTTCATTCCGACCTTCTTGCCGATCAGGTCCCGCGCGGTTCTGATCGGGCTGTCGTCCAGGACGTAGTAGCCGTTGAAGGTCTCCTCGTCCGACCCGTAATAGCCGATCACCGACGTCACGAGCGACTGCGCAGCAGCAAGTTTCAGTACCGCACCGTTGAAAGCGCCACCGAAGTCGGTCTCGCCGGTGGCTGCGTTCTGAATGCTCTGAGGTCCGCTGGTGGTGTCGCCCTTCCACTCGAGTTTCACGTTCTCGAAGTAGCCGAGATCTTCGGCCAGTTCGGGAAAGCCGACCTGACCGGTGACTCCTTCGTATCGAAGGAGGGTTTTGCCGTCTGCCGTCTTGGCGGCTTCGGACTGGCAGGCAACGGCCCCGCTGGCGAGGGTGAGTAGCGCGGCCACAGCCGCCAAGGGACGAAGGGTTCGTGGGCGAATCATCGCGAACTTTCCGGTAGGGGGGACAGGCCGACAGCCGTGCCGAGAAGGAGAGCGCTGAGAGTTCTGGTCAGCCGAGACAGCTGAAACACTGGAACATGGCTACTCCCTGGTCGAGTTGTCCGCCCAACTGGCGGCGCATTGGAGAGACCATACGTTCGCCCCCACCCCCACCTGCAATGGTTACGAACATGGCCGATTTTATGTCGGGTCCGGACGTAGACTGGCCGCATGACCCTGCAGCTCGCCGACGAGTTCGAGACGCACCGGCGTCATCTGATGTCGGTTGCCTACCGACTCACGGGCAGTGTGGGTGACGCCGAGGACGCGGTACAGGAATCCTGGATTCGCCTCGATGCTCAGGACTCGTCGCAGATTCGCGATCTGGGTGCATGGCTCACCACCGTCGTCGGCCGGGTATGCCTCGATCGTCTTCGCTCCGCGGCCGTACGCAGAGAAACCTATGTGGGGCAATGGCTTCCCGAACCCATCGTCACCGAGTTCGGACCGTCGGCCGAGCCCGATCCACTGGACTACGTTGTCAGCCAGGAAGAGAACCGATTGGCCGCGTTGGTTGTGCTCGATTCGCTGCCGCCGCAGCAACGCGTCGCCCTGGTGTTGCATGACGGCTTCTCGGTCCCGTTCTCGGAGATCGCACGCATACTCGACGTAGAGGTCGCGACGGCGCGACAATTCGCGTCCCGCGGCCGCAAAGCGGCTGCGACCGCTCCTCCCCCGGTCCCCGACGAGGAACACACGGCCGCCGTCACGCGGTTGATGGAAGCGATGGCCAGCGGTGACCTCGATGCCGTCGTCGCAGCGCTGCACCCGGAGGCCAGGGTGATCGGCGATGCCAACGGGACCACGAGCACCGCCGTCAACATCATCACCGGGGCGGACAAGTTCGCGCGGTTCTTCCTCGGACTACTCCACCGTTACGGACGGGAGTCCTTCAACGGTTTGCAACCCGCACTCGTCAACGGCCAGCTCGGATTCTTCAACCACGGCTTCCCCGGTGACGACGCCCACCGAGGTTTCCCTGCACGGGTCAACGGATTCACCGTCCGCGACGGACTCGTCTACGCCGCGTACGACGTCGCGAATCCGGAAAAGTTCAACGGAATACGCATCAACCGGTGACGGTGTCGTCGGCCCACGGCACTCGACAGGCATCCGTACTGAACCCCTGATCGGTGATGCCGAGCGCCGAGTTCACGCGGGCACGCATGTTCTCCAGACCGATCTGATATGTCAGCTCGACGACACCGTTGTTTCCGAACCGGCGCGCAAGGTCGGCGACCTGCTCGTCGGTGACACCGCTTTCACCGTGAACATCACCCGTCATCGCGTCGGCGTAGGCAATGGCAGCCTTCTCGTCGTCGGTGTACAAACTCGACTCGGCGTAGTTACCGATCTCCTTCAACCGGTCGACGTCCAGACCGTCGAGACGCTGCAGCATGGTGCCGAAGTCCACGCACCACGAGCAGCCGATGGTCCAGGCCACCCGATACACAGCCAACTCACGCACGTTGGCCGGGAGAGTCGTCGAAGCCTTCTGCGCCGCAAGTTCGTGCATTGCCGATGCAACGAACAACTTGGGGTGGTGTGCGGAGACCGCGAACGGCTCCGGAACTTCCCCGTACTGCTTGGCGGCGTACTTGTAGGCCATCTTCACCAGCGGTCCCGCATCCGCGGGCGTTACGGCAGGAATCCGGGGCATGTCGTCCTCCAACGTCTTTCGGGGTGCCGTGTGCAACCCCTTCAACCGTATGACGGATCAGTGCCACCGAATGTGACATGACCGCATCGAATCGGTCGACAGACACCGACTACCCTGCAGTTATGCCCGAGGGAGCCCGCAACCGGACAGTTGCCCGTCTACAACCGTTCGCATCCACGATCTTCGCGGAGATGACGGAACTCGCCGTTCGCCACGACGCCGTCAACCTGGGCCAGGGATTTCCGGACACCGACGGTCCGGAGTCGATGCTCGCTGCAGCGCGCCAGGCCATCGCCGACGGCGTCAATCAATACCCACCCGGCGCGGGAATGCCGATCCTGCGTGAAGCGATCGCCGAGGACAGAAAACGGCGGTACGCCGTCGACTTGGACCCCGAGTCGGAGGTGCTGGTCACAGTCGGTGCGACCGAGGCGATCAGCGCGACGTTGCTCGGTCTGATCGAGCCCGGCGACGAGGTCGTGTTGATCGAACCCTTCTACGACTCGTATGCAGCCTCCGTTGCGCTCGCGGGTGCGACCAGGAGGAGCGCACCCCTGGTGCCCGCCGGCTCGGGGTTCCGTCTGGACGTCGACGCACTGCGGGCGGCGATCACAGCGCGAACGACGATGCTGGTCGTCAACACCCCACACAATCCGACCGGCACGGTGCTCACGATGGACGAAATGCGCTCCATCGCAGAAATCGCATGTGAGCACGATCTGCTCGTCCTCAGCGACGAGGTGTACGAACATCTCGTTTTCGACGGCCGGGCGCACACCCCGCTCGCCTCCTTGCCCGGTATGTGGGAACGAACCGTCACCGTGTCGAGCGCTGCGAAAACGTTCAACGTCACCGGTTGGAAGATCGGATGGGCCTGCGGGCCCGCCGATCTGATCTCGGCCGTTCGCACGGCGAAGCAGTACCTGTCATTCGTCGGCGGGGCACCGTTTCAGCCTGCGGTCGCGCACGCGCTCGTTCACGAACAAGCATGGGTCCGGTCCTCCCGCTCGCATCTGGAAGCCAAACGCGATGTGCTGTACGGCGCACTCGTCGAGGCCGGCTTCGAAGTGTATTCCGGCGGGGGCACCTATTTTCTCTGCGCGGACATCACCTCGATCGACGAACGTGACGGCATCGAATTCTGTCGGACACTGCCCGAACGCATCGGCGTCGCCGCCGTCCCTGTCAGCGTCTTCACCGACCACCCCGATCGGTGGAATCATCTGGTGCGCTTTGCTTTCTGCAAACGCGACGAAGTCCTCGACGAGGCTGCCCGACGCCTTCGCTCCCTCGGCGGAGCCGAGACCCGCCAAGGCGGTGCCACATGAGCGTGCGAACCATTCCCGCAGACTTCGTCAGGCGCGCGGTCGAGCTTTCGACTCAGGGCGGCGTCGACCTCGGACCCGCCGTGTCCGCCGCAGGTATCGGAGAGGCCGCACTGACGGATCCATTGGCGCGGCTCACGCCGGCTCAGGTCACCGTGTTCACCCAGGAAGTATGGCGTCTCACGAACGACGAATTATTCGGTCTCGGAACAGCTCCCGTTCCGCGTGGATCGTTCCGACTGCTGTGCCTCGCGCTGATTCACAGCCCGGACCTGGCAGCCGTGCTGCACAGACTGGCCGATCTTGTACGCGCATTGCCTTCACTGCCGCAGCTGCGCATCGAGGAAGGTGAGCGCGGGACGGTCGTCACGGTCGTTCAGGACGATGCCGACAGCGAGATTCCCGAGGAAGCCGCCCGAATCGTCACGGACTTCACGCTGATCCTCCTGCACCGATTCGCCGCCTGGCTCGTGGGAAAGCGGGTTCGTCTACTGGCTGTCGAAGTCCCCTACCCCACGCCGCTTCCGACACTGGCGCAGAACTACGACCACATATTCGGGGTCCCGGTGGCGTTCGACTGCCCCGCACCCGCGATCGAGTTCGACAACGCAGCGCTGCGCCTACCCGTCATCAGGACCGAGGAAGCCCTCGAGGACTACCTGCGTGGATCACCGAATCTCTTGCTCTCCGAACGGGACTACGATTCTGCCGCGTCAGCACAGGTACGCCGTGCCCTCGAGCTCGGAGTGAAAGGGCGAACCGCAACCGCCGAGGACATCGCGGACATGCTGTCGATCAGCGTGCCGCATCTGCGTCGACTGCTGCGCCAGGACGGCACCTCGCTGAACCAACTCCGCGAGGAAGTATTGCGTGACGCTGCGGTTGCCAGTCTGCGGCGTGGAGAGTCGGTCGAGGTGCTTTCTGCCCGTCTGGGCTTTTCCGAGCCGAGTGCGTTCCGGCGAGCGTTCAAGCGGTGGACAGGAAGTACTCCGAGCAGTTTTCGGCACTGACGCGGTGCGGGGTCAGCACAGACAGAATTCGTTTCCTTCCGGGTCGGACATGGTGATCCATCGGTACGGGCCCTGACTTCGGCGGTGCATTATTGTCGCCCCCTTCGACTCGAGCACCGCCGCAAGGTCTTCACGACCGTCGCCGGCTTGCAGGTCGAGGTGCAGTCTGTTCTTGGTCTGCTTGGACTCGGGCACCCACTGGAATACAACGCGAGGGCGCTGCGGATGATCGGGGTCCCGGATGGCCGCGCCCTGCTGCCACACGAGTACGCCCTCGAACGTGGTGGTGTCGGACACTTGCGCATGTCCGGCGCTGATCAATCCGCGGATGAACTCCTCGTCACTCGGCTCCACCTCCCATCCGAGTGCGTCGGCCCACCATTTTGTGAGTTCGTGGGGCATTTCCGGATCAACAGTTACCTGAAGTTCCATCGACATGTACCCACGCTAGATCTGCCCACCGACACTTTGGTCCGCCTCATGCGGCGGCCGGACGCGACTTGTCGACGAGAAGGTGCACCGCCAAGGCGCCGAGTACAGTCCCCATTGCCGCCTTCTGGGCCCGCACCCACCCTGGGCGCGACGAGAGGAAAGTGGCGATTCCGCCTGCGAGACAGACGATCAGCGCGTTGACGGTTAGGGCCACGATGATCTGAACCGAGCCGAGCACGAGACTCTGCGCCCACACCGGTCCGTCTCCGGGGCGTATGAACTGCGGGATCAGGGCGAGGTACAGCACCGCGATCTTCGGGTTGAGCAGGTTGGTCGTCAAACCCATGACGAAGAGCTTTCGCCGCCCGTCCGGCGCCAGCATCCCCGATCGCGCGAAGACGTCCTTCCCGCCCGGACGCAACGCCTGCCAGGCCATCCATGCCAGGTACAGGGCACCGGCGATCTTCAATGCCGTGTACAGCTGCGGGACCGCTGCGAACACACTGATGATACCGAGCGTCGCGGCCACCAGGTAGCACGCGAAACCGAGCGCCACTCCCGCGAGTGACACGAGTCCGGCCACCCGTCCCTGGGTCACACTTCGAGACACCAGATAGACCATGTTGGGCCCGGGAGTGAGCACCATTCCCAACTCGACGGCTGCGACACCAAGGACTGCTGCGGCACTGATCACGGCGCCCAGAGTCGCATCCGGGGCGCGTGATCGTCACGGTCCACTTCGACGTTCCTGGCCTGCGCACAGGCTTGCATTAGCCGACGACCAGTGGGAACGTCGGATATGTACCTATATTGCTGACCTGAAAGGGTGAGATCGAAATATGCGTACGGCTGTCGCCGACCACTACCCCACACGTGACCGCAACGAGTGCACAGTGAGCCAACGGCACGACCCTGTCACGTGGTTCGAATCGAATCGAGACACACCGACGAAGGGGCCACTGAGCCCCCGCGAAATCGCAGATTACGACTCCCGCGGCTTTCATTCTTCCGAAGCCCTCGTGCCCACCCGAGACGTCTTCGACCTCAAGGACGAGATGACCCGTCTCGCTCAGGATCGTCGGCTGGTTGGCGACGGTCGTGTCGTGCGAGAGAACGGGGACGGAGAGGTTCGCTCCGTTTTCGACGTCCATCTGCTGAGTTCAGTCGTCGACGAGATCGTTCGTCGGCCCGAGGTCGTAGGGATCGCTCGCCAGATCCTCGGCTCCGACGTGTACGTGCATCAGTCCAGGCTCAACTTCAAGCCGGGCTTCAGCGGCGGTCCGTTCTATTGGCACTCCGATTTCGAGACGTGGCACGCCGAAGACGGCATGCCGACGCCGCGGGCGATGAGCATTTCGATCGCACTGACAGAGAACTACGGTTACAACGGCGGACTCATGATCATGCCGGGCTCGCACAAGGACTTCGTCTCGTGTTCCGGCCGCACTCCGGACAACTACTACAAGGAATCACTGGTCAGCACCGCTCCGCCCACTGGTTCACCCGACGAGCGCATGTTGTCCCGCATGGCCAACGAGTACGGAATCGAAGTCATGACCGGTCATGCCGGTTCGGCGACCGTCTTCGACTCCAACTGCATGCACGGCTCGAATGGAAACATCACGCCGTTCGCTCGCTCGAACCTTTTCGTCGTGTTCAACAGTGTGGAGAACACCCCGACGGACCCGTTCTCCGCGCCGAGCCCGCGACCCAGGTATCTCGGGAGCAGGGACTTCACCGCGATCCGATGAATTAGAACATATGTTCGATGGCTGGAGTATGCTGGACCGCATGCTCCAGCCATCGCTGTTCGACGACCCCGCGCTCGGGACGCAGCTCGGCGTCCTGAGCGGGTCTCTTCGGCGGCACGCGCTCAGTCGCGGCGCGTGGGTCGACGCTCGTCCCGGCTGGTTGACCGGCTCGGAGGACCTGTTCGACCGGCTCGTCACGGAAACACCGTGGCGGGCAGAACGCCGCACCATGTACGACCGTGTGGTGGACGTACCGCGACTCGTCAGGTTCTACGCCGAGAAAGATCAGCTTCCCGACCCGCTGCTGCACGCCTGCCGCGAAGCACTGTCCGACCATTACGAACCCGAACTCGGTGAACGGTTCGCCACGGCGGGCCTCTGTTACTACCGGGACGGAAACGACAGCGTCGCCTGGCACGGGGACGACACAGGCCGCAGCCGCACCGAGGACACCATGGTTGCCATCGTGTCACTCGGCGCCGCACGGCCGCTGATGTTGCGGCCGCGCGGCGGTGGACAATCGCTGAAATTCACCGTGGGACACGGTGATCTGGTGGTCATGGGCGGTTCGTGCCAACGCACCTGGGAACATTCCATCCCCAAGAGCGCCCGCCCGACCGGACCGCGGATCAGTGTGCAGTTCCGCACGAGAGGCGTTCGCTGACGCGTCACCGTCGCGCGGCCACCGCATTCGCCAGCCGATCCAGCTGGGCTGCCGTGGTTTCCCAGCCGAGGCAGGCATCGGTGATCGACTTGCCGTAGACCAGTTCGTCGGAACGGCCAAGCGCAAGGTCCTGCCTGCCGGCTTCGAGGAAGCTTTCCAGCATCACGCCGACGATTCTCTTCTCTCCGTTCGCGATCCGCTCACTCAGATCGGAGACCACGTCGATCTGCTTCTCGTGGTTCTTCGAACTGTTGCCGTGGCTGGCATCCACCACGACGCGTTCGGGCAAACCCGACTTGCGAAGTCGCGCAACCGTGTCTGCGACCGTTTCCGCATCGTAGTTCGGCCCCTGGCTGCCGCCCCGCAGAATCACGTGACAGTCGGGGTTTCCCACTGTCTTCACCAGAGCCGCATGACCGTCCAGATCGGTTCCGGGGAACACGTGGCTCGCACCTGCGGCGCGCGTGCCGTCGACCGCGACCTGCACGTCCCCTTCCGTGGAATTCTTGATCCCGACGGGCATCGACAGCGCGCTGCACAACTGCCTGTGCACTTGGCTCGCCGCCGTTCGCGCACCGATGGCCCCGTAGGAAACGAGGTCCGCGATGTACTGCGGCATGATCGGATCGAGGAATTCACACCCGACGGGTAGCCCGAGACGCGAAATGTCGAGAAGCAGCTTCCGGCCGATTCGCAGACCGCTGTCGATATCGAACGTCCCGTCCAGGTGGGGGTCGTTGAGCAGACCCTTCCACCCCAGCGTGGTGCGCGGCTTCTCGAAGTACACCCGCATGACGATCTGCAGGTCGGCGCGAAGTTCCTCTGCTTTGGACGCCAAACGGCGTGCGTAGTCCATCGCAGCGACGGGGTCGTGCACCGAGCACGGCCCGACCACGACCAGCAGGCGGTCGTCGTCCCCGTTCAGGATGTCGACGGTGTTGGCGCGGCCGGTGCGTACGGTCGCGGACGCTACGTCGTCGGGCCCGAGTTCGCCCCGAACCACGTTCGGGGGCACGAGCGGACTGAGCTGGACCGTTCGCTGATTGTCGAGATGGTGGTTGTCCAGAGTGACGGACATGATGTCGGTTTCCTGTTCCGACCGACCCTCGAAGCCTTCGAGGAACTCCGCGAGCCGGTCTGTGATCCGGCTCGTGGAGTGGGAGGTCAGCGCGTGGTTACACCGACCGACCCACCCGGGGCCGACCTGCTAAACCAGAAATACGTGCGCTGCATGCGGACCACAGTAGCGGCCGGTAAGCGTCCGCGCCACCGTGCGGTTGACGAGTGCATGGACTCGTCTGCCGCTCACAGAGGCACTGCGCCTATGCTTGGCACTGCAGCTGGTTCGCCCTGTGCGGTCGTGAGGAGCCCCGAAGACCACACTCGGCGTCGAAGCACGCGTCACTCCGGTGACTCGTGTGAGAGGGAATCCGGTGAGAATCCGGAACTGTCCCGCAGCGGTGAGCAGGAACGACCGCCGTCACCACGCACTGGGCGCAACCGCCTGGGAAGCGACGGCCACTAGGTCCGATGTCGTCACATCGGGAGCCTGCGAGTCCGAAGACCTGCCGACTGTGTCGGGCACGCCGTGCTCGACGGTTCACCGCCTCGTGGAATGGGCGCGTAGACCTCCGTGCGCTTGCAGCAATACCCAGGGCTCGAGAGGTGTACCCGCTTGCCGGTGGTGTCCGTACCGCTACGCAACTGGAGAATCTCGTGACACTTTCATTCACCGCGACCGTGCTGGGCTCCCCTCGCATCGGTCCGAATCGCGAACTCAAGAAGGCCGTCGAGAGCTACTGGTCGGGCAAGATCGACGCTGCCGGCCTCGAGTCCGTCGCCGCCGACCTCCGCACTCGGAACTGGACCGAGCTGCGCGACGCCGGCCTCGACTCGATCCCGGTCAACACGTTCTCGTACTACGACCACGTACTCGACACGGCTGCCATGCTCGGCGCGCTCCCCGACCGCGTCGCGGGCATCGACAACCCGCTCGACCGCTACTTTGCGGCCGCACGCGGAAACGACACCGTGACGCCCCTCGAGATGACCAAGTGGTTCGACACGAACTACCACTACCTCGTTCCCGAGATCTCGCCGTCCACCACCTTCTCCCTCGACCCGTCGAAGGTCCTCGCGGAACTCGAACAAGCACGTGCACTGGGCATTCCGGCGCGCCCGGTGATCGTCGGTCCGGTGACGTTCCTGCTGCTCTCGAAGTCCGTCGGATCGGATGCACCGCTCCTCGACCGTGTCGACGAACTGCTTCCGCTGTATTCCGAACTTCTCGCGCTCCTCGCCGCCAAGGGGGCCGAGTGGGTTCAGCTCGACGAGCCGGCACTCGTCGCCGACCGCACGGCCGAGGAAATCGCGGTCGCGTCACGGGTGTACGAATCGCTGTCCGGCCTGGAGAACCGTCCGGCTATCCTCGTCGCGTCGTACTTCGGCGGTCTCGGTGATGCTCTCCCCGCCCTGGTCGCCACCGGAATCGAAGGCCTGGCAGTCGATCTCGTCGCCGGCAACGACACGTTCGCTTCCGTTCCGGAGCTGTCACGCAAGCACATCGTCGCCGGGGTCGTCGATGGACGCAATATCTGGCGCACCGACCTCGAGAAGGCACTTGCGTCCGCGAGCACCCTTCTGGGTTCTGCCGGTTCCCTGGCGGTCTCGACGTCGTGCTCGCTCCTGCACGTTCCTTACACGCTCGATGCCGAGACCGGCATCGACAAGGCACTGCGCTCCTGGCTCGCGTTCGGAAGCGAGAAGGTACGCGAGGTAGTCGCTCTGGGAACGGCACTCACCGAGGGACGCGAGTCCGTCGAGGAAGAATTCGCACTCGCCCGCGCTGCCGCTTCGACTCGTGCGAGCGACCCGCGCCTGCACGACGCCGAGTTGCGGAGCCGTCTGGCCTCTATCGTCGAGTCCGATTCGGGACGCAGCCCGGCCGCGCAGCGCCGTGAGGCACAGGCGGCGCTGAACCTTCCACTGCTCCCCACCACGACGATCGGTTCGTACCCGCAGACCACACAGATCCGGGTGGCCCGCGCGGCCCTGCGCAAGGGTGAGATCGACCAGGAAGAGTACCTCTCGCGGATGCGCGCAGAGATCGCGGACGTTGTCGCGCTGCAGGAAAAGCTCGACATCGACGTGCTCGTGCACGGCGAGCCGGAGCGCAACGACATGGTGCAGTACTTCGCCGAGCAGCTGGACGGATTCTTCGCCACGGCGAACGGCTGGGTGCAGTCCTACGGAAGCCGCTGCGTACGGCCGCCGATCCTGTTCGGTGATGTGCGCCGCCCCAAGCCGATGACGACCGAGTGGATCACGTACGCGCAGACCCTCACGGAGCGGCCCGTCAAGGGGATGCTCACCGGTCCGGTCACCATTCTTGCGTGGTCCTTCGTGCGCGACGACCAGCCCTTGGCGGACTCCGCCAATCAGGTTGCTCTCGCGATTCGCGAGGAGACGGTGGATCTCCAGAATGCGGGCGTGAAGGTCGTTCAGGTGGACGAGCCCGCACTGCGCGAGCTACTGCCGCTGCGTAGCGCGGACCAGGCCGGATACCTCGACTGGTCGGTGGGATCGTTCCGGCTCGCGACATCGGGAGTAGCCGACGAGACACAGATCCACACCCACCTGTGCTACTCGGAATTCGGTGAGGTCATCGAGGCCATCGCCAAGTTGGACGCAGACGTGACCTCGATCGAGGCTGCGCGTTCGCACATGGAGGTTCTCGACGATCTCAACGCGGTGGGCTTCGACCTCGGTGTCGGGCCGGGTGTGTACGACATCCACTCCCCGCGTGTGCCTGGTGTCGACGAGATCGCTTCCTCGCTTCGGGAAGCACTGAAAGCCGTCCCTGTGGAACGGCTTTGGGTCAATCCTGACTGCGGCTTGAAGACTCGTGGTCCGGCGGAGGTCGAGGCGTCGCTTCGCAACCTCGTCGACGCCGCGAAGCTGGTTCGCGCCGAGCTGTAGGCCCCCGCCTGTGAGTGGTTAGCGAGTCCAGGAACTCGCTAACCACTCACGGGGGTCAGCGGGCCACGGCTCGCTGCTCCACCCCCGAATACTCGCTGAGCGGCCTGATCAGGG
The DNA here is from genome assembly GCF_042719695.1 of Rhodococcus sp. NPDC058521. Taxonomy (NCBI): domain Bacteria; kingdom Bacillati; phylum Actinomycetota; class Actinomycetes; order Mycobacteriales; family Nocardiaceae; genus Rhodococcus; species Rhodococcus sp. NPDC058521. Next base: position 126,315 of record NZ_JBHXNL010000003.1, read on the forward strand.
CGTTCGAAGCGCCCTGTTCGATGATGTGCGCCGTCCACCCCGTGATTCGTGCCATGACGAAGATCGGTGTGAACACCTCGATGTCGAAACCCATGAGGTAGTAGGCAGGGCCGGCCGGGAAGTCCAGATTCGGTTTGATACCCGTGGCGTCGAACATGGTTCGCTCGAGCTCGTCGTACATGTCGAGCCACTTCTGGCCGTCCGTCACAGCGGCGACGTCCTTCAGAGCGTCACGCATGGACGGAACCCGGGAGTCGCCGTCCTTGTAGACCCGGTGACCGAAACCCATCACCTTCTGCTTGTCGGCGATCTTGCCCCGCAACCACTCCGACGCCTTCGACGGGTCGTCGATTTCGAGCATCATGTGCATGACGGCTTCGTTCGCACCGCCGTGCAGTGGACCCTTCAGGGCACCGATGGCTGCGGTCACCGCACTGTAGATGTCGGACAGCGTCGACGTCACCACGCGGGCGGCGAATGTCGACGCGTTGAAACTGTGCTCCGCGTACAGAACGAGGGAGGTCTCGAACGCCTTCGCAATCCGCTTGTCCGGCACCGAGCCGAACGACATGTACAGGAAGTTCTCGGCGAAGCCCAGGTTCGGATCCGGGCTGACGGGGTTCAGGCCCCGCCGACCTCGAAGATCTGCCGCCACAACGGTGGGAAGAACCGCCATCATGCGCAGCGACTTCGCGAGATTGGCCTCCGCGCCGTTGTCGTCCTCTTCTGGATCCTCGGCACCCAGGTAGCTGATCGCGGTACGCACCACGTCCATCGGATGGCACGTGTCGGGAAGCTTCGCGAGCAACGACAGCAGCGACCGATCTGCCCGACGCTGAGCACGTTCTCGCTGGACGAATTCCTGCAACTGTCCTTCGTCGGGCAGCTCCCCGTGCCACAGCAGGTACGCAACCTCTTCGAACGAGCAGTGCGTCGCGAGGTCCTGCACGGGGTATCCCCGGTAGGTCAGGGTGTTGGTTTCGGGTACCACCTTGGAGATCGCAGTCGTATCGACGACGACACCCGTCAACCCCTTTCGAATGTCGGTCATGATTCCCCTTGGAGCTCGAAGTTGAATATCCCGGAATCGAATTCGTTGTAGTTCTCGTACTGCAGCAACTCGTACAGCCGACTGCGAGTCTGCATCCGGTCCACGACGCCCGCCTGGGTTCCGGTCTCCGCGATCTCACGCAATCCCTGTTCTGCGGCATACATTGCGAGACGCAGGGTCGACACCGGGTAGATCACGACGTTGTACCCGAGGTTCTCGAGCTGGCCCGCCGACAGCAGCTCGGACTTGCCGAACTCGGTCATGTTGGCCAGCAACGGAACCTGGACCCCGGCACGGAACTTCTCGAACTCGGAAGGATCGGCCAGGGCTTCGACGAAGATCATGTCCGCGCCGGCGTCGACGTAGGCGTTCGCGCGTGCGATCGCCGCATCCAGCCCCTCGATAGCGCGCGCATCGGTGCGTGCACAGATCACGAAATCCGGGTCCCTGCGCGCAGACACGGCAGCTCTGATCCGTTGGATCATGTCGCCGGCAGGTACGACCGCCTTGCCGTCGAGGTGCCCACAGCGCTTGGGGTTGACCTGGTCCTCGAGGTGACACCCTGCGAGACCGGCATCTTCGAGCACGGTGACGGTTCGGGCCGCGCTCATCGGCTCGCCGAATCCCGTATCCGCGTCGATCAGCGTGGGGACGTCGGTGGCTCGTGCGATCTGTTGCCCCCGTCCCGCAACCTCACTGAGAGTGGTGAGGCCGATGTCCGGGAGTCCGAGGTCCGCCGAGACGACGGCGCCGGAGACGTACACACCCTCGAAGCCGATCTCCTGCGCCAACATCGCAACGAGTGGCGAGAACGCCCCGGGCATCCGCTGAATCTTGCCCGACGCCAGGCCCGCTCGAAACGCTTTCCGCTTGTCCGAGGCAGACGTGGGCGCTGCGATCACCCTCGAAGTGCTCGCGGCGCTCATCAGAAGATCCCCTTCGCCACGGTGGGTGCCGCGGCCAGAACTTCGGCGGATACCGAGAAGGTGAGCTGGTCCAGTTCGCCGGCCTTCAATTCGGGGGTCCGCTGCGCGACGTCCAGGAAGCGGTCCTGCTCGGCGGGCGCGATGACGCCCTCTGCGAGGGTGCGGAACTTCGCGATGTACTGGTCGCGTGCGAACGGACGAGCTCCGAGCGGGTGTGCGTCGGCGACGGCGAGTTCGTCGGTGATGACTTCGCCGCTCTTCAAGGTGATTTCGGCGCGTGCGCCGAACGCCTTCTCGTCGGGGTCCGTCGAGTGGTAGCGCCGAGTCCACTCCGGATCCTCGGCGGTGGAGATCTTGTTCCACAGTTCGATCGTCTCGGTGCGATTGGCGCGCTCGGGAGCATACGAGCGTTCGTGATGCCAGTCGCCGTCCTCGAGCGCCACGGCGAAGATGTACATCACCGAGTGGTCGAGAGTCTCACGGCTGGCCGAGGGATCGAACTTCTGCGGATCGTTCGAGCCCGTGCCGATCACGTAGTGCGTGTGGTGGCTGGTGTGCAGGACGATCGACGCGATCTGGGACAGGTCGCCGACACGCTCGCGCATTCGGCGGGCGAGGTCGATCGGGGCCTGACTCTGGTACTCGGCGGAGTGCTCCTTGGTGTAGCTGTCGAGAATCGCACGCTTGGCCTCCCCTGGGCCTGGCAGCGGTACCGAGTATTCGGCATTGGGGCCACCGAGTAGCCAGGCGATCACACCGTCTTCGCCCTCCCAAATGGGTGACGGCGCGCCTTCACCGCGCATCGCCCGGTCGACGGCCTCGACAGCCATCTTCCCGGCGAACGCGGGAGCGTGTGCTTTCCAGCTGGAGATCTCGCCCTTGCGCGACTGGCGAGTGGCAGTCGTCGTGTGAAGCGCCTGACCGACCGCCTGGTAGATCGTTTCGTCGTCGAGACCAAGGAGCGTTCCGATTCCGGCAGCCGCCGACGGGCCGAGGTGGGCGACGTGATCGATCTTGTGCTCGTGCAGGGAGATGGCCCGCACCAGATCGATCTGGATCTCGTAACCCGTCGCGAGTCCGCGAATCAGGTCCGCGCCGCTACGACCGGCGTGCTGTGCCACAGCCAGAATCGGGGGAATGTTGTCGCCCGGATGCGAGTATTCCGCCGCCAGGAACGTGTCGTGGAAATCCAGTTCGCGGACGGCGACGCCGTTCGCCCATGCCGCCCACTCCGGCGAGACGCGATCGCTGACACCGAAAACTGTGGACCCGGGCTTGTACGGGTGAGCGAGGGCCTGCGCACGCGCACTCGATACCGGGCCACGGGTGATCGACGCGGCCGCGACGGCGGCGTTGTCGATGATGCGGTTGACGATCATGTCGGTGGTGTCGGAGGGAACCGGAACCGCATCTGTTGCAACTTCCGCAACCTTCCACGCGAGGTGGTCTTCGCGGGGAAACTCTTCGGCGGAGGGACGGGTACGTACTACGTGCTTCTTCATAATTCGCACGCTACACAGCGGAACATCGCTGCATAATGCCTCGCAAATGCCTATTTTTGTGGATCGCACTTCCCAATTTTGCAATAGTTGCGAACATCCGACGTTACGCTGAGTGGCGTGCGCAAGATGTATGCCGGAGCCCGACTGCGACGACTTCGGGAAGAGCGCCGCCTCACCCAAGTGGCACTTGCGAAGGCGCTCGGATTGTCGTCCAGCTACCTGAATCAGCTCGAGAACGACCAGCGGCCACTGACGGTCCCCGTCCTCCTCAAACTGAACGCCACGTTCGACCTCGACGTGCAGTTCTTCGCCGCCGACAGCGACGCACGATTGGTCTCGGATCTACACGACGTCCTCTCCGAGGCCAACGGCGAAGCACAACTGTCCGAGGTGGAAGAACTCGTGGCCCGAATGCCGTCGATCGGTCGCACACTGGTCACCTTGCACCGGCGCCTGCACGCCGCTGCGGATCAGCTCGATCAGTTCTCGGCGCACTTGTCCGGCGCGCCGACGGACTCACAGACTCCGATGCCCTACGAAGAGGTTCGTGACTTCTTCTACGACCGACGCAATCACATTCCGTCGCTCGATCAGGCCGCCGAGAATCTGTTTCGCAGCGAACGTATGCACATCGGGTCGATGGATCTGCAGCTGACTCGTCTGCTCGAAAGCAAGTTCGGCGTCAGCGTCCAGATCCTCAACGAGGACGTGGGAGCACTCGGACCGCACCGCCAGTACGACCCGGACCGCGCGGTGCTGAAACTCGCACGTCGACTACAACCGGGTCAACGGGCATTCCAGTTGGCCACGCAGTTGGCGTTCCTGCAACACGAAGACGAACTGGAGCGGCTCGTCGGCGAAGATACGTCGCTCACCGCGGAATCTCGAACTCTCGCCCGAATCGGCCTCGCGAACTACTTCGCCGGCGCACTGATTCTCCCGTACGAGATGTTTCTGGATTCGGCCGAGGAATTGCACTACGACATCGATCTGCTGGCGCAACGATTCGAGGTCGGCTTCGAGACCATCTGCCACCGACTCAGCACGCTGCAACGAAAAGGCCAGCGCGGAGTTCCCTTCTTCTTCGTCCGCACCGACCGCGCCGGAAACATTTCGAAAAGGCAGTCCGCCACGGCATTCCACTTCTCCCGGGCGGGTGGCAGTTGCCCGCTGTGGGTTGTTCACGAAGCGTTCGAACGGCCGGGACGGATTCTGCGCCAGGTGGCTCAGATGCCCGACGGCCGCAGCTACCTCTGGATCGCCAGGACCACCCAGAGCGGTGGTCACGGATACCGAGGGCCGCAGAAAAACTTTGCGATCGGACTCGGCTGCGACCTCGAATACGCAGAGCGCCTGGTCTATTCGAAAGGTCTGCAACTCGACGATCCCGATGCGGCCATTCCGATCGGGGCCGGCTGCAAGGTGTGTGACCGACCTGCCTGCCCACAACGCGCTTTCCCCCAGTTGGGGCGTCCGATCCTGGTCAACGAGCGCAACAGTAGACACCTCCCCTACCCACAGGTCCCCGAAACCCCTGTGAGTGGTTGACGAGTCCAGAGACTCGTCAACCACTCACGGGCGCGTCAGCGCACTATAAGGTCGAGTTCGTCGTCCGCGACGCCGACCTGAACGCGCCCGCCTTCGAGCAACACGTCGTCGAGAATCAGATCCGCGATCCGGTCGTCGACGGCACGCTGGATGGACCGACGCAACGGACGAGCACCGAACTCGGGCTGATGCCCATGCTCTGCGATCCAGTCCACCGCATCGTCGCTGAAGGTGATCTCGATGCCCTTCGACTCGAGCCGCTTTCGGCTGTCCTCCAACAGGAGATCGGTGATCCGGTGCAACTGCTGATCGTCGAGCTTGCGGAAGATCACGATCTCGTCGATACGGTTCAGGAACTCGGGCCGCATCGACTCCCGCAGCCGCGCCATCACGCGATCACGCAGTGGCTTCTCCGCAGCCTCGGCGTTGCCGGTCACGAAGCCCAGACCACCCGATTTGCTCGAGATGATGTCCGACCCCAGGTTGCTGGTCATGATCAGAACGGTGTTCTTGAAGTCCACCGTCCGACCCTGGCCGTCCGTGAGTCGTCCGTCGTCGAGCACCTGCAGCAACGTGTTGAACACGTCCGGGTGCGCCTTCTCGATCTCGTCGAGAAGAATCACCGAGTACGGGTTGCGCCGCACCTGCTCGGTGAGCTGTCCCGCTTCGCCGTATCCGACGTAGCCGGGAGGTGCACCGACGAGGCGGCTCACCGTGTGGCGTTCGCCGAACTCGCTCATGTCGAGTCGCAGCATTTTTCTCTCGTCACCGAAGAGGCTCGCGGCCAATGCCTTTGCCAACTCCGTCTTGCCGACACCCGTCGGCCCGAGGAACAGGAAGCTGCCGACGGGGCGGTCGGGGTCACTCATGCCCGTCCGACTCCGACGCACTGCCTGCGCGATGGCACGAACCGCATCGTCCTGGCCGACGACCCGCTGGTGCAGTTCGTCTTCCAGACGGCGCAGCCGTTCCTTCTCGGCCTCCGTCATTCGGCTGGCCGGGATGCCCGTGGCACGGGAAACGACCTCGGCGATGTGCTCGGCGGTGACCTCCGGCGTGCCGGCGGCCTGATCCGGAGCACCGTCGATACGTGCCGTCACGGCGTTGATTTCGTCCCGCAGCCCGGATGCACGTTCGTAGTCCTCGTCCGCGACCGCCTTTTCCTTGTCCTGTTCGAGCTCGACGATCCGATTACGCAGATCTTCCTTGTCGACGCCCGGGGTGCGTAGCGCCAACCGTGCTCCTGCCTGGTCGACGAGGTCGATTGCCTTGTCCGGCAGGAATCGGTCACCTATGTAGCGCGCAGACAGTTCCACTGCGGCCGTGATCGATTCGTCCGTGTAGTGCACTCCGTGGTGCTCGGCGTAGCGGTCCCGCAGTCCGTTCAAGATGGTGACGGCGTCCTCGATGCTCGGCTCGTCGACCGTGACCGGCTGGAACCGTCGCTCGAGGGCGGCGTCCTTCTCGATGTGCTTGCGGTATTCGTCGAGCGTCGTCGCACCGACGACGTGCAGTTCGCCGCGCGCCAGCTTGGGCTTCAGGATGTTTCCGGCATCCATCGCTCCCTCCGCGCCACCGCCTGCACCGGCGATGGTGTGGATCTCGTCGATGAACACGATGGTTTCTTCTGCGTGCTCGGTGATCTCGTCGATCACCGAGTTGAGGCGCTCCTCGAAGTCACCCCGGTATCGAGCGCCCGCCACCATGCTCGAGAGATCGAGCTGGACCACACGCTTCCCGATGAGCCGCTCGGGGACGTCGCCGTCCACGATGCGCTGAGCAAGGCCCTCGACGACCGCGGTCTTGCCGACACCCGCCTCACCGACCAGAACGGGGTTGTTCTTGGTACGCCGAGAGAGGATCTCGATGGTCTGTTCGATTTCGTCGGACCGGCCGATCACCGGGTCCACGCCACCGTCACGTGCACGGGCGGTCAGGTCGAAGCCGTACTTGTCCAGGTTCGGCGTATTCGACTCGGAGGACTCGTCCACGGTCCCGCCCTGCACTGCGGTCTGCAGGCGCTCGGGGGTGATTCCCTGGGATGCGAGGAGTCGTCCTGCCGCGTGGTCACTGTCCGCCGCCATTGCGAGGAACAGGTGTTCCGGGTCGATGTACGTGGACCCGAGAGCCCTGGCGAGCTGGTGCGCTTCGAGCAGCGCCGTCTTGACTGCACTGCTGAGGGTGGGTGTTGCGAAACCGGAGGAGTCGCGTCCTTGTGGGAGGCGAAGCTCGACCGCTTCGGCAACCGCCGACCCGTCGGCGCCCGCGCGCTCCATCAGCGACTTCACGGGTTCTTGTTCTGCCATGACGCGCAGAACGTGCAGAGCATCGAGGTCGGAGTCACCGCGGCCGGCAGCGAAGCGTGCTGCGGCTCCCATGACTTCCTGGGTTCCTCGGCTCATGAGCCGACTGATGTCGATACGACCGGGGCCCTCGGGCCCGAAGAATGCTGGCATTCCGAAGCCTCCTCCTGAAGGTTGAGCGTTACTGACTCAACTAACGTGCCAATGTAGCGATCAATTCCCGGAGGTCGAAGATAGAGCCGGATCCAGAGGGGAAGGGCCTCACCTGCAGTCAGCGAAAGGTGGCTTTCAGGTATTCCGCCAGTGCGTCACCATCAGGTTTTCCGCAACGAAAGCCCAGGTAGCCGTCAGGTCGCACCACATATGTCGACTGTTCGGTGGCGCCGTAACCGGCGGCGAATTCGCCATCTGTGTCTCGCACCACAGGCAGGACGGTGCTCACCACATCCGTCTCGGGCGCCACGACCAGATAGACGGAAAGACGCCCGTGAGCGAGGCCCCGCGCGGTCGCAGCAAGCTTCTCCACACGATCGATCGCGTCCAGGTCGACGGACGCACGAGCATAGACAAGGAGCGTGTGACCCAACCGGTCCAGCAAGGAGAACAACCGCAACGAGAACGCGACGCCTTCGCGAGTGAGGCCACGAGCGTCCGGAGCGCGCGATCCCGGGCCGACGGGATGCGCTTCTCCCGCGACTATCGGGCTCTGCGAGTAGTCGATGAGCAACTGGGCCTGCCGCAGCATTGTCTGCCGCGGGTCGGACTCACCGGCGCCGATGCCCTCGCGTGCGCTGCGGACGGTACGGCCGACGACGTCCTCTCCGACCGGCCGACGTTCGGCATCGTAGGTGCCGAGAAGTGACGGCGACGCGTCACCGGCGATCGACAAGGCGATCTTCCACGCGAGATTGTGCGCGTCCTGGATGCCGGTGTTCATGCCCTGCGCGCCGGTCGGGGGGTGGATGTGCGCGGCATCGCCCGCCACGAACACTCTCCCCAGGCCGTACGAGTCGACGATCCGGTGGCTGATCTTGAACACGGAGGACCAACGCATGTTCGACGCCGTCGTGGGTTCGGGAGACAGCTGATCGAGTACCGCCTGAATGTGGTGCAGTTGCGGTACACGCTCGCCTTCGAATCCGTGTTCCACGCCGTCGGCCGAACCGACCCCTTCGGTGGAGAGTTCGTCGGGCACCAGCATCGACATGCGGTATCTGCCCCGGCCCGGCAGCGGTATGCACACCAGCACGTCGTCCGTCTGCCCATCGGTGACGTGCATCGACCGAATGGCGTAGCCGTGCGGCTGATTCCAATCGACCGCCACGTCACCGAGCATGTACTGCTCGGTGAACGCAGCGCCCTCGAACGTGAGTCCCAACTTCTTGCGGACCACACTGTGGGCTCCGTCGCAGCCCATTAGGTACTGCGCGCGTACCGACTCCGTTCCGCGTCCTCCTTCGAGAGTGGCCTCGACTCCGTCGTCGTTCTCCGCGAACGACGTCAGACGCACTCCCCTTTCGACGAACGTTCCGAGTTCGGCCAGGTGCTCGGTGAGAATCCGCTCGGTGGCGTACTGAGGTAGTCCGACGAACCCGAACGGAATCTCGTCGGGCAGTTCCAGGTCGAAACGCGCCACCTCGGATCCGTTCACGTAAACGATCTGGCCCAGCATCGGGACGATTGCGTCGAGGAACCGACCGAGAACACCCATACCCTCGAACACTTCGAGAGTCCGAGGCTGAACGCCCACCGCCTTGGCGTACTGCGGCGGCGCGTCGAGCGCGTCCACGATCCGGCAGGAGACGCCGCGCCTACACAATTCGATCGCAGCGGTGAGACCCACCGGACCGGATCCGACAACCAACACCTCGGGATTGGACACTGCGCACCGCCTGGCAGTTCGAGACCGTTCTTCTCAGTATGCGCTCCGCGCGTCTCGAGAGAGCCGTGAATCATCAGAAGGGAATCTGCCCCATCAATACCCCGGTGACCAGCATGGACAGTGACACCAGTGCCGCGCGCCACAGCACCTTCCTGTGATGGTCCGCAAGCGAAACCCCGGCGAGCGTGACGAGCAGCAGGATCGCGGGAACCAGAGGGCTCTGCATGTGAAAGGTCTGACCCGTGATCGAGGCTCGGGCCATCTCCGCAGGACCGATCCCGTACGTCGAGGCGGTTTCGGCTAGCACAGGCATGATTCCGAAATAGAAGGCGTCGTTGCTCATGAAAAAGGTGAAAGGCAGGCTCAGCACGCCGATGATGACAGCCAGGTGCGGTCCCATCGACGGCGGGACGACCTCGAGCAGCCACTGCGCCATCGCCTCGACCATGCCGGTCCCCTGGAACACGCCGGTGAGCACCGCAGCGGCGAACACCATCGCAACCACCGAGACGATACTCGACGAATGCCGGGTGATCGCTTCTTGCTGCTCCTGAACTCGCGGAAAGTTGGCGACGAGTGCAATCGCGGCAGCTCCCATGAACAGGACCGGAATCGGCAGCACGTCCATCACGAGAACAACCAGAAGCGCTGCGGTCAATACACCGTTGAACCACAAGAGTTTCGGACGAAGCGTCGCACGCTCGGGATCGAGGCCCTCGACGAAACTGCTGCTACCGCCAGCAGATTTGGGTAGCTCCCCGGTCCCGGAACCACCCGAACCGCTTCCGCCCGAGCTGCTTCCACCCGAGTTGCTTCCACCCGAGCTGCTTCCGCCCGCACCGACCCCGGCCCGGACCAGCAACGGCTGCGCATCCAGTACCAACTTGCCCACCCGACGCCGCTCGACGACACCCAGATGCACCGAGAAGAGCATCACCACCACGAGGCCCACGATCAACGACGGCACCATCGGTACGAACACCTCGGACGGCGAAATATCCAGTGCTGCAGCAGCACGCACGGTCGGCCCACCCCACGGAATGATGTTCATCGCGCCGTTCGCGAGTCCTGCAACCACGGTGAGCACGACCGGGCTCACGCCCAACTCGAGATAGAGGGGCAGCAGCGCCGAGGTGACGATGATGAACGTGGTGGACCCGTCACCGTCGAGCGACACGACCATGGCCAACACGGCGGTACCGACGACGAGCCGCATCGGGTCGTCTCGGACCAGGCGCAGAATGAGCTTCACCAGCGGGTCGAACAGACCCACGTCGATCATGATTCCGAAGAAGATGATCGCGAAGAACAGCAGCGCCGCCGTGGGGGCCAGTGCCTTCATGCCATCGGTGATCATGTCGCCGATGCCAAGTCCTGCACCCGCCGCGATGCCGAAGGCCACCGGAACGGTGATCAAGCCGACGACGGGCGTGGCCCGCTTCGACATGATCAGATACATGAACACGGCGACCATCAGAAAGCCGAGCACCACCAACATTTTCCAACTCCTCGTCAGACCGGTCGTGGACCGCGACTGTGACCGCGGTAACACTCAGAGTCGGTGAGGGCGTGCGCCAAGTCACTCTTACGGACGTAGTGGAGGTTGTGTTGTTTGTGTCAGCTGCTCGACGTCAGGTGCTCAGATGCTCGCGCAGGGTGGTCGTCTCGTAGGCCGTGCGAAAGGACCCGCGCCGCTGAAGCACCGGTATCACCTGGTCGACGAAGTCGTCGAGGCCGTGCGGGTACAGCGGCGGCATCAGGTTGAACCCGTCCGCCGCACCGCTACCGAACCAGTCCTCTATCTCGTCTGCAATCGACTCGGGCGTGCCGATCATCGTGGCGTGCCCGCCGCCGGCAGCGAGCGTCCCAAGCAATTCCCGAACCGTCGGCTCGTCCTTCCGAATGATCCGAAGAATGGTGTCGTAGCGTCCGTGCGGACCCGTGAACTCGGCCAGCGGTGGCAGCGCAGGCACGGGTGCGTCCAGATTCCATTCGAAACAGTCCTGCTGAACGAACGTCGACAACTGCCGCAACGACTGCTCCACCGGCAACAGTGCGTCGAGTTCCGCCTTCTTGCGGCGGGCCTCGTCCATCGTGGACCCGACGTAGGTGACCAGACCCGGCATGATCGTCACACCGACCGGATCACGGCCCTCACGACGCACACGCTCCTTCACATCCCAGTAGTACGAATGCGCCGACTCTCGGTCGTAGGCAACCGCATAGATCCCTTCGGCGCGCTGTACCGCAAGAGCCCGCCCCTGTTCCGAAGCACCTGCCTGGAACAGGACCGGCATGCCTTGCGGCGCGCGCGGCACGTTCAGTGGTCCGTCGACGAGAAAGTTCTTCCCTCGATGATCGATGGCGTGCACCTTGTCCGGATCGGCGAAGAGTCCGCGGCGATCCGCCACGATTGCGCCGTCTTCCCACGAATCCCACAGTGCCAAAGCAACATCGACGAACTCTTCCGCCCGCTCGTAGCGTTCCGCATGTGGCGGCATCGCTTCCAGACCGTGATTGCGGGCTTCGGCGTCGAACATCGACGTCACCACGTTCCAGCCCACCCGTCCGCCACTGATGTGATCGAGCGAGGCCAACATGCGGGCCGCATGGAACGGTGTGTAGAACGTGCTCGACACCGTTGCCACCAAACCGACCTTCTCTGTCGCCCGAGCCACCGCCGACAGCGCCGTGAGGGGCTCGAGAAACCACACCCCGCCACCCGCAGGATCGCGGACCGAGTGTCCGTCGGCGAAGAACACCGCGTCGAGACAACCACGTTCGGCAGTGCGGGCCAGATCTTCGTAGTAGGAGATGTCCGCGAGCCGCTCCACCTCGGACTCCGGGTGGCGCCACGCAGCACCGTGGTGACCACATCCGAACAGGAAAGCGTTGAAGTGCAGTCGCCTGGTCATGTCAGTCCTTCACCAAGCCGCCGTCGACGACGAGGTTCTGGCCCGTCACGGACCTCGCCCACGGGGAGGCGAAGAACAGGACCGCATCCGCGAACTCGTCCGGGGTCGTCACCCGCCGCAACGGGGTGCTCGATGCGATGAGATCGAAGACTTCCTCGGGTGTTGCCGCGCTGGCATCGGTCGTGCGCAGCAGCCCGCCCGAAACCATGTTGACCGTGATGTTGTCCGGCCCCAGGTCCGCAGCCAGGGTCCGCGTCAGTGACAGCGCGGCCGCCTTCGCCGCCGTGTAATCGTGGTACGGAACCACCGGATTCTGAAAGAGGTTGGTCCCCACGTTCACGATGCGGCCGAACCCGGCTGCATGCATCCCCGCGAGCGCAGCCTGTGTTGTGTGGAGCGCAGCTTTCACACTGCCGCGTAGCTGCGTGTCGAATGCATCCCAACCGATGACATCGGCTTTGGCTCGCGCGTCACCGTCGAACGAGAAGTCGACCAACGCGTTGTTGACCACGGTGGTGACCGGGCCACCGAAGTGCTTCTCGGCGGCGGCGAACAATCCGGCCACCTGCTCCGCATCCGTCACGTCCGCCTGGACTGCGACCGCGCGGTTCCCGAACTCGGCTGCAAATGCCTCGGCCGATTCCCGGCTGCGACGGTAGTTCACGACCACCCGGGCGCCCTCACGACCGAAAGCGCGGGCCACGGCCGAGCCGAGTCCCCGCCCCCCGCCGGTGACCAATACTGTCTGCTCGTCGAGTTGCATCTCTGTCCTTCTGTTCGGTCAGCGAAACGAAACCGCAGAAGTGAAATGCGTACGCCGCACCACCGCGACATCCCTTCGCTGGTATCAGCCAGATCAGGTTCGACGGGTGTGTTCTCAGCCGCAGGAAGGACGGCACCCCGTGTCACTCCCGACAGTATGCACGAACAGGGGTCAGGCAACGAGGGGCTTGACGGTACGACCTGCCAGTCCCACGATGCCCGGCTCGTGTCCGTTGACGACCAGGTTGAGGACGATTCCGTCGATGCCCTTGTCCAGCACCCGCGTCTGCAATTGCTCGGCCACTTCGTCGGGCGCACCACAGAACTGACGATCGGTTGCCGCTGCCCGCTCCTCTTCGGATGCGGTGGACAGGTCGACACCCTGACGAAGGAGGTACTCCCGCTGCAGCCGCCTTGCCCTGTCGCCGTCCTCGTCGATGATGACGAAGGCCAGGTAGCTCGTTTCGAGAGCGGAGCGATCGCGGTTCGCCTCCGAGCACCGTGCGTCCAGCGCATCGAGCTTTCTCGTCAGTTCGCTCGTATTGCAGATGATGTTGAGGTGATCGGCGAAACGCGCGGCGAGAGCGAACGTCTTCTTCTCGCCGCCACCGCCGAGCATGATCGGTAGGTTGTCACGGAAACGCGGCTCGTTGATGGCGTTCTCGACGTGATACCACTTTCCGTCGAAGGTCGGCCGCTCGCCGTGCAGCATCGGCGCAATGATCTGCAGTGCTTCGTCGAGCCGCTCGAACCTGTCGGTGAACGTTCCGAACTCGTACCCGAACTGCTGGTGCTCGAGTTCGTACCAGCCGGCGCCGATACCCAGGATCGCGCGACCGCCACTCGCGACATCGAGCGTGGACACCGTCTTCGCCAGCATCGGCGGATTGCGGTAGGTGTTTCCGGTGACCAGAGCCGACAACTGGATCTTCTCGGTCGCCGTCGCCAACGCGCCGAGAGCCGTGTACGCCTCGAGCATCGGTTCTTCCGGGGCGCCCAGACCGGGTAGTTGGTAGAAGTGGTCCATCACGAAAGCTGTGTCGAATCCCGCGGATTCGGCCTCCCGGGCTTGCGCGATGACGGTCGGGAACAGGTCCGCGACCGAGTTGGAGTAACTGAAGTTCGGCATTTGGTATCCAAGGCGAATCGTCACTGCGTCGACGGTACGCCGCGCAATCCGGTCACGCTCGACACAATATTGATTGTGCACAATTCAATTGTGCACTACCATCGTGGGTGTGGGCAACGAACTCGAACTCGACCGGCAAGTATGCTTCGCCCTCTATTCGGCGTCCCGGGCCACCACGGGCACCTACCGGGCGATGCTCGACCGTCTCGGCGTCACCTACCCTCAGTACCTCGTGTTGCTCGTCCTCTGGGAGGAGGACGGAATCGGAGTCCGAGACATCGGAGGCCGTCTCCACCTCGACAGCGGAACGTTGTCGCCGCTTCTCAAACGCCTGGAATCGCTCGAACTCGTCGAACGTAGACGCGTCGGCTCGGACGAACGGCGCGTCCACATCCACCTCACGAAGTCCGGTTCGGAACTTCGCGAGCGCGCCACCGACATCCCGGCTGCCATTGCCGAGGCAACCGGCCTGTCGAGTAGCGAAATGACCTTTCTTCGTGACGTTCTGAACCGCGTCACCGCATCCCTGCGCGATGCACACTGACCCCGGTACCACCCAACCGAAAGGGATGAAAACCATGCACGTCCTTTACACCGCCGAAGCTCTCGCGACCGGAGAAGGCCGCAACGGACACACCCGGACCACCGATGGTCGAGTCGATCTGGACCTGGCCATTCCCACCGAGATGGGTGGCAGCGGCAACGGCGCGAACCCCGAACAGCTCTTTGCAGCCGGCTATGCAGCGTGTTTCCACTCCGCTCTGCAGTTGGTCGGCCGCCAGGACAAGGCCGACATCTCCGATTCCTCGGTTGGGGCGCGAGTCGGCATCGGCTCGATCGACGGCGGCGGCTTCGGCCTCACCGTCACGCTCGAGGTCTCGCTCCCGCACCTCCCCCACGACGAAGCTCTCGCCCTGACCGAGAAGGCCCACCAGGTGTGCCCCTACTCGAACGCGACGAGGGGCAACATCGAGGTCGCCTTGGAAGTCACCGACGACTGACCGACGCCTCCCTCAGACGAATCGGTAGGTGACCCCGGTGAGCTCCTCCGGCAGGTCCCACAGTGTCGCGGCCAGGGCCTCGTCCCGGGACTTGCCGTTGGAGCTCACCTGCCTGGGGTACCCGTGCTGCTCGAACAGACCGTCCGGACCGTAATAGGCGCCGCCGATCACCTTCGGTTGCGTCGCGGCGTACAGCATCGGAAGGGCACCCATTTCCGCGGACTGCGCGAGTAAGTCTCCACCCAGTTTCATCAACCGATCCTGGAACGACTCGGTTCGTCCCTGCAGGTTGGTCGATGCGTATCCCGGGTGCGCGGCCACTGCGCGAACGCCCGCGCGCGCGGCGGCGAGTCGACGCTGCAATTCGTAGGTGAACAGCAGATTGGCAAGCTTCGACTGCCCGTAGGCGGGCCAGCGACGGTACTTGCGGCGCTGATAGTTCGGATCCTTCGGATCGATCGCGCCCACCTGATGCAACGCGCTCGACATGGTGGCCACCCGGTCGGTCACCTTATCGAGCAGCAACCCGGTCAAAGCGAAATGTCCGAGGTGGTTGGTACCGAACTGCATCTCGAACCCGTCGGCTGTGCGGCGCAACGGAAGTGCCATGACACCGGCATTGTTGATCAGCACATCCACCGAATCGATTCCGGCAGCGAACTCCCGCACGGACGCCAAGTCCGCAAGGTCGAGTTCGCGGACCTCCGCATTGGCGCCGATCTCCGACGCCACGGCCCGCCCTTTGTCCACGTTCCGGCAGGCGAGCACGACGTGCGCCCCCGCCGCGCCCAGAGCACGCGCTGCAACTTCACCCAGACCACTGTTTGCACCGGTGACGACGAAGGTGCGGCCGTGCTGGTCTTCGATGTCCTGTGCTGTCCACTTGGTCATGGAACGAGCCTACGGAGAACTCAGGCCCCGATGGAACCCTTCATCATCGGAAGCATCGCCCACAGTTGGTCCTGCCAGTAGCCCCACTTGTGGGTACCGACTGCCGGGAAGTCGAAGTGAGCCGGAATTCCGAGCGTCGCCAGCCGCACTTCGAATGCACGGTTCTGTGCGAGTGCGAGCGCTTCGAGACCCATACCGGTGCCGGTGTTGAACACGTCGATCGCACTCTGCGGGTTGTCGTGCGGTCCCGGGATACCGCTGCCGGCAGAAATCCACATCGGAAGCCCGCGCAGGTTCGGGGCCAAGACGAACGGGTCGTGACGAAGCCACGCCGGATCCCACGGCGGGCCCCACATGGCGTCGGAATTGAAACGACCCGCATCGAGCATCGCCACTCGAATCGCCTCGCGCATCCCAGGGGCGGACAGGTTCAGGTAGCCCGACATCGCGCCGGCGAAAGTGAACTGGTCGCGGTGATATGCCGCGAGAGTCAGTGCCGCGTTGCCGCCCATGGACAGGCCAACCACTGCATTCTGGTTGCGGCTGATCCCGTATGTGTTCGCGAGGAAGTCCGGCAGGTTCTGCGTGAGGAACGATTCCCACTTGTAGGTGTAGGGCTGGTTGGTGAAGTTGTTGGGGGCGTACCAGTCCGCGTAGAAGCTGGACTGTCCGCCGACCGGTTCCACGACGTTCACTCCGTGATCCGACAGCCACGCGGCGTTCGTTTCGTGTTCCCAGCCGCTGACGTCGTCGGTTGCCCGCAGCCCGTCGAGCAGATAGACGGCCTTGTTGCTGCCGTTGTTCGCCAGCCAGATCCGGACTTTGATCTGTCCGACACCGCCCGGCGCAGCAACCCAGTGCTCACGAAGGCGGTCGTACGGGTGCGCCGATGCGGTCCCGCCACCGACGAGAACGAATGCCACCGGTAGCACCACGACGGCGATCATCACGTGCGCGATTACCCGCAGCCGGCGACGTGCCGACACACCGAGGACCTTGCCCATTTCTGCCTCCGCTTCCACCCCGACGGATGTCGTTACTGCTGCACAGTATTACCCCGTTGCAACAGAGTCCTGTCTAGTCCGCCGAATCGTTATCCAACACCGATTCGCTCGATTCCCCAGCTCACCACGGATTGGCTCCGACGAAGGGCACATTGACGAAGCTCGGTCGTCCGGGAGCGAGCTCCAGGTGCTGCGGCCGCAATTCACTTGCGACTCGCATCGGGCCGAGCGGCAGGTAACGCGATACGTTGCCCGCATACACGTCGATACGCAAACGGTGCCCGGGCCGCAGTACGGCGTCCGTCGGGACGATGTTGACGTCCAGTGCAGTATCCTGACCAGGAACAACGGGCTGCATCGTGTCCAAGGTCAGCGCGTGATGAGTGTCGGTGTAATCACCGTTCTCGGACTTCGAGCTCTTCGAGTCGTCAACCCCTCGCAGCGAGGAAGTGAGGCCACCGTTGGAGAGCAACGTCGAGGTTCCGTCCGGCGCGACGTCGTTCACGGTCACCGACCAGAAGCCGTCGGTCGCGTCGTGCACGGTTTCGAGATGCACGTTGATCGGCCCGGACAACTGTGTCGCTTCCGTGACCGGAGCGGAAGTGAAAGTGAGCCCTTCCGCCTCGTTGAAACGCGAGTCCTTGGTGCACCCGGACCCGAGTATCACGGAGATTCCCGCCGTTCCCTGGGCGCCGTCTCGTGAACACACCCCACGAAGGCCGGGGGCCACGGTGAGGCGTGCCGCCTCGCTCGGTTCGGTGGCGACGAGGCTGCCGTCATGGATCGAGTGGCCTGCCGTTCCGCTGGGGGCACCGCTGAGGTACATCCGGGAGTAGTCGACGCCGGCGCGGGGGAACTGATCCGTCGTGGTCCAGCCACCGCCCTGCTGATAGAGAGTCACCGGCCCGAACTCGTCGATGCCGTTGTCGTCGCCCTTCAACCACTTGTCGAACCAGGCCCGTTCGAGGACGTCGAGTTGCGGCGGTGTTCCCGGCTTACCGTGATCGCCGCCGATGGAGACGTGGTAGCCGTCGCCCATGATGAGCTGCTTCTCGCCGGGCGGCAGCGGGAGCTCGTTGTAGATGCGCGGCTCGCTGTTCGCGAAGATGTCGTGCCAGCCGCCGTAGACCATCGCGGGCACCTCGATGCTCTGCACATCGGCTTGGCGGTCCTGGTAGAACTCACCGTCCTGTGCGACGCGAAGGGTGTCCGGATCCAGCCCTTCGATATCGGGACGAGTGATCGCTTCTGCCAACGCGGGAATGAGCGTCACCGGGTCCTCGACACGATCCCTCAGCCACTGCGCGTCGAAGTCACCCTGAAACAGAGACTCCATATCGGGAATCAGCTTGGTGCCATTGACCAGGGTCAACCACAGCGGCATGAACCCGAGACCGAGTCCGCCGCCGGTGCCGACGATGTCGCGGAGAAGATCGTTACCGGGCTCGACGGGGAAAATCGCCTCGAGCGCAGGCGGTTGCAGTCCGGCAGCCTGAATCGCGTTGATGGCGGAGTACGACACGCCACCCATTCCGACATCACCGTTGGACCAACTCTGCTTGCTCACCCAGTCGATGACCTCGACGGAATCCTGCTGTTCACGTGGGCCGAGAACGTCCCACTTGCCCTGCGAGAATCCGGTGCCGCGCGTGTCGACCACGACCTGCGTGTATCCGTTGCGAACCAGGTCCCGGTTGACGGAGAACACCCGCATGCCGCCGGCGGCGGCAACCTCGGACATCTCCTGTACCCCATTGAGAGGGGTACCCGAGAGATCGATGCTGTTCACGAGGTTCACCACGAAGTCTTCGAGACCGGGTACCGCGTACGTCGAGTCGACGAGATTGCTGATGAGCTTGGTGTAGGGCGTGATGTTGAGAACCGACGGCATCTTCGTGTCGATCGCCTTGCCTGCCGCATCGGCGGGCCGGTAGACGTTCGCCTTCAATACGGTTCCGTCGCTCATCGTGATCGGAACGTCCCAGTCGATCGCCACGCCGGGGTACTCGTCGGGCGCATCCACGGCCGCCCGCCAGGACTCTCCGGCCGTGCCACCGGTGGGGTCCGCGAAAGCCACGGTGCCGGGAACGAACGTTGCACCCATCGCCATCGATACAGCGAGAACTCCGAGAAATTTCGATCTGCTCGCGCGCCGCGAACGCCTCACGGGCTCCCCCGTCTCCTTGTGGCATTCCCCACGATAGGAATCGCGGTGTGCCTCCCGTCACAAACTTACCGGATAGTAGCCAGACGTTTCACGCCCGTCAACGATCGGTGAACTACCGTGTTCGGGTGGCCCCGGCACCGCTTCCCCTCCGTGACGGCCTCGATCCCACGCGGCTGCGATTGCCGAACTCCAGTGCGTGGCACACCGTGCTGCAGTACCTCGTCACCCGGTTCCCCCACGACGCCGAACGACTTCGAGAGAAGGTTGCGGCGCGCGAAGTGGTCGACGGAAGCGGTGTCCCGATTACCGAGCGGACGCCCTTCGTTTCCCACACTTTCGTGTACCTCTACCGGGATCCCCCGGAGGAGACACCCGTCCCGTTCTCGTTGCGTGTTCTGCACCGCGACGACGATCTGCTCGTCGTGGACAAACCACACTTTCTTGCAACGACTCCCCGCGGAGCGCACGTGGTGGAGTCGGCCCTCGTCCGATTGCGTCGCGAACTGGAATCGTCCGACATCTCCCCCGCGCACCGACTCGACCGACTCACCGCCGGGGTCCTGGTCTTCACGCTTCGTCCGGAGATACGTAGCGCCTACCAATCGATGTTCGCCGAACGGAAGGTCACCAAGACGTACGAGGCGATCGCGCCGTACCGAGCAGATCTGCACCTTCCCGCAACGGTGAGGAGCCGGATCGTCAAGGAACGAGGGCGCCTGCAGGCGTACGAATCCGAAGGAGAACCCAACAGCGAGACGGTCGTGGAGATCGTCGAACGACACGGCGGCCACGCACGCTATCGACTCACGCCCACCACCGGCAAAACGCACCAACTCCGAGTTCATCTGAGCTCTCTGGGCATCCCGATCACCGGTGACAACTTCTATCCCACCTTCTACGACGTTCCCGCCGACGACTATTCGAGTCCGCTCCGACTTCTCGCGCGCTCTCTGGAGTTCGACGACCCGCTGACGGGTCTCCGAAGAACCTTCAGGAGCGAGCGAACGCTCTCCTGGCCCGCCTGATTCGACTTCCCCACAATCGGTCGGTGTCGGCCCTTTCGCTTCTCGCCCGTAATCGGGAGAATCACGGCATGAGCCGGACGAATCAGCCGATGGCGAAACCTCGAGCGTTCGAGGAAGTCGAGCGCAAGTACGAGACCACCGGAGACAACCGGTTTCCGTCACTGTCGGGTCTACCGGGTGTCGCCGGCGAATCGATCGTGGACAACTTCTCGCTGTCCGCCCTGTACTACGACACCGAAGACCATCGGCTGCTCGATTCGGCCATCACGCTTCGTCGTCGGGAGGGCGGGGACGACGCGGGTTGGCACTTGAAACTGCCCGTGAGCGAGGACTCGCGCATGGAACTGCACCTACCGGACAGTGTTGGGACAGAAGAGGCCCCGGCAGCACTCGCCGGGTTGCTCGCGGCGGTGACGGGCGGGGCCGAACTCACACCGCTCGCCCTCGTCGGTACCGACCGGGAACGACACCGACTCCACGACTCCGCCGGCCGCGTCCTGGTGGAAGTCGTGCTGGATCTGGTCGTCGCGGCTGTTCCGGAAAGCGACCGCGACGGCAATGTCTGGCGGGAGGTCGAGGTCGAGCAGATCGCCGGTGACACGGGACTGCTCGACTCCGTCGAGGCGAGGCTTCTCGCGTCGGGGATGACTCGATCGGCCTATCCGTCGAAGCTGCACCGTGCGGTCGGCAGTCTGTCCCGTGTCTCGACGGTGAAACATTCTTCGTCCGATCCCAGGGCAGCACTGTCCGTCTACCTGGGCACCCAGACGCGCGCCATGCAACTTGCGGACATCGCGCTACGCCGAGACCTTCCCGGTGCCGTGCACGACCTCCGGGTTGCGGCGAGACGCCTGCGCAGCGCACTTCGAGTGCACGGTGACACGATCGACGACCACGCCCTGGTCGATACTGCGATCGAGGACCTCCGTTGGGTCGGACGCCGACTCGGCGAAGTCCGGGACGTGGAAGTCCAACGGGAACGCCTGGTCGCACTGGCCGGCACCACGGCAGATGTCCCCGATCGGGCCGAGGTCGCCGGTGTGATCGAACCGTACTTCGATGAACTCGCTGCCCGCGCGCGACAGGTGGCGACCGACACGATGTCGTCCGCCCGCTATCTGAACGTCTTCGACACGCTCGCCGCTCTCCGTGCGAATCTCGAGTCGTCAGGCGCCGACCGCAAGAGGTCGGACCGTAGGGCTGCACGCGAAAACGCTTACGGCGCCGTGGCTCACCTCGCCCGGAAGGTGAACAGTCGGCTACGGGCGGCGTCGAAAGAAGGCGATCCGACCAAGCGTGGCGAGCTTCTGCACCATGCCAGAAAGGGTGTGAAGCGACTCCGCTACGCCGTCGAGGTTCTCGAACCGCTGAGGACGGGTAAGACGAACCGCGCCGTGCACGGATACAAGGGATTACAGGAACTACTCGGCGAACACCAGGATTCGATGGTCGCTCGTCGGCATCTGGTCGCGATGACATCCGGCACCGACCGATCCGCGAGCATCGGCTTCGGTCTGGGGTTGATGTACGCGCGCGAAGTCGCACGCGGCGACGGCGACAAGTCCGAGCTGTCCCGCTCGTGGAAGAAAGCGCGGAAGGCCACACGCGAACTGACCGAATAGCGGAGAGTGGAACAAAGCTCCGCAGTCGACCGGAAGGAACTGCCACAATGACAACGCCACCCGACCCGAACGTCGTCGTCGCGGGAGTCGATGGTTCCGACACTTCCCTGGACGCTGCACGCTGGGCCGCGTCGGTGGCGCACCGCATGAACGCCACACTGCTGCTGGCTCATGCACTGCCACAGAGTGGAGCACTCCTCAGCCCGGCCGCAGTGTTGATGCAATCGCAGTTCCTGAGCCAACTCCGCGAAGACGGCGAAGCGATCATCGACGGGGCGACCAGACTCGTGCGGTCGGAGTTTCCCGATCTCGACATCGAGTACAGCATCGGTCCGGAATCCGCAGGCTCGCACCTTCTCGAAGAGGCCGACGACGCCCGAATGCTGGTTCTGGGCGCCACCGGTGCCGGTGCGGTGCGGTCGCTGTTCGTCGGCTCGACGGCACTCCACGTCGCGAATCGAGCGACCTGCCCGGTCACCGTCTGGCGCGGCTCCTCGGAGACTGCCGTTCCCGACGAAAGACCTGTCGTTGTGGGCGTTGACGGCAGTTCTGTCAGCGACCACGCTGTCGTTCATGCCTTCGAGTTCGCGGATCTGACCGGCGTCCCGCTGATTGCAGTGCACGCGTGGCGGGGATCGTCTGCACTCGGCGCCGGTGGTACCGGAGTCCTGGTGGATTGGAAAGCGGTCGAGCAGGAAGAGTCGGCTCTGCTGTCCGAGGGGTTGGCGGGAATGTCCGAACGCTTCCCCGATGTCTCCGTCACGCACGTCACCGAGCAGGGCAGCGCAGCCGAGGTCCTGATCAAGCAGGCAAGAAGTGCACAGCTTGTCGTCGTGGGCAGTCACGGCCGCGGACCGATCGTCGGCGCGCTGATGGGTTCGACGAGCCAGAACCTGCTGCATCACGCGCCGTGCCCGGTGACCATCTGCAGGCCGTGATCCACACGAACTTACTTGTGAGTAATCCCACATAACTGCAGCGCACAGCACTACAGTCTGTACTTTTCATCCTTCTTCGTACATGGTGATCCACGCTTGGCGGGTCGCGATCCGCCATGGATTGCCGTGTCTCGGGGGTGTATCGATTCACGTCTCTCGACTCGACCTGTTCACTTGATACAAGGAGCGACGTTGTCTCGATCCAGATTCGAATCCATCGGCGCGTACCTGCCTTCGGAAGTCGTCACGACCGACGAGTTGATCTCTCGCCTGGCCGAGCCGCCATCGTTCGACCTCGAGGCCATCACCGGGGTCACCGAGCGCCGAGTTCACGACAAGAGCCCCGACAACTACGAGGATTCCTTTCGTCTCGCCCTCAACTCCGTCGAGGAGTGCCTGTCGCACTCCCGTTACGACGCGAGCGAACTCGACGTCGTCATCTCCACCTCGATCACCCGATTCAAGGGTGGAATGAACTGCTACTTCGAACCGTCGTTCGCGGCAATGATCGCCAAGACGATCGGAGCAAAGAAGGCAATCCACTTCGACATCTCGAACGCCTGCGCCGGGATGCTCACCGGGACATACATTTTGGACCGAATGATCCGGTCCGGCTCCGTACGCAACGGCATGGTCGTGAGCGGCGAATCGATCACTCCCATCGCCGACACCGCGGTCAAGGAGATCTCGGAGAAGTACGATCTGCAGTTCGCCTCGTTGTCGGTGGGAGACTCCGGCGCAGCAGTGATTCTCGACCGCGCAGAGGACGAGAACGACTGCATCGAATACATCGACCTGCTGACCGCGTCCGAGTATGCCGACGCCTGCCTCGGAATGCCGAGCGACCGCACTCAGGGGATAGCGCTCTACACGGACAACCGGCGAATGCACAACGAGAATCGCTTCAAGCTGTGGACGAACAGCCAGGGCCGTTTCCTCGACTCACAGGGCCGATCGTTCGCCGACGAGGACTTCGACTACATCATTCACCACCAGTTCGGCGCCTCCGCGGTGACCTATTTGAACAACCTCGCCGAGAGGGAGTTCGGAACTCCCATGCCCGAGGCGCTCAACGTGGTGGAGAAGTACGGAAACACCTCCAGCACATCACACTTCGTCGTACTGCACGATCAGCTGAAACAGAAGAACCTACCGGCAGGGTCCAAGATTCTGATGGTCCCTGCCGCCTCCGGAATCGTCACCGGTTACCTGTCCGCCACGATCTCGTCTCTGGAGGCCTGAAATGGGCGTCGTCATCACAGCCACCGGTACCAGCAGCGACACCGACACTGCCAGCATCGTCACCCACGCTGCACGGGCCACGAAGTCTGCCATCGCGGCGGCCGGAATCAGCCCCACCCAGGTCGGTGTGCTTATCAACACCTGCGTCTACCGCGACTCGAACACCATGGAGCCCGCCCTGGCAGCACTGGTCCAGAAGGAGGCGGAGATCGGTCTGGAATACGCAGCCGAGGATCCACTGACCTTCTCGTTCGATCTCATGAACGGCGCGTGCGGGGTACTCGACGCCGTCCACGTCGCGTCCTCGCTGCTGTCCACCGGGAGCACCGAACACGTCATGGTCGTCTCGGGTGACACCCACCCTTCGATGACGGGTGCCGACGCACCTGCGGACTTCCCGTACGCCACGAGCGGAGCCGCCATGCTGCTCGGATTCACCGACTCCGCAGACGGATTCGGTCGTGTTCACACCGAGCTCGGCGATGGCACCAACGGTGTTCGAGGGTATGTCGACGGCGACACAATCGGGGCCAACGGGCGAAATCTGATGACCGTCGAGTGCGAAGACGGATTCGAGATCCGGCTTCTCGAGATAGCCGCATCCACGGCCCGGGCCGCACTGGCGGAATCGGCCGCCGACCCACAGACAACTCTGGTCATCGCTTCGACTCCGACTGCCGACTTCCCGGCCAAGCTGGCGGCGGAACTGGGCGTCACAGCCGCCGAGTCGGATCTTCTTCGTGAATTCGACCGCGACCCTCACACCGCCACTGCGACTCTGACGTACCACCACGCCCTGCAAAGGGGACTTCTCGACGGGTACAGGGACATCCTGTTCGTTACTGCCGGTGCCGGACCGAGCGCGGCCTCCGTCGTCTATCGGATCCCGGCCACCGGCCCGGATTCGGGCTCCGCCGAAGCGAACGCATGAGGACACCGACCTACTGCGGATCGATCGACCGGTTTCGGGCGTTCGCGGGCCGGAATCCCGAGCGGCCGGCGGTCACCCACGCGACGGGCACCGACGCCAGTGGCCTCCCCGTCTATTCGGACGTGACGTTTTCCGAACTCGACCGGTGGTCCGACGCACTCGCCCAGCAACTCGCGGCGGACGGAGTCCGTACCGGCACACGAACTATCGTGCTCGTCACGCCGGGCCCCGAGCTGTACGCGATCTTGTTCGGGTTGTTCAAGCTCGGCGCCGTACCCGTCGTCATCGATCCGGGTATGGGGTTGCGCCCGATGTTGCGCTGCCTTGCCGCAACGTCACCGCAGGCGTTCATCGGAGTTCCGGCGGCCCATGCAGTTCGAGTCCTCTTCCGCCGGACCTTCCGGGGTGTCGGGACCAAGGTGACGGTAGGACGCCGTTGGTTCTGGGGCGGGCACAAGCTCGCGAAATGGAGCCGCCAACTGGACGGAAGCGCGTTGCCGGAAGCTGTTGCGGAAGAGGACGATCTCCTCATGATCGCCTTCACGACCGGTTCTACGGGCCCGGCGAAAGCCGTGGAGATGTCACACGGGAATCTGTCCGCGATGGTCGACCAGATGGAAACGCTCAGCTCCCGTCTCGCCCCCGAGGCCTCGCTGGTCACCCTGCCGATGTTCGGAGTGCTCGACCTGTTCCTCGGATCGCGTGTGATCCTGCCACCGCTGATTCCGAGCAACGTCGGCTCCACCGATCCCGCCCACGTGGTCGACGCGATCAACCGTTTCGACGTGCACACCATGTTCGGCTCTCCCGCCGTCCTGGGCCCCCTTCTCACGTACGCCCGAGCCCACAACGTCGTGATGCCGTCCGTGCAGGCCATCTTCTCGGGCGGGGCGCCCGTCCCCGATCACGTGATCGGTGGTCTGCGGGAGGTCCTTTCCGACACTGCGGAAGTGCACGCGGGATACGGCTCCACCGAGGCAATTCCGATGTCGTCGATCGAATCCCGTGAGTTGTTGGCCGGTCTCGTCGAGAAGTCTCGCACGGGTCACGGAACCTGCATCGGGCGTCCGGCGCCACGCCTCGAGGCTCGCATCGTCGCCATCACCGACGATCCCGTCCTTACGTGGGCAGACGCCCGGCAGTTGGACAGTGGGATCGACAGTATCGGCGAGATCGTCGTTGCCGGGCAGAATGTCAGTACTCGCTACTACTGGCCCGAGGAAGCGAACCGCATCGGCAAAATCCAGGACGGTGCCCGAGTCTGGCACCGCACCGGGGACCTCGGCTGGATCGACGACGTGGGACGAATCTGGTTCTGTGGACGCAAGAGCCAACGGATCGTCACCCCGACAGGCCCGATGTTCTCGGTACAGGTGGAACAGATCTTCAACGCCGTCGAAGGCGTCGCACGCACTGCACTGGTGGGGATCGGGACCCGCGGTGCACAGCGTCCGGTGCTCTGTGTCGAGGCCCGCGAGGGGGCTGATCATCCCGCCGTGGCAGCTGCGCTGCGGGCCCGCAGCGCAGACTTCGCACTCGCCGCGTCCATCGAAACCTTCTTGTTCCACCCGTCGTTTCCCGTCGATATTCGTCACAACGCGAAGATCGGACGCGAGAAGCTGGCGGTTTGGGCCGCCAAGCAACTCGGAGATTCGTGATGAGCGGGAAGACCCTGACCCTCCGGACCATCCCCGTTCTTGGCTGGGTATTCCTCATGTACGGCGTACTCCGGGCGAGTCGCGCCCAGCCACTGAGACACCCTCTGCTGCGGGTCGTCTGGTGGATCGATGCGTTTCTGAGCATCGTCGTCCACGCCGCCCAGATCCCGTCGGCCGTTCGCCGAGGTGATCGACTCGGCCACTCGCGAATTCGCACGGCACTGCTGACCCTGGTGTTCGGTCTGACCTGGTGGAAGACACAAACCAACCGTTCGAGAGGAAGCTCGATGAAGGTACTCGTGACCGGCGCCTCCGGGTTCCTTGGCGGGCGGTTGGCCCGCCGCCTCGTCGAGGACGGCGGGAACGACGTTTCGGTACTCGTACGGCGCACCAGCAACCTGCAGGATCTCGGTGACCTCTCGCAACTGAGTCTCGTCTACGGCGATCTCACCGACAAGGATTCACTCGAAGCAGCGACTCGGGGGATCGATGTCGTGTTCCACAGCGCTGCCCGCGTCGACGAATGTGGCGTGCGTTCACAGTTCGTCGCCGAGAACGTGGATGCCACCGAACATCTGCTCACATCTGCGAAGGCGAACGGGGTGAGCCGGTTCGTGTTCATCTCGAGCCCGAGCGCGCTGATGGAGTACGACGGTGGCGACCAATTGAACATCGACGAATCCGTTCCGTACCCGAAGCGCTACCTGAATTACTACTCGGAAACGAAAGCTCTGGCCGAGCAGGCCGTGCTGGATGCGAACGAGCCGGGCTTCGTGACCTGCGCACTTCGGCCACGTGCAATCTGGGGTCCGGGTGATCGCTCCGGTCCGATCGTGCGACTGCTCGGACGAGCGAACACGGGTGCTCTCCCCGACCTGTCCGGCGGCCGTCAGGTGTTGGCGTCGTTGTGCCACGTCGACAACATCGTCGATGCTGCGGTGAAGGCCTCCCGGTCCGACAACGTGGGCGGTCTGGCCTATTTCATCGCCGACGACGAGGTGACGGACATCTGGCCCTTCATGGCAGAAACCGCACGGGACTTCGGAATCACCCCACCGACTCGAAAGCCGAATCCGCGAGTGGTGTCGGCTGCGGTCACGGCCATCGAACTGATCTGGAAGATTCCCCTTCTCGCGAACCGCTATTCGCCTCCGCTGTCTCGCTACGTTCTCGCACTTCTGACCAGGTCGTCCACGTTCGACACCGGCGCTGCGCGGCGAGATTTCGGATACACCCCCGTTGTCGACCGGGATGCCGGGCTCGCCGATTTCAAGACCTGGGTACAGGCGCAGGGCGGGGTGGCCGAGCTGACCCGAGATCTGAAGTAACTCCACGCCGACACCGCAACAGTTCTTCCTCCGAGGTGACCATGACGACATCGACCACATCCGGTTTCCACAGACCGATCTCGCCGACCGAACGGCTGTACCTGTCGGGGCAGCAGTTGGCCTCGCCGTTCGCGATCCAGCTGATCGTCGAAGGTGCCGGCTGCATCGGCCTCGACGCGCTGACAGCCGCCGTGACCAAAGCGTCCGCCGCGTGTCCGGGTTCGAGGCTCGTCCGATCGGGAAGCACCTGGGTGGACACCGGGCGCGCGCCACACGTGGAGATGACGACCGGTACCGACCTCGATCTGGACGACCCCGATGCGCACGAGCTGTTCGGTCGTCCCCTCGGGCCGAGGGCGGACGCCACAACCGAGGTCGTTCTCGTACGTGGACGACGAGCCGCATTGGTGTTCAGGGCCTTTCACGGTGTCATGGACGCAAAGGGACTGACACTGTGGGCGTCCGACGTCTTTCGTGCTCTTCGGGGCGAGGCGGTGGAGGGTGCGCCCGACGTCACTGCCGACCACACGCTCGTCGAGCGTCTGGGGCGTCCGGGCAAGGCAACTCGGCTGCTCCCGACGTTTCCTTCTCCGATCGGCCCCGGCGCCCCGATTCGAGGCCATGCGAAATTCGGCTGGCGGCACCGGACCGTGACGGCAACTCCGGGAACAGTGGTGGCCAGGATAGGTGCCGTCCTCGCCGCATCCGCCGACGCTCCTGTGCGACTGATGGTTCCCGTGGATCTGCGACGTCACGACCCGAGCATCCGGTCGACCGCCAACCTCGCCCTTCCGCTTTTCCTGACGGTGGCGCCCGGACAGGACTGGACGCAGGTCAACGCCCAGATGTTGATAGGTTTGGTCGAGAAGCGTGAACTGAACGAGATGGACAACGGCGGGCTCGGGAAGTTTCCACCCGTGGTCACCCGCGGGGTACTGCGAGCGGTGCACTCACTCGGTTCCCGGCGAAACCTGAACTTGGTTTCGGCCATCGTTTCTCACGCCGGAACGATCGATCTCGACGACTTCGCCGCCCCCGGCTTCACTCCGTCCACGGTCCGTGCGCTTCCTGTGCACACCGGGATGGTGCCGCTCTCCTTCGTGGCACTGGAAGCCGGCGGCAGGACCGAGATCACGGCGTCGTGCCGGACCGGCGTCGGCATCGAGCCGCGCTTGGATGCGCTGCTCGACCGGATCGCCCAGGCCCTCGAAAAGGAAGTGACCACCAGCTCCCCTGCCGACGAGGCCGTCGAACGCAATCGGCAATCGGAAACTGTCGTAGGCCTTTTCGCCGCACGGCTGGCCGAGAACCCCGAAGCCATCGCAGTGAAGTCCCCCGAACGCGACTACACCTATGCCGACCTCGACGCCCGATCCGCAGGAATTGCAGCACAGTTGTCCGCTCGCGGCATCGGCCCCGGCTCGATAGTTGCCGTGATCTCCGGCCGCACTTTCGCAGGCATCGCCGGCCAACTCGGGATCATGCGGGCCGGCTCCGCGTTTCTGCCACTCGACCCGAAACACCCCCGCGCCCGTATACGGGAAACATTGCAGGACTCCGGAGCTGCGCTCGCACTCGTCGAGACCGACTACGCGGACATACCCAACGTTCTTTCTCTGGACCTCGGCGACATCGCACCTGGCGAGCCCGGCGACGAGTGTGACGTCACTCCGACCGACAGTGCATTCGTCACCTATACCTCGGGCTCTACCGGACGCCCGAAGGGTGTTGTCGTCACCCACGGCGGGGTGGCGAACTACGTGGCCTCGGCGACAGAGTGGTTCGCACTCGGCCCGGAGACTCGGTTCGCCCACTATCACACACCTGCAGCCGACATGGCGTGTGCTGCGTTCCTCAGCCCCCTGCTCAGAGGGGGCACCATCGTCCTCGTGCCCGATGACGTATCCCACGTGTCACTGCGTGAAATGCTGTGCGACTCCGGCGCAAACACGTTCCTGCTCACCCCGAGCCTGCTCGAGGTGATCGTGCGACTCGGTATCGGCGTACCGCCACCACGAACGGTGATCATCGGAGGAGAACTCCTCGTACCCGACCTGGCAGCGCGGGCACGCAGCTTCTTCGGTCCGACGACCAGGCTGCTGAACAGCTATGGGCCCACCGAGGTCAGCATCGTGTGCACCACCCATGTCATCGGCGACCGTCTCGACACCGAAGCACCCTCCGTACCGATCGGGTACCCGGCGATCGACACCCGGTCGAAGATCGTCGACTCCTCCGGTCAGGAGGTCGGCGAAGGTCAGGTCGGCGAACTCCTCTTCGGGGGACCTCAGGTTGCGCGCGGTTACCTGAACCGGCCGGATCTGACCGCGGAACGATTCGTGACATCAGCGGTGGGAGAACGCTTCTATCGGACCGGTGACCTGGCACGCCGACTCCCGAACGGTGAGCTGGAGTTCGTCGGCCGAGTGGACCACCAGGTGAAGATTCGTGGCAACCGGGTCGAGCCCGGCGAAGTCCGCGCTGCGATCGTGGAACTGGACGGTGTGGGCCACGCCGCGGTCACAGCCGTGCGCCGCCCCGACGGTGGCAATGTTCTCGCCGCGTACGTCGTCGCAGACGGCACTCTCGGCGAAGATCCGGAAGCGACCGTTCGCGACCACCTTGCAACCCGTTTGCCCACCTACATGATTCCGGCGACGCTGTCCTTCGTCGAGGCACTCCCCCTCACCTCGAACGGGAAACTCGACGTCACCCTGCTCGAAGAGCGTCACACCGGCGAGCGTGCCGAGGCCCCGGAATCGACCGTGACGGATCCCGCTTTCGCCGCTGTTACACAGATCTGGTCGAATGCGTTGTCGGTGGATGCGGCCTCGCTCGGCCCATCATCGGACTTCTTCGCCCTCGGTGGCGACTCCCTCGCTTCGGTCGAGATGCTCGCCAAGGTGTCACGCGACATCGTCGGCAGGGCGGGCGAGCAGGTTTTCGTAGCGCAGTTGGAGGGGCTGATTCACCATCTGACGCTTGGTCGAGTTCACGAAGCAGCCGTCGCCGCGAAAAGTGGGGCAGACGGATGATATTCATCGGCAGCGGTTCCCTCCTGTGGCGGGCCGTGCGGTTGGCCTCGAGTCGATGCCATTCCGTCGATCTCGTCTGTGTACCGACGCGGGAGCAGGTTCCGGATGGACAACATCCGTACCGAATTCTTTTCTCCGACAACGTGAACACCGAGTTCGCTACGATCGAAACCGCCCGCACCGACGACGTCGTGTGGTCCGTCAACAACGCGACGATCCTGAAGGCACCGCTGATCGGTTCGGGTATGCGGATCTACAACATTCACAACGGACTGCTCCCCGGTTTCCGGGGCCGACCCGAAATCGCGATCGTTCACGCAATCCTCGCAGGTGAAAACACTTATGGGGCAACGTTGCACGAAGTGGACGCCGGTATCGACACCGGACGAGTCGTCGACGTGGAGACTTTCGACATCTGCCCCGACGACCGATTCCAGGAAGTGATGATGGCCGGGATCAAGTCCTGTCACGTCCTGTTCGAGCGCAACCTCGACGCCGTCGTCTCCGGTCACCCCGAAGCGGTGGTGCGGCCGGGTGCATCCGAGTACTACGGTCTCGACCGCATCCGCACGCTGGATACGCACCGCGACGACCCCAACTTCGAGCGAGCGACTGCGCTCGGCGTGTTCTCGCCGCTGTATCCGGAGATCGCGAAAGCGTCGAACATCACGGAGCAGACCGTGCAGGCACGCCCGTGACGACGTGGGCCGGTGTCGTTCTCCGACACAGACTGGCCGTGTTGTTGACGTCCGTCGTGATCGTCGTGCTGTCCGGTGCGTTCGGCGCCACCGTCATGGACCGGCTAAGTGCGGGCGGCTACGCCGACCCCGGCAGTGAAGCGGTCGCCACCGAGAAGCTGATCGAGGACCATTACGGGCGTCAGACACCGGATGTCGTCGCGCTGTACACCGCGCCGGAAGGCCGGACCCTCGACGACCTCGGCCCCGATGTGCAGGCTCGTCTCGACGGTCTCGACTCCAATCTGCTGGCGAGACCGGTGGTCAGTTACTGGAATTCGCCTGCGACCAAGAAACAACTCGCTACTGCGGACGGCACACAGGCATTGGCACTCGTTTACCTCGACGGTGACGAGAACCAACGCCTTCGAGGATTCGAGGACGTTCGTGAAGACCTCACCGTGCCCGGAGTGGACACCCAACTGACCGGTTTCAGCGCTCTCGCCGACGACATCAATTCCCAGTCGGAGAAGGACCTGATCTTCGCCGAATCATTGTCCCTGCCCATCACTCTCGTCGTCCTGGTTCTGGTGTTCGGTGGAGTCGTGGCCGCATCGTTGCCCGTGACCGTGGGAGTGCTCGCAGTGCTAGGTTCCCTCGCGTCGCTTCGGGTGATCTCGGAGTGGTTCGAAGTCAATGTGTTCGCCGTCAATGTGGCGTCACTGTTGGCCCTCGGACTCGCGATCGATTACGGGCTGTTCGTCGTCAGTCGGTTCCGTGAGGAGATCACGGCCGGACGCAGCGCCGACGACGCACTGGTTCGCACCATGTCCACGGCGGGCCGCACCATCGGCTTCTCCGCCCTGTTGTTGGTGTGCGCGTTCGCCGGGACTCTCGTTTTCCCGCAACCGATGTTGAAGTCACTGGGTTTCGGCGCGATGTCGGCAGTCGCGATGGCCGCACTCATGTCGCTGACCGTGTTGCCGGCAGCCCTCGCACTCCTCGGCACCCGCATCGGAAAATGGACGTGGAATGCAAACGCATTCGAGCGTGGTGAAGCGCGAGCGCGGCGGTTCTGGGGCGCTACCACCGGGGCCGTTCTCCGCCGACCAGGCCTTGTGGCGGTGACGATCGGGGCCCTCCTGCTACTGCTGGCAGCACCGATCAACGCCATCGCGCTCGGCGACGTCGACCACACCGCGCTGCCCGCAGACAGCAAGGCACGTGCCACCGCCGAGCATCTGGCCGCCGAGTTTCCCGCCGCCAACAGCGGCGTGCTCGTCGTCCTCGAGGACGCAGAAGGCGGTGCTCCCGAGAACACCGCGGTGAACGACGCGGTGCGCGAACTGAAAGCGGTCGACGACATCTCTGACGTGTCCCCGCTCGGTGCCGCGACCGAGGAGTTCGTCGCGCTGAGAGTGGAGATGTCCGTCCCGGACCGGTCGCAGGACGCGATGCGGGTCGTCGACGACATCCGCGCGATCGACCACCCCGGTGTGCACTGGCAGCTCGGCGGCACCACTGCCTCCACCTCGGACGGGGTCGACACCATCGTTCGAATGATGCCGGTGATGCTGGCCGTGATGGCCGCCGCCACCCTGATTCTCATGTTCGTGGCGTTCGGGTCGGTCGTACTACCGATCAAGGCGGTCGTGATGGCCTTCCTGAGTCTCGGCGCCACCTTCGGCGTCCTGACCCTGATCTTCCACAACGGGTTCCTGGCGAACCAGCTGGGCATCACACCCGGCCCGTTGGCAGCGGGCATGGTCGTGCTGGTGATCTCGGTCGTGTTCGGGCTGTCGACCGACTACGAGGTGTTCCTGCTCTCGCGCATGGTCGAGGCCCGAGCGGAGGGTGCGGACACCGCAGAGGCTGTCATGACCGGTGCCACCCGCACCGGCCGAGTCGTGACTGCGGCCGCTGCCCTGCTCATCCTCGTGACCGGGGCGTTCACACTGTCGGAGCTGACGCCAATGCGATTCATCGGAATCGGGATGATCACAGCGCTTCTGATCGACGCGACCCTGGTACGGATGTTGCTCGTTCCTGCTCTCGTCAAGCTCATGGGCCGGGCCAACTGGTGGCCGCGAACACCGAGCACGAGCACCTAGCCGTTGTTAGGTTAGGGCGGAACCGACACGCTTGGAGGTGTGATGCCACCCAGGACGGCGCCCGACACCCGTCGCGCAGCCCTCGTCACGGGCGGAACGGGCGGCATCGGATCGGCTATCGCACGCCAGCTCGCACAGCTCGGGCACGACGTCGCGATCACGTATCGAACCAATGCGGACGTCGCCTCGGACCTCGTGGGTGAACTCGAACTCCTCGGCGTGCGCGCAACCTCGTTCTCGACCGACCTCGTGGACGTGCCGCGAGTCCGAAACGTGGTGCGGCAGACGATCGAACAGTTCGGCACACTCACCACTCTCGTCCACGCGGCCGGTCCGCACGTGCCCATGAAGCATCTGTCCCGAATAGATCCGGGTGACTACGCACGTCATCTCGAACAGGAGGCGGTTGCGTTCTTCACCGTGGTGCAGGCTTCGCTCACGGCGCTGCGTGAGAGCTCCGGCTCCGTCGTGGCAGTGACGACAGCAGCCACCGATCGGTTCCCGGTGCGTGACGGACTGTCGCCGGGGACCAAGGGCGCGATAGACCAACTCGTCCGAGGGTTTGCCGCAGAGGAAGGACGATTCGGTGTCCGGTTCAACGCTGTCGGCCCCGGAATGCTCACCGACGGTATGGCACAACGGCTCATCTCCTCCGCGGAACTCGACCAACGCGCCCTCGACGCGGCCATGAACAACATCCCCCTCGGCAGATTCGGAACGGCCGCCGACGTCGCCGAGGCCGTGTGCTTCCTCTCGAGCGACAAAGCCGCCTTCGTCACCGGGCAGAAACTGAACGTCGA
Source organism: Rhodococcus sp. NPDC058521 (assembly GCF_042719695.1). Classification (NCBI taxonomy): domain Bacteria; kingdom Bacillati; phylum Actinomycetota; class Actinomycetes; order Mycobacteriales; family Nocardiaceae; genus Rhodococcus; species Rhodococcus sp. NPDC058521. The sequence continues at coordinate 160,763 of NZ_JBHXNL010000003.1, forward strand.
CGGCGGTTTCACGGTGTGACATGGACGAAACGGAACCGGACAACGGACACCCGACGTCATCGAAGTGCCGCCATCTTCGATGGATTCTCGGTGTCGTGCTCGTCGCGGTTCTCACGGTCGAAGTCGTCCTCATCTGGCCCGACCTGTCGCAGAGCGTCCGCAGTCTCGGCGACATCCGCTGGCACTGGGTGGCGGCGGCGGTTCTCGCGACGCTGGCCTCGATGTCGAGCTTCGCGCGAGTGCAGCGCTGCCTGCTCGGGATCGCGGGGGTCCATGTCCGGCAGCGACAGTCGCTGTCGGTGGCCTACGCCGCGAACTCGATGAGCGTCACGCTGCCCGGCGGACCCGTATTGGCGACCACGTTCACCTATCGGCAGACTCGCATGTGGGGCGCAACCCCCGTGGTGGCGACCTGGCAACTCGTGACGGCCGGCGCCCTTCAGGGAATCGGGCTCGCACTCGTGGGTCTGGCCGGGGCCTTCCTGGTCGGAGCCAGCACCAACCCGTTCTCGCTGTTGTTCAGCATCGGCGGTCTCGTCGCGTTCCTGGTCCTCGCTCAATATGCCGCGTCCCGACCGGACTGGCTGGAGGGCATCGGTGTGACGGCACTTCAGGTGATCAACCGCATCCGCAAGAGGCCGGCACTCAACGGGATCCGCCGCTGGAAGCACATCGTCGACCAGATCGGCGCAGTCCGGATGGACCGAAAGGACACGGGTCGCGCATTCGGTTGGTCACTGCTCAACTGGATCGCAGATGCGTCCTGTCTTGCATTCGCCTGTTACGCGATCGGCGGCAGCCCGAGCTTCGCCGGCCTCGCCGTCGCCTATGCGGCGGGTAACGCGGCCGGTTCCGCCATTCCACTGCTTCCCGCAGGACTCGGCGTGATGGACGCCGTCCTCGTTCCCGCGCTCACCGCCAGTGGCCTGACGGGTGCCCAGGCGCTCTCCGCCGTCGTCGTATATCGCTTGGTGAGCTTCATCCTCGTCGCGATCATCGGCTGGATAGTGTTCGCCTTTCGGTTCCGCGGATCGTCGGACTCCGATGAAGGTCCGGACATCGAACCGCTGTGGGGTAAAGGCTGAGGTTAAGCTGTCCTGCAGCAACGATGTCGCAGTCTTCGAACAAGGGGTTTCCACACACGATGGTCGGCGAACGCACAACACCGCGCAGCAGCGTCCTCGCTGTTCTACGCGACACCAGCGGTGGCCGCCGTGCCACCCAGCGTGAGCGGTACCAACGCATCATCGACGCCTCGATGGAACTCGCGTCCGAGGGTGGCTACGAAGCCGTCCAGATGCGGACGATCGCCGAGCGAGCCGAGGTCGCACTCGGCACGCTGTACCGCTACTTTCCGTCGAAGAACCACATTCTGGTGGTCGGCATGCTGGTCGTGTTCGACGACATGCGGCACCGGTTCGCGAACGTCGTCATTCCGGGCGATACACCCTCCGAACGCATCCTGTTCGTGCTGCGCAAGAACACTGCAGTGCTCGAACGCGACCCGAAGCGGTACGAGGCACTGGTTCGCGCGTTCATGTTCGCGGACGCATCCGCAGCGGCCGAGCTCGACGCGTTCGTGCATGTGGTCAACGCCATGTTCGCGAAGGCGATCGGCGTGGAGGACGTATCGGACGAACAGCTCAATGCCGCTCACGTGGTGGGCGACGTGTGGATGTCGAGCCTCGTGTCGTGGGTTGCCGGCCGGCAGACGACCGAGGACGTCATCGAACATCTCGACCTGGCTGTCCGCCTGGTGTTCCGCAACCTGGGCGGGTAACGCGAAAAGAGTTCCGCCCCGCGAGGGGAATCTCGCGGGGCGGAACTCTTCATAAGACTGGATTGTGGCCAGGGCCGGGATCGAACCGGCGACCTTCCGCTTTTCAGGCGGACGCTCGTACCAACTGAGCTACCTGGCCGGACGGCACCCGAACCGAATGCCTATCGAAGCGTTCGGATCGACATTTCTGCCGACCCGAAACTGCTTGCGACCCTGACGGGACTCGAACCCGCGACCTCCGCCGTGACAGGGCGGCGCGCTAACCAACTGCGCCACAGGGCCTTGCTTGTCCTGCAAACTATCTGTTACTGCCGGTTACAGATAACGCTGCAACCGTACTGCACGTTTGATGTCGGTCAAACGTACCCCCTACGGGATTCGAACCCGCGCTACCGCCTTGAAAGGGCGGCGTCCTAGGCCGCTAGACGAAGGGGGCCCGTCGGATTTCTCCGAACCAGTACCTCAACGGCGTTCCGTTGGGAGCTTGGATAGCTTAGGACACTGATCGTGAAAATCCCAAATCAGCAGCGCACACTACGTTTCCTGCGTTTCACGGGGCAGATCGGGCTCGATCTCGGGCCAACCCTCGGCCTCGAGCTTCGCGAGCCACTCGGGAGCGGCCATCGCGTCCAGGACCACCCCCAGCGCTTCCAGGAACCTGTCTTCGAGTCCGCCATCCAGTGCGGTGAGGTCCGTCATGTAGCGCTGGCCGGCAAGGGTGGCCGCCAGCACGCGCGTGAACCTGCCCGGATCCGCCCCTTCTCGCAGCAAACCCATCTCCGATGCCCGTCGCGCCAACGCGTAAGCGGTGCGTCCCCACACCTGAGAACCACCCGACTGCACCTCGGAATAGAACTCCGGCTCGATGATGAGACGAAATTCCGCCTGCGCGATGACACTTTCGTCGAACATCCGAGCCAGGTCACGAAGCAGCGCATGCAGTACCACGAACGGATCGAGGTCCACCCGGTCCGACCATCGCGCCGTCAGTTCGGTGAACTGTTCGACGCCGGCCTCCAATACCGCTCGAGCCAGGTCTTCCTTCGATTGGAAATGGAAGTACATAGCACCCTTCGTGGTGTGCGAGCCTTCCAGGATCGTGTTGACAGATGCCGCCGAATAGCCGCGACGCGCGAATTCGAGTGCCGCAGATTCGACCAGCGCAGCACGTGTTCGCCGCGCACGCTCCTGTTGACGTGCCATTCGAGTTGAACACCTTCCGAAGAATTTCCGCTCCTGTGCCCCGACAGGCCGAGAGAGGACCTCACTACAACCATAACCGGACGACCGGTCCGCAAAATGCCCGGTGAAGTGCATCACTACAGTTACCCGCCGGTAACCAGAACACACCGAATGGTATAATTCCCTTGCTCGGGTGCGCTGCAGGGGGTGCGCACCCGAGCAACTCGCATTCGGGGCATCTTCGCCGCTGGCGGGTCGGCTACGCCCCCGCCGATCGATCACATTAGACTTCGGCACCGCTACACTCTGGCACCGCGCCCCTATAGCTCAGTTGGTAGAGCTACGGACTTTTAATCCGCAGGTCGTAGGTTCGAGCCCTACTGGGGGCACGAAAGAGCGGGCGATCTCACACGAGATCGCCCGCTCTTCATCTTCTCGGCCTCCGCCCTCCGCCTGCGGTACGTGACGGTGATTGCTGCTACCGCCAGGAACAGCAGCACTCCGAGAATGACGCCGACCAACGTTGCACCGCGGAATCCAGGTGCGTAGACATCCAGGATGCGCTCACCTGCATGTGCCGCGTTGTTGTCGCCCATGACAACGCTCGAGGTCAGCAGGTTCGGAATCATCACGATGACGCCGAGCGCCACAAGACCGATCTGAACCGGCTTGAACCGACGACGCGGAATTGTCATCCATGCGCCCTGGAACAGCAGTAGTGGCACGAACGAGCAGAGCACCCCGAACACGAGGCCCCAGAGAACACCCTTCGCGACACTGCCGCCGGCGAGCGAGCCGACGTTCTGAGCCCACGCACGCGGCAAGTAGGCAGCCAGAATGAAGTAGGCGATGACCAGCTCTATCACCAGGACGGTGATGCCGATGGCCTTCTTCGCCCACGCGGGCATCCCCGTGTTTGCGGTCGCGGAACTCGTGGGGTCCCCGGTGGTCATGACTCGTCTCCATCCGCCGGCGATTCACACTCCCCACGCGGCCGACCGTTCGACCCGGCTATTCCGCGCGCCTGAACATGCCGATCGAGAGAACCAGAGCTCCGATCATCAGAACGCCGACGAAACCGACTGTTGCCGGCCAGTCCCCCATTCCGTAGGCGATTCCCGCAGCGGCCCCCGCGAAGGAAGACCCCAGGTAGTACGCGAGCAGATAGAGCGACGACGCCTCGGCACGGTGATCGGTGGCAACCCGGCTCACCCAGCCGCTCGCCACCGAGTGCGCCGCGAAGAAGCCACCGGTGAACAGGGCCATTCCCACCAGCACCGTCGGCAACCAATCCGGCAGGGTCAATGCGAGGCCGAGCGCCGTGACCAGGACCGAGCCGAGCAGGACCGCACGTCGTCCGATCCGGTCCGAGAAGGCGCCCGCCGCAGCGGACGAGTACGTACCGGCCAGGTACAGCACGAAGATCAGCCCGGCGATGCTCTCGGGAAGGTCGAAGGGATCGGCAACCAGCCGGAATCCCAAGAAGTTGTAGACCGAGACGAATCCACCCATGAGGATGAATCCGAGGGCGAACAGGGAACGCAATCGGCGGTCTCGAAGATGTCCGGCCAGGTTCGTCGCCACGGTCCGGGGATGAACGCGCTGCGGCCTGAAGAACTGGGACGCCGGCAACGTACGAACCATTATCGATGCGAAGACCAGCGCAGCCATCGCCGCGATCTCCATCGCCCACCGCCAGGTACTGACGTCGAGGACCGCCGACGGCACGATACGTCCGACGAGACCGCCGATCGTGGTTCCTGCGACGTACCGCCCCATCGCGGCACCGAGATCCTTGTGGTGTACCTCTTCGGCGAGGTATGCCATCGCCACGGCAGGAACCCCGGCGAGCGCCAACCCCTGAATCGCCCGCCCGACGAGCAGGACGCCGATGCTGGGACTCAGTGGCAGCAGTACGCCGACAGTGCAGGCGACGAGCGCCGAGATCACCATGACTCGGGTGCGTCCGTAGCGTTCGGACAGCACACTCGCAGGCACGATCGCCAACGCGAGCAGTCCGGTGGTGACGGAGACCGTCAACGCCGAGGTCGCGGGCGAGATGTGAAATCCCTCGGAGAGCGCAGGTAGGAGCGCCTGCGCCGAGTACATCGAGATGAAGGTCGCGAGACCTGCCGCGAAGAGGGCTGCTGTGATGGTGCGATAACCCTTGGAACCCCGAGCGTGCGGCACCGGAGCCGCGTCGACTTCTTCGGGCTGGGATTGCTCGACTGTCATTTCACGATCGGACATGATTTCCTCCGCTAACAACCATTCCACGGTCGCGTACGAATCCCGAACGTCTCCCGATGTCCGGTTCGCGCAGTTCGCACCGCGAGAGTGCCCTTGCGCAGGCCGTTCGCGGAGCGCTGGAGCGACACGGGTGTGAGCGATGTCATCGCAGTACGGACTCAGGCCCTACGTCACTGTGAACCCAGCCGCCGGAGGTACACTGCGTAACGGTCCGTCGCGTTGCGACGAAAGACAATGGAGGCGCATCTACGCGCCGGTAACTTCAGAGCTTCGGGATTCTCGCGACGGCGATTATCATTCGAACCTACGGTACCGTAGGCATGCCGAAGTCGAATTCGCTCTACTTGGAGGCAATACATGGCGAGGGATCTGACCCAACTCGAGCTGCTGCAGGAGCTGCAGCCGGTTGCCGAGGAGAACGTCAACCGCCACTTGAAGATGGCGAAGGAATGGCACCCCCACGACTACATCCCGTGGGACGACGGCCGGAACTTCGCCGCCATGGGCGGCGTCGACTGGGATCCCGAGCAGTCCCAGCTGGACGAGGTCGCCAAGGCTGCGATGATCACCAACCTCCTCACGGAGGACAACCTGCCCTCGTACCACCGTGAGATCGCCGAGAACTTCTCCCAGGACGGCGCCTGGGGAACCTGGGTCGGTCGGTGGACCGCCGAGGAGAACCGCCACGGCATCGTCATGCGCGACTACCTGGTCGTCACCCGTGCAGTCGATCCCGTCCAGCTCGAGCAATTCCGCATGGAGCACATGACCAACGGGTTCGCCTCCCCCGCCGGCGCCGAAACCGGACTCCTGCACTCGGTCGCGTACGTGACCTTCCAGGAGCTCGCCACCCGCGTCAGCCACCGCAACACCGGTAAGGCCTGCGCCGAGCCGATCGCGGACAAGATGCTGCAGCGCATCGCGGCGGACGAGAACCTGCACATGATGTTCTACCGAAACCTGTGCGGCGCGGCGATCGATCTGGCTCCGGACCAGACGATCGAGGCCGTCGCCGACATCGTCACCAACTTCCAGATGCCGGGTGCGGGAATGCCGAACTTCCGCCGCAACGGTGTGCTCATGGCCAAGCACGGCATCTACGACCTCCGTCAGCACCTCGAAGAGGTCGTCCAGCCGGTACTCCGCAAGTGGCGCATCTTCGAGCGCGACGACTTCTCCGGCCGCGGTGAGAACACCCGTGAGAAGCTGGCCGCGTTCCTCGAGGATCTCGATCGCCAGGCGACCAAGTTCGAGGAGCAGCGCGACCGCATGCTGGCCCGTGAGGCGAAGAAGCGCGAGCAGATGGCGTCCTGAGCGGACAAGCAGGCACCCTGCTGAAACAGCTATCCTGTGCCCGGTATCGGATTCGGTGCCGGGCACAGTTGCGTTTCGGCGCTTTCTCGAAATCGCTTTCCGAAGATCGTTCAGAGGTATTCATGTCACCGCTTCGTATCGGCTCGCTCGAACTGCAGAGCCCCGTCGTTCTCGCGCCCATGGCCGGCATCACCAACGTCGCCTTCCGCACGTTGTGTCGTGAGCTCGAGATCGAACGCGCAGGCAGCACGTCCGGCCTGTACGTGTGCGAAATGGTGACCGCGCGGGCTCTCGTCGAGCGGCAACCGGCGACGATGCACATGACCACGTTCGGTCCCACCGAAACGCCTCGTTCGTTGCAGCTGTACACGGTCGACCCGGAAACCACGTATGCGGCAGCGAAGATGATCGTCGACGAGAACATCGCGGACCACATCGACATGAATTTCGGCTGCCCCGTGCCGAAGGTCACCCGCAAGGGCGGTGGCGCCGCACTCCCCTACAAGCGCAACCTGTTCGGCCGCATCGTCGCCGCCGCGGTCGCTGCCACCGAGGGCACCGACATCCCGGTCACGGTGAAGTTCCGCGTCGGCATCGACGCCGAGCACCACACGCACCTGGACGCCGGACGCATCGCGGCAGCGGAAGGTGCTGCCGCCGTTGCGCTGCACGCCCGCACCGCGTCGCAGCGATACTCCGGAACAGCGGACTGGAACGAGATCGCCCGACTGAAGGAACACGTCACGGACGTCCCGGTCCTCGGGAACGGCGACATCTTCGCCGCCGAGGATGCTGCCCGCATGATGGCAGAAACGGGCTGTGACGGCGTCGTCGTCGGGCGCGGATGCCTCGGTCGTCCGTGGCTGTTCGCAGAGCTCAGTGCCGCACTGAACGACGCCGAGCAGCCGGTGCCGCCCACACTCGGCGAGGTGGCCGCCATCATCCGCAGACACGCGGAACTCCTCGCGGCGCACCACGGCGAGGACAAGGGGCTGCGCGAGCTCCGCAAGCACGTGTCGTGGTACCTGCGCGGCTTCCCCGTCGGCTCGGAAATTCGAGTCGCGATGGCGCTCGTCAGCAAGCTCACCGAACTCGACGATCTCCTGGCACAGCTCGACCCCACCGTGCCATTCCCGAAGGACGCGGAAGGGCCTCGTGGCCGACAGGGATCACCCGGCACCGTCGCCCTGCCCGAAGGCTGGCTCGACGACCCAGAGGACGTTCTCGTGCCTGCCGGCGCAGATCTGATGCACTCCGGCGGCTGACCTGGCAGGAACCGACGCGCCGACGCACACGTGCGGGACGCTCAGGTTCCATCAGTACTATGACTGAAATCCGTCGGATGGCGGAGCATTCCGGAGTCGGTGGAGAGGTCGGGTTGGACAGGTGGGTGACGATCACGATTCAGGCATGAATCTGCCTGAAAGTCGCGCACCGTGGGAACGACCTCTGGCCGACAGCAACTACCGCGAATCTCGGACCACGGGCAGGCGTCGGAGGGCACAACCACCGAAGACGCCGGAGCCACCGGAAGGGTCTGCGGCCGTCTCGAAACGCGACAGCGGACGTCTGGGGCGGCGTGCTCCCCAACGTCCCACCGAATCGCTTTCCGTCGCCGATCTGGTCAAGAAGGTCGACGACGAAGACCGCACCGAAGTCATCCCCGCCGCCGTGGACGAGCAGCCGTCCACACCGCACGTCGATCCACCGATAACCGATCCACCCGCTCCCGAGGCCCCGGCGGAATCCCACGCCGAGTCGGATTGGGCAGCCGACAACTCCGAGACCGTGGCCATTCCCCAAGTGGTCGGAAGCCCGGGCCTCTCCCGCCTCGCGCTCGGTCGCAGTCGCCGCCGCCGTCGACTTCGCTTGGCCGGTCGAACGTCCGTTGCCTTCGTAGCCGTATTGGCACTGCTCGGAACCGGCGTGGTGTGGGGGTACCTGCGCTCGACCGAGGGAAAGTTCGAGCAGATCGCTGCACTCGACACCGAATCGTCCGACATCGTCGACGCGGGCGGACAACTCGGCGACGAGACCTACCTGATCGTCGGTACCGACACACGTGCCGGTGCCAGCGGAGAACTGGGCGCAGGCACCGTCGATGACGCCGAGGGTGCGCGCGCCGACACCGTCATGGTGGTCAATGTTCCGGCCGACCGCAGTCGTGTTGTGGCGGTGTCCTTCCCTCGCGACCTCGATGTGGAACGTCCGGTCTGCCAGGGATGGGACAACGCGGCAGGCGATTACACCGACGAGACCTATCCCGCTGCAGATGGCGACAAGCTGAACGCGACCTACGCACTCGGTGGCCCGAAATGCCTGGTCAAGACGATCCAGAAGCTGTCGGGACTGAAGATCGGTCACTTCGTCGGAATGGACTTCGCCGGTTTCGAAGCGATGGTCGACGAGATCGGCGGCGTGAACATCTGCAACACGCAGCCCCTCGAGGACTACGTTCTCGGCCCGATCCTGCCCACCACCGGTCCGCAGCGCCTGGATGGCCGTACCGCACTCAACTACGTCCGAGCCCGGCACGTCGAGGCGGAGGGCAACGGCGATTACGGCCGTATCAACCGTCAGCAGCGTTTTCTGTCGGCACTGCTCCGAGGTGCGCTGTCGAACAAGGTCCTGCTCAACCCGAGCAAGCTGAACGGCTTCATCAATGCGTTCACCCGTGACACCTTCGTGGAGAACATCGACACCAAATCGCTCCTCACCCTGGGACGTTCTCTGCAGAACGTGGACGCCGGTGCCGTCACCTTCCTGACCGTGCCCACCGCCGGTACCACCGACTGGGGCAACGAGATTCCCCGTGAGGACGACATCAAGGCGATCTTCCAGGCGGTCATCGACGACGAGCCGCTACCCGGCGAGGAGCGTTCCGAACCAGTGAAGCCGACCGGCGAAGAGAAGCCGGCAGAGGAGAAGCCGCCAGCGCCGAAGACCGTCTCGGCAGCGGACCCGTCTACGGTCTCCGTCCAGGTGTCGAATGCATCGGGAGTCTCCGGTGTCGCAGCCGACACAGCCGACAATCTGGGACTGCACGGCTTCCAGATCATCAGCGTCGGCAACTACACGGAGACGAGCGCGTCGACCGTCGTCCGCTTCTCGCCCGGTTCGGAAGCGGAAGCGGCAACGGTCGCCTCGTCGATCCCCGGCGCGATCCTCGAGTCGGCACAAGGACTCGGCGGAACTGTCGAGGTCGTGATCGGTGCGAACTACAGCGGAACGGTCTCGTACCCCGCAGATCCCGGAACCGAATTGGACGCGACCCCGGACCGGGTGGGCAAGGCTGAGGTCGCCGAGATCCCGGAGGACCTCGCCGTCGTGAACGCAGGTGACGCATCCTGCGAGTGAGCAGGACGAACATCCGCCGAGACCGGCTGCTCATTCACCCCACGTTCACCCGTTGATCGTGACTTGGTCTCCCAACCACCGTAGGCTGTGACCTCATGCGCGTGGCATACAACGACAAGATGACCGAGTTGGCAGACATCCTCGGTGAGATGGCGGGACTGGCGGGTGCCGCCATGGAGCGAGCCACCCAATCGCTGCTCCAGGCCGACCTCGCCCTGGCCGAGCAAGTGATCGGCGAGCACGACAAGATCACCGAACTGAGCGCGGTGTGTGAAGAGAAGGCTTTCGCGCTTCTCGCACTGCAGGCGCCGGTTGCCGGCGATCTGCGCTCCGTGGTCAGTGGCATTCAGATGGTCGCCGACATCGACCGCATGGGCGCACTGGCGCTCCACGTCGCAAAGATCGCTCGTCGGCGACACCCCAACCATGTGCTGCCCGAAGAGGTGAACGGTTACTTCGCAGAGATGGGGCGCATCGCCGTATCCATCGGCGGTGCGGCAAAGGAGGTCCTCGAGACTCGCGATCCCGAGCGGGCTGCCCGCCTGCGCGAGGAAGACGAGGCGATGGACGACCTCCACCGCCACCTGTTCAGCGTGTTGATGGACAGGGAGTGGAAGCACGGTGTCGCCGCCGCCGTCGACATCACTCTTCTCGGCCGCTTCTACGAGCGGTTCGCCGATCATGCCGTGGAGGTGGGCCGTCGTGTCATCTTCCTCGTCACCGGTGAACTCCCGAACGACGACGGAGCCGTGACGGTCAAGCGCGCAGACGATCTCACCACCTACCCCGAGTAGGCCCGCAATCGCTCTGCCATCAGGCAGAAAGGTGGCCCCGCCCGGTTTCCCGGCGGGGCCACACTGGTGTTTCGGGCCTATCCGAAGCGTCCGGAGATGTAATCCTCCGTGGCCTTCTGACCGGGGTTGGAGAAGATCTTCTCGGTGTCGTCGATCTCCACGAGACGGCCCGGCTTACCGGTTGCCTCGAGGTTGAAGAACGCCGTCTGATCACTCACACGCGCTGCCTGCTGCATGTTGTGGGTGACGATGACGATCGTGAAGTCCTTCTTCAACTCGGTGATCAGATCCTCGATCGCGAGCGTCGAGATCGGGTCCAAGGCCGAGCAGGGCTCGTCCATCAGCAGCACGTCCGGTGACACCGCAATGGCGCGCGCGATGCACAGACGCTGCTGCTGACCACCCGAGAGACCGCCGCCCGGCTTGTCCAAGCGGTCCTTGACCTCGTTCCAGAGATTGGCACCGCGCAGGGAACGCTCGGCCACCTCGTCGAGAGCCTTCTTGCTTCGTTCACCCTGAAGCTTGAGGCCGGCCACGACGTTGTCCTTGATCGACATCGTCGGGAACGGGTTGGGACGCTGGAACACCATGCCGATGGTCTTGCGGACGCCGACCGGGTCGACGCCCGAGCCGTAGATGTCCTCGCCGTCGAGCAGAATCGAACCTTCGACCCTTGCACCCGGCGTGACCTCGTGCATGCGGTTCAGCGAACGCAGAACCGTCGACTTTCCGCAGCCCGAGGGCCCGATGAACGCGGTGACGTTCCGCGGGGGAACGGACAGCCCGACATCGGCCACGGCGTGAAACTTTCCGTAGTAGATGTTGACGTCCTTGAGATCCAGACGTTTGGCCATTACCGGCTCCCTACTGGTTGTGTATCGACGACATGGTGTGGCTGGATCACTTGCTGCGCACCTGCGAGAAGTGTCCGATGATCTTGGCTGCGACGTTGAGAATCGCAATGAGGAGGATCAGGGTGAGTGCGGCACCCCAGATGCGGTTGGTGCCGGCGTCGGTGGGGTTGTTCATCTCGGCGACCATGACTCCGGGGAGGGTGCCCATCTCGCCACCGAACAGGTTGAAGTTGATGAACGGTGCGTAGCCGACCAGGATCAGCAGCGGCGCGGTCTCGCCCATGACTCGGGCGAGGGCGAGCATGACGCCCGTGACGATGCCGGGCGCTGCGGTCGGAAGAACGATCCGGGCAATCGTCAGCCACTTGGGCACGCCGAGTGCGTAGGACGCCTCGCGGAGATCCTGCGGAACGATGCGGAGCATCTCCTCGGTGCTGCGCACGACCACGGGGACCATCAGAAGCACCAGTGCCAGCGCGACCGCGAAGCCCGACTTCGGCATGCCGAAGGTCGCAACCCACAGCGCGTATATGAACAGCGCGGCCACGATCGAGGGCACACCACTGAGGATGTCGACCATGAAGGTGGTCGTCTTCGCGAGTCTTGACTTCCGGTCTGCGTACTCCACCAGGTAGATGGCGACGAAGATGCCGAGCGGAATGGACACGATCGCGCACACCAGGCCTTGCAGCACCGTGCCGACGAGTGCGTGGTAGATGCCACCACCTTCCGTCGAAGCGGAAAGGCCACTCAGCGAGTGTGTGAACCAGGTGGAACTCGTAAGCGCCGGCACGCCCTTCACGATCGCGGTGATCAACACCCATGCGAGGGGGATCAGTGCGACGAGCACGGCGAGCGACACCAGAACGGTGGCGGTCAGGTCGGTGAGGCGCCGCCGGGTTCCGACACCCTTGAAGGTGGGTGCCTTGACCGGCTTGTCCAGGGTCGCGGTCATGTCAGTCCTTCTTTCCGGCGATCACGGCACGCGCTGCGGCATTGACCACGAACGTCAGCACGAAGAGCACCAGGCCCGCGGCGATGTAGGCGCCGGCCTGGATGTCGTTGTTGAACTCGGCGTACCCGAGCGCGATCTTCGAGGCGATGGTCGCGCCGCCGTCGAACAGCGACCATCCGAACGCCTGGCTGGTGGTCCGCAGGATGAGGTAGAGCGCCATGGTCTCGCCGAGTGCGCGACCGAGACCCAGCATCGACCCACTGATGTAGCCGGACTTGCCGAACGGGATGACGGTCGTTCGTACGACCTCCCACCGGGTAGCGCCGAGGGCCAGGGCCGCCTCGACCTGCGCGGTCGGAGTCTGCACGAAGACCTCGCGGGTGACCGCGGTGATGACAGGCAGGATCATCACGCCGAGCACGATGCCCGCCGTGAATATAGTCCCGCCACCCAGAATCGAACCGCTACCTGTCGCGAAGAGCGGGAACCAGCCGAGGTTCTCGTTGAGCCAGACGGCGAACGGGCGAATCGCGGGGGCGAATACGAGCAGTCCCCACAGTCCGTAGACGATCGACGGCACCGCGGCGAGCAGGTCGATCACATAGGCGAGGGGCCGCTTCAGCCACGACGGCGAATACTGGGTCAGGAAGATCGCGATACCCAGTGCGACGGGCATCGCGAGGACGAGTGCGAACAGCGACACCAGCACGGTGACCTGCAAGAGATCGAGAACTCCGAACGCCATCGCGTCGATGTTCTGGGTAACCCACTCACGACTCGTGAGGAAGTTGGCCTCGTTGCGGCTCAGCGCCGGTATTGCACGCCAGACGAGGAAGACCCCGATCGCGGCGATCAAGATGGAGATGAATACTGCAGATCCGGTGGACAGCGACTGGAAGATCCTGTCGCCCGGTCTGGTGACCGCTTTTCCGGACTTCGGTCCATCGACGCCGGGGGCTGGTTTCCTGGATCCCAAAGTGGCCTCCGAAGTACTGTTCGGACCGCCCACCCCGGCCCTGTTGTCCACAGGGCCGGAGGCGCGAGGTGATGACTGGGTCGGCGCGTCACTCATGTGAGCTCGCAATCTCCTCGTCTGAATATAAAGTCACGGGCGGTCCGAACAGTGGTGAATCGAAATGGGGCGAACCGAATCAGGCGATCGCGTTGATCGACTCGGTCAGCTTCTGCTTGAAGGACTCGGGCAGCGGCACGTAGCCCTGCTCGGCGAGGTTGGTCTGTCCTTCGTTCGCAGCACTGGTCAGGAAGGACTTCACAGCAGCAGAGGTGTCGGCGTCGTATCCGTTCGAGCACACCACCTCGTAAGTTGCGAGCACCAGCGGGTAGGAGCCGGCTTCGTTGGTCCCGAAGATCGAGCCGAGGTCGAGTGTCAGGTCACCGACACCCTCACCGGTGAACGCCGCACCCTCGATTGCCTTGGCGGCGGTCTCGTCGGTGAGCTCGACAGGTCCCGATCCGTTGTCGATCTGCGCCATCGACAACTCGTTCTGCTTGGCGTAGGAAGACTCGACGTAGGTGATCGATCCGGGGGCACCGGCCACGGCCTGTGCGACACCTGCGGATCCCTTGGCGCCCTCACCGATACCGCCGGTGAAGTCGGAGCCCGCGCCCGAAGTCCACGCACCGCTCGACGAAGCCTCGAGGTACTGCTGGAAGTTGTCCGTGGTGCCGGAGGAGTCCGAACGCACGATCGCGGTGATGTCCTGGTCCGGCAGTTCGACGCCTTCGTTCAGTGCAGCGATGGCCGGGTCGTTCCACTTCTTGATGGTGCCGTTGAAGATCTTTGCGCTGGTCTCACCGTTCAGCACCAGGTTGTCGACGCCGTCGAGGTTGTAGGCGAGAGCGACGGGGCCGAAGACGAGGGGCAGGTTCCATGCCTCGCCGCCGACGCAACGCGCCTTGGCCTGCTCGGCCTGCTCCTCCTCGATTGCGGAGTCCGACCCCGCGAAGTCGATCTGGCCGGCGATGAACTGCGTGCGGCCGTCACCCGAGCCGCTGGGGTTGTAGGCGACGTTGACCGTCTTGCCCCGTTCCTGGCAGACCGCGATGTAAGTGGACACGAACTCGTCCATGGCGTTCTTCTGGGCGGACGATCCCGCGGCGGAGAGGTTCTCCTTGCCTTCGCAGGTCGCGTTGGAGGACGACGTGTCGACTCCGCTGGCCGCGGTGTTGTCGTCGCTACCGCATGCCGCCAACGTCATGGCACCGAGAGCCACTGCGCCGAACAGGGCTCCACTGCGCTTGAGATTCACCTGGTTTCCTCCGGAAATCGCTACCGTCACGCCCTCGATCGGACGGCGACATGAGGCGCGGATCGTTGAACCCTGCACCAGGCAGCGCGGCGCTGCCCACGGAGAAACCTAAAGGCGGCGCATGTCCGGCTACCCCATGTTCGGTGAACGGAGAGTGAACAGGCCGGGCGAAATGTCAGTTTTCGGGGTACGAGTAGGCGAGGTCGACGTGGAAGCGTTCGAACCCGAGTCGCTCGTAGGTGTGCAGTGCCGCGGAATTGTCACCTTCTACGTACAACATCACTGCGCTGAGCTGCAGTTTCCTCAGGTGGTGCAGACCCGCGAGAGTCAGCACGCGGCCGAGTCCGCGCCCTTGAGCCTCAGGTGAGATTCCCACCACATACACCTCGCCGATCGCTTCCGAGCCGACCTCGGCGGGATGCACCTTGGTCCAGTGAAAGCCGAGAATTGTCTGCGGCTCGTCGTCTGCGAAGGCGAGGAACAGGCCTGCCGGGTCGAACCATGCCTCACCGCGACTCTGCTCGAAATCCGCGGCCGACATGGCACCTTGCTCGGGGTGCCAGGAGAAGGCGGCGGCGTTCACGCGCAGAATCTCGGCATCGTCGCCCGGACCCTCGTAGGTTCGAAGCGAAATCCCCTCCGGAACAGTCACTTCGGGAAGGTCAGGGGCGGTGAGGGGCCTCCGCAGTTGAAGCAGTTCCCGCGCACCGACGAGGCCCAGCTTGCGGGCCACCGATTGAGCCGCGGGAAGATCTCCGTGCGCCCAGACCTGGGCACCCTTCCCGCCCTGCGCGAGCGCATCCGACACCAGGTCGGTGCCGATTCCTCGGCCACGACTCTCGGGGGCAACCACCACCTCGGACATGTCCGGATGATCGCCGTGACCGAGACGCTTCTGCGCGTAACCGGCGACATTACCGGCGGCGTCGAGGTCCACGCGGTGCACGACACCGGTGGTCGCGGTGAGACCGCGGACGGCATCCTCCGAAACCGGAGCCGTGCCGTCCGCTGCGGTGGCCGAACTCACCAACTCCCGAATCCGAACGATTCGGTCCTCGTCGACACTGTCCGTCCACGCCACGTCGAACCGCCTGACTCTCGATCTACCTACACGTCCACCGACGAGAGATCGTCTTGACCCTCGCCCGCCGTTTGCGCCGACCCGGCTTTACTGCGCGTCGGCCGCACCGCTTTGTATCCGACGTTACGGACCGTACCGATCAGCGACTCGTGTTCACTTCCGAGTTTCGCACGCAGACGACGCACGTGAACGTCGACGGTCCTGGTGCCACCGAAGAAGTCGTATCCCCACACTTCCTGGAGCAGCTGTGCCCTGGTGAAGACCCGCCCGGCATGCTGCGCCAGGTACTTGAGCAACTCGAATTCCTTGTAAGTGAGGTCGAGTGGACGCCCACGGAGCCGCGCCGTGTACGTGCCTTCGTCGATCACCAGTTCACCGAGCGTGATCTTTCCCGAAGCCTCCGGGCTCACCGCACCGCCGCTGCGCGCCACCAGCAGACGCAGTCGAGCATCCACCTCCGCCGGGCCGGTGCCCGGTAGCAGGATGTCGTCGAGGCCCCAGTCCGCATTGACCGCGACCAGGCCACCTTCGGTGAGCACCGCCACCACGGGCACGGCGGAACCGGTACTGCCCAGCAGCCGGCAGAGTCCACGGGCGGCAGCAAGATCGGTACGGGCATCCACCAGCGCCACGTCGGCGGAACCCGCTTCGAGGAGGGAGGACACCTCTGTCGGCGCCGGTCGCACCGTATGCGGCAACAGCGAGAGCGCAGGTAGAACCGCTTCCGTGTTCGGATCGGACGTCAGAAGCAGCAGCTCCACACTGCCTCCCATCTGGCTTGCCAACACGCATTGGTCTGCAACAGACTAGCGTGCCACCACCGGTCACCTGTGCATCCCGACCCGCACGGTCGCCCGCGGTCAGCCCTCGCACTTCCGTCACAATGGTCCCGTGCGCAAACTCATCATCGGAATCCTCCTCGTCGTCGGCCTGGCCGTGGTTGTCGACTTCGGCTCTGCGGCGTACGCCGAATACCGGCTCTCGCGGGAGATGCGTGAGGGTGGCCAACTCGATGCGGACCCGGCAGTCACCATCCACGGGTTCCCGTTCCTCACCCAGGCCTGGGGGGGCAAGTACGACAACATCGAGTTCCGGGCCCAGGGAGTCGAGAGCGACCTCGTCGGCGAGGTCACCATCGAAGCAGACCTCGAAGGCGCACACGCACCGGCCTCCGAGGTCATCGACGGAACGGTCCAGGCCGTCCCCGTCGACAAGCTGTCCGGGCGCATGATGATCGACGCCACCGTTCTCGGCCAGTTCCTCGGCATCCCCGACCTGCAGGTATCCGCTCCCCCGGCCGACAAGTCGGACGGGACGGGCGGCTCCGGCGGCTCCGGCATGCCGACCGCCGGCGGCGTTGTCCTCACCGGCACGGTCCCCATCGGACCGATCGATACCGAGGTGAGCGTGCAGGCCGACCTCGTCCTCGACGGTTCCCGCGTGCAGATCGTCGCAAGCGACTTCTACTTCGGCCCCGAAGGCAACGCCGACTTCACGATCCCACCGGATCTCGCCCCGAGCGTGCTGGGTCTGTTCACCCGCACCATCGAAACCACCGAGATTCCGTTCGGCATCATCCCGACCCAGGTCTACGCCGAAGGTTCGCAGATCGTCATCGAAGGTGTCGGCGAGAACGTCGTCGTCGACCTGCAGGAACTACGGAAGTCATGACTGCGATCGTGCTGCTCGTCGTCGTGATCGGAGCAGCGGTCGCCGTCGGAATCGTCGTGCGCGCCCGTGAGGGCAAGGTCCGGGCGATCGAGGAGTCCGCGTCGCCGTCCGACGCTCGGATCGCACTCCTGGAATCCGCTGGGGTGCGCACCGGCAACGCAGTACTCCTGCACTTCTCCGCAGATTGGTGCGGACCGTGCGCTGCCGTGCGCAGGGTGGCCGGCCAGGTCGTGTCGCGTTTGTCCGACACCGCGATCCCGCCTGTCGAGGTGGAACTCGACATCGACGAGTATCCCGCTCTCGCCCGAGAACTCGGCGTGATGTCGTTGCCGACCACGTTCGTTCTCGACCACAATCGTGCAGAGCGTTTCCGGGTGTCCGGGGTCCCGACAGCCACCGACCTCGAGGATGCGCTCACACCGTTGACGTGGGGTCCGGATTCCGAATCCTGAAGAACCAGGTAAACTCGTCGCCGTGCACACCAGCCACGAGCTTCTGCTCACCCGTCGCCGCGCAGTGGATCTGTGCCGCCTCGGGGCTTGTTGCTGTATCTACTGCTGATCACCGGCCGCCGTATCCGGCGTTCTGCTCAGGTGATCGACCGCCGCTCGGCGATGCCGTTCGCCTCGGTCCAGACAGTCAGCTATCAGTAACCTCAGCGCAGGAGTACGTGAAATGTCCACACCACAACCCACGAATCAGGTCGATGTCCGTGGCCCCCGATTCGCGGCCTGGGTGACCACCGCTGTCCTCGTGATCACCCTCCTCGTTTCCACATTCTCGCTGGTCGCAGCCGGAATATTGCTGGCTGCTCAGGCCGTCGTGTTCGCACTCGGGGCCACGCTGGGCCCTCGGCGCAGCCCGTACGGCAGCATCTACGCCAAGTTGGTCGCGCCGCGTGTGGGACCGGCATCCGAGAACGAGCCGACCGCACCGCTGAAGTTCGCCCAGCTCGTGGGCTTCTTCTTCGCGGTGATCGGCGCAATCGGCTTCCTTTTCGGAGCCGGGCTCCTCGGCGCAGTCGCCACCGGGTTCGCCCTGTTCGCAGCACTACTCAACGCGGCATTCGGCATCTGTCTCGGCTGCCGTGTGTACCCGCTCGTCGCCAGGTTCAGGAAGATCCCCGACCAGGCGGCGGCGTAATACCGATCCACCGTCAATCTCCGCTCGCACAACACAGCAAGCAACATCGAAAGGAACACCATGGCTCGCTCCGACGTCCTAGTCTCCGCCGACTGGGCTGAGCAGAACCTCAACGCACCCAAGACGGTCTTCGTCGAGGTCGACGAGGACACCAGCGCATACGACGGCGGTCACATCGAGGGTGCAATTCGCCTCGACTGGCGCAAGGACCTGCAGGACGGAGTCCGTCGTGACTTCCTGAACCAGCAGCAGTTCTCCGACCTGCTCTCCGCCAAGGGTGTCGCCAACGACGACACCGTCGTCCTCTACGGCGGCAACAACAACTGGTTCGCGGCCTACGCCTACTGGTACTTCAAGCTCTACGGCCACAAGGACGTCAAGCTCATCGACGGTGGCCGCAAGAAGTGGGAGCTCGACGGACGCCCGCTGTCCAAGGACACCGTCACCCGTGAGTCCACGCAGTACAAGGCCGAAGCTCCCGACGTCTCCATCCGCGCCTTCCGCGACGAGGTCATCGACGCCATCGGCAACAAGAACCTCGTGGACGTGCGTTCGCCCGACGAGTTCTCCGGCAAGATCCTCGCGCCCGCCCACCTCCCGCAGGAGCAGGCACAGCAGCGCGGCCACGTTCCCGGCGCCATCAACATCCCGTGGAGCACCACCGCCAACGAGGACGGCACCTTCAAGTCCGACGAGGACCTCGAGAAGCTGTACGCCGAGAAGGGCTTCGACGACTCGAAGGAGACCATCGCGTACTGCCGCATCGGTGAGCGTTCGAGCCACACCTGGTTCGTTCTGCAGGAGATCCTCGGCAAGTCCAACGTCAAGAACTACGACGGCAGCTGGGTCGAGTACGGCTCGCTCGTCGGCGCCCCGATCGAACTGGAGGTCAACTGATCATGTGTGGAGCACCCGTTCAGACCCAGACCCTGCCTGCAGGAGTCGACGTAGAGAAGGAAACGGTCATCACGGGCCGCGTCCTCGCTGCTGACGGTCAGCCCATCGGTGGGGCGTTCGTCCGTCTCCTCGACGGCTCGGACGAGTTCACGGCCGAGGTCGTGGCGTCCGGCACCGGCGACTTCCGCTTCTTCGCCGCTCCCGGCGATTGGAAGATTCGCGCACTGTCGAGCTCCGGCAACGGCACCGCCACGGTGAAGCCGACGGGCGCCGGCGTGCACAACGTCGACGTCACGGTCGGCCAGGAGTAGCGGGCTACGCCCCTGTGAGCGGTTGACGAGTCTCTGGACTCGCTAACCACTCACAGGGGTGTTTTGTGTACGGAAGCCTTTCAGGGGAACCTCAGGCGGTGGGGAGTTGCACGTCTTCCTGCTCCACCAGCGAGACGATCCAGTCGACGATCTTCTCGCTCTCCCAGTACCAGGGGTCGTTCGGGTTGATGTTCCAGTACGCCATGTGCTGGATGAACCCCAGGAAGATGTACGGCTTCGTGACGAGTTCGAAGATGCCGCGGTTGTCCTCCAGGAATCCGGGCCCCTCCGCCTTCAGCTTCTCCTTCACGATGTCCGAGCCGGGCCCCATCGCCCAATCCAGCATCGCGGCCTTCTGCTCGGGCGTGTACTGGGTGTCGACGTCCGGCCCGTCGGGATCGTAGGTCTTGTCCGCGACCTTGCGCAGAACGTCGAGGAACGTCTCGTCGGATCCGAACCAGTCGTCGTGCGCAACGATGTGGACGATGGCGCGGGTGGCCATGTCGGAGACGACGTTGCGGAAGTCCGCGACCGTCTGTCCCGGGTCGACGAGCGTGAAGTGCATCTGGCCGAGGACGCCGAGGGCCAGTTCGACAACGGCGATCTCCTCCGGCGCATCACACGCGATGTCGTAGGGCCGGCAGGCGTAGCTGATCTTGTCGGCAAGCTTGCCGTAGTCGGCGGGCTCGGAAGACATGAATCCACCACCCGACGGCCCGGGTTCACCCATGGACGGCGTGCCTGCCGGACGGTAGGGGTCACCGACCAGAGCGACCCCCAAGATGTCGTCTGCGGTCACCTTCGCGGAGGAGTCTCGGCCGCCGATCTCCCGGGCGACGCGCTCGGTCACTTCGCCGCCGACGCTGTAACCCAAGAGAACGAAGTCCGTGGCGTCGCCGCACTGGTTCTTCTTGTCGTCCAGGATCTTGTTCATCGACGCGACGCCGGCTGCCACCGAGTTCTGGTATGTCGGCACAGGTTCGAGGAAACCGACACCGTAAGTGGAGGGGTAGGGGACGTAAGCCCACCCGACCGTGCCCGGATCGTCCGCGAAACGCTCACCGGTCGGCACGGTTACGTTGCCGACCCAGTTCGACCACGCTTTGCGGTCGGATTCGTCGAGCGGCGGGTTGTCGACTTCGGAGTCGGTGGCCCCGGAGATCGCCACGACCATGACGTCGGGGCAGCCGGCACCGTAGTTGTCGGGATGGACGGCTCCGGTCTCGGATGAACCCGAGACGGATCCCGAGTCGGCGGAGCCCGACGCCGATCCGGTGTCGGGTGCCTGCGCGTGGGCGAGCCCCGGCAGGGTCAGGACCACAGCTCCCACTGCGACCACCCCCCTCGCCGCACGCGCAAAGTTGGTACGAGAGAACAGCATGAAACCTCCGCCGGAGAGAGATGTGGCAATACAAAGCAAGATACAGATGAGAACGGTACAAGCGAAGGTACGAAAACAGACCCGTTTCGCCGATGCGAAGACCACGGTTTAAGATGGGTTTCGTGGTCATTTTCTTCGAGGTTCTCCTAGGTCTCGCAACGCTGCTGATCCTGTGGTTCTCGGTGTACGTCCTGTACCGACTGGTCACCGACGAATCGTGAGCAACCCGTCCGACAAAGGTGCTGATCGCACAGACGATCGACCCGAAATCCGACGTGGCAGCGGCGATGCCGCTGTTGCCGACGCGGTCGAGCGTTCCAAGTCGACTGCGGGCCGCAACATCCCTCAGCTCCCTGATCTACCTCTTCCCGAGGACACGGCGAACCTTCGCCTCGGCCCGGATCTGAACCAGGAACTTCTCGCTGTCCTACCGCTCGTCGGTGTGTGGCGCGGTGAGGGCGAAGGTCACGACCCCGAGTCCGGGGACGATTACCGATTCGGTCAGCAGATTGTGGTTTCCCACAACGGTGGTCCGTACCTCACTTGGGAATCACAGAGTTGGGTCATCGATGCGGACGGTGAGTACGTTCGCCCCGATCTTCGTGAGTCCGGATTCTGGCGGATGAGCGGCGACAGCATCCCCGGAAGCGTCGACGAAGAAGTCGTGGAGCTGCTTCTCACGCACAGCTCCGGCGTCGTGGAGTTGTACTACGGCAAGGCGCTCACGCAGTCCTCGTGGGAGCTCGCAACCGATGTCGTCATCCGCTCCACCTCCGGAGCGTTGATGGGCGGCGCCAAGCGTCTCTACGGGATCGTCGAGGGCGGCGACCTCGCGTACGTCGAAGAACGCATCGTGGCCGATGGAGACCTGAAGCCTCGTCTGTCTGCTCGCTTGTCGCGCTACATCGGCTGACTCCCGGCTTCCCCGTCGTTCCCTACGGCCCTTATCGCACGCAAACGGCCCCCGAGTCCTCCGGTGTGTGACACCGGGTCCGGTCTGGACAAGACCGGGGGACTCGAGGGCCGGGTAGCTGCCTGGGATTCGCCAGCCGCTCGCGCGGTCAGTGAATTCCGTCAGCGGTAGCGGCTAGCTGGCAGCCACCTCACGTGTCCGTATGTTCTTCAACTTCAGACCACCTCCTTCCTCGTGTACCCAAAAGGTACGCCGCACTCACGAAGTCGGCAACGGATTATTTCTCTCAGCGGATTCCAGGCGTATTACCTGGTCAGCCTCGGTTGTGCCCGGAAGTTGATGGGTAACGACCACAACGGTGCGGTCTGCGGCCAGCAGTCCACCCGCACGGTCCAGTAGCCCACGAAGCATCGATTCACCGGCCGCCGAGTCCATGTGCTCGGTTGGTTCGTCCAGCAACAGAACGCGTGCCGGTGACAGCAACGCACGAGCGAGAAGCAATCGCCTGCGCTGCCCACCGGATACGGCGCGAGTTCCACCCTCGAGGTACGTGTGAACACCCTCGGGCAACGATTCGAGCCACTCCCCCGCACCCACCGCAATCAGAGCGGCTTCCGCCTCGCCCTCCATCACGTCGCCACGCACCACACGGAGGTTCTCGAGGACCGAAGTCTCGAAGAGGTGGGCGTCCTCCGCGAAGAATCCGATACCGCGTGGGACGTCTTCCGGCCGCAGCGCGAGGAGGTCGGTGCCACCTGCGGTGACGTGTCCAGAGGTCGGCGGAAGGAGTCCTGCGAGTGTCATCAGCAACGTGGTCTTGCCTGCACCGCTACTGCCCACCACAGCCACTCGTCGTCCAGGGGGCAGATCGAGGTCGACCTCCTCGGTCACCTTGCCCCCGGGCCAACCGCATCGGAGTCCGTGCGCGCGCACCGCCCCGGACCCGTCCCACGCGTTCGTGCCCTCGGGAACGTGGGTCTCGGCAGCGTCCAGGACGGAGAGAATGCGGCGCGAAGCGATTCGGGCACGGCTCAGCGCGATTGCCGCCTCGGACAGTGCGCCCGTCGCCTCGAAGGCCGACAGCGGCGTCAGCACCAGAATCCCCAGCGCCATCGGACTCATGGTTCCAGGTGCGTAGAGCTCCAGACCGATCAGGAGCGACGCGATGACACTGACGCCGATCGCGAGCGGTGTGGCCGCCGATGCGAAGGCGTGGCGGGGTGCCGCACGGTCCAGGTCTCGCACCGCATCGGCTTCCGCCTTCCGAGCGCGTTCGGTCGCCGTGTCCAGGTGACCTGCCACCCGAAGCTCGGCGGCGCAGTCGAGCGCGGTCACGGACGCCTCACTGAAGAGCGCTCGCGCCCTTGCACTCTCGTCCTCGGCGAGCCGCGCTGCGCGTGCCGACAATGCGGGTGCCACGACACCCGACACCACGAGTGCCGCCGCGAGTATCAGCGCTGCCGGCAACGAGACCACCGCGAGTACGCCCACCGCGGCGACGGACAGTACGGCGGCAACGGCCATCGGGATCACTGCCCGAACGACCACGTCGCCGAGAGCGTCCACGTCCGCACCGGTTCGGGCGAGCAGATCTCCCCGTCGCAGACCGGAAGACGCGGCTGGATCACCGTCCGCCAGCAGGCGATAGATGCGTGTGCGCGCGGAAGTGGTTCCGCGAAGGGCCGTGTCGTGGGTGGACAGCCGTTCGAGGTATCGGAACACACCACGTGAGATGCCCAGTGCGCGAACCGCGACCACGGCCACGGTGAGGTCGAGAACCGGCGGCATCTGCCATGCCCGGGTGATGAGCCAGGCCGACAGCACCGCAAGTGCGAGAGCACTGCCGAGCGTGGCCACGCCGGCGGCAACCGATGAGACGACGCGCCGTGGTCGCAGTTCCAGCAGGCGCATCGCCCTGACCAACGGGTCATTCCTCACGTGCATGCACCTCCACCACGGTGTCGGCAACCGCGAGAACACTCGGACGGTGTGCTACGACCACCACGAGATGCCCCCGGTCGGCAAGTGCGCGAATAGAGTTCAGCACCGTCGCTTCGGTCGCGTCGTCGAGGTGAGCGGTGGGCTCGTCGAGCAGCACGACCGGACGTGACGTGGCGAGAACACGCGTCAGCGCAAGACGTTGCCGCTGGCCGAGGGACATGCCGGCCCCACCGACGCCGACGACAGTGTCCACACCGTCAGGAAGCTCGGCGAGCACACTGTCGAATCCGGTTGCGGAGGAGGCTTGTTCGAGATGGTGCACTTCGCCGGTCAGGTGCAAATTCTCTTCGACCGTCCCGGCCAGCAGTACCGGATGCTGTGGCAGCCAAGCGATTCGCGCCCACCATTCGTCCCGCTCGAGGTTCTCCAGTGGTACCCCGTCGATCGTGACAGCGCCCCGGTCGGGTGCGGAGAGCGCAAGAACGACGTGCAGCGCTGTGGTCTTTCCCGAGCCGTTCGGTCCGGTGAGAGCTGTGATGCGGCCGGCCTCGAAGACTACGCCCAGCTCGTCCGGTGCAGAGCCGCTGCGCGAGCGGACCCCGACACCGATCAGCTCGATCCGTCTCGGGTGCGCGGGAACGCTACCTCGTCCGTCGGTGCGGAGATCCTCGGCGGAATCGATCACCGCGAACGCGCGATCGGCCGCCTCCAATCCGTCTTCTGCCGCATGGAATCTGGTGCCGACCATGCGCAGCGGCAGGTACACCTCCGGGGCCAGGACCAGTGCCACGATCCCGGCTTCCAGCGCCATCTCACCGAACACGAGACGCAACCCGATACTGACCGCAATGAGCGCAACACTCAGGGTCGCCAGCAGTTCGAGCACCATCGACGACAAGAAGGCGATCTTCAGTGCGGACATGGTGCTGCGCCTGTGCGCGTCGCCCAGCTCTCGGATACGAGCAGCCGGGCCCTGCTCGCGCCCCAGGGCTCGCAACGTCGGTAGTCCCGCCAGCAAATCGAGAAGCTGGGACGACAGGGCCGTCATCGCTTCGAGCGTGCGGCGTGATTTCCCCCTGGTGAGCAGCCCTATGAGAACCATGAAGATCGGGATGAGTGGCAGCGTGACGACCGCGATCAATGCCGATGTCGTGTCCTGCACCCAGATCACCGCAAGGGTCGCGGGCGTGAGCGTTCCGACCAGAATCAGCGCGGGTAGATAACCGGTGAGATACGGGATCAGGCCGTCGATCCCACGGGTGAGAACCGTCGCGATCTCGTCACGACGGGGATCGAGCTCGCGCGGTGGCAAACGAGTCGCGGTGACCAGAACTTCGTTCTTGAGCTCCGCAACGACCCGATGAGCCGCCCGGTCGGCGAACCTGGTGGTGGCCCAGGACAACACGACCCGTGCGCCGACAGCGGCCGCAAGGATCGTCAACTCGGCGCTCCACTCACCCCACGAGGTGTCGCCAGCCGTGATCGCTCCCGCCAGCACCCGGCCGAGCATGAGCGCGGTGACGATCACCATGACCACGTCGAGCGTCGACAGCACGACCGTCGAGATCAGGTATCCACGCGCCGATACCGAGTACCGCCACAACCGGGGGTCGATCGGCGCCCGCGAACGTGCCTGCGAGTCGGTGGCCTTCGCAGCCGTGTCCGCACCGACAGGTGTCATTTGCGGCCGAGCTTCAGCCCGATGGACGGCGGAATCTGGTCCGCCGAGATTCGTTGCCTGAACACCCAGTACGTCCAACCCTGGTAGATCATCACGATCGGGGTGAGGAAGGCTGCCGCCCACGTCATCACCTTCAGCGTGTACGGACTCGAAGATGCGTTGTCGATCGTCAGGCTGTATGCGGCGTCGAGCGTGGAGGGCATGACGTTCGGAAACAGCGACGCGAACAGCAGGACGCTCGTCGCCGCAACGGCCAGAGTGCTGAGGGTGAACGCCCATCCCTCACGTTGCGCGCGGGTCAGTGCGACGACACCGAGCAGGGCAGCACCGGCGATCGCAACGAGAATCCACGTCCAGCCCTTGCCGTGTGCGAGTTGCGTCCACAGGACGAATCCGCCGACGACGGGGACAGCCGGAACTGCCAACTGCGCAGCGAGTTTCACCGCGTCGGCCCGCACCTCCCGACCGGTCTTGAGAGCGAGGAAGACCGCACCGTGCAGACCGAAGACCAGCGCGGTACTCAACCCACCCAACAGTGCGTACGGATTCAGCAGATCGAAGAATCCGGACACGACGTGCTTGTCCGCGTCGATGTCCACGCCCCGGAGAATATTGGCGAACGCCACTCCCCACAGCACCGCCGGCACCCATGACCCGAAGATGATTCCCCAGTCACAGCGCCGGCGCCACGTGTCGTCGTCGATCTTTCCGCGGTACTCGATCGCGCAGACGCGGACGATGAGTGCAACCAGGATCAGCAACAACGGTAGATAGAAGCCGGAGAACAGCGTCGCGTACCACTCCGGAAACGCCGCGAACAGCGCACCGCCTGCGGTGATGAGCCACACCTCGTTGCCGTCCCACACCGGGCCGATGGTGTTGAGTACGACCCGTCGCCTGGTCTCCCCCTTCGAGTCCTTTCGCCGGCCGAGGGCGGGCATCAGCATGCCGACGCCGAAGTCGAAACCCTCGAGCACGAAGTAGCCGGTGAACAGCACCGCGATCAGGACGAACCACACTTCTTGAAGTCCCATGACCGTCTCCTAGTACGCGAACGAGAGTTGTTTGGGCTTGTCCGGATCGTCGGGCTCGTCGTCATCGTCGCCCGGTGGATGGGCGTCGTGCTCGAGTGGTCCCTCGATCGTGTAGCGGCGGATGAGCCCGAACCACACCACTCCGAGTCCGGCGTAGACGAGTGTGAAGGTGATCAGCGAGACCCAGACCGTCGCGGCGGAATGGTTGGAGACACCCTGATCCACGGTCAACCGGATGAGGTCGATTCCCGTGGGATTCGGGTGCACGACCCAGGGCTGGCGACCCATCTCGGTGAAGATCCAACCCGCACTGTTCGCGAGGAACGGGGTGGGGATGGCGGCGATGCTCAGCCATCCGAACCACCTCTGGTCCGGAACGCGGCCACGACGTGTCACCCAGAGACCGGCGAGTGCCAGCGCCGCCGAGCCGCCCGCGAGGCCGATCATCGCACGGAACGACCAATAGGTGACGAAGAGGTTCGGTCGATAGTTCCCCGGTCCGAACTGTTCTTCGTACTGCACCTGAAGGTCTTCGACACCCTGCAGGTGCACGCCGGTGAACTTGCCCTCGGCGAGGTAGGAGAGCACGAAGGGGACCTCGAGAACGTGCGTTACGCCGTCGCAGTTGTTGTGGGTGCCGACGGTGAGAATCGAGAAGTGCGGATCGGTTTCGGAGTGACACAGCGACTCTGCGGAAGCCATCTTCATCGGCTGCTGCTCGAACATGAGCTTGCCCTGGACGTCACCGGTGAACACCAGTCCGATACCGGACACCACCATCACCAGCATCGCGAAGCGCGCTGCGGGCCTGAACATGGTGCGGGCTTCGTCGCGCATCTTCTCGGCGGCGGGGTCCGTGTCGTCTGCAGGCGCTGTGATTTCGACCGCGCGGGCACAGCGCATGTTGCGCACCATCCACCAGCCGGCGATGCCGGCGACGAACGTGCCTGCGGTCAGGAACGCACCCGCGACTGCGTGCGGGAAGGCGGCGAGCGCGGTGTTGTTGGTGAGAAGCTCCCAGATGCTGGTCAGTTCGGCGCGTCCCGTATCGGGATCGAACCGAGCGCCCACCGGGTGCTGCATGAACGAATTGGCGGCGATGATGAAGAACGCGGAGGCGTTGACCCCGATCGCCACAAGCCAGATGGTGGCGAGGTGGACCACCTTGGGCAGGCGTCCCCACCCGAATATCCACAGGCCGAGGAATGTCGACTCGAGGAAGAAGGCGACGAGGCCTTCGAGAGCGAGCGGAGCACCGAACACGTCACCGACGAACCGGGAGTATTCGCTCCAGTTCATGCCGAACTGGAATTCCTGCACGATGCCGGTCGCGACACCGAGTGCGAAGTTGATGAGGAAGAGCTTGCCGAAGAACTTGGTGAGTCGATACCAGTGGTCCTTGCCGGTCACCACCCACATCGTCTGCATTACGGCGATCATCGGCGCGAGACCGATGGTCAGTGGAACGAGAATGAAGTGGTAGACGGTGGTGATCCCGAACTGCCACCGGGAGACGTCCAAGGCATCCATGACTACTCCGACACTCGGCCCGTAGGACAGGCTTCGGATTCGGAGCGTGGGCTTGCGCTCGAATCCTGTTTCACAAGGTACTGCGGAGCGTGAACCACCCGCAGCGCTTTGTTACTACAAACCGTAGTAGAGGTGTCAAGCCTCGCCGGAACCGAGCCCGGCAGTCTCGATGGCGAGGTCGACCAAATCGGCGAACTCCTCCGCCAAAGGGGATTCCGGCAACTCGACCCCGTCGAGCGTGTGCACTCGTGCCGCCTTCGTCACACTCGACACCAGCCAAACACCTTCGGAGACAATGAGATCCGCAGTCCGAAGCGAGGCGTACTCGCAATGAAACCCTCTGTCCTGCGCCACCGAGAACAGCGCGCGCTGCGTCGTTCCCGGCAAGATTCCCTGCTCGTGCGGAGGTGTGATCAACGTCCGCCCACGCGCGACCACAACAGACGAACGTGGCCCTTCCAACACATTGCCCTCACTACTGACGAAGATCACATCGTCGGCCCCGAACCCCTCTGCATAGCGCAGAGCAGCCATGTTCGTGGCATACGACAGCGTCTTGGCACCCAGCAACTGCCAGGGCGCATTCGCCGAGAAGTCGACCGAGAACCCGCGGTCCAGCGTCAGTACGGACACTCCGTCCCTGCGCGCCTTCGACACCGCATCGGACACGGGCCCGACCATCACGAACGCAGTCGGTTCCCCGCCGCTCTCACGCCCACGGGTGTAGACGAGCCGCATCACACCCTCGACGTCCGAGCCCCACTGCTCTGCCGCGAGGTCGATCGAGAACCGCCAATCGTCGAGATCCGGTTGTGGCAAACCGAGCGCCGACGCCGACGAGCACAACCGACTCAGGTGCGGCTCGACCTTGCACGCTCGGCCGCCGTGCACCAACAGTGTCTCGAAGACGCCGTCACCACGGACCACCGCGAGATCGTCTGCATACAGCAGCTGCGAATCGGCGTCCCGTATCTCGTGGTCCAGTGTCACCAGCACTCGATCGGCCATACAACGCAGCCTATCGGCACACCTTCCCCACGATCCCTAGACTGGGTGTGTGGTTGTCGACGATTCCGTAACTACCAGTGCCCTGTTGTCCGTACCCGGCGCAGTACCGCCGCCGGAAGGTTCCCCCGACACCGGTGTCCCGTGGCACCACGGCGACCCACTCGGCGAACAGCGCTCCGCCGAGCGGGGAGCAATCGTCGTGGACAGGTCGCATCGATTCGTCATCGCGATCGGTGGCGCCGAACGACTCACCTGGCTGCACACCATCTCCAGTCAGCACGTGGCCGAGCTCGGCGATGCGAGAAGTGCCGAGAACCTCAGTCTCGACGTCAACGGCCGGGTCGAACACCATTTCGTGCAGACCGACCTCGACGAGGTCACGTGGATCGACACCGAGGCCGAGCAGGGCCCAGACCTGCTGAACTTCCTGAAGAAGATGGTGTTCTGGGCGAAAGCCGAGCCACGGGACGGCAACGAACTCGCCGTCCTGAGCGTCCTCGGGCCGAACGCCTCGGACGTTCTCACGGCAGCCGGTGTCGAGGCCCCCACCGACGTCTACGCCGCGGCCCCGCTTCCCGAGGGAGGCTTCGTGCGCCGCATGCCCGGGCCGACGGCACTCGCCTACGACCTGCTGGTTCCGCGCGATCACCTCACCGACTGGTGGAACAAGCTGACCGGCGCGGGCAGCGCACCTGCCGGTACGTGGGCGTACGAGGCGTTGCGAGTCGCCGCCCTCCGCCCACGACTCGGCCTCGATACCGACGAACGGACCATCCCCCACGAGGTTCGCTGGATCGGCGGACCACAGGAACAGGGTGCCGTGCATCTGGAGAAGGGCTGCTACCGCGGCCAGGAAACGGTGGCGCGGGTACACAACCTCGGAAAGCCGCCGCGCCGCCTGGTGCTCCTGCACCTGGACGGAAGTGCCGATACCCACCCCGAAGTCGGTGATTCCGTCACGGCCGGCGGTCGAGCGGTAGGCCGCGTGGGCACCGTCGTGGATCATCACGAACTCGGCCCCATCGCGCTTGCTCTGGTCAAACGCGCAGTGCCTGCCGACACCGAGCTTCTCGCCGGTACGGTCGCCGCCTCGATCGACGCCGAGACCGACGAATCGGACGATCACGTGCAGGCGGGGCGCGCTGCGGTGGAGAAGTTGCGCGGCCGATGACCCAGTCACCCGGAGTCGTCGAAGCAGTCTGCGTCCTGCACACCGAGCGCAACAGCGGAACCCGGCGGGTTTCCCGCACGGCGATCGACAAGCGACCGGTCGACGGTCCGGTCCGCCTCGACTCCGCGGGTTTGGCGGGCGACTACGTGTGCGACACCGAAAATCACGGCGGACCGTTCAAGGCCGTGTATGCCTACGACGCGGCCGAGGCGGGTCGCTGGGAGCAGGAACTGGGCCGGGTCCTGCCCTTCGGTTGGTTCGGCGAGAACCTGCGCATCGCTGGTATTCCCGTCACCGATGCGGTGATCGGCGAGCGGTGGCGGATCGGTGCGGACACCGAACTCGAAGTGACCGGTCCTCGAACGCCCTGCGGCACCTTCGGGATGTGGGCGAAGGAACCACGTTGGGTGAAGCGCTTCTCCGACCGCGGAGACACCGGCGCGTACCTGAGCGTGGTGACCACGGGTTCGATCCGTGCCGGAGACGAGGTCACCCGCGTGTTCGTTCCGGACCACGGAGTCACCGTGCGCGATCTGTTCACCGGCCGTGATCCGGCCAGGCTCGCAGGTCTCCTGGAGCAGCAGAACAATCTGTCACCGTCGGTTGCGGAGAAAGCCAGGAAACGCCTGGCCGGTCTGGAAGTGCGGGTCACCTATTGAGCGTCGAACTTGTCGAAGTCGTCCGGTCCGGAGTCCGCGAATGCGTCCATCGCGGTTCGGTGGTCGTCTCGCGTGTGGATGGCGAACCCACGCTGACGCTCGGCGAGACGCACACGCCGATCTATCCGAGGTCTGCCAACAAGCCGCTACAGGCGGTCGCCCTGCTGCGTAACGGATTCGTTCCGCAAAGCACCGAAGAGCTGGCCATCGCCACGGCTTCGCACTCCGGCGAGTCCGACCACATCGAGCTGGTCGAACGCATCCTCGGCCGGTACGGGCTCACCGCCGACCTTCTGCGGTGCCCAGCCGAACTTCCCCTCGACGAGCTCGCCCGAGCCGAACTTCTCGCGGCCGGCGAGCTGCCGCAACCCATCTACATGGGCTGCTCGGGTAAGCACGCAGCGATGCTGGCGACCTGTGTCGTCAACGACTGGCCGCTCGACAGTTACCTGGAACCGAGTCATCCCCTCCAGAAGGCCGTCGTCGCGACTTTCGCCGCGATCAGTGGTGAAGCCGACCCCGAGTTGGGCATCGACGGATGCGGTCTACCCATCGTCCCCCTGTCCCTCACCCACCTGGCTCGGCTGTACTCGACGCTCGTCACGGCCGAGCCGGATTCTCCCGAACGAGCGGTGGCGGATTCCGCCCGAGAACACCCGCACCTCCTGTCGGGTACCGGTCGAAGCGAGGCACGACTCATGCCGACCGTTCCCGGGCTCTTCTGCAAGTCGGGTGCGGACGGCATCTACGCCGGTGCCTTACCGGACGGGTCGGCGTTCGCCGTGAAGATCGAGGACGGGCACGAGCGTGCCCTCCTTCCCGTGGCCGCCGCCCTCGCTCATCACATGGGAGCGGTCTGGACAGAGGATCTCGCGGCGCTCGCATCGCTCCCGGTGCTCGGTGGCGGAGTCCGCGTCGGGACGATCCGTGCGATTCCCGGCATCTTCTGACTGCTTCGCTCCGCATCTGTCCAGCTCGCGGACCCTGTGAGACAAAACAGACACAACCGCAGAGGCATGATGGAAGCGGAAGCGAGTTTTCCACGCTAGAGTGTGTGGCAGGAAACTTACACACTCAAACGGGGCCGCCAAATTCCCCAGGCCGCCCCGCGAAAGCGCGAGGGGGTCAGCCATGGGCCGCGGCCGGGCTAAGGCAAAGCAGACCAAGGTTGCACGCGAGCTGAAGTACAGCGTACCGACCACTGACTTCGACAGCCTGCAACGAGAGCTCGCAGGTGGGTCGTCCAGCTCGCATCGGAGCGGTCCCCTTGCGGATCCGCTATCCGACAGGGACGGCTATGCCCGAGAGGATGATGACGACGACTGGCGGTGAGCCGCAGTTCGGCTGAGTGCTGAGCAACGCAACAAGTGAGGGGGAGCCGTTTCCGGCTCCCCCTCACTTCTGCATTCAGTTCGGAACGGTCGAACTCAGAACCGTGGGTGGTCCCCGGTCAGCAAGGCGCGCTCCGCAGTTGGATCCTGAGCCTTCTTGACACTGCCCAGGGTCCAGCATTCGAGGTGCCGGGCGGTCAGTACCGCGAGGGCCCGATCGACGTCCTCCGGAGCGACGATGGCAACCATGCCGACGCCCATGTTGAACGTCTGTTCCATCTCGACCCGCTCCACGCGACCGCGCTGCGCGATCATCGCGAAGATGGGCGCGGGGCTCCAGGTACCGCGGTCGAGCTCGGCGACGAGACCCTTGGGCATGACGCGGGCCAGGTTGTTCGCGAGGCCGCCGCCGGTGACGTGACAGAACGTGCGCACGTCCGTCTCGGCTGCGAGGGCCAGGCAGTCCTTGGCGTAGATCTTGGTCGGCTCGAGCATCTCTTCACCCAGCGTGCGACCGAACTCGTCGACGTGCGCGGTGAGGCTCATCCGGTCGATGTCGAGGAGAACCTTGCGAGCGAGCGAGTAGCCGTTGGAGTGCAATCCGGAAGAGCCCATTCCGATGACGACGTCACCGGGACGCACACGGTCGGGGCCGAGAACCTGGTCGGCCTCCACGACACCGATGCCGGTTGCCGACAGGTCGTAGTCGCCGTCCGCCATCACTCCGGGGTGCTCTGCGGTCTCGCCACCCAGCAACGCGCAGCCTGCCTGGATACAGCCTTCTGCAATGCCACCGACCAGCTCCGCGACCCGCTCCGGGACAACCCGCCCGACGGCGATGTAGTCCTGCAGGAAGAGCGGCTCCGCACCGCACACCACGAGGTCGTCCACGACCATTGCCACCAGGTCGAGTCCGACCGTGTCGTGCTTGTCGAGGGCCTGCGCCACCGCGAGCTTGGTGCCCACACCATCCGTGGACGCGGCGAGCAGCGGCTCCTTGTAGTCACCCTTGAGCGAGAACAGGCCGGCGAATCCGCCGAGACCACCCATGACCTCGGGTCGACTGGCCTTCTTCGCCAGCGGTGCGAAGAGTTCCACTGCCCGATCGCCGGCGGCGATGTCCACTCCTGCAGCAGCGTAGGAAGCGCCCGGGCGACTTGTCGGATCCTCGGTCATGCGGTTGTTACTCCAGCCTCGTGATTACTCGTCGTGGGAAAAATCGTGACGCGAATCGGCCACCCGATTGCGCTCTTACGGTACCGGAGGGGCTCGCGCCCGTGCGGTGTCCGTCGAACTCCGTACTGCGAAAAGCTAGGGGCGACTCAAGGCATCGGCGTTGTCGTTCACTCGGGTCGCGGACGCACCTGCGGTGCTGTCGAGCAACCCTTCGAGAACGTTCTTGCCCATCGCGGTCTCGGTCGGCAACGCGATCGGGTATTCACCGTCGAAGCACGCCGCGCACAGGCGACTCGAAGGCTGCTCCGTCGCGGCGACCATGCCGTCGATGGAGATGTAACCGAGCGTGTCCGCGCCGACCGAGCGGCGAACACCTTCGAGCATCTCGTCGAAGCTGGTCGGGCCACCCGTGGTGCTGCCTGCGCCGTTGGCGATGAGCTCGGCCGGGGACGCGAAGTCGATCCCGTAGAAGCACGGCCACTTGACTGGGGGCGAGGCGATGCGGACGTGAATCTCGAGCGCGCCCGCTTCCCGGAGCATCCGAATCAGTGCGCGCTGAGTGTTGCCGCGGACGATCGAGTCGTCGACGACCACGAGCCGCTTTCCGCGGATGACTTCCTTCAACGGATTGAGCTTGAGCCGGATGCCCAGCTGACGAATGGTCTGCGACGGCTGGATGAAGGTGCGGCCGACATAGGCGTTCTTCATCAGACCCTGGCCGTAAGGGATGCCGGAGCCCTGCGCATAACCCACTGCGGCCGGAGTGCCCGATTCCGGAACCGGAATGACCAGGTCCCCCTCGGCGGGGTGTTCGCGGGCGAGGCGGCGGCCGATCTCCACACGGGTGGAATGCACCGATCGACCGGCGATGACACTGTCCGGGCGTGCGAGGTAGACGTACTCGAACACGCAGCCCTTGGGCTCGGGGTTCGCGAACCTGGACGAGCGAACTCCGTCCGCATCGATCGCAAGCAGTTCGCCCGGCTCGATGTCACGAACGAACGAAGCACCGACGATGTCGAGTGCCGCCGTCTCGCTGGCGACCACCCAGCCACGATCGAGTCGACCGAGGCACAGTGGCCGGACGCCATGCGGGTCACGCGCCGCGTACAGGGTGTTCTCGTCCATGAAGGTCAGGCAGAAGGCGCCGCGCACGGTCGGCAGCAGCTTCATCGCGGCCTGCTCGATGGTGGAGTCGGTCGCGGCATCCGCGAGGAGGGCGCCCATGACGTCGGAATCGGAGGTGGCGCCGCCCGGGCGCCGCCCGTCCACGAGTCCAGCGGCACGTGCCCGTTCGGCCAGCTCGGCGGTGTTCACGAGGTTGCCGTTGTGCCCGAGGGCCAGACCGCTGCCCGCAGCAGTGGTCCGGAAGATCGGCTGCGCGTTCTCCCAGGTGGTGGACCCGGTCGTGGAGTATCGACAATGGCCGACTGCCACGTGTCCCGGCATGGCCGCGAGCGTCTGCTCGTCGAACACCTGACTGACCAGGCCCAGATCCTTGAAGACGAGCACCTGGGATCCGTCTGCGACGGCGATCCCGGCCGCCTCCTGGCCACGGTGCTGTAGCGCATACAGGCCGTAGTACGTGAGCTTCGCCACGTCCTCCCCCGGCGCCCATACACCGAACACCCCGCACTCTTCGCGGGGCTCGTTCTCGTCCTCGTCGGACGGAGTCGAAGTGAGGAGATTAGGACTGTTGACCGACAGGTCGGCTCGAGTCACCGGGCGCTCCCTTTAGTGGCTGGGCTGGGGGGGCATGCATCAGTCTACGGGCTGCGGCGCCCTTCCCGTACCAAGGGTGCCGAACCGACGCCTCGGCGAACGGCACGAAGGAGATCACAGTGGGAGCAGAGGCAACCAGTGCGCGATGTCCGAAGCCCTGCTTCCCGAGGCTGCGATGCGTCCGTCTCCAACCGCAGCATCGAACTCGAGCAGTCCGGTGACGATCGACAGCCACGTCCGCGGATCGGTCTCGACGACGTTGGGTGGCGTGCCTCGGGTGTGCCTCGGGCCCTCGATGCACTGCACGGCGACGAACGGGGGCACCCGCACCTCGACGCTCGATCCGGGGGCTACCTGTTCCAGAGTTCGCGCACTCAGGCGCACCGCTGCCGCCAGACGATCCCGCGGTGGACGAGGTTGCTCGTCGTTGCGCAACCAGTCCGCGACATCGTGAATCGCCGCGCGGAACTCCGCGGGGTCTGCAGCGCGACGTGGAGGCATACGTCCAATCTACTGCTTGCCCGGTCAGGAGAGCTCCGGCCTGGTCAGGAGTACTCCGCCTATGTTGACGGTCAAGTGGAGCAGTGCCGGTGCCACCACACTGCCGCTCCGCGCTCGGAGTGCCTCGAACAACACCCCCGATGCGGCGGTGAATGCCACGGTGGCGAGCACGTTGTCGCCCGCTGCCCTTGCCGGATACACGTGCCACAAACCGAAGGCTCCCGCATGGATCGCGATCGCCTGCCTCGGCGACCATGCCGACCGCAGCGCCGCGGCCAGCACGCTCCGGAACATCAACTCCTCGGCCAGCACGGTTCCGACTGGAATGTGCAGCAGCACCCACTCGTCGAAATCCTCACGGGGTGCGCCGTCACGCACCCGCGCACGCACTCCCGAGATCGCGGCCGCCAGCAGCATTGCCGCGGCCGGCACCGACGAGGCGAGGATCCCGACACGGAAGCCCTCCGGAATCCGGCCCGTCGAGATCCCGAGCTCCTCCGAGCGACAGCGGGTCGCGGCAACCGCAGTGAGCGCGACGCCCACTGCGCCGCCCGCGAGGGCACGGTGTCGCGCCGACAACCACACGCGCGGCAACACCGCGTTGTTCCAGCCCACCAGCGCGGCAGCCAGCACGAGCGAGCCGGCACGCCTCACTTCTCCGGCCCCTCCGTGTCGCGCAACGCTTCGAGCTCGTCGCGCACCCGCTCGGTGTCGGCGGGCGTCCAGCCTTCCGGCTGCGCCACAGTTACCCACGCATCGAGCACCAGTGTCCCGTAATTGTGTCCATGTCCGTCCGGAACGCCTCACTTCTCCGGCCCCTCCGTGTCGCGCAACGCTTCGAGCTCGTCGCGCACCCGCTCGGTGTCGGCGGGCGTCCAGCCTGCCGGCTGCGCCACAGTTACCCACGCATCGAGCACCAGTGTCCCGTAATTGTGTCCATGTCCGTCCGGAACGCCGGCGGCATTGGTGAGATCGGCCGAGACCTGCCAGAAAGTCACGAACGGGAACCACTTCATCGAGGCCGTCCGGTCGAACCCCGGGGGCTCCTTCAACCAATCCGGTCGGGTGAACAACAGGTCAGGAGACCACCACACCACCGGGTCCGAAGGGTGCTGCACGTACAGGATCCGTGGCGGCAACCACTCCCCCGACGTCTCGTGGACGTCTCCGGGGTCGTCCACGAAACGGACGGTCAGACCACTTGCGTACTCCGGGTCCACCTCGGGCGTACCCGGGTCACGTCGCGCAACGAGCTGACTCCACAGCCGGTTCGAGTTCGGAGGGCCGACCCACAGCACCCCGTCGACGGTGTCGCGAATGTCGGCGACGGTGTCGAAAGCGCCCTCACCCGCCTGAGTGCCGAGACTCTCTCCGTAGACGAGAAGCTTGGGCCTGGTTGCTTCCGGCTCCTGCAACCACCTGTCGTGAATCCGGTGGACGAGCTCCCTGCCTGCAGCCTGGGCCTTTTCGCGGTCGGCGAGGAAGGAGATCCAGCTGGGCAGGAAGGAGTACTGACTGGCAACCAGGGCACTGTCACCGTTGTGCACGAGTTCGATGGCCTGCGCCGCAGTCGGATTGACCCAGCCCGTACCGGTGGTGGGAACGACAACGAGGACACTGCGCGTGAACGCCCCCGTGCGCTCGAGCTCGTCGATCACCACATCCATCCGGGAGTCGGAATCCTCTGCCGTGTCGAGGCCGGCGTAGACGCGGATCGGTTCCTTCGCAGGGCGGCCGTTGACTTCCGACAGCTCCTGCGCATCCAATCCCCGTGAAACGAAGTTTCGACCCTCGAATCCCAATGAATCCCAAGGTGCCTCGGACTGCGGGCTTCCCGACTTCTCGGGTACGGTCGGCTGCTCGGCACCGTCTCTCGTCGTGGCGTTCTGCAGGCTGAAGATCTGATTGGTACCCGCATACAGGCCGCGCACGAGGACCCCGTCCACGAGGAGAACAGCTGCAACCACCACCACGGTGACAGCAATCGTCGTCGCCTTCGGTATCGACAGCCGAAGACGCCGGATCAAACGACCCGCGATCCAGCGCACGATCTCGCGCATGCCGCGCCACGTCAGCACGATCGCGGCCCCCACGAGCAAGCTGAGCCCACCCGTACGTATGTATCCGGAGGTGGTTGTGCCTTCCGCATCCATCAGCGTGGCGATCTGACGCTGCCATCCCGCCGAATACACAAGCACGACAACGGACACCGACACCGAAGTCACGACCGTGAAG
This sequence comes from Rhodococcus sp. NPDC058521, assembly GCF_042719695.1. Lineage (NCBI taxonomy): Bacteria > Bacillati > Actinomycetota > Actinomycetes > Mycobacteriales > Nocardiaceae > Rhodococcus > Rhodococcus sp. NPDC058521. The sequence continues at coordinate 198,905 of NZ_JBHXNL010000003.1, forward strand.
ACCCGCACTCCGGTGCTCCACGGTTCGGGTAGCGGCCACCAACGGCGTCCGTTCAGGAACCACCGGTGCGCGGCCTTGCTCAACAGAACACCGACGGCGTAACCGATCGCGGCGTTGATTCCGCCGATCAGGCCTTGGAACAGCCAGTCACGCGGGAGCAGCGACGGGGTGAGCGACCAGCAGAAGAACAGTGCAGCGACGGCAATTCCAGTGAAGTCGAGGCGCAGGCGATCCCACACCCTGTCGAGCACCGGGCCGTGCAGCCGCGCCGGGTCGGCAATCCTCGGGAAGACCCGAGGATTGACGTCACGTTTCCGCAGTAGACCCGGCGCAGCCACGCATCATCCGAACAGTGCCGGAAGAGTTCCTTCGTGCGCCTTCCGGAGTTCGTCGAGAGTGATGGAGAACTGTCCCTGAATTTCCACGGAGTCACTCCCCTCGTCGACGACACCGATACGCACCCACGGAAGATTACGGGCGGTGCACATACCCGTAAAGCGAGTTTCTTCGGTCCGCGGCACAGCGACGAGAACACGACCCGCCGACTCGGAGAAGAGCGTCACGAACGGATCCGCGTCCTCGGGAAGCAAGACCCGGCAACCGGTCTCACCCGCCAGCGCAGCTTCGACCACAGCCTGCACAAGACCACCCTCGGAGAGATCGTGCGCAGCCGTGACGAGCCCATCGCGGGAACCGGCGAGAAGGATGTCCGCGATCAACTGCTCACGGGCCAGGTCGACCTTCGGCGGAACACCACCGAGGTGACCGTGCTCGACCTGAGCCCAGATCGAACCGTCGAACTCGTCGTGAGTGTCGCCCAGCAAAATCAGCGTCTCGCCCGGCTCCAGACCGATCCCGGTCGGGATGCGGCGGTGCACGTCGTCGATCACACCGAGAACCGCGACCACCGGCGTCGGCAGAATCGCGGTGGACCCCGTCTGGTTGTAAAAGCTGACGTTGCCGCCCGTGACAGGGATGCCGAGCTCGGCGCACCCGTCCGCAAGTCCGCGCACGGCCTGCTGGAACTGCCACATGACACCCGGGTCCTCGGGTGAACCGAAGTTGAGGCAGTTGCTGACGGCCTTGGGGGTCGCACCGGTGATCGCGACGTTGCGGAACGCTTCCGCGAGCGCGAGGCGCGCACCGGTGTACGGGTCGAGAGCGGTGTATCGGCCCGAGGCGTCGGTTGCCAGGGCAATTCCCCGGCCCGTCTTCTCGTCCACCCGAATCACGCCTGAATCCGCATTCTCGGCGAGAACGGTATTGCCGCGAACGTATCTGTCGTACTGCTCGGTGATCCACTTGCGGCTGCACAATGCGGGCGAGGAGATCATCTTCAGCAGCGTCGCCTGCAGTTCCTCGGCGGTCTGCGGACGCTTCAGATCCTTCGTGGTGTCAGCGGTCAGGGCGTCCTGCGAATCGGGCCGCTGCACCGGGCGCTCGTATACAGGCCCGTCGTGCGCAACGGTGCGCGGGGGAACGTCGACGACGGTCTCACCGTGCCAGTCGATGACGAGGTTCTCACCGTCGGTGACCTCACCGATCACGGTGGCGAGAACGTCCCACTTCTTGCACACCTCCATGAATGCGTCGACGTTCTCCGGCGTGACGACAGCGCACATGCGCTCCTGCGACTCGCTCGAGAGAACCTCTGCGGCAGTCATTCCGGTGGCGCGCATCGGGACCTGCTCGAGGTTGATGTGCATGCCGCCGTCACCGGCAGCAGCCAACTCCGAGGTGGCGCAGGACAGCCCGGCACCGCCGAGGTCCTGGATGCCGACGACCAGCCGCTCGCGGTACAGGTCGAGACAGCACTCGATGAGAACCTTCTCGGTGAAGGGATCGCCCACCTGCACCGCCGGCAGCTTCTTCCGGCCCTGGCTTTCGTCGAAAGTCTCGGACGCCAACACGGACACGCCGCCGATGCCGTCGAGGCCGGTGCGCGCGCCGAACAGGATGATCTTGTTCCCTGCGCCCGAGGCGAACGCGAGATGGAGGTCCTCGACGCGCATCGCGCCGGCACACAGCGCATTGACGAGCGGGTTGCCTGCATACGAGGCGTCGAACACCGTCTCGCCGCCCACGTTCGGCAGGCCAAGGGAGTTTCCGTAGCCGCCCACGCCACGAACCACGCCGTCCACGACACGGCGAGTGTCGGGCGCATCCGCGGCACCGAACCGCAGCTGGTCCATGACCGCGATCGGACGGGCACCCATCGCCATGATGTCGCGGACGATGCCACCGACACCGGTGGCTGCACCCTGGTACGGCTCCACGTAGGACGGGTGGTTGTGGCTCTCGACCTTGAAGGTGACGGCCCAGCCGTCACCGATGTCGACAACGCCCGCATTCTCACCGATGCCGGCAAGCATCGAGGAGCGCATCTCGTCGGTGGTGGTCTCACCGAAGTATCGAAGGTGGACCTTCGAGGACTTGTACGAGCAGTGCTCGCTCCACATCACCGAGTACATCGCCAGCTCGGCATCCGTCGGGCGGCGGCCGAGGATCTCCTTGATGCGGGCGTACTCGTCGTCCTTGAGGCCCAGCTCTTTGAACGGCTGGTCCACATCTGGTGTGTCGACTGCGTGCGTGACGGTATCTACCTGCGGAGACACTGGGCGTGGGGTCCCTTCCCTGTGGGGATCGAACGGCAGGCTCGGCATCGCGCTGCCTGCACGAAGTCTAGCCCGATCGCCGCGAGGGATCGGCGCCGCGTCATCCGGTGGGTGTCAGGAACGCGGCGAGGGCGTCCGCGTACGCGCGAACATCCCACGCCCCCATGAGTTCACGGGACGAATGCATACCGAGTTGGGCAGCACCCACGTCGACAGTCGAGAGACCGGTGCGTGAGGCGGTGATGGGTCCGATCGTCGAACCACACGGCAGGTCGGCGCGGTGCACGTAGCGCTGCAGTGGCACACCTGCCTGATCGCACGCCACCGCGAACGCACCGGCACCCGCCGAGTCGGTGGCGTAGCGCAGATTCTGATTGACCTTCAGAACCGGGCCACCGTTGACGGCAATCCGGTGGGCCGGCTCGTGACGATCCGGGTAGTTGGGATGCGTGGCGTGGGCCATGTCCCCCGATGCACACACCGAACCTGCCATGACCTGCAAGAACTCTTCCCTACCCCCGCCACGGCCGATCACGATTCGCTCGAGGACGGTGCTGAGCAGATCCGAGAACGCGCCCCGGTCGGACATGCTGCCGACCTCTTCGTGATCGAACAGGGCGAGGACCGGGACATGATCACCGGGAAACTCGGCGGCGGCGAGCAACGCCTGCGTACCGGCGTAGCAGGTGCCCTGATTGTCCAGGCGGGGTGCGCTGACGAGACTCTCGTCCGTCCCCACCACGGAGCTCGGCGCCAGGTCGTGGGTCATCAACTCCCACCCGAGAACGGTGTCGGCCGGAACCTCAGCCTTCTCGGCGACGAACTCGATGAACGAGCGGGGCTCGGCGCCCACGCCCCACACCGCGTTGACGTGGCGTTGCGGATCCAGATGGACGCCCTTGCGGTCCTCCGACAGGTGAATGGCAAGTTGTGGGACCCGCAGGATCGGCTCGTCGATGCGCACCAGCTTCTCTTCGACGGCATTGCCGACGCGCACACTGATCCGACCCGAAAGACCCAGGTCACGGTCGAGCCACGAGTTGAGCCACGCTCCGCCGTACGGTTCGAGACCGACCATCTGCCACCCGGCGGACACGAGGTCCGGGTGCTGCTTCACTCGCAGATTGGGGCTGTCCGTGTGACCGCCCACGATCCGGAAGGGTGCGGTCCTGTTCACACGCTCGGTGCTCCACGCGATGAGCGAGCCGCCCCGAACGAGGTAGTACTTGCCCGGTTCGGTGGCCCACGACTCCCGTTCGTCGAGACGCGTGAAGCCCGCGCCTTCGAGCATCACCGACACCGTGGCGCACACGTGGAACGGTGACGGCGATGCGTCGACGAACGTGCAGAGTCCTCGGGCGTCGGCCCACGTGGTGGAAGACATGGTTCACATCATGCCGCACCCCCGATTCCCACCCACCCCCGGACGAATGGGACGCCCGTCCGATCTGACGGGACGAATGTTCCATTCGTTCAGCCGAATCCGGCGTCAGGCGATGCCTACGAGCCGCAGCGCAGCAGCCGTCACCGCGGCGGACAGCACGACCACGACGAACGGCGCCTTCTTCCATGCCAGGACACCAGCCACCACGACTCCCAGCGGGCGGGCGAACCCGGCGAACTCCTGATCTTCGGTGACAGCGGACGTGACCGCGACAGCGAACAAGAGCAGGGTGGCCGCGGTAGCGAGCACGGTCTGCACGTGCGGCGGAACACCCCGCCTGCGAAGAGTCGGGCCGGCGTAGCGGAAAGCGAAAGTTCCGAGGGCGAGGATCGCCACGGCGACCAACAGTGGGCCGAGCGACACCGTCATCGGAGCGCCCTCCTCGGGATGAGTATCAGCAACCCGGCGAGCGCCAGAAGTACCGGCAGCCCGACAGGAAGGAACGGGGTCAGCATCAGCGCGATGCCCGCACCCACCAGTGCCGGCCGACGGGTGCTCGCCTCACGCAGCGCAGGCATCACGAGGGCGAGAAGGACCGCGGGAAACATCGCATCCAAGCCGAACGCTGCCGTATCCGCCGCGATGTCGCCGCCGCCCAGCAATCCTCCGCCCATGGCTCCGATCGCCGCGCCGAGTGGCCAGCACACGAGAATTCCGATTCCGCAGATCCAGAAGACGGCGCGTTTGCGGTGTTCTTCTCGTTCGCCGAGCGCGAAGACGACCGACTCGTCGTTCATCAGGTGACTACCCGCCAATCGGGTCTTGCCGCTTCCGACCACGTCACCCACGGCGAGCCCGAACGGCAGGTGGCGCGCGTTCACTATCAGCCCTGCGATGGTCGCGGCAGCCAGACTTCCACCCGACGCGACGATGCCGACGAACAGAAATTCGGATGCGCCGGCAAGGACCACGACGCTGAGCAGGATCGGCACCCATAGGTCGAGCCCCGAACTCACCGCGATCGCGCCGTACGAGATGCCCACGATTCCGTCCGCCAGACAGACCAATGCGATGTTTCGCACCAGGGCCTTGTCGGCTGTTCGCCACATCGAACGCATAGAATTTATGGTGAACGGATCGAGATCGTTCGTCAAGCCGAACAAGCGACCGATGGAGCGAACATGACGGATGGAAACGCCCCGCTCGAGGTGATCGCCACCTCCCTCAAGCGCGAACGCGCACGCGCAGGCCTCTCACTCACCGAGGTGGCACGACGCGCCGGGGTGGCGAAATCCACGTTGTCGCAGCTCGAATCTGGCACCGGAAATCCCAGCGTCGAGACACTCTGGGCGCTGTGCGTGGCGCTCGACGTCCCCTTCGCCCACATCGTCGATCCACCTCGACCCCGCGTGCACGTGATCCGAGCCGGCGAAGGCCCGGGCGTCGCCTCGGAGAAGGCCGCCTACCGGGCAACACTCGTCTCCTCGTGCCCGCCGAACGCCCGCCGAGACATGTACCGCATCGATGCCGAGCCGGGCCCCGGACGCGAATCCGATGCACACATGCACGGCCTCGTCGAACATGTCGTCATGGGCGGAGGCCGGGCGCTCGTCGGCGTCGCGGACAACCCGGTCGAGTTGGGGCCAGGTGACTACATCGCCTACCCCGGCGACGTTCCGCACATTTTTCGCGCACTCGAACCGGGAACGCACGCAGTCCTGATCTCCGAACACACCTGAGTATCAACTCGGCACTGCAGCCTCGGCACATCAGCTCGGCACTGCAGCCTCGGCACATCAGCTCGGCACTGCAGCCTCGGCACATCAGCTCGGCACTGCAGCCTCGATGATCTCGACTGCTCGCGCAGCTCCACCCGCCTCACGCAGCTCGGCAGCCAATTCGGCGCTGCGTCCGCGGATCGGCTCGGAAGTGACCTCCCCCAAGGCTGTTCGCAACTCCGCCACCGTCGCAGTGTCCGCATCGAGGCGTACACCTACGCCGGCAGCCACGAGCGCGTCGGCATTCTCGAACTGGTCGACGGCCTGTGGGACGGCGATCATCGGGGTCCCGGTGAACATGCCCTCGCTGGAACCGCCCATCCCAGCGTGGGTGACGAAAGCATCTGCCTGGCCCAGAATGTCGAACTGCGGCACCCATCGGTGCACCTCGAAGTTCGCGGGAACGTCACCCAACTGGTTCGGGTCCACGTACCTGCCGATCTGGAGCACGACATGCCAATCGTCGAGGCCGCCGAAAGCCTCCATGCAGCGGCGGTAGAAGTCGACCTTGTCTGTGTAGGCGGTACCGAGCGAGATGAGCAGAATCTTTCGATTACCGGCCGGACGAGCCCACTCGCCGTCATCGGATCTGGCGGTCGGCAATGCCGGACCCACGAACGTGTACACCGACTCGTTGACGCGTTCTGCATTGGGCTGCATGGATTTCGCCACGAGAACCACAGCGCGTTCGGGGCGGCCGTAGAACTGGTCGGCCGGCATGCTCACACCGTTCTCGACGAGAAAACGCGCCTGCCGTTCGTAGTAGGCGGCGCCACGTGGGTCGGCCTTCATCTCGTCGAGCATCGGGGCCATGTCCTCTTCGTAGCCCTCCCATGCCACGTACGTGGGCGAGAGCTGCACCATTGGAATCCCCCACTCCTGAGCCAGGATTCGCGCCGGTCCGCCGGCGATGTCGTAGAGAAACAGATCCGGCCTGTCGTCCTCGTAGTGATCGCGCAACTGCGGAAGCATCGATTCGTACTCCTCCTGAAACAGCGTCAACGCGTGGATCGCGTCGCCGTCCCAGGACTTTTCCGTCGATTCTTCTGCCACACCCGAATGATTGACCTTGGGCAGCGTGGACACGACAGGACGAAGCTCCGCACCCGTCGCGGTGATGACGGCTTCCATGGAGGGGTCGTTCGCATAGGTCACGCGGTGTCCGCGATCCACCAGCTCCCGGATGATTTCGAGGCTGGGATTCACATGCCCCGGTGCGGGAATGCTGACCATCGCTATGTGTTTACGGGGCATCGGTAGCACCTTTCGATTTAACGAGACGATCCGTCTCGCCAAATAGTGCCACTACAGTCTCATATTGTCAACGGAATACTCGCACGAACAAGACGGAACGTCTCGCAGGACCGTAGACTGCACTCATGACCCCGGACACTTCCCGCCGATCGGAGCGAGCACGTACGGCGATCTTGCTTTCGACACAGGAACTCATCAAAGAACTGCCCTACCCCAAGATCACCATCGAAGGCATCGCATCCCGCGCCGGTGTGGGCAAACAGACCATCTACCGGTGGTGGAGATCGAAGGGCGCCGTAGTCGTGGACGCGTTGGCGCTACAGAACTCGGCCGACGATCTTCTGCAATTCCCCGACACCGGCGATCTTGCTACGGACATGCGCACCGTACTGAGGGCGACAGTGGACGAGTTCACCTCCCCTGACTTCGAACCCCTCTTCCGGGCGCTGACCATCGAGTCGATGCAAGACGCTGAACTCCAGCAGCAAGTCGTCGAACGCGTCTATCGGCCGCAACTCGAGCACGTCGACGTGCGGTTCAGATCCGCACAAGAGCAGGGTCAGATCCGAGACGACATCGAAACAGCCCTTGCCTTCGAGCTTTTCGTAGCTCCACTGTTTCACCGATGGATGAACGGCGCCTTCGAACTCGACTATGCACACGCAGACGCCGTGGTCGACTTGGCGATGCGCGCCCTTGCTCCGTGAGCTGTCAATCACGTGGAGGTTGGCATACGACGACGAGCTCGAGTGCACTCCAACCGAGCCCGCTTGCGGAAATACTCGGTCAACTCGGGTAGTCCTACTCAGGAATCGGCCCCGCGGCCGCGTCAGGCTGATTCTCATGACACCGACGCCTTCGACAAAGACCACCTCCGCCTACTTCTTCCAAGCAGCGCTGGCGTTCGCCGTTAGTCTCGGCGGATCGCTTCTCGGGATCGCCTACCTCCCGATCGACACCTGGCAGAGAGCATTTCTCGGGATGACCCTGTTATTCCTCGTCACCAGTGCCTTCACTCTCGCAAAGGTCATCCGCGACCAGCAGGAGGCGTCGAGCGTCCTCGGTCGAGTCGACGAGGCACGGCTCGAGAAATTGATCGCGGAACACGACCCCTTCAAATCCGCGGCGTGACCGCCCTTGACGTAGTGACCGGTACGCCCTAAGTTGATGAACATGTTCGGTGAACGTGTTCAGTCTAGTCGGGACAGGCAACGTGAGGACACCCGAACGCGCATCATCGATGCTGCCCAACAGCTTTTCTCGAACGACGGATTCAAGTCGACGACAATTCGCAGAATTGCGGAAGCCGCGGGGGTCAGCGTCGGGAGCGTGATGGCTGTTGGAGACAAGGACTCCCTACTGCTCATGGCCTACGACCGCTGGATCGGCGCCATCCACGAGAAGCGGGCAGCATCGCCTCTTCCCTCCGTCGACGACCCGGTGCGCAGCGCCGGTGACGTGGTGCAGCCCTTCCTGGACCTGTTCTCCTCCGACCCTGCTCTGGCGCGCGAGTACGGAGCCATACTCGCGCGAGGCGCACACCGGACGGATGTCTTCGGGAGCTTGTCGACAACTCTCACAGGAGAGTTCGAGCATGTTGCGCGCGGGGCGGGGCTCGACGCACTCGCCCCCGCCGCAGCGCGGGCGCTCTACTACGGGTACCTCGGCCTACTGCGTTCAGCGTCCGTGGCGGGCGCCGATCCGGCCATCGTCCGCGGCGGTCTGGAAGACATCGCCGCTACCGTCTTGCGAACGGACAGGATTCAGTTGTGAAGATCGTCGTAATAGGTGCCGGCTATGCAGGAACGATCGCGGCGAACCGGCTTGCACGCAAATGCAAAGACGCCGAAGTCAGCGTGATCAATCCGCGAGCCGAGTTCGTCGAGCGAGTGCGGCTGCACCAGCAGATCGCCGGTACCGGCTCCGCAACAACACCATTGATCGAAATGCTCCGAAAGAATGTCGACATACAGCTCGGATCGGTCGACAAGATCGGCGACGGCGCATTGCGACTCGACGATGGCACCAGCATTCGATTCGACTACTTGATCGTCGCCGTCGGGAGCACGGTCTCGCCGCTACCCGGCACGGTCGCTGTCGGCACTTACGAAGCTGCCGTCGTGGCGGGCGCATCCCTTTCGGATCTGCCTGCAGGAAAGACGGTGACGGTCATCGGCGGCGGCCCGACCGGCATCGAGACGGCTGCCGAGATCGCCGAATCACGCCCGGACGTGCACGTGCGCATCGTGGGACAGACTATCGGCGCTACCTTGTCCCCCGCAGCGCAGCGGAGGGTGTGCGAGGACTTGGGGCGGATGAACGTGCAGATCGTCCAGGACGTGGTCGACGAGGTACGCACGATGGAGACACCCCTCGGTGGCACCGTGGTTCTGCGGAGCCGGGAGGAGTTGCACTCCGACCTCACGTTGTGGGCCGTCGTCGCAGACGTGCCCGAACTCGTCGCCTCGAGCGGGTTGGCCGTCGACGCGTCGGGTCGTGCCGTTGTCGACGAATATCTCCGCAGTGTGACGGACGAACGCATTTTCGTGGTCGGCGATTGCGCGGCCGTCCCGGACGCCAGGTTCGCCTGCGCAACAGCCACACCACAGGGTGCACACGCGGCTGGTTCGATCATTCGAATTGCCAAGGGCCACAAGATTAGAAAGTTTTCCATGGGCTACACGGGGCAAGCACTGAGTCTCGGGCGGCGAAACGGGCTGCTCCAGGCCTGCCGCCGCGACGACACCCCGCGCCGGCTCTTCGTGACCGGAATACCGGGGGCCGTGAGCAAGGAAGGAGTCAACCGATACGCCAAGTACGGATCACGCACGGCGAACTACGTGTGGCTTCCCGGTCGAAAGCGACCTGCACGGCCACCCCGCCAACTCGGGTAGTACCACGCAGAAACACGATCCGTTCAAATCCGCGGCGTGACCGGTTCGCCGGAGGTGTTCGGATCCGGCACCGGGAGCGTGCAGGCCGTGTCGACGCCGAGAACGTGATTGAGGCGACCGAACGCCAACCATGATCCGATCGCCATCGACAGTTCCACTACCTCTGCTTGGGTGTAGTGCTCGAACATTCTCGACCAGAATTCGTCATCCAGATTGTGATGGTCGACGGCGTACCTTTCGGCGTATTCGGCTGCGAGCCTTGTCCTGTAGTCGAAGTCGTCCGTCGTGCGCCAGTCCGCCACGGCTTCGGCGAAACCATCTTCGACCTTTTCACCGTCTCGGTCGGTTCGCCAGTCGAGGCAGAAGATGCACCCGTTGATCTGAGCGATTCTCAGCCGGGCCGCCTCGAACTCACGCAGCCCCAGTGTGGTGTGGGCATACACCGACATCGAGAACTGTGACGCTGCGATTCCGATCTCGGGCACCACTTCGCCCCAGACGTACCCGATCGGATCCTTGCCCTCCGGAACATCGATTCTCATGATTTCTTCCTTCCGAGTTTGCCCACCGTCGGACGCAACGGCACGTCCAGCGCGTCGTAAAGCCCCGGGGGTGAATCAAAGAGCCAATCGATCGCGTTGACCAAACGCCCTACCGCCGTGGCGTTTCCGCCTGCCGATCTACTTCCACCCTCGTCGGTGGCCTCGACGGTCACCTCGATGTGCGGGCGGCCTTCAAGAACGACCCGGTGAGCTCCGTCGCCGTCGGGCGGCATCGGCCAGTCGGGTGCACACGAAGGATGAATACGGGTGACGTGTTCGATGACGATGATCGCCTCGCCGTCGACGACACCCTGAACCTCGAACCGCAGTGCGCCTTGGGTTCCGGCTTCGAATTCTCCCATCGTCGCGGTGCCGACGGTCTTCGCGAGCGGCCGCCGCTCGAGAGTCTCGCGGATCTCGTCCAGTTCGAGACCGAGCGCCCGGGCCATGAGCCGCACCTGACCGCCCCACACCATCGTCGGCACGCCGGGCGCAACCATGGGCGGTACATACTCCATCGGCTGCCCCATCCCGACGAGATAGCGCACGGAATCGGGCTGGTCGTATGTCGAGTAGTCGAAGATCTCCTGACATCTGATGACGTCGATGCTCGACCCGAGACCGCTGAGGAGGAGTGGGAGTACGTCGTTACCCCAACCTGGGTCCACGCCGGACACGAACAGTGACCCACCCCCGTCCGCTATCGCCGCGTGGACCGGTTCGGCGATTTCGATGGGTGCACTTCGGTGGTCGTAGAGCGCATAAAGTGCCGGTGTCACGACCACGGCCCCCGAACTCACCGCGCGCACGATGTCTGCAAGTGCCTCGTCGGGACGCACTTCGCCGGAGACCGCGTAGACGACCGCATCCGGTTCGGACTCGAGCACGGCAGCGACGTCGTCGGTTGCCGCGACACCCAGCGGGTGCCCGAGACCGGCGAGATTGCCGGCGTCCCGCCCGACCTTCTCCGGGTTGTGCACCAGAACGCGGGCCAATGACAACGCCGGATTGGCGACAACCGCACGGATGGCTGCGCGGCCGACGTTTCCGGTCCCCCAGACGACGGTGTCGATCATGGGACCGACGCTACCGAACTAGAACAGGTTCCCGCGGCCTATCAGCGGAAACGACTGAGAACTAGACGGACACGATGCTTTCGAGAGCCGAGTAGAACATCCCGAGACCGTCGTCGCTCGGCCCGGTCAGCGCCTCGGTAGCGTGCTCGGGGTGCGGCATCAAGCCGACGACCCGACCGTTTGCAGAGGAGATCCCTGCGATGCCGCGCTGTGAACCGTTCGGGTTGTCGCCGGCGTAGCGGAACACCACGCGACCTTCGCCTTCGAGTTCGTCGAGGACTTCGGTCGAAGCCTGGAACCGTCCCTCACCGGACTTGAGCGGGATGAGAATCTCGGCGCCCGCCTCGTACCGGGTGGTCCACGCCGTCGAGTTGTTCTCGACCTTCAGCCACTCGTCGCGGCAAATGAAGTGCAGTCCCTCGTTGCGGGTGAGCGCACCGGGCAGAAGTCCGGCCTCGCACAGCACCTGGAAGCCGTTGCAGATACCGAGGACGGGCATGCCACCCTTCGCTGCTTCGACGACCTTGCCCATGACGGGAGCGAATCGCGCGATGGCGCCACAGCGCAGGTAGTCCCCGTAGGAGAAGCCGCCGGGCACGATCACGGCGTCGACGCCCTTGAGGTCTGCGTCCCCGTGCCACAGGCTGACGGCCTCGCCGCCGGCGAGAGTCACGGCCCGGGCAGCATCGACGTCGTCGAGCGTGCCGGGGAAAGTGATTACTCCGACGCGTGCGCTCATGCTTCGACGCGCCTGACGGTCCAGTCCTCGATCACCGTGTTGGCCAGGAGTGCCTCGGCGATCTTCTCGAGCTGTGCGTCGTCGACGCTGCCGTCGACCTCGAGTTCGAACCGCTTACCCTGACGAACGTCGGTGACCCCGGCAAATCCGAGGCGGGGCAGAGCTCCGGCGATGGCCTGGCCCTGAGGGTCGAGAATCTCGGCCTTGGGCATGACTTCGACGACGACACGGGCCACGTGCTGCTCCTCGGTAGTTGTACTGAGCCCTGGGTAGTTCACCAGGCACCCGGAAGTTTACCGGTCGACCCGACTTCACTCCGCATCGGACGACGGCCACGGCGGCTCCGGCGACCATTCGGCATACTCGGGTGCATGCGACTGACTCACTTCGGACACAGCTGTGTACTCGTCGAGTTGAACGGTTCGACGATCCTGTTCGATCCGGGAACGTTCTCGCACGGGTTCGAGGGCATCACGGGTCTCGACGCGATCATGATCACCCACCAACATCCGGATCACGCCGATCAGTCGCGCTTGCCGAAGCTGGTGGCGGCCAACCCGGGAGCTGCCCTCTATTCCGATCCGCAGACGGCCGATCAACTCGGCGGCGACTGGAAGGCCGTTCGTCCGGGTCAGCAGTTCCACATCGGCGACGTGCAGGTCACCGGAACCGGCGGTATGCACGCTGTGATCCATCCGGATATTCCGCTGATCGACAACACCGCATATCTCCTCGGAGACACAGACAACCCGGCACGATTCATGCATCCCGGCGACTCGTTGTTCGTCCCGGACGAAAAGGTGGACGTACTCGCGTTGCCCGCGGCCGCTCCTTGGTTGAAAATTTCCGAGGCCATCGACTTCCTGCGTGCGGTCGCTCCGCGCGTGGCCGTACCCATCCACCAGGCCATCATCGCCGACGACGCGACGGGCCTTTTCTACGGCCGATACTCCGAAATGGCACCCGAAGGCTCGGAGTTCCGAACGCTGCCGAGCGAGACGTCGGTGGAGGTCTGACCCTAGGCGGATCCATTCAGTGGAGGTAGCGGGTTCACGGTGTCACTTGTCGACGTGACGTCGTCCGTGGGAGCCACCGGGAAGGCTTCCAGGTCGGGGTCGTCGAGGATCGCGGCAATACATTCGTACGTACCGCCGACATAGGTCGACATGAGGTCACCGTTGCTGGACACGCACCAACTACGGTCGTTCGGCCACCACAGGCCCGCCGGAATCGAATCCAGGTCGCGCTCGTCGTCGGGAGCCTGGAGTTCGTCCTTCACGAGAAAGAACTCCAGACCGTAAGCACGCACCCGACCACCGAGGTGCCGGACGTCGTCCAGGATGGTGTTTCCTTCCCAGATCGCGTACCAGCAGGTATCCGGGGTGGATGTGTGTGCGGCGAGAATCGACTCGAGCTTCTTTCGGACCGGGGGCTCGAGCCGCCCCGTATCGGGCCCCTTTGCCCAGACACCCGTCTGCCCCTCCCATTCGTCACGGTGAGGCAACAGGTGAGTCCACTGAACGAGCGGGTGCATCGTGCGTCCGTTCGCCGCCGCTACCGTGGTCCAACACACCAATGGGCTACTACGCACCCCCGACCGAAACCGATAGGCGGGGTGCAGAATCCGGGCGTAGGCGTCGAAACATGGCGGGAGCAACGCACCCACCATGCCGAACCGTCCACCCCCGCTTGCATAGAACCCGGAAATCGCTGGTTCGATCCAGTCACCCTCGGATACGTCTTCGACAAGATCCGCTCCAGTCCACATGTCCGTTAGCCTTGCACGGCCAAGCCTCAGTGGTTACGAAGTTTGTCGATCAGGTCGTCCTTCGTCAGATCCGAGTAGCCGTGCATGTCGAGTTCCTTGGCTCGCTCGCGCAACTCGTCGACGGTCCACTCCTCGTAGGCAGGCGATTCTCCGCCCGATCGACCCACGTTCGATCGACCACGGTTGGCGGCGGCGTTCGAGATCCGGGCCGCCTTTTCCTTGGAGTTCCCTTCCTCGCGGAGGGTCTCGTAGAGGTCCTGGTCCTTCAACTGCGGTTGGTTGTCGGAGCCACCTGATGTGGGCATCTTTCCTCCTCGCGGGTTCGCGCAGTACGGACGCCTTCCAGGATCCCACTTCCTGCTGTGCACGTCACCCGTTCAGGCCACGGGTACTGCCGACCGCTCCTGCGATTTCCCGGTCAGACGCTGGTAGCTCGCGTTCCACAACCATTCGAGCGGTCCACGGTCGAAGCGGCGCAGCCACAACGTGGAGGCCGCGATCATGGTCGCGGACACTCCCACGAACACCGCTACCGTCGCCGGCACGAGGGTTTCGCCGGTGAGCCGCGCCGACAGACCGAACCCCCACCCGTAGCAGATCACCGAGCACAGAAAGTTCTGCAATACGTAGCACGTCAACGCGGTTCGTCCGAGTGGGACGAGGGCCTTTCCGATCAGTCCGGGCTCCGGTTCGACCACGTACCGGTGCGCCACCGCCGCGAGGATCGCCAACGATACGAAGGGTGCGGTTCCGTATCGCCCCAATACCAGCCCGGCATCCGAACCGAACAGGCCGAGTGCGAAGTCCAGCGGCAATGCGACACCGAATCCGAACAGCATCAACTTGCGGCGAAGCTGCGCACACTCGGGGTCGAGGATTCCCCTGCCGAACAGCCTCGCCCCCACGAGGAACAGCGCAATCGACATCGGCAGGATGAAGATCACCTCGAGCCGGAAGATCTGGATATTTTCGAGACGGAACACGACGAGATCCCAGAAACTTCCGTCGGCATACGGATTCGGAGACAGCGGCTCGGGATCGAGCGCCGGAGCAAAAGCGAGCGCCGCGACGAGCAACGCAAGCATCGCGGTATGCAGCGCGACCGCGCAGATGGTCCAGATCCGTTGCGCGCGAATGCTCGACGCAAGGACGAAGGCGACGACGAGACCGGTGAACGCGTACCCCATCAGCACGTCGAACTCCGTGAACAGGAAGTAGTGCAGAACACCGTCGAGCATCAGCAGCCCTGCGCGAACAGGATAATTTCCGGGCCAGCGGGCACCGCGCTTCACGGCCGAACGTTGTTGGACCGCAAGACCTATTCCGAACATGATGGTCAGCAGTCCGAGGAACTTCCCCTGCGCAAGTTGTTGCAGGACGTCTTGCACGGGAGCCCAGACCCCCGTCGCATCACCCGTTCCGTTGACGTAGCCGACGAATCCTTCGGCATTGGTGAAAATCCACACGTTGGTACCCAGTGTCCCCAGGATCGCGAGGCCCCGAAGAACGTCGAGGGCGATGTACCGATGCTTCGTCACGAGAGAACCCCTGCCAGTTTGGTAGCACGGTCGTATCAACAACTTCAGTATGCTAACACGCTCGTGCTAACATGAGGGTGTGCCGAAACTGATCGACCACGAAGGACGCCAACAGGAAATAGCCGAGGCCGTGTGGCGAGTCATCAGACGCGACGGTGTCAGCGCGGTCTCGGTACGTGAGGTCGCCGCCGAGGCGGGCTTGTCGAGCGGCTCCCTTCGACACGTGTTCGCCAGTAAGGCCGAACTTCTCGCCTACTCGATGCAGTTGGTGCACGTTCGCGCTCGCGAACGCATAATCGCGCACGTGTCTATCACCGATCCGCGAAGTCGCGCACTGGCGATACTCGAGGAGGTACTCCCCCTCGACGAAACGAGGCAGTGCGAGATGGAAGTGAACCTCGCACTCGTCAGCGAGGTCCCCGGACATCCCACACTGCGCACGATCGCGCTCGACGCTCACAACGCACTTCGCGCCGCCTGCGCTCTGGCCTTGGACGGACTCTCACGGAACGGCCTATTCGACTCCGCACGCAGCGTCGAGGACGAAGCACTGCGCCTGCATGCTCTGATCGACGGACTCGCGATGCACCTCGTGCTCGGCGACAACGATTCGTCCGAGGTTGCAGCGAAGACTCTGGCCGCACACATCGACGGATTGGCCTGAGCGCTCAGATGGTTCAGGCAGCGCCCAGATGGTTCAGGCAGCGCCCAGATGGTTCAGACGCCGGTCCCATCGGTAGACGGTGGGCGTGGCCTCATGATGAAGGCACAGGTCGACGGCGTCGATCAGCGCCTGTCGTGCCCCACTCCTGCCCAATTGCTTTCCGGTGATTGCCAGCCGAACCAGGCCTCCGCGACGCGCCGTCCGTCCCGCCCCCAAGACAAGCGCCCGACACCACCACGGTTCGGCCCGAAAGCCCTCACCGATACCCAGCACCCGAGAACGGACCGCAGTGTCGCGCTCGAGATCCTGAATCGACGTCATTGCGGCCAGCAGGCGAAAACCTGCGGACGGGAGGGCATTGACCGCACCCGCCGAAGCCGACCACCGCGGAGCAGCGAAGAGGCGGGTGCGCAGACCCACCTGCTCCATCACCCGGTCCGCTGCGAGCAACCGCAGCCGCGCCTCGTGCTCGGGGAGGGTGGCGAACTCGGCACGTCGTCGCTTCGTTGCAGCCTGGTCGTAGCCGTGCAGAACTATCGCGGCACCGCCAGCGCGCCGATCACGCAGCCAAGACTGCGTCTTCGTGTCGTTGACGAGGCGATATTTGTCCTTCGATCGAGGCGCGACGAGCAGCGACAGCGACACACCACGCTTGTCCATCTCGTCCGCGAACGACGCGGCGTGCTCACGCGTTTCGTCGCGGATCCCTGACACCGACACGATCACCTGTCCGGTCATGTACCCCAGCGTGGCAGAGGAAGGTGAACAACAAACCAATCCTGTGCGAAACCGATCCTGTGCGCGCTCGAGGGGGGCGCAGACTCCCCGAGCGCGCACAGAGGGTGGGCTCTAGCCCGGAAGAACAGCCTCGATGGCCTCGACGACCTCGGGAGCGTCGGGCTCGGTGCGTGGGCGGAAACGCTTGGCAACGGTTCCGTCGGGCGCGATCAGGAACTTCTCGAAGTTCCACTGAATGTCGCCGGCCTTGCCCTCGGCGTCCTCGGACTTGGTGAGTTCCCCATAGAGAGGATGCCGGTTCTCGCCGTTGACCTCGACCTTCTCCAGCAACGGAAAGGTGACCCCATAGGTGGTCGAGCAGAACGTCTCGATCTCCTCGGGAGTACCCGGCTCCTGACCCATGAACTGATTGCACGGGATGCCGAGGACGGTGAGACCGCGGTCCGCGTAATCGGTGGAGAGCTTCTCGAGCGCCGTGTACTGCGGGGTCAGACCGCATTTCGATGCCACATTGACCACGAGGACGGCACGTCCGTCGTACTCGCCGAGCGACGTGGGGACACCGCGGAGTGTGTTGATTCCGATGTTCTGTACAGGAGTCGTCATGGCTCCAACGTAGCGAAGAACGCGGGCCCTCTCCCGCATTACGAGTCGATAACTACGTTAACGATCGGTACCGGGATGGCGAGACACCGTGTGACGCACTGTCCACGACCGTCGGCGCTTCGGCGACTTCACGAAAGAGGGGACATCATGAACAATCGACTCTCTGCATCATTGGTCGCGATCACCGCGACAGCACTTCTCTCCGCCTGCAGCTCGGACGACGCCAACCCTTCGCCAACGACAGCAGCGGCCCCTCAGCCGGCGTCTTCCGAAGCTCAACCTCCCGTGCAATCGCCTGCGCAGACGGCATCCACGAACGAAAGTGCGGAATCGGCGGCGATTGCTCCAGGCGAGCCCACTCCCGGGCAAGGTCCCGAGAAGCCTCTCCCCAGCGAACCCGAGGCCGGATCGTGCCTGGACGTGAACTCGCAGGTGGTCGGAGCGGCCTTCTCGTCACTGAGCCCGTCCCCGCGCAACGACGGGTGGGTGGCAGGCGAGTCGAGTGATGCACCGGCCGGAAACTGCCCCGGACTCGAATACGTCTTGGCAGAGACGCCCGGCGGTACGGCAAGCTCCCCGACCCAGGTGCTCTTCTTCCACGACAACACCTACCTCGGTACGGCCACGTCGGAGGCCTACTCGTACACCACGATTGCCGGTTCGAGCGACAACTCGGTGTCGGTGAACTACCGCTGGCTCGAGAACACCGATGCGAGCTGCTGCCCGTCCGGTGGCCCCGCCACCATCACGTACACGTGGGACGGATCGCAGGTCGTGATGGAGCAGCCACTGCCGCAGGAGATGCTCGACGCTTACGCGGAATGACGGTTCAAACATGGTCGCCTCGTCGAAGGTGATCTCCTCGTCGAACCAGCGACGATCGGGCATCGGCACCCAAAGGCGTTGCCCCACGAACTTTGGACCGCGTGTTCAGCTGCGTGCGGGAATCGGACGATGCCATCACGGCCGCCGAGGTTGCCGCGCAGACCGGCATGTCCCGCGTGACCGCGTGGCGTTACCTCGAACGTCTCGCCGACGACGGCGTCGTCACACGAAAGTACCGAGTACGGCCGCGCCGGACGGCCTCAGGTGCGCTATGCGACGCGCACCTGAGGCCACCGATCAGACTGCCTCGACCTGCAGGGTGTCGAGAATCCACGCGAACTCGAACGCGACTTCCCTCCACTTCGCGTAGCGGCCGCTCACCCCACCGTGACCCGCACTCATCTCCGTCTTGAGGAGCAATGGCGAATCGCCGGTCTTGGTGGCACGCAGTTTCGCCACCCACTTGGCGGGCTCCACGTACAGCACACGCGTGTCGTTGATGCTGGTGATCGCCAGAATAGCCGGGTAATCCTTGGCTTCCACGTTCTCGTACGGGCTGTAGGAACGCATGTACTCGTACACCTCGGGATCCTCGAGAGGATTACCCCACTCGTCCCACTCGATCACGGTGAGCGGCAATGACGGATCGAGAATCGAGGTGAGCGGATCCACGAAAGGCACGTTGGCGAGAATGCCCGTGAACAGCTCCGGTGCGAGGTTCGCGACCGCTCCCATGAGGAGACCGCCCGCACTTCCGCCGTCCGCCACCATTCGGTCCGGCGTGGTGTACCCGGAATCGACCAGATGCCTTGCGCACGAGACGAAATCGGTGAAGGTGTTTCTCTTGGTGAGCGTCTTGCCGTTCTCGTACCAGTGACGGCCCATCTCTCCACCGCCGCGCACGTGCGCGACGACGAACACGATTCCGCGATCCAGCAACGAGAGCCGTGCCACGGAGAACGCCGGGTCCATGCTCGCCTCGTACGATCCGTAGCCGTACAGAAGCAGCGGCGCAGGGCCCTCGACTCCACGGCGCTTGATGATCGACAGCGGAACCCTGGTCCCGTCCTCGGCGGTCGCCCACTCTCGCTGCTGCTCGTAGTCGGCGGCGTCGAAGTCACCGAGCACCGGCTGCGACTTCCGCAGAACGAGCTCGCCGGACTTCAGGTCGTAGTCGTACACCTGCCCCGGCGTGATGAAGGAAGTGAAGCCCATGCGCAGCATCGGCTGAGTCCACTCCGGATTGATGCTGAGGCCGATACTGAACAGTTCCTCGTCGAACCGAAGCTCGGCGATCTCACCGTAGCCGTTCTCCGTGATGGGCCACACGGCGATTCGCGTCAGCGCCTCACGGCGGTAGTTGAGCACCAGATGGTCGGAGAACGCGTCGACGTCCTCGAGACGAACGTCGCGACGATGGGGAACCAGAGTGGTGAGTGTCCCCGGGTCGTTCGCCGGGCACTCCGAGAGCATGAAATTCTCGGCCTTCTCACCGTCGACCCCATCGTTGTGCAAGACGAGAAATCGATCCTCACCTGCCACCACAGCGTGTTCGACGCTGTACTCGACACCGTCACGGCGTGGGAGCACAACGGTGAATTCGCCTTCGGGATCGGCGGATTCGAGTACCCACACCTCGCTGGTGATCTTCGATCCAATCCAGATCATCAGGTACTTCTCGCTGCGCGTCGAACCACACGACACCCAGAAGCGCTCGTCGGGTTCGTGGAAGACCTTCACGTCCTCGTCGGTGGTGGTCCCGAGTCGGTGACGCCACACGGTGTCGGGCCGCCACGAGTCGTCGACGGTCATGTAGAAGATGTGGCTGTGGTCGATCGCCCACGTCGCACCCGGTGCGGTGCCGGGAATCTCGTCCGCGAGCAACTCCCCCGAGTCCAGGTTCTTGAACTTCATGGTGAAACGCTCGTCGCCGACCGTGTCCACCGAGTACGCCAGCAGCGTGCCGTCCTCGCTCAGCGAGAACGCACCGAGTGCGAAGAACTCGTGCCCCTCGGCCTCCTTGTTGCCGTCGAGCAGGATCTGCTCACCGGGAACCTCCACACCCGGAGTGAGTTCCGGAGGTGTCCAGTCCTCGTCACCGGCGATCGGACAGCGACACTGCATCCCGTACTGCTCACCCTCGACGGTGCGTGCGTAGTACCACCACTTCCCCATTCGGGTCGGAACCGACATGTCGGTTTCCTGAGTACGCGATTTGATCTCCTGGAACACCTTCTCCCGCAAGGGCTCCAAGTGTGCAGTCTGCTGATCCGTGTACGTGTTCTCGGCCTCGAGATACTCGATGACCTCGGGCGACTCCTTGTCCCGAAGCCACTCGTACTCGTCGACGAAGGTGTGCCCGTGATGATGCCGTTCGGTGGGAACCTTCTTCGCAACGGGCGGATCGGTCTTCATGTCGTCGGCCGTCATGCTCTCACCCCACCCAATCGTCGAAGGACAGTCCGGAAATTCGCTCGTACGCCTCGATGTACCGGGCGCGCGTGGCCTCGACGATCTCCGGCGGCAGCGGAGGCGGCGGAGTGTCGGACGCACGATCCCAACCCGACTCGGGGCCGGTCAGCCAGTTGCGGACGAACTGCTTGTCGAAGCTCGGTTGAACGGCACCTTCCTCGTAGGTGTCAGCCGGCCAGTAGCGCGACGAATCCGGCGTGAGCACCTCGTCGGCCAGAACCAGGTTGCCTCCCGAATCCAGCCCGAACTCGAGCTTGGTGTCCGCGAGGATGATGCCCCGATCTGCCGCGAAGTGGGCAGCACGGGTGTAGATCTCGAGGGTGTCGTCGCGCAGCTTCACCGCGAGATCCTGCCCGACCTTGTCGATGACCTTATCGAAGGAGATGTTCTCGTCGTGTTCGCCCAGATCGGCCTTGGTCGCGGGCGTGAAGATCGGGTCCGGAAGTGCGCTCGCCTCCACCAGTCCCTCGGGAAGCTCCACACCGCACACCGTGCCGGTGTCCCGGTAGTCGATCAGACCCGACCCGGTGAGGTATCCGCGGGCGACGCACTCGACCGGAACCATGTTCAGCTTGCGCACGACCAACGCACGACCGAGCACCTCCTCCGGGATACGTTCGTCGTCCGGATCTCCCGCCAGATGGTTGTTTCCCTCGATCACGTTGAAGAAGAACACGCTCATCGCGGTGAGTACGCGTCCCTTGTCGGGGATCAGTGAGTCCAGCACGTGGTCGTAAGCCGAGATCCGGTCGCTCGCGACCAGCAGCAGGTGCTCGTCGTCGATCGTGTAGAGGTCTCGGACCTTGCCGCCGGCCAGATGGGCATATGAAGACAATGAAGGGCGCACGATTTTCCACCCTAACGGTCCAACGGCGGAGAGGAATACTCTGCACGGTCGGCCGGCGGCCAGACCGTCGAGCGCCCACGCCGTTGTGTCGTTTCAGAGCAGTGGCAGACCATCCACCAGGCGCTGTAACGAGAGGACCTGCCGAGGGATGTACTCGGCAATCGTGATACCCACGACTTCTACGGCGTGGTCGATGTCGCCGACAAGTCGGCGGACCTGTTGCAAGGTCAGCCCACCGGGCTCCCTTCCGAGACCGAGCGCCTCCTCGTCACTGTCGACCACATCGACGTCGAGATGAATGGCGACACGTGAGCAACCGGTCTGTGTGATCCAGGCGAGCAACGCCTCACTGGAAGTCCGTAGATCGTCCGGGGAGAACGAGGTGACGCCCCATTTCGCGACGTTCGGGATATCGTCTGCCGTCCACGAGTGAAGACCGGCGAGCGCAACCCTCGATGCCGGCATGGTCGCGGGAAGCAGTGCTTGTATGTCGCTGTCTCCATGCCCCAGCAGTGTCGAAAGCGCCATGGCGTGATATCCGTGGTATTCGCTTTCGGGCGTTCCCACGTCGGGATGGGAGTCGACCCACACGACCGCGAGGTCTTCTCCGTACTTCCTCGCAAGGGTGGTGAAGGGTGCAACGCTCACAGAGCACTCGCCGCCTAGAGTCACTATCTTCTCGGCGGGGTTGTCCTCGATGAGATCCAGTGCGGCCTTCAACTGCGCAACGACGGCGTCCTTCGCGTCGATTCCGTCGCGCTGGGCCAGACCCTGATCGCCCAACGTGACGGGCACGGTAGCAGTTCTCCCTGCGTGTTCGGGGAGTACTGCATTCAGGACGGCGGTCCCGACCGCATAACTGCGTCTAGCCTGTTCCAGGGGTGTGTCGGGCATGAGGTCTGCAACATTGTCAGCGCCGGCCCCCTGCCACTGGGGCCACAGCAGTCGCAGCGTCGAGTCGGATTTGGAGGGACTGCGTGTCATCACGCCTCCAATTCGATCGGATACGGAGTTCGACAGCGGAGGTGGATCGAACCTTGCCTGCTGGTGAGATCATCGCAGAAGGGGGCGGAGCGCGGCCGCGGTCTTGTCGAGTTCGGCGCGGCCCGGTGATCGCGGGATGCCCCTCAGCCCGAAGCCGTCACCGCGTCTGCGCGGCAACACGTGCAGATGAACGTGGAACACTTCCTGGCCGGCCACCACGCCGTCGGCGAGGAAAAGATTGACGCCCTCCGCCGACGAATCCCCACCCCGCATCACTCGTGCAATTCGTTGACCGGTCGCGAACACCTTCTGTCCGTCGGCAGGCTCGAGGTCGGCCAGACCGACGGCGTGGCGTTTCGGCACGACCAGCAGATGACCCGACGTCCACGGTCTGATGTCCATGAAAGCCATGACGTCGTCATCCTCGTGGACGACACTCGCTTCGGCTCGGCCGGCGACGATCTCGCAGAAAATGCAGGACACATACACCTCCTGTGCTGTTGCCGGAGCCGCCTAAAGAATCGGAGATGGCGAGTACGCAGCCGCTTCCGGGTTCGCGTCGACGAGTTCCTGAACCCGCTCGACCACGGCGGACACCTGCGCGGCGGCGGCGCCGATGAACGCAGTCTTGTCGGCGAGAGCCGCGTCCAACTCCTCGCGTCCGAGCGGCAGACGCTCGTCGTCCGCGAGTCGGTCGAGCAGATCCGGCTCCTTGCCCTGCTCGCGCATCGCCAATGCAACGGCCACCGCGTGCTCCTTGATGACCTCGTGAGCGGTCTCGCGGCCCACGCCGGCACGCACCGACGCCATGAGGATGCGGGTGGTCGCGAGGAACGGGAGGTAACGCGCCAATTCCTTCTCGATGACGGCCGGGTAGGCCCCGAACTCCGCCAGCACTGTCAGGAACGTCTCGATCAGTCCGTCGATCGCGAAGAAGGCGTCAGGCAATGCGACTCGGCGGACGACGGAGCAGAAGACGTCTCCCTCGTTCCACTGGGCACCGGCGAGTTCGGCAGCCATCGACGCGTACCCGCGCAGGACCACCTGAAGACCGTTGACGCGTTCGCACGAGCGAGTATTCATCTTGTGCGGCATGGCGGACGAGCCGACCTGACCGGGCTGGAAACCTTCGGTCACCAGTTCGTGTCCTGCCATGAGGCGGATCGTGTGGGCGAAGGACGACGGACCCGCCGCAACCTGCACCAGAGTCGACAGCACGTCGTGGTCGAGAGAACGCGGGTACACCTGACCGACGCTCGTGAAGACGTGGGCGAATCCGAGGTGATCGGCGACCTTCTGCTCGAGTGTGTCGAGCTTGGACGCATCACCGTCGAGAAGGTCGAGCATGTCCTGCGCGGTGCCCATCGGGCCCTTGATGCCGCGCAGCGGGTAGCGGTCGATGAGCTCGCGAAGTCTCGTCAGCGCCACCAGCAGCTCGTCCGCCGCCGAAGCGAAACGCTTTCCGAGTGTGGTCGCCTGCGCTGCCACGTTGTGTGAACGCCCTGCCATCACGATCTCGCTGTGCTGCGCGGCCCCCTCCGACAGCCGGGCCGCAACGGCGATGCCGTGCGCGTACACGTGCTCGAGCGAACGCAGAATCTGCAGCTGCTCCACGTTCTCGGTCAGGTCACGCGAGGTGAGGCCCTTGTGGACCTGTTCGTGTCCGGCGAGCGCGTTGAACTCCTCGATACGTGCCTTCACGTCGTGCCTGGTGACCCGCTCACGTTCGGCGATCGAGTCCAGATCCACCTGGTGCAGCACCCGCTCGTAGTCGGCGAGAGCCTCGTCAGGGACGTCGATACCGAGCTCGGCCTGCGCACGAAGCACGGCCAGCCACAGTTGACGTTCGAGCACGATCTTGTGTTCCGGGGACCACAGCTCGGCGAGCTCGGGACTGGCGTAGCGGTTGGCAAGGACGTTCGGGATGCGGCTCACGAGGCATCAGTTTACGGCTACACCCCGGTTGCCCCGTCGATGCGTTCGCGGATGAGATCGGCATGGCCGTTGTGACGCGCGTACTCCTCGATCATGTGCATGTAGATCCACCGAAGGCTGACGTCCTGACCGTGAATACGGCCCAGGTCGGTCAGCACTCTGCCCGCGCACGCCGAACGTGCCGCATCGACCTCCGACCGCCATGCCGCCAGCGCTGCGGCCAATCCCGCACCGGCGGACACGTCGAACCCGCCGTCCATTCCGTTCTCCTGTGCCCCGTGGATCGGCGGCACGTCCTCACCGAGCACGCGGCGGAACCAGTTCCGCTCCACCTCCGCAAGATGCTGCACCAGACCGGTCAGCGTGAAGGTGGACGGTGGTACCGAAGCCGTGGCCGCCTGCTCGTCGCTCAGGCCGTCACACTTTCGGACGAGCGTGGCGCGGTGAAAATCCAGCCAACCTTCGAGAGTTTCGCGTTCGCCGGCATTCATCGGTGGGATCGGTCGCTCCAGCTCCATGCGGTCAGTAGTACCGCAGCGCACCGACACGTGCGCGCCGAAAGTCCATCACGCGCCTTCTGCGGCCGGATGCGTGACTCGCGGTGCGAGGATGTCGATCACGTCGGACAGCATGCCGCGTGCCAACTCGCGTGGGTCCATCTCGTGTTCCGCCAAGGAACTGACCACCGCCCCGTCGACGATCGCGACGAGCTTGCGAAGCGTCCCCTCGTGGGCGTCACGATCCGATCGCAGCAGTGCGTCTGCAAGCGCTTCGTCCACCTGCGCCTTGAGCCGTCGTTGCACATCGCGCAGGGCCGCACTACGCGCGCAGGCGACGAAACGCTCGTAGCGCGTGATGAGCCGCTCACGATCCGTCTCACTCGGCTCGGGCGGCCCGATCATCAACTCGACGAGAAGATCCGCGGTGTCGGAACTGCCTCGCGGCAGGTGCACGATCTCGCCCACTCGAGATCGCATGGCAGCGAGATCACGTGTTCCGTTGCGCTCGACCGCGCACGCGATGAGGTCGTCGAGCGACTCGAAGTAGTAGGTCGTCGACGCCAGCGGGAGATCGGCGCGAGTCGCTACCGACCGGTGCCTGACCGCATCGAATCCACCCTCGAGCAACAGGTCTGCAGCAGCTTCGACCAACGCCTGACGGCGTCGTTCACCCTTTGGCGTCGCTGCAGAGGACACAATTTCATCGTGCCAGCACAGCGTCCCCAATCAGGGCGGATTGGCATTCTGGCCGAGAACTCCTAGTCGCCGACGACGAGGTGCCCCTGCAACCGGACCAATGCTTCCTCGATATCTGCGGTGGCCCCGGCGAACGACAAGCGAACCGTCCGGTCGCCACGTACGGTGTCGAAGTCCACGCCGGGTGCCAGCGCCACCCCCGTCTCCTGGAGCAACCGTGCACACCAGGCCGTCGAGGCCTCGTCCTCGCCGAGGAGATGCCCGATGTCGGCGTACACGTAGAAGGCGCCGTCGGCCGGAGCGAGGTCCGTGATCCCGAGCCGCCGAAGTCCTTCCAACAGAAGCGAGCGGTTCACGCCGTACCTGTCGACGTGACTGTCGAGCTCTGCGCGTGACTCCGGTGTGAACGCCGAGACCGCCGCATACTGCGACACGGCGGGCGGGCACACCGTGAGGTTCGAACCGAGCCGCTGGAGGGCAGGCCGCAGGTCCCTCGGTACGAGCATCCAACCGAGCCGCCACCCGGTCATCGAGAAGTACTTGGACACGGATCCGACCACGACGGACTCGCGGGACGTCTCCCACGCACAGCTCGTGACCTGATCCGAGTACGCGATCCCGTGGTAGATCTCGTCCGACACGAGGAGGGTGCCGTGGGCGTCACACCAGCGCGCCAGGGCTGCGAGTTCGTCCGGCGCGATGACCGTGCCTGTCGGATTGGCCGGGCTCGCCACGATCAGTCCGGCCGGGGGCTCCGGCAGCGCGTCGAGCATCGCCACGGTCGGCTGGAATCTGGTGTCGGGTCCGCAGTCCAGTTCGACGACGTTGCATCCGAGTGCGGCCAGGGTGTTCCGGTAGGCGGGATATCCCGGGCGCGCTACGACGACGGTGTCCCCCACGTCGAAAGCCGCAAGAAATATGAGCGTGAACGCACCCGAGGAACCGGTGGTGATCACGACGTCGTCGGGGCCCACGTCGATGCCAGACCCGGTCGAGTGGTAATCGGCCACCGCCTCACGAAGCGCTGGAATGCCGAAGGTTTCGGTATAGCCGAGCAGGTGCTCGTCGAGGGTCTCGTGTGTCGCCCGCAGCACCGGACCGGGCGCGGGCGTGGACGGCTGACCGGCAGCGAGTGTGAGCACGTCACCGTGGGTTCGTTGACGTTCCGCTGCGGCTTTCCACACGTCCATCACGTGGAACGTCTGGATTCGGGACCGTCGAGATTCTTTGCGCACGTGCTCGACGCTAGCGCGGCGAGAGTCCGCCACCCAGAGCGCCCCGCTGCGCGTCGACCGTGTCGTACAGGGCATCGACGACGGCAGCCACCTCGGGTCTGCGCCGCGACTCGGGGCGGGCCACCAGCCAGTAGGACAGCATCTTCTCCACGTCGCGGGGTAGAACGCGAACGAGATCGTCGTGCCGATCGGCCATGAAGCACGGCAACAGTCCGAGTCCGGCGCCGGCGGGCGTGGCCTCGACGCGCACGAACACATTGGTCGACGTCACGGACTCACGCATCGGCGCAGTCATCTTCCTGGCCAGGTCCAGCTCGTCCACCTGCAGCATCGAGTCGACGAAGTACACCAACGAATGGTCCGCAAGGTCCGCGGTCCCCCTCGGCGCCGATCTCGATTCCAGGTAGGCGCGCGAGGCGTACAACCCGAGTGCGTAGTCTGCCGGCCACACCGCCTCGGCCCGGTGCACCTGCGGCTTACCGACCACCACTTCGACGTCGAATCCCCACCGGTTCTGGGTTGCGCGCCTGGTGACGGCCACGTCCGGGTGACATCGGTGAACGTCGGCGGCTGCGGGTGCGGCGATATAGGCGCTGAACCCATCGGTTGCGGTCAGGCGGACCACGCCCTGCAGACGTTCGGCGCCGGTTCGTTCGGTGACCAGGCCGTCCAGCGCAGATTCGATCGTCTCGGCAGACGCAAGTGCTCGGCTACCCAGGTCGGTGAGTTCCCAGCCTCCGGAGCCGTGAACGAGCACCCGGTCTCCGAGGCACGACTCGAGGTGGGCGATCCGCCTGGAGATCGTCGTGTGATTCATCCCGAGATCATCCGCTGCGGTGGTGTACCGACCACTGCAGCCGACCGCAGCAGGACGAGTAGGTCGTCGGCGCCTCGATGGCCGGCACCGTCGTCGAGTGGTACGAGTTCTTCCTCTACGGCACGGCTGCCACGCTCGTGTTCAGCAAAGTGTCCTTCGCTGCTGGAGACAACGAACTCGACGCGATCATCGCCGCTTTCGTGACCTATGCCGTCGGTTTCGCGGCCCGCCCGCTCGGCGGAATCGTCTTCGACCATTTCGGGCACAAGTTCGGCCGCAAGCAACTGCTCCAGTTCAGCCTGGACCTGGTGGGAGCAGCCACGTTCCTGATGGGATGTCTGCCCACCTTCGACCAGATCGGCTATTTGCCCCTGCGCTTCTCGTGACACTGCGGTTCGTTCAGGTAGTGCTGCACGGATCAACAGGAACGGCGACTCCACCATCAACCGCTGGATGTAGCGCGCACATGTACGCCAAAGGATTCGGACGAGCGATCAACGTGTCCTCGGTTCACGGACTCCGCGCATCCCGTTCAAATCGGCGTATGTGACGGAGAAGCACGGACTCGAAGGCCTTTCGAAGACAACGGTCCTCGAAGGGGGCCGCCATGGCGTGACCAGCAGCTGTGTCAATCCGGGGTATGTCTCGGCACCTTCGATGCAGAAGCAGATTGCCGATCAGGCTCGAATTCATGAGATCGGTGAAGACGAGGTCGTCGAGAAGATCATGCTCGGCGACATCGCCATTCGGCGCCTCTCGAACCCAACGAAGTCGCTTCCTTTGTGGCATGGATCGCATCTCCGGAATCAGCCATGGTCCCGACGATTCCGACAAGTCCGGCTACGAGTCCCATGTGAATGCCTTTCATCGGCTTTCCGCCTGTGGCGGTGCTCTTTTCGAGCTGTATGTGGTCCATGTCTCACGAGTCCAGCGGCGGGGGTATACCGTGACCGGAAGGCAGCCACGAGGCCGAGGAGGAGACAACGATGAGCACTCACACACCGAGCAAATGGGAAGAGATCACCTCCGCCGATCCGACGCACTCGACGCGGTATGTCGAGCGGTTCCGGACCATGTCGGCCGACGGTGCAGACATCGTCGGTGAGGCACGCCTGGTGGACGCGATGCTCTCTCGCGGTAGCCGGGTGCTCGATGCGGGCTGCGGGCCGGGGCGCGTCGGTGGCCACCTGCACGACGTCGGACACACCGTCGTCGGTGTCGACGTCGACCCGGTGTTGATCGAGGCGGCCGAGGCCGATCATCCCGGACCCACGTGGCTCGTCGGCGATCTGGCGGAACTGGACCTCGCATCGAGAGAAGTTGCCGCAGAGTTCGATGCCATCGTGTGCGCGGGCAACGTGGTGACGTTCCTGGCCCCGTCGACACGCGTCCAGGTCCTCGCGGGGTTCGCTCGCCACTTGGCTGCGTCCGGACGCGCAGTGGTCGGATTCGGCGCGGACCGCGGATACGCGTTTGCGGAGTTCCTGACGGACGCAGAGGCTGCCGGCCTCACTGCCGACGTGTTGCTCTCGACCTGGGACCTGCGCCCGTTCACCGAAGGCTCCGACTTCCTGGTGGCCGTGCTGTCACGCACAGCCACCAGGTGAAGACGACCGGTCAGTTCGGGATGGAGATCTTTCCTTCGACTGCTCCCAATCCGATGTCGGTACGGAAGTGGCTGCCCGGCAACTTGATTGCCTCGATCTTGGCGTAGGCGTCGTCACGTGCGGCGGTGAGGTCCTCCCCCACGCCGACAACACTCAACACGCGCCCGCCGGCGGAGACAATCTTGCCGTCCACGACCTTGGTTCCCGCGTGCAGCACACCTTCGGCGTCGGAACCGGTGATGACGTCACCGGTACGCGGAGACGCCGGGTAGTTCTCCGCAGCGATCACGACCGTGACCGCGGACCCGTTGCGCCAGTGCAGTTCACCGACATCGCCGAGAGTTCCGGTAGCCGTCGCGTTCAGCAACTCGCCGAGCGGTGACTCGAGAAGCGCCAGCACGGCCTGCGTTTCCGGGTCGCCGAAACGGCAGTTGAATTCGACCACGGCGGGACCGTTGCTTCCCATCGCCAGACCCGCGTAGAGCAGACCCGAGAACGAGCTGCCGCGCTTCACCAGCTCGGCGGCAACCGGCTTGACGACGGTGTTCACGATCTCGTCGACGGCACCTGCGGGCAGCCACGGGAGCGGGGTGTATGCCCCCATGCCTCCGGTGTTGGGGCCCGTATCCGCGTCGCCGACGCGCTTATGGTCCTGCGCAGGGAGCAGCGGTACGGCGGTCTCGCCGTCGACCAGACAGAACAGCGACACCTCGGGGCCGTCGAGGAAGGACTCGAGAAGGACAGGGTGGCCGTTCTCCAGGAGTTCGGCCGCGTGATCGCGTGCAACCGAGCGATCCGTGGTGACAACGACACCCTTGCCTGCGGCGAGCCCGTCGTCCTTGACGACCCAGTTGGGTCCGAAGCGATCGATCGCCGCGTCGAGCTCGGCAGGGTTGTCCACGATCTCACTGTGGGCGGTGCGGACTCCGGCTGCTGCCATGACGTCCTTGGCGAAGGCCTTGGAGCCCTCGATCCGGGCGGCGTCGGCGGACGGGCCGAAGCATGCGATCCCGGCGCTTCGAACGGCGTCGGCGACCCCGAGCACCAGTGGCACCTCGGGGCCGATCACGACGAGGTCGGCCGACACCTCCTTCGCGAGGGCGGTCACGGCCTCACCGGACGACGCATCGACCGAGTGCTGCTCGGCGACCTCGGCGATCCCGGCATTACCGGGAGCGCACATCAGTGCACTGACACCTGGGTCACGAGCGAGGGCCAGAAGGAGGGCATGTTCACGGGCTCCGGAGCCGATAACGAGTACGCGCACGACGCTCAGCCTACGGCGCGCTCGCCACCCGATTGCCCGGAGCTGGCGATATCGACAACTCGACCGACTGAAGCTACGGTGATTCAACAATTCCGTAATTCCGAACTTTTGGAGTTTCCATGCTCAGGGCGCTTTCCATGCTTCTCGCAGTCACCGCAAGTGCGGTCGCCTGCGGCAATGCAGACACGACCCCAGCCGACGCCTGTGCGCCACTACCCCAGCCGGGCGTGGACACGGCCGAGGGGTGGACCGGCTACCTCGGCGAGCACGCCGAGAACATCGCACTGCGCGTCGACGACGGCCGCGGCGCCGTGCTGGAACACCGTGTCGACGAATCCGCACCCACGGCTTCGGCCGTCAAGGTGGTTCATCTCGCCGCCTACGCACAGGCCGTGGCAAGTGGCGAACTCGATCCGAACGAGGCGGTGCCGATCGCGGAATGGGAGCGCTGGTACCTACCCGGGACGGACGGCGATGCCCATCCGCGCGCGCTTGCGCGCCTGGGCATCCGTGCGCCGGACGCGACCGTCACCCTCGAGCAGATGGTCTCGGCGATGATCCAGGAGAGTGACAACGCGGTCCCCGACTACCTGCGTGACCGACTGGGTGACGATGCCTTTCAGGCGGCAGCCGAACGCGGTGGCTGGTCCGACTTCGAGGTTCCCACGATGCTCGGTTCCACGATCGCAATCCTCGACCCCGAGATCGACAGCGATTCCGATTCCCTCCAGACGGCAGCCCAGCGGTACGCCGACGACCCCGGCTACCGCGAAGAGGTGAGCAACCTTGCCGTCCCGGAGGACTTCGAACTCGCCAACGACCGGGTGGACGAGACCGGCGCCCACGGCACGGCCGCGGGACTGTCGTCCCTGCACCGGTCCATCGCCACCGGCGAGTTCGGTCCGGGCTCGGAAATCGCACGCGCGCAATTGGAATGGCAGCCTGCACCGCCGGGAACCGAGGGCCTCGGATTCAAGGGCGGTAGTCTCCCCGGTGTGCTCACCGAAGCGATGACGATGCGGCGTACGGACGGAACCGTCGCCAACGCGGTCCTGTTGGTCGACCGCATGTCACCCGAGGACTACACCGCCGCGACGGCAAGTTTCGCCCATCAGCAACTGCTCCTGCAGGCAATGACGAATCCCACCGAATTCGACCGATTGGGTTGCGCGGTGTGACCGATCACGACGACCGACTGGCCGACCTCGAAGCGCGCGTGCACGCACTCGAGGAGCGAAACTCGGCTTCCCCCGCTTCCGACACGTCGCCCGGCGAGGCCGGCACGATCGGCTACCAGGGTGCCGTCGACCTCTGCGGCGACGTGGCCTGGACCATCCGCTACGACGCCGCGGCGACCCTCGACCTTGCGCCTGGTGGAATCACCACTGTTCTTGCCGCACTCGGCAACCCGGTCCGACTGCAGATCGTCCGAACGTTGCTTCGTGGCCCGGCCGCTGCCGCCGAACTACAGGTTTCCGTGGGACTCTCGTCCGCCGGCCAGCTGTACCACCATCTGAAGGCGTTGACAGGCGCGCGCATCGTCGAACAGGAATCGCGAAACCGCTACTTCATTCCGGCGCCGAAGGTCGTCCCACTCATGATCATCACCCTGGCCGGCGCGGACGTCTCCGAACAACTCGGTTAGCACCTATCCTCAGAGCATGGCTTCCGTATTCAGCGCAATCATCAACGGGGATCTTCCGGGCCGGTTCGTGTGGGAGGACGAGGACGTCGTCGCGTTCCTCACCATCGCGCCGGTCACCCAAGGCCACACCCTGGTCGTGCCACGCAAAGAGGTCGACCAGTGGCAGGACGTGGACGGAGAGCTGTTCGTCAAGGTCACGGAAGTTGCCCGCACCCTCGGCCGCGCTGTGCGTCCCGCGTTCGATGCTCCCCGTGCAGGTCTCCTGATCGCCGGACTCGAAGTGCCGCACCTGCACGTACACGTCTTCCCTGCCTACGACATGGGTGACTTCGACATCAGTGGCGCGGACACCGACCCGTCTCCCGAGTCGATGGACGAGGCCGCCGAGAAGATCAAGGCCACCTTGCGGGAACAGGGCCACGGGGCGAACGTCCCCGTCTGACCCAATCATTCGTCGGTGCGAGGCAGTTCGACCCGGAACGTCGCTCCCTTGCCCAGCTCGCTCTCGACCGACACCCTGCCTTCGTGCGCCGCGACGAGCGCGGCCACGATGGAGAGTCCCAGACCGCTTCCACCGCGCTCTCGGTTTCGAGAGGTGTCGGTGCGGTAGAAGCGCTCGAACACCTTCTGGCGATCCTCTTCTCCGAGCCCGGAGCCGGTGTCCGCGACTTCGAGAAACGCACTGGTTGCCGTGGTTCCGAGACGGACGGTGACGTTCGCTGTTTCGGGTGTGTGCCGTAGCGCATTGGCGATCAGGTTGCCGAGCACCTGACGCAGCCGCGCCTCGTCGCCGAGAACCTGCGGCGTGCCGGGGCCGGGCACGAGTTCGAGCCGGACCGTGCGCTGCGGGGCGAGGGCGCGGGCACCGTGCACAGCTTCGGAAGCGATCGACAGCAGATCCACGGGTGCGCGGTCGAGCGGTCGCTCGGCGTCGAGCCTGGCGAGCATCACGAGATCCTCGACCAACAGGCCCATTCTGGACGCCTCACCCTCGATGCGACTCATCAACATGTCCACGTCGGACGCCGCACCCTGTCGATACAGCTCCGCGAATCCGCGAATCGTGGTGAGCGGAGTGCGCAGTTCGTGGCTGGCGTCCGCGACGAATCGGCGCATCTTCTCCTCCGAACGTCGAGCCGATTCCTCCGAGGCCGCGGTCGCCGCGAACGCGTGCTGGATCTGCGCGAGCATGCCGTTGAGCGCCACCGAGAGGCGCCCGACCTCGGTGCGGTTCTCGCGCTCGGGTACCCGCCGGTGCAGATCACCGGAGGCGATGGCGGCGGCCGTCTCCTCCACCTCGACGAGTGGACGAAGGCTGCGGCGCACCAGGACATACGCGGCGACCGCCAGGACCAGCAGGACGATCGAGCCGATCACCAACTGCAACGCGACAAGACGCGACACAGTGGCGTCGTTGTCGCCGAGGTTGACTCCCACTGTCGTGACGGTCCCGTCTGGGTTCTGCGCAGTCAGGATTCGCCAACGGACGTCGGAATCGCCGGTGGAATCGACGGTTGTGGGCCCGTCGACAGTCGTCGACGGCAGTGCCGGTGTCGCGTCGTAATCATTGATCTCCACCAGAACCGTGCCGTTCGGCGCGGCCGTGCGCACGTAGAACGGGCTGGGTGGCCTGCGGATGCTCGGGGTGTCCGGCGGAGGCAGATCCCGCTCGGGGTGCGGTTTCGCCCAGCCCTGAGCTGCGTCGTACAACGAGTGATCCACCCGCTCGGTCAACGAGTTCTCGAGCGCCGACGTCACCGCCGTACCCGAAGCCAACAAGCCCAAACCAGCGAGGATCGTGACCGTCGCGACCATCGCAAAGCGCAACGGCAACAACGGAAAACGTACCCACAGCCGTGTCATCGCCGAGGTTCGCGCATGACGTAACCGACGCCGCGAAGGGTGTGGATCAGTGGGGTATCCCCGGTGTCGACCTTGCGACGCAGATACGACACGTACGACTCGACCACTCCCACCTCGCCACCGAAGTCGTAGTTCCACACGTGATCGAGGATGCGAGGCTTGCTCAGCACGGTCCCCGCGTTGACCATGAAGTACCGCAACAACGTGAACTCGGTGGGTGAAAGCGAAACCAGCTCACCGGCCTTCCACACCTCCCGGGTGTCGTCGTCGAGTTCGATGTCCGCGAAGGTCACCCGCGCCGACCGCTTGTCGTCCGGCACTTTCCCGGACCGGCGCAGAATCACTCGCAACCTCGCAACCACCTCTTCGAGGCTGAAGGGCTTGGTCACGTAATCGTCCGCACCCAGCGTCAATCCCGTGACTTTGTCCTCGACCGCATCCTTCGCAGTGAGGAACAGGACAGGCGCATCGACTCCGTCCGCGCGCAGCCGTCCGATCAGGCCGAACCCGTCCATTCCGGGCATCATCACATCGAGAATCAGCGCGTCAGGGCGAAACGATCGGGCCCGGTCGAGACCTTCCGCTCCCGTCGAGGCCGTTTCGACCTCGAATCCTTGGAATCTCAGGCTGACCGCAAGCAGTTCCACGATGTTCGGCTCGTCGTCGACCACCAGGATGCGCGCCTCGGCTGTGCGGTCTGCAGGGTTCGCGTGTGTCACTCCACCATCATCACGTAGCGCGCTGGGGCCAGGCTGCACATTCGCTGGAAGGTTCCTGTGAACTCCGACCTGGGCCGATAAATAACAGAGCACCTGCTCTGCCATGTTCGTTCCACGCCAAGGCCACGTGTTCACGACCTCGAACAGCTGATGGACGCTGCCGAACAACTGGCGGTCGAGTCCGGTGCCGCTGCGGTGACCGTCCGCACCCTGTCGGATCGCACCTCGGTGTCCAACGGAGCGATTTATCACGCTTTCGGATCCCGTGGAGGGCTGGTCGGAAAGGTCTGGCTGCGGGCAGCAAGGCGGTTTCTGTCGATTCAGAACGAAGCGGTCGACGCCGCGGGTGGTGACATACCCACGGCCAGCTTCTTGCTCGAATCCCCGGTTCCTGCTCTCCGTACGCCGAGACGAACTACTCGGCACCAACGACATTCCCGACGGCATCGCAAGGGACCTTCTCCGACTTGACAATTCGGCTGTCGAGCCACTCGTACGACTGTCGAAATCCATGTGGGGCCGAGCGGATCGAGAAGCCGTATCGGTGATCAGGGACTGCGTCGTCGAACTACCCACTGCCCTGCTGTTGAGAGGCGACCGGGTGCCCGAACCACTGGTTCGCGACCGTCTCGCCGGCGCCGTACGTGCGGTGCTGGCGATCCCACCACTCGAGCCATCACGACCCGCGGCTACAAGCGGCCGGTGAAAGGAAGATCCCCATGACCGCAACTCTGGAATACCGCGACGATTTCGCCGTCCTGACACTCGGAAACGACGAGAACCGCTTCTCGCCGGAATGGCTCGACACGGTGGACGCCCACCTGAACGAGATCGAGACCTCGGCACGCGGATTGATCGCCGTCGGCGCGGGAAAGTTCTACTCCGCGGCTTGGATCTG
Source organism: Rhodococcus sp. NPDC058521 (assembly GCF_042719695.1). NCBI lineage: Bacteria > Bacillati > Actinomycetota > Actinomycetes > Mycobacteriales > Nocardiaceae > Rhodococcus > Rhodococcus sp. NPDC058521. The sequence continues at coordinate 234,811 of NZ_JBHXNL010000003.1, forward strand.
GACTGGCTGATGTCCAACGGTGATCGCGCGGAGTGGTACGTCGGTCGGGTCCAGGAGTTGTTCGACCGAGTCCTCACCTTTCCGCTTCCCACAGTCGCCGCGGTGAAGGGCCACACCTTCGGTGCCAGAGCCATGCCGGCCATCGCCCACGACTACCGATACATGTGTGAGGACCGCGGCTACTATTGCTTCCCCGAGGTGGACATCAACACCTCTTCACTCCCGGCATGGCGGCCCTGATCCAGGCCGACCTGTCGCCCCCGAGCGGCGATGAAGGCCATGACGACCGGACACCGCTTCGGCGCATCCGATGCACTGGTCGACGGTGTCGCCGCGGAGAGCGAGCTGGTGTCGGCCGCCGTGGACCGACTGTCACCGATCGCAGGGAAGGATCGCGGAACACCCGGGGCGATCAAGACCACCATGTTCAGCTCCGTCACCGCAGCCCTTCGACAAGGCAGCCGGTAGCCGGAAACGTCTTTCCCACTTTGCTAACCTGGCGAGGTCGAATGGACACCCGGACGAGCGCACCGTACCCGGCCAGCGAAAAGACGGTGCAGGAGTGTTCCTCATGGCATGGCTGGTTCTCGTCGTTTCCGGTGTTCTCGAGGCGGTCTGGGCGACCGCGCTCGGCAAATCCGAAGGTTTCAGCAAACTCGCGCCTTCCATCACGTTCTGCGTGGGACTCCTGTTGTCGATGGCGGGGCTTGCGTATGCAATGCGCACACTGCCCACCGGCACTTCCTACGCCATCTGGGTGGGCATCGGGGCGTCGATCACCGTTGCGTACGCGATGGTCACGGGCGCCGAATCCGCCTCGCTCGTCAAAATTCTGCTGATCCTGGGCATCGTCGGCTGTGTCGTCGGCCTGAAAGTCCTGACCTAGGCGGCTCCGCCTCCTGTGAGTGGTTGACGAGTCCAGAGACTCGTCAACCACTCACAGGGGTTCATGTGTGTCACGGGTTACAGTTATCGCATGAATCTCGTCTCCTTGGCTTTCGCGCCACTGCGAATCGGGCTCACCGCTGCCGAGGCAGGTCTCGGCGTCGCCGAGGTGACGCTGACGACCATCAGAGGAGCGGTGTCCACCAGCAACGCTGTTGCCGGTGTGGGGATGCCGTCGGGGGCATCCGGAAATCCGCTGCAGATGATTCAGCAGCTGTCCTCGCTGACCGCAGGTGATCGGCCGCTCGGCCAGGCCATGGCCCCGGGCGGTCCACTCGACCGACTGCTGGCACCCGGAGGACCCGTCGACCGACTCACGGCTCCCGACGGGACCCTCGAACGACTACTCGAACCAGGTGGACCACTCGAACGGGTACTTGCCCCCGGCGGGCCCCTCGACCGGGTGTTGGCCGAGGACGGGGCGCTCGAACGACTTCTCGCACCCGGTGGACTGCTCGACCGCCTGACCGCTGCCGACGGTCCACTCGAACGGCTCACCGCCGAGGACGGAGCCGTGGAGAGGCTCACGGCGCAGGGCGGAATCGTCGATCGTGCGCTCGCCGAGGACGGCCTTCTCGACACCCTCCTCGCAGAACAGGGCGCCCTCGAACGGCTCATCGCCAAGGACGGACCTCTGGACCAGATCGTCGCCCTGTCGGAAACGCTCACTTCCCTGGCACCGAACATCGAACGCATGAGCTCGAGCATCGACCTCCTGCAGGAGACGGTGGGAATTCTCAGTTCTGCTGTCGGCCCACTCGGCGATCTCGCCGGGCGCTTGCCCGGACGATGGCTACGTCGTGGCGAGCGTCCGGCCCTCGACTACCCACTCGGCCCCGAGTAACCTGCGACGTCGATGCGTAAATGGCTGTTCCTGGTGGGTGCGATCGTGTTCGAGGTGTCCGGGACACTCGCATTGCGTGCGTCGCTGGACAACTCGCTGTGGGTCGTCGCGGTCGCCATCGGCTACGTCGTGTCGTTCGGCTTTCTTGCCGCAGTCCTGCGTGAGGGTGCGCCGATCGGTGTCGCCTACGGAATCTGGGGTGCCAGTGGCGTCGCGCTCACGGCGGTTCTCGCAAGAGTTCTGTTCGACGAACCATTCACCACGGTGATGGGTCTCGGAATCGCCATCGTTGCGTCGGGGGTTCTCCTCGTCGAAGTCGGCTCGCAGAAGGCGCAGCCGAGGGAGCGGGAACGAGTACGCCGATGAGCTGGTTCTATCTGCTGTGCGCGATCGGGTGCGAACTGGGTGCCACCCTGTCACTTCGCCAATCCGACGGGCTGAGGGACAAACGATGGGCACCCGTGATCGTGCTCGGTTACCTCGTCTCATTCGGTTTTCTCGCCTTGGCTCTGGGCGCCGGTATGGCGGTCGGCGTCGCCTACGGCATCTGGGCGGCGACCGGTGTCGCTCTCACCGCGATCGCAGCATGCTTCATCTTCCGCGACCCCCTCACCAAGACGATGGGTGCAGGCATCGCACTCATCGCCGCCGGCGTTCTGCTCATCGAGTTGGGCGCTCACGGTTGACATACAGGTCGCGCAGCAGCGCGATCTCCGCACCGTGATGGATCATTTCGCGGTTGATGTGCAGGACCAGCTTTGCCAAAGGCGCATCCGCGAACGGCCCCTCGGCACTGCCACAGGGGCGCGACAATCCGTCTTCGCCCAACGACCTCACTCCGGAGATCCAGGCTGCGTACTGCTCGTCTAGCTGCAGCAATGCTTCTTCGGCCGTGCCCGCGTACTCGAAAGATTCGTAGTCCATCGGCGGCCCGCCGAAATGCGAGGCGTTGCGAGCCCCGAAGACCCCGACCACGATGTGTCCCAGCCGCCAGGCAATGGTCGTGACGGGGGCCGGCGAGGGTTCGGGAAAGGCGAATTCGATCGTCCAGTCCCCCGCACCCGCTTGGATCTGTGCCTTGGACGTCCCCCGCGGTCGAATGCTCCACGAGTTGTCCACCGGCTCCCAGAAGTATTCGTCGTCGGTCAGACCGGACAAGCGCTCGCGCAGTTGATGCCGCCAGTGCCACTCGAGCTGATCGACCAGTTCGTCGTTCCATCGAATGTCCATGAACCCAGGTTAGGGGCAATTGCGGACACCCAATGTCCGTGAGTGGTCAGCGAGTCCTGGGACTCGCTGACCACTCACAGGGGGAAGGACTTCACGAAGCGGTGTTGCCACGGCATCTCCACCGCACGAGGCGAATAGTGTTCACGCACGTAAGCGACGGCGTTCGCCTTGGGGATCCCGTCGAGTACCGCAAGGCAGGCAAGGGCGGTACCGGTTCGGCCGTACCCGCCACCACAGGCAAATTCGATACGGTCACGTTCCGAACGTTCGAGAGCTTCCTCGAGTACGGAACGCAGAGCGCCCCGATCCGCAGGCAACCAGAAGTCCGGCCATCGGACCCATCGTTGCTCCCACGCGAGCGCCGACGGGGCCTTACCTGTCAGGTATACCCCGAAGTCGGGTAACGCTCCGTCCGGCAGCGGGTTTCGCAATCCTCGACCCCGAACCACACGTCCGGACGGCAACCGCAGCAGCCCGGCCGTATTCGCAGGCCACGCAGACGAGCCCGTCATAGGGCGTGAGCCGTGAATCTGCGTCCGGCAGCCAAGAAGTCGTCGATATCCTCGGCGGAGTGAACGAAACTCGTCACCAGCCGAACCACGTCCGTCTCCCACCTGTTTCCGTAGAAGCCGTATCCGGCTTCGCGAAGTGCAGTGACCAAGTCGGCAGGGAAACGGCAGAACAGGATGTTCGCTCGCGTGTCGCCGAGCACCTCCACCCCGAGAATCTCACGCAGTCCGTCACGCATCCTCGCTGCCATTGCGTTGGCGTGGCGTGCGTTACGCAACCACACGTCATCGGTGAGGTAGGCGCCGAGCTGGGCGTTTTGGAATCGCATCTTCGACGTCAACTGCCCACCGCGCTTGTGGCGGTACGCCAGTTCCTCGGTCAGCGACGGATCGAAGGACACGATCGCATCGGCCGTCATCGCTCCGTTCTTCGTGGCCCCGAACGACAGAACGTCCACACCCAGACGCCAGGTCATCTCGGCGGGTGTGGTGTCCAGCGCAACGAGCGCGTTGGCGAAACGGGCACCGTCCATGTGAACTCGAAGTCCTGCACCGTGCGCGATGTCGGCCAGCTCCCGTAGTTCGTCGAGGGTGTAGACACTGCCCGCCTCGGTGGCTTGAGTGATGCTGACGACGGATGGTTGCACACTGTGCACGTCGCCTCTCTTGCGTTCGACGCCGGCGCGAAGCAGGTCCGGATCGATCTTCGAATGAACTCCGCCCAAGTGAACGATCTTGGCGCCATTGGTGAAGAACTCCGGCGCTCCTGCCTCGTCCGATCCGATGTGGGCGTCGGTATGAGCGAGGATGCTTCCCCACGGCGGGGTCAGCGAAGCGAGCCCCAGCGCGTTCGCGGCGGACCCCGTGCTCACCGGAAAAACCTCGACAGCCGTCTCGAACACCGCCGAAAACTGCTCGGCAACCTCAACGGACAACGCATCGTTTCCGTACGGTGCCGCGGGACCACTCGACGCATCCGACACAGCCGCGAGGATCTCGGGAGAGGCACCGGCCGCGTTGTCACTGAGATATCCGCGAAGGACAGGAGTCGTCGAGGTCATGCCACGACGATAGCCACTCACGCCGCGACGGGCCGCTCTCGAAACGAGGTGGGCTTCGTGGGACTCTTCGCACGACTATCGGAAGGATCGTCCAGTCTCCGGCACTCCGGCGACCACCGCGCTGCGGCCGTGTTGCCAGACGGTACCTGCAACGGCGAAACCGGCTCGGAGCATCAAGGCGATGTGATCGTCGCACGAGAGGAGGTTGTCCCCCTCGTGAACGGGCAGCGTGGCTGCTCGGCACGCTAACGAGTCTGCGAACGCCGGCTCGGAATCTACTGCACGCCACCACTGCGCCCAGTCCTCCGAAGGGGTAGACCCGTTGCGCGCACGGCGAACATCGTCGATGCCCGACAGTGTCGAGTTCCACCCCTCGTCCCCCGGGTAGAACTGATCGGCATTGACCAGCACTGCCCGTTGGTCGAGCAGACCTGCACAATCACGATAGATCGCGGCCAGGACGTCAGGCGGCGGATAGTGCAGCGCGGTACTCGACACAATGGCGTCCACGCGCCCCGCGTACCGCTCGAGCGCGCCCGTCCACCCAACTGCACCGATCGACACCGACACGAAATCGAGCTCTGGATGTGCGGACACTCCCAGGGATGTCAGAAACGGATCGTGATCGACAGCGACGACGGTCGCGTCCGGGAAGCGACGAGCCGCTCGGGTGGCCAGCGATCCAGGTCCACTACCCAGATCGACGATGACACGCGGCCGAACACACACCGCCGCCACAACATCGAGAACAGCCTCGAACCGCTCTTCTCGGTCACCGGCGTATTGCTGTTGTTGACTCTCCCAGCGCTGATACCAATGACGTGCGGTCTCCGCATCGATAGAACCCGGAACGCTCACGCGGACACCGCCGCTCGCTTGACCGTCAGCGCGCCTGTCGCGGCCGCCGCAACGATGGCCGCTGCCGTCGCCGCAGCACACAGCCAGAAGCCCAGCGCCGGACCGTTCGGTCCGTCGACCACCGGTCCGGCCACGGCCGCCCCGGCCGCTGCAAGGGACATGTTGACACAAGTGAACCATGTATAGCTCTCGGTGATCATCGACGCGGGCACCGTGGACGCGACCAGTTCTGCCAGAACGGTCACTGCGGGTGCGATGACGGCTCCAGTGGCCACGAGGACAACGGACAGTTGGATCGAACTTCCCGCGATGTTCCAGGCGGCGTATCCGATCGTCAGACCCACGAGTAGAACGAGCAGCCGCTTCGTCAGGGTCCCGGCAGTATCGGCGAGCGGCAGCGGGAGCGCGCCGTACACGACTCCCCCCGCAGCGCTCCCCACACTCCAGACTGCGATCAGGACACCCGCGGTCACTCCTCCCGACACCTCCCCGCCGGCGGTGGCGAACGCTGCAATGGCGACCGGGGAGGCTCCGAAGGAGAACGCAACTCCCGCGGTCACCGTGAGCAACAACAAGAAGGCCGGGAACCCCAACGGCCCCACGCCAATCGTCTTGTCGGAAGCTACCTCGGTGCCCAGAGACTGAATGAGCCTTCCCCGACACACCACTATCGTGCCCACGAGCGTGGTGACCGTCGCGAAGGTAATCGCCGCTCCGGCGCCGTAGACGGTCGGATCCGTGGTCGTGTAATCGGCCAGCACGATGAACATCGACATGATCAGAGGTCCGAGAACGAACACGAGTTCGAACACTGCCGATTCTGCAGCCATGGCGGTTGTGCGCAGAGCCGAATGCTCTCCCTCGGGGCGGGTCACGTGCGACCAGGCCGACCGTAGCGTCGGGGACATCGGTGGAAACAGGGCTCCGGTGAGTACCGCCAACGGCAGCAAGAGGGAGACGCCGGCATCCTGCAGTACCGCGATCAGCAACGCCGCTTGCGCAAGCGAGTACCCAACGGCATACACGGGAACGATTCGAGCTGCGGCATATCGATCGACCAGACGGCCCGCTACCGGCGCAGCGAACGCGGTGGCGAGCGAGATCGCACCACTTACCAGGCCTGCTGTCGCGTAGTTCCCGTCGATCTCCCTGATCAACAGCAACCATGCGATGATCGTGACACCGTGGCCGATCCTCGCAGCGGTTCCACCGATGATCAACATCGGTGCGCCGGGCAGATGCCACAGCCTCGAATACTTCCTCATACGAAATCCTTCACATCGAGTTCCTGGTCGCCGAGTTCGTCACGGCCGAGCGCGTCCACGTGACTGGCGGATACCGAAAACTTTTGCGCAACGGATCTGACGGCCGCTTCGACCGCCTCCGTTGATCGACCGCGGAAGCGGAATCGGCCCCCGACGTGTTCGTAGTATGCGGGGGCATCGGACACGACCTCCCCGACCGCAAGGGTTTCCTCGGCGTAGAGCTCCGACGGGGCCGAAGCGGTACCCAGAACAGTTCTCACAGACGTGATGCGACACGGCCTTCGCGCCGGTGCCGGAAAGAGCAACAGACCGGCGCAATCGTCGGTCGTGGGCGCCGAGACCTCCGTTGGGACATGAAAGTCCCCGACCGCACCAAGAGCGAGACGAAACGCCTCGCCGACCAGGTCGTAGCCGTGTACCTCTCGCCACAGGAACGGTATTTCCGCGCCTCCCGCACGCGCAGCGATCTCGACGAAGACGCAGTACGGGTCTCCCGCTTCGTCGAACTTCAGGAACACCTCGAGGTGAAACACCGTCGGCCGGTCTGCGAGCGCAGTCAGCGTCTTCTGGGCGTACGACTCGACAACGGTCCTGACCGCGGGGTCGTCGATCTCGACCGAACCGACCCAGCCGCCGCTTCGAAACCCCAGAGGCGTACCGAGGTATTTCGAGACCCGCAACGGCCCTACTGTGCGTCCGTCGAACACCCCGTCGACGTGAAGAAGGGTCCCGTCGACGAACGTCTGGACGATGGCACCATCGGAACCGGGTCGCCAGCTCGGGTCTACGGCGTCGCTGCACCAGACCTGCACGCCCTCACTCGAACTGCCGAGGCGCGGTTTGACCACCACCGGCCACCCGTGGCGAGTACCGAATGCGACGACGTCGTCGACCGTGGAGGCCGATCCGAACCGTGGTTGCAGCAGGCCTGCACTGTCGATCGCCCGAGCCATCGTCAGCTTGTCACGGAAAACCCCGAGATCTTCTGGCCGGCGACCGGACAGCTCGTACTCCGCGTTCAATTGCGCAACATTGAGAAGGTCGTCCTCCTTCAAGGCAACGATGGCGGCCGGTGCGCCGAACCGACCGGCAAGCCGTGCCACTGCGGGTCGTACCTGCGCCAGCGAGTCGGTTTCGGACACCGTCTCGATTCCGGCGGCGAGTGTGGGAATCGACTCCCGTCCTACTTCACTCGTGACGTACGACACCCGATGACGAGTGTGATCGATGTAGTTCGCGTACAGCGCATACGGTGCTCGCCACCGGTGAACGACCACCACGTGCACACCGGTCAAGGCGCACCCACCGCTGTGGCATCCGGCTCGGCCGCCACGTCGTAGAACCCATCACCGTCGAGAAACAGCACGGTCGTCAGGTCACGTTCGAGAACGTCTCGGACCGGATGAGACAGTCCGATCATCATGGGTTCCGTCACGTCGGACACCGTGCGCTGCAGTTGTCCGCCCGGTGGGACGACCAGCTGGTGATCGACATAGCTCGGCAGGGCGAGTACCTGGTCGAGCTTCGGATAGCTGCGCAGTGTTCCCTCGTACGGGGAGGTAGAGAACACCATGGCGGCGTGCGATCGGTCGACGGCCGGGCGGGTGTGTTCGCGGGCGAACTCATCCGGATCGGTGAACGCCGTGACGGTCCAGTCGATCTGCGACTCTCCTCGTGCGATTTCCGCGTATCGAGCGGTGTCGGCGCCGCACAGCCTTGCTCCGATCTCGACGAGGCAGGGGCCGTCCGGAGTCATCATGATTTCCAGGTGCGCGGGTCCGTGTTCGATACCGAGGGCATCGAGCACGGATGTCGCGTAGTCCACCAATGCTGCACGGCGCGAATCGTCGCCGGGTACGGACACCGCGGCACCGACCCGGTCGGATACCCCGTTGGCGGACATCTTCACGTATTTCCACATGTCGGTGACACGGTGCGCACCCCGGGAACTGACGGTGTTCACGACGTACTCGCCACCGACGAGGAACTGCTGGGCTACGACCCCCTCGTTCGTTACGCCGAAAATGTTCTGCCGGTGCACGATTTGCCGGTACGCCGCGACCGATTCCGACGAATCCGCGCAGAACTGAACGCCGTCGTTCCCGGCGCTACGGGTCGGTTTGATCACGACACGCCCACCGACACTCTCGTGCCAGCATCTCAGCGTCTCGACGTCGGGCACGAGCAATTGCGCGGTGGCGCGCAGTCCGTGGCTGCGCAACCGCTCTATCATCGCGAACTTGTCCCGTCGCACGCTGCTCAGCGCACTACCGTTGGTGGCCAGTCCAAGGCGCTCGGAGATCAGGTCAGCCAGTTCGACACCGGTTTCGCCACCGGTGGTGACCGCGACCGGGTTCAGCGCGGCAACCAATTCGATCGTGCGCTCGAGATCGTCGCTGTCGTACGCTCCCCCACCGTGAACGATCCGCCCGGACAGACCAACCCCATCGAACCCCCGATAGACCGGTGGCACCTCCGGCGTGCTCTGCAACTGGACCACGTCGAACCCGCGATCGAGGTATGCCTGCGCAAGACGCATGGTCGGTGCGTACAGATCGACCATCACGACTGTTCGGGTCATGCTGCACCATCCAATTCGGTAAGTACGCCGAGAAGACGATCGACCTCGTCCTCTGTGTTGTAGACATGCAGGCTGACACGCACAGACGCCGAGTCCTCACCGGCACGGGCCTGGCAATGCCCGTCGGCTCGAACCATGAAGCCGCGACTGTCCAGCACGAAGCCCAGATCGTTCGACGACACGTCGCGATGACGAAATGTGACGGTGCCCAACCTGCGTTGAACCTGCGAATCAAGGGTCAGACTCGACTGACAACCGAGCACCTCGTAGGAGTCGAGACGGGAAAGCCCGTCGGTCAGTACTGCCCCCAGTGACGACGTCCACGCGTGCACCTTCTGCAGACCGGCCGCGTTCAACCACTCGAAAGCTGCTCGCAGCGAGACTATTCCGGTGGTGTTGGGAGAGCCGGGCCATCCGGCGGATTCGAACGCAGCCCCGCGTGCGTTCCGCGCCCACACCGCGCCAATGCCCGGAAGTGCCATCGCCTTGTGACCGGAGAACACCACGAAATCGACGTCGAGTGTCGACACGTCGACGTCCATATGGCCGACGCTCTGCGCGGCATCGAGACAGATGACGGTATCCGACCCACAGGCATTCCGAATACGGTGCACGTTCATGTCGTTTCCGTAGACGTGGTGAACGTGGGTAGCTGCGACGAATCTGGTCCGAGGACCGAGGAGGCGCATGAAGGCGTCAATGTCGTAATCGCCCGAGCCGCTTTCCTCGTACGGTAGGGGATGGACCGTAACCGTTCGCCCGCGAGCGGCAAGCATCTGCTGGACCTCGAGCCAGGGCAATGCATTCGCCTGATGGTCGGCGAAAGGGACGATTATCTCGTCACCATCGTCCAAGTTGTGGATCAACCAGTCCTGTGCGACTTTTCGCAATCCGCTCGATGCACCGTCGACGAAGGTGACCGACGAGGGGTGGGCACGGTCATCGTGAAGGAACTCGTGCACCGACTCGCGTCCCGCGTCGACGAGATCGGTAGTGGCGTTCGCCCATCCGTACGTGCCACGCCCCGCGTTTGCATTGCTGGTAACCAGGTAGTCGCCGACCGCGTCCAACACCGCCTGCGGCTTCTGCGCGGTGGCGGAACTGTCCAGGTAGGCGAGGTCGGGGTGCGCTGTGATGATCGGAAACTGTTCGCGCATTCGCGAGTGCCAGCCGGTGAGGCGCGCAAGCGTCTCGGTCGCGGACTCGGTTGGTATCGGCGAATGTGTGATGGCGATCGACATGGTTCTCTCCGTTCCCTAGTCGCGGACAAGTGGCGCACCGGCGTCGCGCCATGCGATGACGCCGCCGGTGAGACTGCGGGTGTTGGTGTGCCCCATGCGTGCGAGAGCCGCGGCGTAACGCGCCGACTTCTCACCGACCGGACACACGAGAAGCACATGTCGAGCCGTACCGAACGGCAATCCCCCCCGAAGCAACTCACCGAACAACTCGTCGACGATGTTGATCGAGCCCGCGATGTGCAACGCCCGGTATGCGAAACTGCTTCGCAGGTCGACGATCAACGGTGACTCGGATTCGATCCACCGCGTCGCCTCGTCCACCGTGAGCGCTGGAACCGCCGCGATCTCCGCGTCGGACAACGTCGCCACGCTTCCTTCACGAGGCGGTTGTTTGAGTAACTCCGGCCGACGCACACGCACATAGGACATGTAGCTCTCGACGCGGTCGCACACGATGAACACAGCAGTCTCACGCCTACCTGTCCCTTCCAATTGTGCGTCTGCCTTCGCCAGGTGCCGGACGGCTCCGAAGTAGGCAGCGCCCCCTGTCGGTCCGGCGAGCATGCCGCACCGACGCACGAGCGTCAGCATTCCGTCGATCGCCTCATCTGCACTGACCGATTCGATGGTGTCGTAGGTGTCGGGGTCGAACAGACCTACTTCGTGAACCTCGTCGATATTTCGAATACCAGGAATGAAGTCGGACTTGTGAGCGACCAGACCGAGGACCTGGACACTGGCGTCGACAGCACGGAGAGCCTGCGCCACACCGGTCGAGGAACCTGCAGTCCCCACGCACGCCACGAAGTGTTCGGGGGCACCGTCGAGGTCACGCAGGATCTCGGGCCCGGTCCCGTGAACGTGCGCATCGACATTACGACCGTTGAAGTACTGATCGGTGTGGAAGTACCCGCTCCCCGGTCCCGAGATCTCACGGTGTATCCGCGCCAGCGGATCGTCGGTGTCGGTGGGATCGAGACATTCGGCCTGCCCGGGCAACTCCTCGATGTCGGCGCCGATGAGCAGTAGAAGGTCCTTGATCTCGGGGACCTTCATGCGATTGGTGACGGACCTGAAGTCGACACCGTGCATGCCTGCGATGACAGCCAACGCCTTCGCGGTGTTTCCACTCGACAGCTCGATCATTGTGTGTCCGTCGTCGCGTGCGGCGTCGATCCCTTCTCGCGCCATGGACCACGCGGCTCGGTCCTTCACCGAACCGAACGGGTTCAGCATTTCGAGCTTGGCATAGAGGTCGATGTTCCTCAGACCGGTCACTTCGCTGCTGATCCGCACCAGTGGAGTGTCACCGATGACGTCGATGATGCTGTCGTACTTCATGATCCCTCCTGGGATGAAATCGATGAACATGGAGCCGACCGGTAAAATGGATCCGGCCAGTACTGATCGTCGAGACGCCACGACCAACCGGATTCATTGCGGGACAGAGCAACCACGCGTGCAATCGGTTGGTCGAGGGCGTGATCGGCGCTGAAGTCCATGAAGTACCCGGCCGTGTTGACGAACGCGAGTAGATCCCCCGGCTCCGGCATGGCATCGAACCAGATCTTTCGCCGGGTGATGAAGTCCGCTTCGAGACACAGGTTGCCGATCAGGTAACCAGCGCCCGGTCTTCTCTCGCCGATACGTGCGGGCACGAGCACCGGGTCGAGATGAACGCCGTGCTCTTCGATGCTGATGTCACGGGCGTTGAGGTCCAACCGCACAAAACTCTCGTCCTCGTTCGCGGGGCGTACTTCGAGAACTCGTCCCACGACCACACCGCACTGATCGAGCAACGAACGTCCTGGTTCGATCCAGAGTCGGTGCATGTTGTCCAGAACTGCCTCTGCAAGTGTGGACCCGACGTTCGGAGCGTCGGTCGACAACAGAGAATCGAGGTAACGCGGACCGCTCACCGGCCTGTGGGCGGGGTAGAGGCCGAGTGTGCCCCGAAGCCGCCCACCCTCGTTGCGCAATCCGTATCCGGTGCTCTGCCAAGTGATCGGATCACGTCGACCCAGCACTGCCTCCGAGAGTGCGGTGGTGAACGCATCCCATTCGCCGGCATCGGCCACGTAGTCGACGCCGAAGCCACCGCCGATGTCCACCACTCTCGGGTCGTGCCCGCGGGCGCGCGCCTCCTCCATCGCAAGCAGGCAGCCATCGAAGGCACGCGCCTTTTCGGGTATTCCGATCGTGTCGAGGTGATACGCGAAGCCCAACAACCGCAGTTGATCACGGAACTTGTCGAGAACGGAGAACACCGCATCGACCCCATCCGTCGACACCCCGAATCGCGACGGTCGACTCGAGATCGTCGTCCCGGAACTGGTGAACGACGACAGCCTTACCAGCACATCGACCCGGGGAAGATCGTGAGCGCAGGAGATCTCGCCCACCAGGGTCAGTTCCTGCACGGTGTCGACGTTGATGGTGACACCCGAACGCAAGGCGAGCCACAGGAACTCCGGTGTCTTCGGGCCGGTCGTCATGATGCGGTCGGGAGCGAACCCACTGCCGAGTGCGTGCTGCAACTCCGCGAGGGAGGCTACATCGATTCGTGCGTCGGTGTCCGCGAGCTCCCGTACGAGTGCCGACGAACGGTTCGCCTTGTGTGCGTAGTAGACACTTCCTTCCAGTCCATGGACGGCCATTGTTCGTGCGAACTCGTCGACATTGCGTCGAATCTGTTGAGGAAGAATCAGATTGAGAGGAGAGCCCAACGCATCGACGAGAGAGGCGATCAACGTCGATTCGGAAGTCAAATCGCCGACGAGGTCGGACATTCTGGGGGTCAACGGCACGGGCGAATGAACTGTCACGATGAGACGGCCTCCTTGGCTGACGGTTGTACGTGAACTGGCATGTGCGTGTTGTCGGCAGGGATCAGCCGGTCGACGAATCGACCGACGAGCCCGAGATCATGAGAGACGATGAGGTAGGCCAACTTCAGGCGAGAACGCAGGTCGTCGAGCAGAGACATGATCGCGATCCTCGCGGGAGCGTCCAGCGACGACACCGGCTCGTCCAGGACGAGCAACTCCGGTTCGAGCGCAAGCGCGCGTGCGATCGCCACTCGCTGTTGCTGACCACCCGACAACTGGCGGGGGTACCGCCGTATCGTTTCCGACGGCAAGTCGACGAGGGCGAGCAGTTCGTGTATGCGTGCCGTCGGTGCCGGTCGGTGGTGAATACGGAGTGGTTCGGCAATGATCGATTCGACCGTCATACGCGGATCGAGCGAATCACTCGGATCCTGAAACACAGCCTGCATCTTCGTGCGTATCCGGCGTCGTTCGATGGCCGACAACCGTGCGATATCTCGACCGAACACCTCGATACGCCCTACTTGGGGCGCGCGAAGCTCGAGGACCTGGTTCAGAACTGTCGACTTTCCGCTGCCGGAAGGCCCCACCAGGGCCACTGCCTCCCCTGCCGAAACGGTGAGGGACACATCGCGGCACGCGACAACGTGAGAGCGTCGGCGCCACAGTCCCGATCCGCCGTAGGTGACTGTGAGATGTTCGATCGCCAGAACCTGATCTGGCGAGGCACTGTCGTCGGCCGTTGTGTGTCGATTCGGCGCGATCCTGGCGCAGCGGATCGCGTTCGCCGCCGTTCCAGTCGGGTTCACTCGGCCCGTCGCGGCTTCTGGCTCCACCAACCTTCCGTTCGAGATCGTAATGGTGCGGTCACTGAGCCGATCGACGACGGAACGATCGTGGGAAATGAGAAGCATCGCCGTCCGCTTGTCGTGCAGAAGGTCGTCGAAGAGATCCAGAATTCGTGCGCCGACATCGGCATCGAGTGCACTTGTCGGTTCGTCGGCGATGATCAGCTCCGGCCCATTCGCTACCGCAAGGGCGATGGACACGCGCTGACGCATCCCTCCGGACAGTTCGTGTGGATAAGCGTCGATTCGTGTCGCCGGTGACGGGATCCGCATTCGGTCCAGAAGTTCGATGGACAGACTTCGTGCTTCTCCCTTGGCGAGCGACTGGTGCAGACCGATCGCCTCGATCATGTGCGAGGCGATGGTGCGAGTCGGCGTGAGAGACCCCATGGGGTCTTGAGGAACGAAGGCGATCCGGTTTCCCCGCAGCTCACACATCTGTTCGTCGCCGAGCGATGTGAGCTCGGTGTTGTCGAAACGGATCGATCCGGTGATGCGAGCGGAATCTCGAGTGAGCCCCATGACCGCTGCCGCCGTCATCGACTTCCCGGATCCGGATGCGCCGACCACACCGAGGACCTCACCTCGCGCGATGTCGAACGTGATGTCGGACAGAATGGTTCGCGCCCTGATGGCGATACCGAGTCCGTCGACCCGCAGCAATGGTTCAGTCATGCCGACACAGCCTCTCTCGACCGCCGGACGCCTTCGCCGACGAGTCCGACGCCCAGCACGGTCAGCACAAGAGTGAACGCCGGTGCGAGGAAGACCCACGGATACGTCACGGCCGAGGCGCTGCCCGTCGCGATCAGAGTGCCGAGTGAGATGTCGGGCGGCTGCACTCCGAAACCGAAGTAGCTCAGGCCTGCCTCTGCAAGGACGGCAGTCGCCACCGTGAGAGCGCAGTCGATCGCCAAGAGGGGAACCATGTTCGGAAGTAGATGCCGGCGCATTAGATGAGTAGTGGAAGCGCCCATCGTCTCTGCGGCCCTGACGAATCCGCTCACGCGCAAGGTGAGGGTGCGGGCACGAATCATCCGAGCCGGAAGCATCCACTGGAAGACCGCGATAGCGACGATGAGGAAGAGCCACGAGCGGTCCACGAACAGCGGCGACAGTACCGCGATCACCAAGATCGGCGGTAACACCAGCAGGGTGTCGACCGCCCACATCGTCGACCGGTCGACCGCGCCCCGAGCCAGTCCAGCGAGCATTCCGACGACCGCGGCGAGCGCGGTTGCGAGCACGGCCGACGCGACGCCGATGAGCAGGGACTTCTGCAGGCCGTGCAGGGTCTGAGCCAGAACGTCCTCCCCCAGTCGAGCGGTACCGAACCAATGGTGGCTCGTCGGTGGCTCCAGGACCGATCGGTGGTTCTGCGTCGCGTAGTCCTGACTCGACACGAGGGGGCCGACGAATGCAGCGAAGGTCAAGAGAACGAGAATGCTTGCGCCGATGACAGTCAGGGCACGGCCGTTGTACATGGGAGACCGGGCATCCGGATGCGGCATGCCGTCGGCGTCGATCGGTGTATGCCCTTCGAGGGTGCTCATGTCTTGGCCCGCAACCTGGGGTCCAGAGCCACCGAGGCGACATCGGAGACCCAGCCCGCAAGCACGACGAGAATGCCGAACAGCAATGTGACCGCTGCACACACCCTGGCGTCGTGATCTTGAATGGCCGTGATGACCCAATCACCGAGTCCGTACCACCCGAAAATCCGCTCGGTGAAGACGCCACCTGCGAGGTGGATTCCGAAGCTGAACGCGAACAACGACAGCACAGGTATCACCGCCGACCGAAGTCCGTGGCGCCAGAAGGCAGTTCGCCTGCTCAACCCGCGGGCACGGGCGGCCAGCACATAATCGCTACCTGCGACGTCGAGGGCTGCTGCGCGCTGGTATCGACTGAAGAAGGCTATCTGAGGGAGGGCGATACAGATTGTCGGCAACACGAGATGCTGAAGTCTGTCGACCATCGCGCGAATGCCCGTATACGTCGACCCCGCCGTGCGTTCTCCGGAGAAATACAGGATCTGGGTGCCCGCGAGCTCGTTGACCGGCAGCCACAGCATCTTCAGTACCGTGCCAAGGACGAACACAGGCACCGCGAGTACGACGAGAGTCCACAGCATCGACCACTGTTGACGCACAACGCTCGACGACAACGCACCCCGAACGCCGACGATCACTCCGAGGATCACGGCTATCGCGGCCCCGATCAGGTAGAGCCGCAGACTGGTTCCCGTACGCGTCCACAGTTCGTCGCCTATGGGGCGCCCGCCGACGGCGGTTCCGAAATCTCCGCTGACCACCCCGCCGATCCAACTCAGGAACCGTAAGACTATCGGTTGGTCCAGGTCGAGCCGTTCGGCGCGGGCGTCGATGACGTTTTGCGGAGGGC
The DNA here is from genome assembly GCF_042719695.1 of Rhodococcus sp. NPDC058521. NCBI lineage: Bacteria > Bacillati > Actinomycetota > Actinomycetes > Mycobacteriales > Nocardiaceae > Rhodococcus > Rhodococcus sp. NPDC058521. Next base: position 251,424 of record NZ_JBHXNL010000003.1, read on the forward strand.
GCGGCTGGCGCGACTCCAGCTCTGCCAGTGGGTCGAACACCCACGACGCGAGACAGTAGGCGAGGAAGGTAGCCGTCAGACAGAGTGCGATTCGCGCTCCCAACCGACTTGCCAGCCGGGCGGCCCAGGTGACTCGCTGCGATCGACCGTCACGGCCGATCGCAGCGAGGCTGGAGGTTGTCACTCCTGCCAGCCCGCATCCTCGAACCCGTAGGCACCGAGTCCCCGGGCTCCGTAGTTCGCGAGGTCCGCCCGTACCGCGTACGCACCCGAGTCGGCGTAGAGAGGGAGGTGGTGCGCCTTCTCCCACGCCAACACGTCGATCTCGTTAGCGATTTCGTTGCGTCGGTCGGCATCGAGCTCGGCCAGACCCTCGTCGTAGAGCGCGTCGATCTCGGGGATGTAGACCCGCCCGAAATTGCTGCCTGCGTCGTCTCCTTCGGGCTTCTGGAACACAGGTCGGTCGTGCGCGAGCGGAGAAGCCGACTTCGTCCACTCGAACGCAGCGAGGTCGAAGTTTCCGGGGATCAGGTATCCGTCGTAGAACTGTTCCGGAGAAACGGAGTCGACCTCGACGCCGATACCTGCCGACGTGAGTTGGTCACGGATGACGCCCGAAACGGTGTTACCGACCGGGGTGTTCTGCGCGAGCAACCTCAATGTCAGTGCTGTGCCGTCCTTTTTTCGGACGCTGCCTTCCTGCACCGTCCACCCGAGTGCGTCGAGCGACTGCTTGGCCGCGTCCGGGTCATAGGGCAGTGTCGACGAATTGTCCACGTAGCCGGCATCGGTCGCAGGCAGGATGTGGTTTCCGACGGGGTCGGCGCCGGGCACGATGCGATCGAGCAGGACAGTGGTCACGGCTGCCGGATCCACGGACTGCGCGACGGCCTTGCGTAGCTGCTCGTCGGCCAAGAGTGCGCCGTTGGCGCCGTTGAAGGTGATTTGGCCGGCCTTGCGTTCGGGCGCCTGCCTGATCTCGACACCGTCCATCGACTGCGCACGGGTGAACAGGTCGATGTCACCGCCGATGGGATAGAGGTCGATCTCGTTGTTGGCCAGAGCATCCGCACGAGCCGTGGGGTCCAACGAACGGAAGACGATGCGCTCCAGCGGCGGCTGATCGCCCCACCAGTCCGCGTTGCGCGACACGACGACGGTCTTCGCCGCTTCGTCCGCTGCGTCGAACACGAACGGGCCCGAGGTGATCGTCGGTTTCGTCAGCCACGCTTTGTTGAACGCCTCCGGATCGGAGGTCACTTCTTTCGGAGCGATGAGATTGAACAGACCTTGCCATTCCGAGAAGGGTGTGTCGAAGGTCACGACCGCCTGCTGATCGTCCTCACCGCGCTCGACCGTGGCGATGTCGGCGTAACCGACGTTGCTGTATCCCTCGTACTCTGTGTTGTCGCCACTGAGCGCGTCGACCTGCGATTTCAGGTCCTCCCAATCCAGCGCCCGACCGTTCGACCACTTTGCATCCTCGTTGATGTCGTAGGTGACCACCTGGGGGGAAGACGACGTCAATTCGGCCGACGAGAAGAAATCCGTGGCCAGCTGATGGCGGCCGTCGGGTCCGTCGCGGAACGCACTCGGCAGGATCGCCTCGGCCAGTTGCCACGTCACCACACGCGCACCGTTGATCTGAAGCGGGTTGTAGTTGGTGGGCAACGCATCGACAGGAATACGCAGCTCGCCCCCGTCACGCAGGGACGAGACCTCCCGCGCGTTGATCTGTTGCCCACCGATTTCTGTCGGCGGGCGATCGGCACCCTCGGCTGCGCTACACCCACCCAGCAACACGGCACCGGTCACCACGGCCGCGAGTACGCGCCATCGCCGAACTGTCATCGTCATCGGTCGTCCTATTCGTCGGATTATGCGACCCATAATGTAAACGATAATCGTTTTCAATAGAAGCCCGACGAACAACCTTTATGGTTGGGGGCGGGTGGATCTCACGAAGAAGAGGCCCCAACCGTTACCCGGTTGGGGCCTCTTCGCGAGCCCCCTGTCCGGATTGAACGGACGACCGCTCGCTTACAAGGCGAGTGCTCTACCACTGAGCTAAGGAGGCGTGTGTAGCGCACCCATCATATCCATACGTCCAAACAGGGCGTTCCCCGCCCGTATTGGTTAGCGTTGACGACATGAGCACATCGGAGATCGCGACCGTTCTGGCATGGCACGACGCCCTCAATTCCGGCGACGTCGACACTCTGTTGTCGTTGTCGAGCGACGACATCGAAGTCGGTGGCCCGAAGGGTGCCGCGCAGGGTCTCGGCCCCTTGCGTGAGTGGGCATCGAGCGCGGGTGTCACCTTGAAACCCGGGAAGATGTACGTCCACGACGGTGTTGTCGTAGTCGAGCAGGAGGCCAGTTGGGCGTCCGATCCAGGCACGACACATAATGTGGCGTCGGCGTTCCGGGTCGTCCACGACCAGGTGACATCGACCTTCCGACACGACACCCTCGAAGCGGCGCTGGCCGCCACCGACCTGACCGATAAGGACCTCGTCTGAGTTGCGTATGGCTGATTTCACCGGGCTACTGAACCGCCTCCTCGGTAGCCGTCGCGCGACGATCGATACGGTCACGGCTGCACCGGCACCACTGCAGCCGATCGACCTGACCGACGACGCGCGAGTCACGGAGGTTCTCGACCTTGCCGTCCGCGTCGGTGAGGTCTTGTTGGCATCGGGTACCGCAGCAATGGACGTCGCCGATCAGGTGCAGTTCATCGCGGCGACCTACGGTCTGGCGCAATGCGACGTCGACGTCACGTACAACTCGATCGTCCTTTCCGCCTACCGTGGGCCGACCCTGCCCCCCGCGAGCACCATGCGCATCGTGCACTACCGATCGATGGACTTCACCCGGCTGGCTGCGGTCGACCGCTTGACTCGCCGCATCCGTCGGGACGCGATCCTGCCGAGCATCGCCCACGATGCTCTGACCACTGTCACGACCGCACCGCACCCGTACAACAGGTGGACGGCAACGCTGGCGTGGGCAGGCATGGCCGCATCCATATCTGTGCTGCTCGGTGGTGGGTTGCTCATCGCTTCGGTGGCGTTTCTGACAACGATGGTCATCGACCGCGTCAACCGGGTTCTCAACCGCTTCAAGCTGCCGTTCTTCTTCCAGCAGTTCGTGGGTGGCACAGTCGCTGCGACACCGGCCGCGACCCTGTACACCTTCCAGGATCAATTGGGCATCGATATCGCACCGTCGCAGATCATTGCGGCCGGTGTCGTCGTGTTGTTGTCCGGTCTGTCACTGGTCGGCTCGGTGCAGGACGCGATCATGGGCGCACCTATCACAGCCTCGGCCCGGTTCTTCGAAGTCGTGATGATGACCGGCGGGATCATCGCCGGTGTGGCGATGTCGCTGCGTCTGACCGGCGCTGTCGGGTCCACACTCCCTCCGATCAATGTGGAGATCGGAAACCTGGCGCGAGTCCCGATCTTCCTGCTCGCGGGCGCATTCGCCTCGCTGTTCTATGCACTGGCGTGCTATGCGGAGCGGCGAGCGCTGACCGCAGCCTGGGCGGGCGGCCTGGCCGGCGCCATCGTCTACGTGATCACGACGAAGTTGGACATCGGTCCCGTCATGGGTTCCGCGATCGCGGCCACGGTCGTCGGTCTCGCCGGTGGTCTGATGGCCCGTCGTGCGCTCACGCCCCCGCTCGTCGTGGCGGTCGCCGGCATCACCCCACTTCTCCCCGGTCTGTCTCTGTACCGCGGTCTGTATGCGCTCCTCAACGACGAGCCCATCGTCGGTCTCGGCGCATTGCTGTCCGCATTCGGTATCGGCTGCGCGCTGGCGGCCGGTGTCACGCTCGGTGAGTGGATCGCCCGCTCGCTGCGCCGTCCCCGCATCCTTCGCGCCCAGGATTCGATCCGCCGCCCGACGTTCAAGCGGCGCCGAACCCAGCTGGCAGGCGATGCAAAGAAGGGCACCGCAGCGGCCTGACACGAACACGAATCGGGGCAGGGATGATCATCCCTGCCCCGATTCGTATGCCGAGCGAAAAGCTGGTGTCAGCTCTTCTCCACGCTGTGGCGGCCGCCGGACTTCTCGTCGGCTTCCATGGCCTCACGCAGGCTCTTCGGCCGCATGTCGGTCCAGTTCTTCTCTACGTATTCGAGGCACGCGGCACGGCTCTCCTCACCGAAAACCACGCGCCAACCGGCAGGTACCTCCGAGAAGGTGGGCCAGAGCGAGTGCTGCTCTTCGTCATTGACCAGCACGTAGAAGCGGCCGTCTTCGTCGTCGAAAGGATTAGTGCTCATCTCGCCTCGCTTGTCACGTACGTGTCCTGTCGTGTCACAGTAGCAAGCGTTTCCGTCTGGTCACGCCTGGTTAGCACCGAAGTCAGAATATCCCCTGCCCGCACGGCAACATTCGACAAGAGGGACGACGTGAGTCCGTGCGTAGCCTCGGTACCGCCCTGAAGATAGATTCCCCCAGTTACGTCGGGGGAAACCGACAATCGGTAATCGCGGCTCACAACCGGAGGTTTTCCCTCTTCAGGGGCAAGATCACCGAGGATCGCATTCAGTGGTGTGGGCGTGAATCCGGTCGCCAGAACGACTGCGTCACAGGTGAGGGTGTCGGTGAGGCCGTCCATGGTGCTGTGGACGCCGACCTCGATACCGGTCTCGGTTTCCTTGGCATCGACAATCTCCGATGCTCGGCGCATGAACAGTCGACGACGACCACGCACCATTTCCTGATATTCGGTGGAGTAGAGCTCGTTGATCAGTTCGAGGTCGACCACCGAGTAATTGGTGCTGCGATGCAGTTCCATGATGCGGCGGCGCTCCTCGGCGGATGCGCCGTGCAGTTCGTCCACTGCTTCGGGATCGAAGATGCGATTGGCATACGGGCTGTCGTCCGCCGGACTGTATCCGTACCTGGCGAAGACGCTGTGAACCTCGGCCTGCGGATAGTTGTAATGCAGGTACTGAACGATCTCCGCGGCGCTCTGTCCGGCACCGAGGACCACGAAACGCTGATGAACCGGTTCCGGCATCTCTTCGAGGTGGAACAGGAACTTGTGATTGTGGAAGCAGCGCGTCGAGCGCCTGGCCCACTCGGGGATGCGCTCGCGCAGGCCGGCGGCCACCACGACATTGCGGGCAAGGACGCGTTCGCCGGTCTCGGTCGTCACCTCGAAGAGGTCGACGGTGCCGTCCTCGTCGCGAACTCCCCGTACCTGCTCGACGCTCGTCCCATACTGCACGTCCGCGTCCACCCTGGCAGCCGCCCACTGCAGGTAATCGTTGAATTCGTGCCGCGTGGGGAAGAACGTCTGGTGATTGACGAAGTCGACGAGGCGGTCGCGATCGAACAGGTAGGCGAAGAACGTGAAGCGGCTGGTCGGATTGCGGAACGTGACCAGGTCCTTGGGGAACGCGATCTGCATGGTTGCGCCGTCGAGCAGCATGCCCGGGTGCCACGCGAACGCGTCCTGACGTTCGAAGAACTTGGCGGTCAGGCGATCGCGCGGAGAACAACTCTCGTTGTACTCCTCGACGGCGATAGCCAACGCCAGGTTGGCCGGGCCGAACCCGATTCCGACGATGTCGCGGACCTCGCAGCCGTTGCTTTCAGCGCGCGGCGATTCGTTCATGTGCTCGTCGTCCATCCCCGATAGCAAGCGAACATCCTCGTTCGAGTTCGCCGCTGCCGTATGCGTTCCGAAAAGATAGTGAAGCCTATCCTCACCAATGGAAGAGTAGCAACGTGCCGCCCCGCGCTCGGAGCCTCGAGCCCTTCCGGCACTGCGATATACGTCACCGCTACTCACCCTCGCCGTTCACCAAAGACCGCAGTTCATCCACGAACGCCCTCGCCCACGACCGCACCGTGTCGACGGCCAGAACATCCGTGGCGAAAGTGAAGTGAGCGGGCACGGGCCCGTCACCCACCGGCTCGTAGAAGCTCAGCGTGAAGTCCGCGAACGGGACACCCGTCGGCACGGGCCAGAAAGAACCCAGTGACCCGAGGTCGCCGAACTGGGCCTGCTGGTGGTGAACCATCAGAACCTGCGGACGAAGCGCGTCGGCACCTCCGAGTGCCTCGACGACCTCCGCGAACGGCACGTCCTGGTGTTCGAGCGCCCGCAGGTTGTTCTCCCTGATGCTCGCCAACAGCTCGGCCGTCGATTCCCTCACCTCGGTGCGAAGAATCGTCGTGTCGAAGAAGCATCCGATCAGACCCTCCAGACGTGGATCGTTGCGACCTGCGAAAAGTGCGCCGATCGGAATGTCCTCGCCGACACCACTTCCCGAAAGCATTCTCGCGAACGCCGCCTGCAGCACCATGAACATGCTCGTGCCGGTTACCTGCGCACGACGATCGATGTCACGGTGCAGGTCGGCGTCGATCTCGATCGGCACGACTTCCGCCCTGTGCTCCCCCACATCCGGGGTCGGCAGTTCCAGACGTTCCGGCATGCCTGCCAACCGAACTCGCCAGTAGTCGAGCTGACGAGATCGGACACTGTCCGGGTCGCCGGGGTCGCCCAGAACGGCCTCGGTATGAACGACGTAGTCCGGGTACGTCACCGGCAGCGGAACCCACTCCGGCTCCTGTCCTGCGACACGGGCGCCATATGCGGCGAACAGATCCTCCAACAGGGGCACCACGGACCATTCGTCGACCGCAAGGTAGTGCATGACCACCAGAACCACCTGGGCACCATCCGAACCCGACACGAGATGAACGCGAAGCGGCGCGTCCTCGGCAGGATTCATCGGCCGCTGCGCGATGTCGAAGACCGCTCGGTGCAGATCCCCGTCACCCACGTCCTCGAGCTCGAGAGCGGGACGCACCGCCTCCTGCGCGACGACGACACCGTCCACTTCGACATAGACGGTCCGCAGCGGCTCGTGACGAGACGACACGTCGTCGAGAGCATGTGCCAGCGCTTCCGGATCCACCCGATCGGTCAGGGTCAGCGCAAGCGCGTGATCCGCGGTCGGTCCTGCGGTCTGCAGCCGATTCCATTGTGTGAGCTGCGGTCCGGACAACGGCAACGTCTCCGGGCGCGTCGTCGGTAAGAGCGCAGGTCGGTCCGAATCCCCACCCGCATCCACGATCTCGGCGAGCCGCGCCACCGTCGGCGCGTCGAACACATCCCGAATTCCGATGCTCACGCCGAACTTCTCGCGTATCCGCGCCACCAGGCGCATCGACGCCATCGAGTGCCCACCGAGTTCGAAGAAGTCGTCGTGGATACCGACACCCGGCAGGTACAGGATGTCGGCGAACTCGGCCGCGATCGCTCGCTCGGTCTCCGTTCGCGGCTCGCCGTCCCCGACCAGATCCGACCAGTTCGGCGGCGGCAGCGCCTTTCGATCGAGCTTGCCGTTCGGAGTCAGCGGCAACGAGCCCTCGAGCACGATCACGATGGCCGGAACCATGTAGTCGGGCAACACGTCCGATACGAACTCGCGAACGGCGATCGGATCCACGACGTGGGACTGTGTCGGCGTCACGTATGCGACCAGGCGAACGATCCCGCCCTCCCGATCGGCGACCAGCGCTGCCTGATTGACCGACTCGTGACTGCTCAGCGCAGCGACGATCTCTCCGGGTTCGATCCGGAATCCACGAATCTTGACCTGTTCGTCCACGCGGCCGAGGAAGTCGAGGTTGCCGTCATTTCGCCAGCGTGCGCGATCGCCCGTCCGATAGATCCGGCCGGGACCGAACGGGTTGGCCACGAACCGGCTCACCGTCAGATCCGGACGCCCGAGGTACCCACGCGCCAAACCCCTACCGGCGATGTACAACTCACCCGCCACACCCGGCGGCACCGGCTGCAATCGAGCGTCGAGAACGTAGGCTTGCTCGTTCGGGTCCGGGATCCCGATCGGCACGGCCTCACTCCACCCCGGTTGCGCTTGCCACAGCGTGTTGTTGACGGTGGCCTCGGTGAGACCGTATGCGGCAAGCAGATTCAGCCGCTCCGCCCATCGACCGATCAGCTCGGGCGGCACCGTCTCCGTGCCGACGAGAACGGTGCAACCCTCCGGGACGAGGCACCCCGGCGGCAGGGCCGCAAGCAGGGACGGCGGAATGATCGCGTGTGTGACGCCGTGATGCTCCATGAAATCCGTGAGCTCCGGTCCCGCGGTACGGGCATCGTCCGGGACGATCACCAGGCGCGATCCGGTGCACAGCGCCATGGACAACTCGAACACCGCCACGTCGAATCCGACGGAAGCGAACTGCATGACCACCGATCCCCGAACGAGCGCCATTCGCTGCTCGGCAGTGGCCACCAGACTGGGGATGCCGTCATGAGTGAGGACTGCGCCCTTGGGCTTGCCCGTCGATCCCGACGTGTAGATCACGTAAGCCGCATGAGCGAGCCCCGAAGGCTCGGGAGGCAGCTCGCGGCCCCCGTTCGCAGCCAACTCGCAAACCGTGGACGTGTCGTCGAGGACCACCCGAATCAGCCCGTCCACGCCCGCCAATCGCGATTCCGTCGCCGTCGTGGTCAACAGCACCTGTGCACGAGAGTCGTCGAGCATGTAGTCGATGCGCTCGCGCGGATGGTTCAAGTCGAGGGCCAGATATGCCGCGCCGAGTCTCGACACCGCAAGCACGGCAGCCACGAAGTCCGTCGACCGTGGAACGGCAAGGGCCACGGTAGCTTCCACGCAAACACCGCGGTCGTGGAGAACTGCGGCAATACGGTCTGCCCGATCCGAGAGCTCCGCGTACGTCACCTCGCCCCGAGCATCCACTACCGCAATCGCATCCGGCGTGGCCAGCGCGTTTCGAGTGAACGCCTGGTGGAAAGTCTCCTCCGGCACCTCGATATCGGTGTCGTTGAAGCCCGTCAGCACGAGTTCGCGCTCTTCGGACAGAAAGGTCTCCACACCTCCGACACGGGTATCCGCGTTGGCCGCCACAGCGTCCAACAGCAGGGACTGACGCGCCGAGATGGCCTCCACCGTCGCGCGATCGAACAGATCGGACCCGTACTCGAGGCGCAACTCCACACGTCCAGGACCGCCGTCGGCCGCCACATACTCGGTGAAGTTGAAGACCAGATCGAACTTCGCCGTGTGCTCGTCGACGGACAGCGGTGTGAAGCTCCCCGCGCTGCCTTCCTGGCGTGAGTGGTAGCCGACCATCACCTGGAACAACGGGTTGCGCGACAGCGTGCGCGGCGGATTGACCTTCTCCACAACCGATTCGAACGGGATATCCGCTTGCGAGAACGCGGCGAGATCGCCTTCTCGCACCCGGCCGACCAGTTCACGGAAGGTTGGGTCTCCCGAAAGGTCCGTACGCAACACCACGGTGTTGACGAAGAATCCGACGAGATCATCGAGCCCTTCCTCGGCTCGACCTGCCACCGGTGCACCGAGAGGCAGGTCCTCGCCCGCGCCGAGTCGATGCAGGAGCGCAGCCGACGCGGCGTGCAGGACCATGAACATGCTCGCACCGGAGGCGCGGGCCAGCCCACGCAGCGCAGCGGTTGTCTCACCCGACAGGACCGACGTGACAGCACCACCGGTGAATGTCGGCCGCGCCGGACGGCTTCGGTCGGTGGGCAACACGAGCTCGTCCGGTGCGCCGTCGAGCACGCGAGCCCAGTAGTCGAGCTGTGCGTGAGCGACACTGCCCTCCTCTTCGGGGTCGCCGAGGAGGCTCCGCTGCCACAGTGTGTAGTCCGCGTACTGGACCGAAAGGGGCGCGTGCTCCGGCGCCTTCCCCTGTGCCCGCGCCGCGTACGCGGTCATCAGGTCGCGGGTGAACGGCCGGTCCGACCACTCGTCCGTGGCGATGTGATGAAGCACGATCGCGAGAATCTGCTCACCACCGACCACGTCGATCACCGTGGCGCGCACGGGGATGTCGGTCGACAGATCGAAGGGCTTCGAGAGCGCGTCCCGAACCGCCTGCTCGATTCCGTCCTCGTCGGTCGTAGTGGTCGTCACCTGTGGACATACGTCGTCGAGGATCACCTGAACGGGTTCACCGTCGCGATCGACGAACACCGTCCGCAACGATTCGTGTCTCGCGACCACATCGGCCAAGGCCTCGGTGAAGACCGCCGCATCGAGAGCGACGCCCGTCCGGAAGACGATCGGGAAGTTGTATGCGGCCGAACTGCCTTCCATCTGTTGGATCAGCCACAATCGGCGCTGAGCGGGAGACAGTGGAATGCGCTCGGGCCGTGGACCGGCCACCAGTGTCGGCCTCGTCGACGCCGACGATTCCGAAATGCGTGCGGCGAGTTCGCGCACCGTCGGCGTCTCGAACAGATCGCGCATCGCGAGTTCCGCGGACAGCACCGTTCGCGCCCTGCTGATCAGTTTCGTCGCCAGCAGCGAGTGTCCACCGAGGTCGAAGAAGTTGTCCGTCACCCCGGGAACCGGAATGTCGAGCACGTCCGCGAACAGGTCGGCGAGGGCTTCCTCGACCGGAGTCGCAGGTTCGACCCGGTCCGTGTCCTCGGCACCGAGCACCGACGACGCAGGCGGTAGAGCCTTGACGTCGAGTTTCCCGTTGACCGTCAGTGGCAAGGAGTCCACCTCGACCATTGCCGCCGGCACCATGTAGTCCGGCAAGAGTGCGCGGAGCGCCTGTGAGCGGTTGACGAGTCCAGGGACTCGCGAACCACTCACAGGGACGAGGTAGGCGATCAGTCGCTTGAATCCACCCGGACCGTCGTCGGCGATGACGGCGGCCTGCTTCACGTCCGCGAGGGATTCGAGGACGGACGTCACTTCGCCCAGTTCGATGCGGTGCCCACGAATCTTCACCTGGTCGTCGGTGCGTCCGAGGAAGTCGAAGCTGCGATCGTCACGTCGCCGGACGAGATCACCGGTCCGATACATACGTACGGACGGCTCGAACGGATCGGCAACGAAACGCTCTGCGCTGAGGCCGGGACGGTTCAGGTACCCGCGAGCCAAACCGATTCCGGAGATGTACAACTCGCCCGGGACCCCGTCCGGAACGGGACGCAGCCAGGAATCGAGCACGTAAGCCCGGGTGTTCCAGATCGGCTTGCCGACAGTCGGTGTCGCACTGTCGTCCGTACCTGCCCCGAGCGTGTTGATGGTGTACTCGGTCGGGCCGTACAGGTTGTACCCGCACGTTCCCTCCGTATCCCGCAAACGGTTCCACACCGACTCGGGTACCGCCTCACCGCCCAGCAGCACCAGCGGCGGGCGGTGCGCACCGTCCCGATCGTCCAGCAAGCCTTCCTCGAGGAGATGCTGCGCGTAGGTCGGTGTCACGTTCACGACGTCGATCGCATGGTCGTGGCAGTAGCTCACCAACGCCTCGGCGTCGCGGCGCAGGTTCTCGTCGCAGATGTGGACTTCGTGCCCTTCGACGAGCCACAGCAACTCTTCCCACGACATGTCGAAGGCGAACGACACGGTGTGCGCGATACGCAAACGCCGGTCTCCGGCATCGCGAATCACCGGTTCGAATATAGCTTCCCTGTGGTTGAACTGCATGTTGGTCAGACCCCGGTAGGCCGTGACCACGCCCTTCGGCTTGCCCGTCGATCCGGAGGTGTAGATGACGTACGCAGGGTGCTCGAGCCGCCCCGGGCTACCGGGTGCGAAGGCGCCCAGTTCTTCCGGTGACAACTGCGACTCCGGGAGCGAACGCCAATCCTCGAGGTCCAGGCGGACCGTGTCGACGTCCACGTGCCCCAGCTTGTCGGCTGTCTGCGCGGTGGTCAGCAGCAGCACGGGGCTCGCGTCGTCGAGCATCCCGGCGAGACGTTCTGCGGGGTGGTCCAGTTCCAGCGGCAGGTAGGCCGCACCCGACCGCAGAACCGCGAACAGTGCCACCACCATGTCGATGGTTCGTGGCAGTCCGAGTGCCACGATCTTCTCGGGCCCGGCACCACGATTCAGTAGCAGCCTGGCCATCCTGTTGATGTCGGCGTCCAGCTCCGCATACGTCACGACACGGTCGCCGAACACCAGCGCGGTTTCGTCGGGTTGCAGGAGCGCCACATCCCCGAACAGATCCGCAATCGTGCTCTCCGGCAACGGATGGTCGTTACGTCCGGTGTCGGGAAGCGTTGGCAGGTCCGTCCTGGCCACGAGGCCCGCAGTGGATTGCGCCCACTGTTCGAGGAGGCCGACGAACTGCTCGAGCATCGACTCGACGCGCTGCGCCTCGATCACTTCCGGGTGGAACTCGAACTTGATCCGCACGGACGTTCCCGGCGTGACGACCACGGTCAGTGGGTAGTGCGTGTGATCGACGCTGTCGCCGTCGCTGATGTCGTGGGCGGCGTTGAGCGCAGATACCTGGTTCTCGTCCACGAAGTTCTGCAGAACATACAGCACGTCGAACAGCTTCCGGTGCTGCGAAACTCGCTGAATCGCTGCCAGACCGAGGTAGTCGTATTGTCCCAGCGACAGCCTGTCCGCCTGTGTCCGGCGCATCAGTTCGGCAGCGGACTCGTCCGGCCTCAGGGTGACGCGGACGGGGACCGTGTTGAGGAACATGCCCGCCACGGCGTCGATGCCCGGAACCTCTGGTGGCCGGCCCGCCACGGTGGTGCCGAACACGATGTCCTGGCGTCCAGTGGCCGTCGCAATCGTCAGTGCCAGAGCTGCGTTGAGAACGGCGTTGAACGTGACGCCCGCTTCACGAGCCGCACTCCGCAACCGCTCGCTCAGATCCGCGGCGAGAACTGTGTCTTGCCGCCGCGGCAACTGGGGCGGGCCCTGGACGGGACTCGCCAACAGCGTCGGCTCGTCGAGTCCGCGCAGCGCTTCGGACCAGGCCTTCTCCGCCGCACCTTGGTCCTGCGCGGCCAACCATTGCAGATAGTCCTCGAACGTCCCCTCGGGCGCAGGGTATCCGCGGTCGTCGCCACCGGACTCGTAGAGTGCCAGCAGGGCGCTGACGACCAGACCGTTCGACCATCCGTCCCACAACAGGAACTGACGATTGATCACCAGCCGGTCGTGTTCGTCCGTGAGACGCAACAGCATCGCACGCCACAGTGGCGGAGCCGTGAGGTCGAAGGGTGTCGCCCGGTCCTCGGCGCTCAGCTCTACGGCCCGCGCTTCACGAGCAGCGTCGTCGAGATCGCGCAGGTCGTGTTCGACCACCGGCACATCGAGACCGGCACCGATGAACTGCGCCGGCTCGGGCAAACCGTCCGAGACGAATCCCGCGCGAAGCATCGGGTTTCGACGAGTGAGGGTGCGGAGAGCGGCGTGCAACCGATCGACATCGAGACGGTGTCCGAAATCGAGCGAGAACTGCGCGGTGTAGATGTCCTTGCCCGCATCGAGGTTTGCCTGGAAGTACAGGCCCTCCTGCAGCGGGGACAACGGCAGGATCGTGTCGACGCCACTCGGGCTCTCCTGAACGATCCGGTCGATGTCGGGTTGCGTGAGACCGGTGAGCGAAACGTCCGACGGTGTGAGAAGCGCCTGCCCGGCGTGTTCGGTGGCCGTCCGCGCCAGCTCCTGCAGGGCCTCGACCCAGCCTTCGCTCAGCGCGACCGCGTCGCTCTCCTCGAGATCGTCGGCCCAGGCGAACACGGCACGCAACCGGGAACCGGCGCTGCCGTCCTCGCACACCGCGTTGATCACCAAGCGGTACGGGCCGCCGAGATCCGCGTCGGGATCGGTTGCCAAAGAATCGGATTCGGGTGCAGTTGTCCAGGGACCGTCGCCACCCACCGGTGTGCGTCCGAGGTAGTTGAACAGCACCTGCGACTCGGCGCGGCCACTCGAGGCCACCGCCGTACGGGCATTGGCATACCGAAGCATGCCGTAACCGATGCCGCCGTCCGGAGCGCGGCGAAGCTGATCCTTCACCGACTTCAACGCGGCGACCGGGTCGGACGCGGATTCGAGCCGCACCGGTGACACGCTAGTGAACCATCCGATGGTTCGCGAAAGGTCGACGCCGGGCTCGAGCTCTTCGCGACCGTGCCGCTCCAGGTCGACCAGCAGATCGCCCCGTCGCCCTTTCTCCGCGAACCATTCGGTCACCGACAGTCGAAGTGCGGTCAGCAGAACGTCGGTGACGTCGGCATTGGCCATCGCGGGGATGGCCGTCAGCATGGCAGCGGTGGTTGCCGAATCCACAGTGACGGTGCGGCGAGAGCCACTGCCCACGCTCGCGTGCCCGGACGTACCGGGAATGAGCTCGGCTCCGGGTTCGGTGGTCCTCGTCCATAGCTCCAGCTCGGTGAGCCTGGACGCGCGCTGCGCTTCGAGTGCGACGATGCGTGAGTAGGAACGCAGTGACGTGCCAACGGGATCCAACGCTGCGGCTTCACCGTTCGCTGCTGCAACGGCGGCCATCGCCAGGTCCTCGAGCAGGATCCGCCATGACACACCGTCGACGACCAGGTGGTGGGCGACCACCAGCAACCTGCCCGGCTGCCCGGCGCCGGCGTCGAACCACACTGCAGTGAGCATGGTTCCGGCGTCCGGGTCGAGTCGATCGGTAGCGGCGTTCGACTCGGTCTCGATCAGGTCGCGCAGGTCCGACCCCGACAGGCCGGCGGTTTCGACCCGCCGAACCGGAACGTCGACGTGCTCGTCGATCGCGAGCGACCACATTCCCTGACCGTGACGGGTCAGACGCTGACGCAGACCGTCATGGTGTGCGACCACCGCAGCGATTGCTGCTGAAATCGCCTCGTGGGTGATGGCAGGTGTACGTACCAGGACCGCCTGGTTGAAGCGGTCCTTTCCACCGCTCCACTCGGACAGGCGATGCACCACCGGCAGCGGTAGCAGCTCCCCCACGGGCGGCTCCGCCGGAACCGCGGCAGCGACGGGAACGTCGCCCACCAACCGGGCGAGTGCAGCCGGCGTGCGCTGTTCGAAGATCTGCCTCGGCGTGACGGTGATTCCGTCCTTCCGTGCCAGATTGACCAGGCGAATTGCGAGAATGCTGTCACCACCGAGAGCGAAGAAGTCGTCGTCCGCACCCACGGATTCCACGCCGAGGATTTCGGCATAGCGTCGGGCAAGCACCGCACCGGCACCGTCGACCGCCGTCGCGAGGATCGGAGCACCGCTGCCCGTCGCCACCTCGGGCGCGGGCAACGCACCGCGATCGAGCTTGCCGCTCGGACTGAGCGGCATGTCGTCCAACACGACGAACGCGACCGGCACCATGAACTCCGGTAGCGAGGCGAACAGCCGAACCCGAACGTCCTCGAGGTCGGGATTTCCGACGAGATAGCCGACCAGCTGCTGCTGACCCGGTCGGTCCGTCCGCACCAGCGCCGCAGCCTGTTTCACGCCCGGGCATCGAGCCAGTTGCGCCTCGATCTCGCCCAGTTCGATACGGAAACCGCGCAGCTTGACCTGGAAGTCCGACCGTCCGAGGTACTCGAGTTCGTCGTTGTCGTTCCACCGGACGAGGTCGCCGCTCCGGTACATGCGGGCGCCGTCGGCCCCGAACGGGTCGGCGACGAAACGGTCGCTCGTCACCGCGGGGCGACGAAGGTAACCGCGGGCCAATTGCGTTCCTGCCAGGTACAACTCACCCGGCAAACCCTGCGGAACCGGCTGAAGGTATCTGTCGAGGACGTACAGTCCGGTCGCGTGCGCAGCCTTCCCGATCGGGACGGAAGGTGCATCCGCAGGTACCCGCTGTGCCGACTCGTGCCTGGTGACTTCCACGGAAGCCTCGGTGGGCCCGTACAGGTTCTCTACTTCGACATCCGGCAGCACTTCGGCGACGCGGCGCGCCACGTGAACCGGGAGAGCCTCGCCACTGCAGTGGATGACCTGCAGACTCGTGCACTGCGGCGCCGTCGGTTCACCGAGGAATGCTTCGAGCATCGACGGAACGAAGTGCGTGCGAGTCACCGCTTCCCGCCGGATCAAGTCGGACAGGTACTCCGGGTCCTTGTGCCCATCGGGCTTGGCCACGACGAGGGTGGCGCCTGCGATCAAGGGACCGAAGAACTCCGGAACGGACACGTCGAAACTCGACGGAGTCTTCTGCAGCACACGATCGGCGGTTCCCAGTGGACGAACTTTCTGCATCCAGGAAAGTCGGTTCACGACACCTTCGTGCGGAACCACGACACCCTTGGGCCTACCGGTCGAGCCGGAGGTGTAGATGACGTATGCCGGGTGACCGGGCCGAATCTCGACGTCGACAGGTTCCGTCGAGTGCGACTGCAGCACTGCATGATCGACGGTCACGAGCGGAACATCCGTGTCGGGCAAGGTCACGACGCCGTCCGTGAGCACGCATACCGGTGATGCATCGTCGAGCATGTAGGCCAGACGATCGGCCGGGTATCCGGTATCCAGCGGCAGATACGCACCACCGGCTTTGAGCACGGCGACGATCGCCACGATCAGCTCGACCGAGCGTGGCAGCGCTATTCCGACGATCGACTCGGGGGTTACGCCACGCTCGATCAAGAGGTGCGCCAAACGGTTCGACTCGCGATGTAGTTGCGCATAGTCGAGCTGTTCGTCGCCGAACTTCACTGCCGGTCGGTCGGGGGTTCGGCCGACCTGCATTTCCAGAAGCGTTGTCACCGTTGCGGCGGCAGTCTCCTCGTCCGCCTTTGTGACCGGTGCAGGCAGCGCCTGTCGCGCCAAGGAAACCTGGGACACCGCAGTATCCATGTCCGCGGCCAAAGCAGCGAGGTACGCGACCATGCCGTCCGCCACCAGGCTAGCCGTTGCCGAATCGACGCGCGAAGCGTCGTACTTCAGATCGAGGGCCAGGCACTCGCCGGGGGCCACGATCAAAGTCAGTGGGTACGCCGGGTTCTCGTCGAACTCGATACCGGTGATGTGCACGGTTCCAGAAGGATCTGCAATCCCGCCGTCCCCGATCGGATAGTTCTCGAATACCACCAACGTCTCGAACAGGTCCGCCAGCCCTGTGACACGGCGCAACTCGGGCAGGCCGAGGTACTGGTGATCCAGCAGTGCCGACTGCTCGTCCTGCCAGCGCGTGAGCACCTCGGACACCTTCTCGGCCGCGGAGAATCGAATCCGGGCGGGCACGGTGTTGATGAACAGCCCGACCATGCCCTCGATGCCCGGAAGGTCGGCGCCCCGCCCCGATACCGTCGACCCGAAAATCACGTCTTCGACACCGGCGATGCGTCCGAGAAGCAGCCCCCAGGTTCCGTGGACGACGGTGCTCAGCGTCAGCCCGCGCACCCGTGCGCCCGCGCTCAGTGAATTCGTGTCCGTCTGAGACAGATTCACGCGCACACTGCCCGTCTCGCTCTCGGCTGAGCCCGAGCCCGGCAACTCCGGCTGCTCCGGTGCATCCTCGAGCGCCATTTGCCACGCCGCGTGCGACGCCGCCCTGTCCCGGGACGACAGCCACTCCAGGTAGGACCGGTACGGGGTGGCGGAGAGCAGCGGGGATTCGCCCGTCGCCGTCCCGTAATGGGCCATCAACTCGCGCAGCATCACCGGAACCGACCAGCCGTCGGCGACGACGTGGTGCACGGACTGCAGCAGTATGAACTTCTGCTCGTCCACGCGTGCCAGTGTGTATCTCAGGAGTGGAGGCTGCGCGAAGTCGAATCCGCGCTGCCGCTCCGCCCCGAGGATCTGGCGAATGTCGGCAGTCGTGTCGTCGGAGGAGCTGAGGTCGGTGACGTCGAACGGAACGCGCGCAGCACCGTACACGGCCTGTACGACGCTGCCGTCCGACAGTGTCTTCAGGCCCGTCCTCAATGCAGCGTGCCGGTCGACGACCGCCTGCACCCCGCTTCGCAGCGCGTCTGCGTCCACACTTCCGGTCAGCTCGATGATCTGTTGCACCACATAGGGATCGGACCGATCGGTCTCGAAGACCGACTGGAAGTAGATCCCCTCCTGCAAGGGAGTCAAGGGGAGGATGTCGACGACACCCGAATCGAACGAGTCGAGGTCCTGCTGGGTCACACCGACGAGTTCGAAGTCGGAGGGCGTGTGCCCGCCGAATTCGGCGGACCGGGCGAGGTCGGTGAGAGCAGACGTCCACTCCCTACCGAAATCGTGAATCGCCTCGCTCTCGAGGACGCCACCGGCCCAGGAGATCGTGGTACGCAGGCCGACTCCGTCTTCGCCCTCGACTGCGATCACGTCGATCGCCATCGGATGACCGAGGGGCATGTTCGGGTCGCCCGCTCCGGTCATTTCGACGGGGAGCCAATCGGCGCCGTCGTTTCCGGCAACCCGGCCGAGATAGTTGAACAGCACCTGCGGAGTCACTGCCAGTTCGTCGTGACTGCCGAGGAACCGAAGTGCCCCGTAACCGAACCCTGCGTTGGGAGTTCGCCGCAGTTGCTCCTTCACTGCCTTCACGGCGCCGGCGAGGTCACGCGGGGAAGCAGCAGCAGTGTCGCCGGGGTGGACGGACACCGGGTACACGGTCGTGAACCATCCCACCGTCCTCGACAGATCGACTGCAGCGGTGCCTTCGCTGCGTCCGAGATCTTCTTCTCGACCGTGGCCTTCCAGATCGACGAGCACGGGGCCGTCGCCGCCCAGCCAACGCTTCATGGCGATGGCGAGCGCGGTGAGCAGAACGTCGTTGACGTGCCCGTGAAATGCAGCCGGGACCGTGGACAGCAGTGGCGCACAGAGCTCGGGGGGAAGCTCCAGTTCGAGTGCCTCCGCTGTCGCCGTGGTATCACGTTCCGGATCGAGGGCGCGCGATCCCAGACGTGGTGTCGCAGTGGCAGCAACCTCGCGCCAGTGTTCGAGCTCGTCGTCGAACGCGCCTGCGCGAGCGCGTTCGGCCACCCGCTGCGTCCACCGCCGGAAGGACGTTCCCACGGGGGCGATTTCGCTGTTTTCGCCCGTCATGGCGGAGATTCCTGCGCGCGCGACGTCCTCGACGATCACCCGCCACGAGACTCCGTCGACCACCAGGTGATGCCCGACGACGAGCAGTCGAGCGGTACCCTCGGCCGAGCGGACGAGGATGGCCTGCACCATCACAGCGTTGTCGGGGTCGAGACGGTCGACGGCCGCCGTCCGAACTTTCCGGATCGTCGCTCCGTCCACGGTGTCCACCGTCACCTCGTGAACGAGGTCCGGATGGCCCGGCCCGGCCTGCGGCACATCGAGAGTCCAGCGGTCACCCCTCACCAATCGGGCTCGGAGTGCATCGTGGCGCTCCACGAGAGCTGCCAGTGCCGTGCGCGCGACCTCGACAGTGAAATCTGCCGGGACCCGCAGAAGCACCGATTGGTGGAAACCTGCCACGGCGTCGTTCGCAGTCTCCTGCAACCGCGACATGATCGGGGTGGGCTCGGTCTCTCCCGCGAACACATCGTCGACGTCGACCATCGCCTCCGCCCGGTCGACCTGCGCCCGTGCGATCGCCTCTGCCGTTCGCAGTGCGAAGACCTCACGCGGAGTGATCGAAACACCCTTGGAACGCGCATGATTGACGAGTTGAATCGCGACGATGCTGTCACCGCCGAGAGCGAAGAAGTCGTCCGTCACACCGACCGACTCGAGACCGAGGACGTCTGCCATCAGCCCACACACGACTGCTTCGTCCGAAGAGCGCGGAGCCACGTTGTCGCCACGATTCGTGAGGTCCGGCTCGGGCAGTGCCCTGCGGTCCACCTTCCCGTTCGGGGTGAGCGGAAAATCGTCCATCACGACGAATGCCGTGGGCACCATGTATTCGGGCAACTTCGCCCGGGCCCACGTTCGTAGCGATTCGACGGTCAGTTCGCACGCGTCCTCGGACACGACATAGCCCGCAAGGTATTTGGCGCCCTGCGGGGCACGGCGCACTACCACCGCGCTGCGTCGCACATCAGGGTGCGATCCGAGCCCGGCCTCGACGTCCTCGAGTTCGAGACGCATACCGCGAATCTTCACCTGGTTGTCGGTACGCCCCAGGAAATCGAGCGTGCCGTCGGGTGCCCAGCGCGCCAGGTCCCCCGTGCGATAGATCCGGGAACCGGGTTCGCCGAACGGATTCGCAACGAAACGCGATGCGGTGAGACCGGGGGCACTCGTATAACCGCGTCCCAGCAGGAATCCGGCCGCATACAGTTCGCCGCCCTGCCCCACCGGAACCGGCTGAAGGTTCGCGTCGAGGACGTAGAGCTGAGTATTGGGGTTCGGCTTGCCGATCGAGGTGGCGATTCGTTCCGCGTCGTCACGGTAGATCACGTGTGACACACCGATGGTCGCCTCGGCCGGGCCGTAGCCGTGGTAGAGCGTGGTCGACAGCTGCGAGCGGAATCGTTCGAACAGACCCGGTGTGAGCACCTCTCCGCCGCACCACACGTGCTTCAGGCCCTGCAGGGCATCGGTGCCGCGGGCCAAACCGAGGAGCACGTCGAGCATCGACGACACCAGATACACGAAGGTGACACGCTCACGTGCAATCAGGTCGAGAAGATACTGCGCGTCACGCTCGCCGTCCGGCTCGGCGACTATCAGGCGTCCGCCGGAGATCAGCGGAAGAAGGATTTCGTTCACCGAAATATCGAATGCCAGAGGCGCTTTGAAGAGCGAAGCGTCTTCCGGTCCGAACCCGAGGATCTCGTCACGCTGCCACAGCAGCCGTGCGCACACGGCCTCGTGGCGAATCATTGCACCCTTCGGTCGGCCCGTGGAGCCCGATGTGAAGATCATGTACGCCAAGCGTGAACCCTGTACAAGCACGCTGGGAAGAGCAGTCGAGCGGTCCGAGTACGCCCAGTTGTCCAGATCGGCGAACACGGTCCGCTCGCCGGCGTCGACACCACCCGGGCCGCTGAGCACCAGCGCAGCGCCGGACTCGACGAGCACCGCATTCCTCCGATCCTCCGGCCACGACGGATCGAGCGGCACGAAGGCACCTCCCGCCGCCATTGCCGCCAGAATTCCCACCACCATCTCGGGAGAGCGCGGCACTCCTATGGCGACAACGTCTTCGGGTCCGAGTCCACGTTCGACGAAGACCTGCGCCAGTTGTGCAACCCGGTCACGCAATTCGCGGTAGGTGAGCCGAGTGTCACCTGCGATCAGCGCCTCTGCGTCCGGAGTTGCGGCGGCAATGGCGGCGAACAGTCCGGGGACCGTGGCGGACCGCTGTGGCGCGCGAGTGTCGTTGAACTCCTCCAGGATTCGGCGTCGTTCCGCGTCCGTCAGCGGGTCGAGGGATCCGATGGCGGCGGTCGGCCGAGAGATGAACTGTGCGAGGAAGTGTTCCAGCCTCCGCTTGTGTTCGCCCAGCTCGCGTTCGAGTCCGTAGGGAGCACGCATGTCGATCCGGATCGGCACCCCGTCCTGTCCCCCACGGATCGTGAAGTCGAGATCGTCGACGGGCCCGGTCGCCGAACTGTGCACGCTCGTCGTCGCGTCACCGATGCTCAGCGCGTGCTCGAACATCATAGAGTTGATTCCAGGACCGAAAACCTGCCGGTCCGGATCGACTTCCCGCACGTCGCGTGCAAGGTCCTCGCCCCGGTACCGACCGTGCCGCAGGGCGGACACGAGCACCGTGTCCAACTTGGTCGCGAGCTCCGCGACCGCAAGAGTCGGGTCCACCCGAATCCGGAGCGGCAGAATCGTCGACGTCATACCGGGGATGGTGCGCATCTCGCGGCCCACCCGCGCGGTCATCGGCAGCGAGACCGTGAGATCACGTTGCCCGGTGATCCGATGGATGTAGGCCACGAGTGCCGCGATGGGCAATCGCGTTCTCCGTACGCCTGCCGCCGCAGCGAACTCGTACAAACGGTCGGCGTCGATGCCGGAGATCTCGACGGTGACGCCGGACGGCAGCCCCGCACCGGTGGCAGGCGGCAGCAGTCGGGGCGGTTCGGCACCGTCCAGCGCCTGAGCCAGCCAGAACCTGCGGTCGTCGTCGTACCGAGACGATTCCCGATACGCCCGATCGAGTTCTACGAACCGCGCGAGGGACCACGTCCCTGCACTGCCCGCCCCATCCTCACTCTCGTACCGTTCGACCGCGTCGGCCACGAGGAGCGAGATGCCGTACCCGTCCATCACGCTGTGGTGGTAGCGCTGGAACCAGTAGACCTGCTCGTCGCCCGTTCGAAGCAGCGCCTGACCGAACAGTGGCTCCTGCGCGTCCAGACCGACGACGGCGAGCATGTCACGGCTCATCCACGCACGCGCGGCCGCCTCCGGGTCTTCCTCGGCCCGAAGGTCGAGGACCGTCAGTTCCCAGGCACCGGTGGATGTGGGGACCTGAACGAGCTTGTTGTTCTCGTCGTTCGTGAATCGAACGTGGAGAGCCTCTGCCCTGTCGACAGTGGCGCGAATCGAAGCTGCCACCCGCTCGAGATCGACAGGACCTGCGATCTCGACGACGAGCGACAAGTTGTAGACGGGACTGTCGCCGTGGAGTTGTTGTCCAACCCAGATCTCCGACTGAGCCGCAGTGGCGGGAAGTGCCTCCCGAGACTCGGGAACAGTGGCTACCTTGGAGGTCGAATGGTCCGGCGACATGTGAATCCGATCGTGAGTAACAGTGCCCGCACCCAGGCGAGCTCCCCCCGGAGGGGGAAACCTTAGGTAAGGCTACCCAGTCGTCCCGGGTTTCGTTAATCCCACGACGGACATCACACCGTCGACATCAGCCGGCCAGGAACTCCAGAACCACCTTGTTCACCGCATCGGGCTGTTCGAGATAGCCGTAATGCCCGACGTCCGGGATCTCGTAGTACGTGGCTGACGGGACCGCATCGGCAACCTCACGGCACAGATAGGCCGGGATCATCCGGTCGTCCGCGAAACCGACCGAGAGACACTTGGCCGTGATCTGCCGATACGCCGCCCGACGGTCGAACGTCCGGTCCATCCCCATCTGCGCACGGACACCTGCCGAAGTGCGTCCGCCGCTGAACTCGAACAGGTCGAGCCAGTCACGGGCGGTATTCGTGTCCGCGAGCGACGCCGGCGAGAGGTTCATCACCGCCGTCACCGCGGCGCGGTACTTCGGCGGCAGTTCCACTCCGTTGTCCACCAGAGCCCGCTCACCCTCGGTGAGTGTCTGCTGGAAGAGATCCATCCGAGCGTGCCCGGCGAGGAAAACTGCCTTCTTGACCAGGTCGGGACGAGCCAGAGCCAGTTCCTGCGCGACGCGGGCGCCGAGGGAGGTGCCCACTACGTGCGCCGGACCGCTGCCGAGGTGCTCGATGAGGCCCGCGGTGTCTTGCACCATCTGTTCGATGGTGATCCCGTCGACACTTTCGCCGGAGGGCGCGATACCGCGATTGTCGAACGTGCAGACCTGATAGCCGGCCGCGACCAGGGCCGGAGTCTGATGCAGATCCCACACTCGACCTGGGCTGCCCGTTCCCATGATGAGGACCACGAGCTCTCCCGACCCCTTGAGCTGATAGTTCAGGGGAATGCCATTGATCGTGGCGATCGTCATGTCTGCCCTTCCTTCCGACCTCTGCCGACCCGTTCCAAGATTGGATAGCCTAGGCTCAGTACGTCGTCGCGACCTTGCGGCGACAATCCACAACCCTCGAGGAGGAGTGCGTTGAGAGTCGCCACACTCGGATACCAAACCTGGGGTCACCGTACTCTGCAGGCGTTACTGGGTTCGGAACACGAGGTCGTCCTGGCCATCACGCATCCCAAGAGCGACCACGTCTACGAGCAGATGTGGGCCGACTCGGTAGCCGATCTCGCCACCGAACACAACGTTCCCGTTCACATCGCCACCAAACCTGACGAAGCGTTCAAGTCGGCACTGAAAGAGGCCGATCCGGACATCATCGTCGCCAACAACTGGCGCACATGGCTGCCTCGGGACGTGTTCGACTACCCGAAGTTCGGCACCCTCAACATCCACGACTCCCTGCTGCCCAAGTACACGGGTTTCTCCCCGCTGATCTGGGCACTCATCAATGGCGAGGAGGAGGTGGGCCTCACCGCGCACCTCATGGACGAGGAACTCGACGCCGGCGACATCGTGTTGCAGCGCTCGACCGAGGTCGGCCCGACCGACACCGTCACCGACCTCTTCCACCGCACCGTGGACATGATCGGTCCGATCACGCTCGACGCACTCGACCTGATCGCTTCGGGACGCACGGACTGGACCCCGCAGGATCGGTCGCAGGCCACCTTCTTCCACAAGCGTGCCGAGGAGGACAGCCGCATCGACTGGACGTGGCCCGCCGATGCGATCGAGCGACTCGTACGCGCCCAGTCCGACCCCTACCCGAACGCGTTCACCCACTTCAAGGGTCAGCGCATTCGTATCCTGAAGGCCTCCGTGTCGGAAGGTAACTTCGGCGGCACCCCGGGCCGCGTGTTCATCCACGAGGGCGACGGCATGGTCATCGTCGCCGGCCCCGATGCCCGCACCGGACGCAACAAGGGTCTGCGCATCGAGCGAGTTCGCCTCGACGACGGCACCGAAGTTCCCGGCAAGGAGTTTTTCCCGCACGGCGGTGGCTACCTCACGTAAGCGCCGAGCAGCGATGGGACCATCGTTCGAGCCGTGGCCACAGAAGCCCTGTTGGCCATGGCTCGCTTCGGGTGCTTCCATGCTCGCCATCGCAATTCTCTTCGCCGTCGGCTCGGTCACGGCGCGCAACCTTCCGACTGCTGACATCCTCGCGTCCGCGGCGCTCATGGCGGCCACCTTCTCGATCGGGCCGTTTCGGCAGGGTGGCATGCACTCGCTGGCGCTCTCACGACGGGTTCGGGCCTGCGACGGGAAATACGGACCGGGCGTCCACGTACCGGCAAGCCTGGCCATCCCCTTGCCGTTCGTCGCGTTCGGACTGTTCGGCGCAACGTTGATTCCCCTCCACCGAGGGACGGGAATCGCATTATTACTCATCGCACTCGGGCTGTGGCGGTTGGTGGGTAGCGTCTCGTTGTCCATTCACACCACGGGTGTGCGGCGACGAGCACGGAACTGGCAATCGATCGGCAGCCGTGAAGTGTTCCTCACCTGGGATGAAATCGACTCGGTGAGAACGGATATCGACATCCTGCCGTTGCGCGTCGGGTCGAGACGTGACCCACTTCTGAGGTTGACACCGAAGGACCGATTGGCCCGTGGTGGCCGGCTTCGTTACGACACCGACGACAGCCTTGCCATTCCGACCAGTTACGTGGCAGCCGAACCGAACGCACTCTTCCGTGCGATCCACGATTTGAAAACTCACCCGAACCGCAGGCACGTCCTGAGCGCTCCTGCCGCCCGAGAATTGCTGCGCCCGAACCCACTTCGAGAACGACTCAGTCCAGGTGACCCCATCGAATCCGGGCATTCAGGGACGATCTGGTGAGACACGCCATCCGCACCCCTGCCCACCTCGGGTAAAGTCGCTCCTCCACACTCAACGGGGGATCCACAGTGCAGAAAAGCGGTAGTTCAGAAGTTTCGTTGCCGAAGAACGTCGAGATTTTCATCAGAATCGCGGCCGTATTCGTAGCGTTCACATTCGCCATCTCCGTATACCAAGATGGCGACACTTTCTACGACAAGGTGCTCCACGTCCTGCCGTTCACGGCCCCAATTGCGCTCGTCGTGGTGATCTGCACGGTCTTGTTCCTTCGCAGTCGATCGGCGAAGGCCTCGACGCAGGATGCAGAGGCAGATTTCGGTGAACACCCGCCGTTGACCTGACCCCGTCTCACCCGAGCTTGTCTTCGAGGTCACTCCAGGTTCGCGAGCTTTCGCGCCAAGAGTCCGCGTTCACGTTCGTTTCCGCACAACTGCTGCGCCTTCTCGAACTGGACTCGCGCTTCGTCAGCACGTCCCATCCGAGCCAAGAGTTCCCCGCGCACCGTGGGCAGGAGGTGTGAGTTCGACAGGAGTTCGGCATCTACCAACCGATCGACCACTTTCAGTGCCGCGCCCGGCCCACGAACCATGGAGACTGCCACGGCTCGGTTGAGTTCGACGACGGGCGAAGGCGCGAGTCGTCCGAGCGCTTCGTAGAGGATCACGATCCTCTCCCAGTTCGTCGCATCCACCGACGGCGCGATGTCGTGACATTCGGCTATCGCAGCCTGAAGGCCGTACACGCCCAGCCCTCGACCCACCTGCTCGGCACGAGTCAGCGCGGCACGACCTCTGCCGATCGCAGCACGATCCCAACGCCGACGGTCCTGATCCTCGAGGAGGATCGGTTCGCCGTCCGGACCGGTGCGGGCCGGAAATCTGGCCGCCGTCAGTTCGAGCAGTGCGTTCAGTCCGTGGCCCTCGGACTCACCCGGCATAAGCCTTGCGAGAACGCGGGCAAGACGTTGCGCTTCGCGCGCGAGGTCGAACCGAATGAGTTCACCACCCGAACTCGCCGACGATCCCTCGGTGAAGATCAGATAGACCACGCTGAGCACAGCACCGAGCCGCTCGGCTCGTTCCTGAACCGGTGGCACCTCGAACGGCACCCGTGCGGCACCGAGGGTCTTCTTCGCCCGAGTGATCCGGGCCTGCACGGTGGCCGTCGGGACCAGGAATCCTTTCGCTATCTCTGTGCTCGTCAACCCGCCGACGACCCGCAGAGTGAGGGCGATACTGGCTTCCTTCGACAACACCGGGTGACACGAGACGAAGATCAGTGCGAGAACGTCGTCGTCGATCCGATCCGGGTCCCACAGCACGTCCCCGTCCACCCCGGATTCCTCCCCCAGTTCACGAGCGAGCGTGGAGTACCTTTCATCCAGTGCAGCGCGTCTGCGAAACGCATCGATCGCGCGGCGGCGCCCTACCGTGAGCAACCAACCAGCCGGATTTCGTGGAACCCCCTCACGTGGCCAGGACACGAGAGCCTCCGCCAGGGATTCCTGCGCCACGTCCTCGGCCAACGCGAAATCGCCGGTGTACCTGGCGAGCGCACCGACGATGCGGGCGGACTCGATCCGCCACACGGCACCGACCTCCTCGCGGCCGGTGCCGTCGGGAACGGCGCTCAGAGTTGGCCGGTGGCTTCTCGCCACTCCCGCTCCTTCTTGATCCATTTGTTGTCCTGTGGAAACTCGTCGATTGTCGACACCCTGCGGATCTCGGCCTTCGATCCGGGGCCCGCCAACGGGGCACGTTTCGCCCACTCGACGGCCTCTTCCTTGGAGGCGACGTCGAGAATCCAGAATCCGCCGAACAATTCCTTCGTCTCCCCGTACGGACCGTCGGTCACGACCGGCGGCTGCGAGGAGTAGTCGACCACCACACCCGATGACGGTTCGGGGTCGAGGCCTTCCGCAGCCAGCAGGACTCCGGCACGGATCAGTTCGTCGTTGAACCTGCCCATCGAGTCCATGACCTCGTCGAAATCAACGTCCTGGAAGGCAGCGAAGGTCTCGTCGGTGGCGCGCATGATCAGCATGTATTTCATGGTTCCGTCTCCTTGGTTGGTCGGCCCGTCCGTGGACCGCTCGGCCATAGGTCGAACAAGATTCACCAGGATCGACATCCGCAGGAAGTTTTTTGTCGGAGCGATTCGGTCCTCGCCGTCGCGCAGCACCAGTATCGCGCCGGAACACATGTCCGGTCCCGTTATCTACGTAGAACGTTCTCCGCTGAGCTGGCGACCCTCCCACGCGGCCCACAGCTGCGCGTAGCGGCCACCGGCGGCAACCAACGCATCGTGAGGTCCCTGCTCCAGGATCTGCCCGTGCTCGAGAACCACCACCCGATCGGCCGACGCCGCCTGCGTGAGCCGGTGTGCAACCACGAGAGTCGTTCGCCCTCGAGTGGCCGCCACGGCTGCTTCCTCGAGATCGCGAGCGCCGGAACTCCCAGCCTCGGCCGTGGCCTCGTCGAGAATCGCCACAGCTGGATCCGCAAGGACCAGGCGCGCAAGCGCCAACTGTTGAGCCTGCGACGCGGTCAGCTCGTGCCCACCCTCACCGACGACGGTGTCCACCCCGGACTCGAGCGCCTGCACCCAACCGAGGGCACCGACACTCGCCAACGCTGCCACCACGTCTTCGTCCGAAGCCTTCGGCGCCGCCAGTCGGAGATCGTCCACGAGCGGGCCCGCGAACACGTGCACTTCCTGACTGACGATCGCCACGTCGGAGCGGAGGTGGGTCAGCTCGACCAATGGCACACCACCGATCTTGACCGAACCTGCGGTGGGGTCGATCGAACCTGCTGCGATCGCGGCGAGCGTCGTCTTCCCCGCACCGGTCGAACCCACCAGTGCGACCCGCTCCCCCGCTGCGATGTGCAGGTTCACACCGTGCAGAACCTCGTGCTCACCGTCGTAGGTGTGCCGAATCGACTCGAGTTCGAGGTCCGAGGCCGGCGCCGTTCGGGTCGACCGTGGACGCGACGGCTCCGCAATATCGACGACACCGACGAGCCGGGCGAGGCTCGCCCCCGCGGATTGCACCTCGTCGAAGGAGTACATCAGCATGCCGATCGGATTGAACAAACGATGAAACAGCAAAGCCGCCGCTGTCGTTTCGCCGACCGTGACCATGTCCGCCTTCACCAGGAAGAAGCCGGCAGCCAGAATCGCGGCGAGGCCTACGTACTCGGCCCGATTTCCGCGTCCGGCGAAGCGAGTGAACAGACCGAACACCCCGACCGCGAGGTCTCTGGCTTTTCCGGACGATCGATCGATGCGGTCCAGGTGCTCGTTCTCGAGCCCGTACGCGCGAACGGTGCGCGCACCCTGCATGCTGCTGATCAGCGCCTGAGAGCGCTCACCCATCGCCACACGTTCAGCTGCGTAGATCGGGGCGGACCGGGGTAGGTACCAGTGCAGGGCCAGCACGTACATGGGCAATGCCACCATGCCCGCGAGGCCGAGGCGCCAGTCCATTCCGAGCATCGTGAGGATGCTCAGCACCACGAGCATGACCGCCGCGACCAGATTGGGTATCACCTCGGTGACAGCTTTTCCGATCACCGATACGTCGTCGCCCACTCGCGCCAAGAGATCGCCTTTGCCGACGCGCTCGACGGTGTCGATCGGCAGACGCAGCGCTCGGTCGACCGCGCGCTCACGCAACGAGGCCAGTATTCGTTCGCCGAGTCGTTTCACGAGGTAGGTGGCGATACCGGTGCAGACGCCACCTACAACCGCCGCAGCCACGATGATCGCGATCACCCACACCAGAATCGACGGGTCGGCCTGTTCGCGGACACGGTCCACGAGGACGCCGAACACGTAGACCGGCACCAGGGCGAGTGCTGCGGCAGCGGCCGCGACGACCAGGGTCATCGATGCCGCGCCACGCTGCTTTCCCAACTGGCTCCGCAACCACTTCCAGGTGTCGCGCGCACTCGCGACAGGCAGGATCTCGGTCATCGCACAACCACCCTGCGGTAGATCTCGTCGGACTCCACCAGGGCCGAGTGGGTGCCTTCAGCGACGGACACGCCGTTGTCGATCACGACGACCCTGTCTGCGACGGCCAAGAGCGCCGGGCTACTCGTGACCAGCACCGTCGTGTGTCGTCCACCCGCGGTGTCGCCATGCCGTATCCCCGCGATCCCCTCTGCGATGCTGTGTTCGGTCACCGCATCCACCGCTGTCGTCGGATCGTGCAGCACGAGGATCGGCGCACGAGCCACCAATGCCCGGGCGAGAGCCACACGCTGGCGTTGCCCGCCCGACAACGAGGCACCGCGGTCGGTCACCTCGTGCGCGAGTCCTGCCGTGTGCACGGCCACCACATCGGTCGCCGAGGATGCGGTGAGCGCGCTGTGCACCTGCTCGACGTCGGCTTCCCGATCGGCGGCTCGGACGTTCGATCCGATCGTCCCCGAGAACAGATCCGCGTTGTGCGGCTCGACGAGCATCGTTCGACGGGCCTGCTCGAGGCCGGCCTCCGCCAGGTTGGCACCGCCGACCGTGAGCTCTCCGGAATACCGGTCCGGCGGCACCTGCCCCGACAGGACCGCTGCCAGAGCCTCGGCGTCCTGGGGGCGATAGGCGAGAACACCGAGCAGTTCTCCCGACGCCGCGGACAGCGACAGACCGTCGAGCGAACGGTAGCGGACGTCTCGCAACTGCAGGTCGCCGCCCACCGGCACGACCTCGGTTCCCGCAGGCAGCATCGGGTCCGCGTCGAGGACGAGCGCGAGCCGATCGGCCGAAGCCCGCGACACCGCGATCACGCCCGGCATCCGCGCGAGCATTCCCAGCGGCTCGATGAAGAACTGCGACAGGCCGACGACGGTGATGAGCTCACCGATGGTGATCCTGCCCTCGAGGGCGAACCAACCCGCGAGGCCGGCGACACACACGGCGAGCAGTCCGCTCACGGTCACGGCGACGCCCGCGTACACGCCGGTGCTCTTCGCCGTCCGCAGGGCCGCGCCGAGTGCCGAACCGCTCGTGGCGCCGTACCTCGCCGATGCCGTTGTCTCGGCACCGATGCCGCGTAGGGGTCGCAATCCGCTCACGAGATCCGTGGCCATGGCGGACACCCGCGCGACGGCCGACTGTTCTGCGGTCGCCCGCCTGGTGATCAGTGGTGCGGCCAACTGAAGCAGTCCGAGGATCACCGGGGTGCCGATCAGCACCGCGAGACCCAGCTGCACGTCGATCACGAGAAGGGCGATCGCGGATCCGAGAGCAGCCGTGAGCGCCGCAGCACCTCGCGCGACGATGTCCGCGACCCAGGACGCATGATCGGCATCCGAAGTGGAGACCGTGAGCAACTCCCCCGACCGCAGTTCCGTGCGCACCCCGCGAGGGTCGAGAATGCGCCGCGCGACCTCCACCCGCAGCGAATGCGCCTCGTTCTGCATCGCCTTCACGATGAACCGTGCGCCGGTACGCCAGGCGGCCGTGAGAACGACGAAAAGCAGCGCGAGTGCGACGAGGGACGCGACGAGCGCAGACGTATCGCCTGTCACCACCGCTCGATCGATGATGACGCCAATGGTGATCGGAACCATCGTCTCGGCCACCTGGTGCACACTCACCAGCACGGTGCCGATGGCGAGGGCGCGCCGATTTCGCAGGATCACCCGGCGGAGGATCGCCGCACCACCACTTTTCACCAGCACTCCGAATACGCCGATACCATCAACTGAGCACACCCTAACCGACTCGCGACTGGCATCTGACCACCCGATTCTCATAGAGTCGCCGATACGACCAACTACCCGCGAGGTAGCAGCAAGCCCGAGAGGAAACGCATGCCCGCGAAGACGACCGCAGACACCGACATCGCGGACGACGAGCTCGAACCCGTCGCCGACGAAACCGCACACCAGGCGCAGCGCGTCGTTGCTGCATATGCTGCGGATGCCGACGAGTGCCGGATGCTCCTGTCGATGCTCGGAATCGGCCCGGAGAGCAAGACCGACTGAAAGTCCCGTTCACTCGACCCTAAGGAAGCATGTGGCCGCCGGTCCGGAAACAACGTCAGCACGATCTGCGTCGAACGATGCGGCGAAGGACCAGGTAGCGGCGCGCGACGAGGTGTCGGGGCAGGCGACCTTCGTGGTCGTCGCCAACCGGCTTCCGGTGGACCTCGAACGACTCCCGGACGGCACCACCCGCTGGAAGCGGAGCCCCGGAGGGCTCGTCACAGCGCTGGAGCCGATCCTGCGCAGCAATCAGGGCGCTTGGGTCGGCTGGGCGGGTGTGGCCGATGCAGAGCTCGACCCCATCGTCGAAGACGGGCTCGAGCTCTACCCGGTCACCCTGAGCGCAGACGACATCGCGCAGTACTACGAGGGCTTCTCCAACGCGACGCTGTGGCCGCTGTACCACGACGTCATCGTCAAGCCGGAATATCACCGGGAATGGTGGAACTCCTACGTCGAGGTCAACCGACGCTTCGCCGAGGCGACGTCGAAGGCCGCGGCGCACGGAGCAACGGTCTGGATCCAGGACTACCAGCTTCAGCTGGTCCCGAAGATGCTGCGCATGCTCCGTCCCGATCTCAGCATCGGATTCTTTCTCCACATTCCGTTCCCCCCGGTCGAGCTGTTCATGCAGATGCCGTGGCGGACCGAGATCGTCGAGGGTCTGCTCGGCGCCGACCTCATCGGCTTCCACTTGCAGGGCGGCGCTCAGAATTTCCTGTATCTCGCGCGGCGTCTCGCCGGTCAGCCCACCTCACGCGGCACGGTCGGTGTCCGCTCCAAGCTCGGTGTCGTGCAGGTTGGTTTCCGGAACGTTCGGGTCGGTGCATTCCCGATCTCGATCGACTCCGGGAGGCTCGACGAACAGTCGAAGAGCAAGGCGATTCGCGACCGGGCGAAGCAGATTCGCGAAGAGCTGGGAAACCCCGAGCACATCATGCTGGGCGTGGACCGTCTGGATTACACGAAGGGCATCGACGTCCGGCTCGCGGCACTTCACGAACTGCTGGTCGAGAAGCGGGTCGATCCCAAGAACACGGTGATGGTGCAACTGGCCACACCGAGCCGCGAACGCGTCGAAAGCTACGTGCAGATGCGCGGCGACATCGAACGCAAGGTGTCCCGCATCAACGGTGAGTTCGGCGAGGTCGGCCGTCCGGTCGTGCACTACATTCACCGGCCCATCCCGCGAGACGAACTGATCGCCTTCTTCGTCGCCGCCGATGTCATGCTGGTGACACCGCTACGAGACGGAATGAACCTCGTGGCCAAGGAGTACGTCGCGTGCCGCAGCGACCTGGGCGGCGCCCTGCTGCTGAGTGAATTCACCGGCGCCGCAGCCGAACTCCGTCAAGCCTTCCTGTGTAATCCGCACGACCTCGACGGCGTGAAGGACGCGATGGAACAGGCACTCGATCAGCCACACGAGGACGGACGTCGTCACATGCGTGCGCTGCGCCGGCAGGTTCTCGCGCACGACGTCGACCGGTGGGCTCGCTCGTTCCTCGACGCACTGGCCCACGACGGCGCCGCGGGTCGAGCTCTCATCACTCCCGGCGAGGCGAACGAGAAGAGCTGACGCTCGGCAGGTCAGCTGCCGAGCTGCCCCGAGGACACCAGGAACGCGATCAAATCGCGAATCGTCTCTTCCGCGGGGCGCGGGTTGTATCCGATTTCCGAGCGCGCCTTCGAGCCGTCGATCCGCGGAGCAGCGAGAATCGCGGACATCGCTGCCTTCGACAGCACGTCCGAGCCCAGCTTGGCGCCGATCGGCTCGAGAATCGGGATCACCGCGTTCAGCACCCCGGCAGGGAGGCTGAACACCGGGCCGCGACGGCCCGTCACATTGGCCGCGATCCGCATCGCGTCGGTCAGTTGAAGCATGTGTCCCGAGAGAAAATAGTTCTCGCCCGTCCTGCCCTTCTCCCCGGCAGCGATGAGACCCGCCGCGACGTCGCGAACGTCCACGAAGTCGAATCCGCCGTCGACGAATGCCGGAACCCGGCCGCGTGCGGCGGAGCGGAGCAATCCGTTCACGCGGGACAATCCGTAATCGGCCGGTCCGTAAACGCCTGTCGGATTACAGACAACGGCGTCGAGACCCGCGTCGACAACCTCTCTGAGTTCGATTTCGCCCTGCCACTTCGAGCGGTCGTAGACCGGCAGCGCGGGGTCGACAGACCGCGCGCTGACCTCGGAGAGTGATCCGCCGCAGTTCTCCTGATCGAACGAATGAACGGAGCTACAGTGCACCATCCGTCGAACACCTACTGCCAGCGCGGCCTCCGCGACGGTTCGCACTCCCTTGGTGTTGATCTTCCAGGCCAGTTCGTCCTTCTGCGCGAGAGTGATCATCGCGACGAGGTGGTACACGACCTCGGCGCCGGCGAGCGCCTTCTCCATCGACGCGGGGTCGAGCACGTCTCCGTCCACCCACCTGACGCCCGTTTCGGTCGCGTGGACCGGGCGAACGCGGTCGATGGCGGTGACTTCATGGCCTTGGTCCACCAAGAGATCGACAAGGTTGGTACCGACGTAGCCTGCGGCCCCTGTGACTGCGACCTTCATGAACGACTCCCTGCACTAGGTCTTGGCCTTGACGATCCACGCGGGGGGGTGCGTCGAGCCTCGGCCTTGGCCTACCCGAGAGTACTAGAACTTGTTTCAGTTAGGAAGGGGGGTCATTTACGGTTAGTCAGCATTTGTACAGCTTCGATCTTTCGGCCTCGCGGCCCGAACTCGAAAAGGATCACTCCTGCTTCGACCTCGGACTCGATCGAGGCGGTAACGAATCTACCTGCACATATAACTTTGCTCCAGGTAACGGAGCCAGCTAGTTCCACGAACTGAGCAGGTGTGACGGCGGCGCCCAGGGGATACTCCAGAACAGCGTCGTCTGCCAGCAGCCCTTCGGCTAGATCCACCCGACCCTGCTGCACCGCAGAAAGGAAACGCGTTGCAGATTTCTTGCCATGCCTCGAGACTCGGACAAACCCACGCATGAAGCCGACGGCGCCACTCGGACCCAGGTTCGACACCAACTGTGGCGTCAGCTTCGCCGAGGCCAGCAGCCCTTTGCTGCCGGCGAGCATCAACTGCGTGATCATCGACGGAAGTTCCCAGTGCGCGTACAAACGCGCGATCTTCAGATTTCCGTCCGTACGTTCCGCCACATACCGCAGGTGCATCGGGACCTTCAGCGTCGCACCCGTGGACATCACGGTCGTCACGTGCAGATCTCTGACGATCGTCATGCCGCACACGATGTCGCGGTCCACATCGAAGGAAATCGTGTTCGGCCCGATGAACGTGTCGTAGAAGGGCCCGATGGAGGCTACCCCGACATGCGGTGCCGAACCGACGGGATCGTTGACCTCGGCGTCACTCGTGAACAGACTCAGCCACGCGTCGCGATCGTGAACGGCCACAGCCTTCGGCGACCCCTCGACGAGCTCGACGAGTTCGCGCGTATTCGTCACGGCTACACCGGTTCCAGGTTGTTGACCAGCCATCGGCCGTCCACTTTGTCGAGTCCGATCTTCACCCGGCTACCCGATGTCTTCGCTTCGGGAGCATCTGCGCTGGTGGTGATCTGGTTGAGATAAAGCAGGACCGAAGCGTGTTCCGGCTCGGCAGAGATGACCCCGCCTGCCTGAACGGTCACCTGGACGGTGAGCTTCTTCTCCTGTGCACCGGGAACGATCACATCGTTGATCAGCTTCGTGTAGTCCTCACGAAACGACCCGGTGAGCCCGTCCGAGGCACTGGTCAACTGATCCTCGGCGGTATCGAAGTTGTATGCGAGCATGGCGACCGCCTGTTGGCCTGCCACGTCGACGACTTCTTCCCGGGTCTGCTCGACCTGCCGATCCTCGCGGTAGGCCAGACCCTGCCACACGACCAGTCCCACGAGCACGAGTACGAGAACTCCCGCCAGTGACGCGAGAACCGTCTTTCGTGTGTTCTTTCCGCCGGTCGGCGCACTGTCGGTCGGCGCACTGTCGGTCGACGCACTGTCGGTCGACGCACTGTCGATGGCCGGCACCTCTGGCGTGCTCTTCTCTTCGGTCACGGAACGAACTCCAACTTCGATGCCTTCAACTTGCCGTCCTCGTCGACCACGGTCACCCGCATCCGGAAATTACGGTCCGCGGGCTCGGGCTGATCGGCACTGCTCACCGTGGTCTTGGCCGCAACCAGAACAGTTGTCGGGCCGTCGGTGAAGTCCTCGATCGCCGCTTCGACGATGTTGCCGTCGGTCTTGACCTGGCTGTCCTGGACCACGCTGACGAACGGATCGCGCCTGCCCTCGAAATCCTCACGGAACTCACCTGTCGAACCGTCGATGATCCGCGCGACGTCCTCCTGTGCGGACTCCGGATGGATCGTGGTCAGATTCAACACCGCCTGCTTCGCAGCGTCCACGTACTCCTGACGCTTCTCGTTGTCCGCCTGCACTTGATAGCGAAGAACCGCCAGAACGACAGCGGCCGCAATCAGGGCGACGACCAGGACGCCGGCAAGTCCGGCAAGCGCGAGCGACTTCGGTGACCGCTTGCTCTTCGGAGGCTCTTCGCCCGCCGAATCGGACAGCGGCACAGCCTTTCCATCCGACTTGTCCGTATTCGTTGTGGCCGGAGTCGCGGCGACGGTTTCCGCGCTCTTCGAGTCGTTCACACCGCCCGGTGCACCCGCGTTCCGGACCGCACGTCGACGCTGCCGCGGTTTGGAAGTGTTGTCTACCGTGGAGGAATCTGCAGCTGGGGCCGAAAGGGAGTCGGTCTTCGAACTCAACCCAGCTGTCCTGTCATCATCGTCTGCCACGTCGGGTCCTTTCTCGGCGATCCGGACGTCAGGTTCGGTTGGCTGTATGCCTTGCCATCCGACCCTCTGAAGCTTCCTGAACCCGGGTCGTACGGGACTGCCGTTGCCGGCACATCTGAGGAGCCTTCGTAGGAACTTGGGACTGTCGTGTACGAGGGTACATCCGGCGGCATGCTGGGCCCGGTGGGCGGATTGTTGCCCTCGGCCACATAACCTTCGCGGCACGCCTCCGGGGACGGACCCCGCCTGCCCGGGTACTCCATGCACGGTAGATTTCGGGCACCACGAACGACGCTCGGGTCGTCGTGCGCGGTCTTGCAGAACAGATCGCTCGGAGTGGGGATTACCTCGGTTTGAGTTCCGTCACGGCGCTCCTCGGGGGGCAAGAATCCGGTGACACACGGCGGCGGATCATGCAGTGCCAGAGCAAAGTCCACGATCGCGCCTTCGTCCAGCGGGCCGCCGGTGGCCGCCGTGGTCAGCGCCGCCGTCAGTGGCGGATACAGAACGAGGATCTGCTCGATGCCGGGGTGGTAGATCACACCGACCTCGCCCACACTCACCAAGTTCGCCAGCAGCAGCGGCAGGGTGGGGCGAAGATCCTGGAACAGTGCGTTGGCTTCCTGCGCCGCTCCGGGGCCCTTCTCGAGAATCGATCGCAGGTTCGGATCACTTGCCCGTACCTGATCGGTGAACGTCATCAGATCCTTGGTCCACGAGCGAATCGCGTCGCTACTGACCTCTTGCGTCTCGAGTAGCGGACCGACCTGATCGATCAGGGTCTTGGTCGCATCGACATTGGCGTCGGCCTCCTGCACGAAGAGCCGGGCCGAATCGATCAGGCGCTGAAGGTCCGGGCCCGCGCCGTTGAACGCGAGAAACGCTTCGTCGATCACGGTGCGCAACCGAGTGTCCGAAATGCTCGCGAGCAGTACGTCTGCCTGGTCGAGCATTTCTCCGACGTCCTGTGGGATTGCCGTGCGGTCCTCGGGAATCACGTCGCCGTCGGCGAGCTCGGCTCCGTCGGACGACCGCGGAATCAGATCCACGTACTGCTCGCCGACTGCGGACACGCTCTTGACGACCGCGTCCACATCGGCCGGAACCTTGTAGCTGCTGTCGATCGACATCTTGGCTTCGACACCGTCGGAATTGAGGGTGACCGCGTCGACCACACCGATATTGGTGCCGCGGTACGCGACGTTCGCGCGTTGATACAAACCGCCCGTCGACGCCAGCTCAGCGGTCACCTCGTAACGGCCGATCCCGAACATCGACGGAATCTTGATGTACTGCAACGACATCACCACGAGCCCGATCACCGTCAGGATCGCGAAGATGATCAGCTGTATGCGCACGAACCTTGTGAGCATCATGGTGTCGGTCCCCCTCCCAGTCCCGGAATCCCCGGGATCGACGGTAGCCCCGGAATCAACGGCGCAGGCGCTGCGGCCGGCGCCTTGGGCGGTGTCGGGGTCGAATCACCCTGCGGGGCAGGGGCGGGCTCGGGTGCTGCCGCCGGTGGCGGTTGCAACGGGTTTCGCAGCGGGTCTCCGGTACCTGCTGCCGGACCGGCCAGCGACCCGATGGCACCTTCGACGCCACCCAATGTGCCGCCCAACCCCGTACCGGTGAGGAAGTTGTTGTCGATCCGCTCGGGTGTCATGTCGATCAGCATCATGAGGTTCGCGTAGTCGCCCTTGATCGCATTGTCCATCGTCTTCATCGGGAACGGGTAGGTGAGAGCCAACGAGAGGACGTCGGTCAAAGCACTGCCCGAGTCCGCCAGTTCACGCAGAACCGGGGTCAGATTGCGAAGATTCGCTTTGAGGTCCTCACCGCTCGCGTCGATCACCCGGGTCGCGGTATCACTGAGATTGCCCAGCGAGACCAGCGCATTGGTCAGATTCTGCCGCTGTCCGACCAAGACCTGCAGAGCAGGCGGGATGCTGTCGAGCGCGGCGGTCAGGGTGTCTCGTTGTGCGTTGACGGTTCCGGCCAGTCGGTCCATTCCTTCCATGGCATTCACGATGTCGCCACGCTGCTGATCGAGGCTCGTCACCAGGCGGTCGAGTTGAGGCAGCAGGTCTCGGATCGACCCTTCCCGACCGTCCAGGGTCGCATTCAATTCCTCGGTGATGTCCTGGATCTGAGCGATGCCGCCGCCGTTCAGAACCACGGAGAGGGACGACAGTGTCTGCTCGGTTGTGGGGTACGCTCCGGCGCGCTCGATCGGAATCACGTCGCCGTCCGCGAGAACACCTTCGGGGCTGGTATCGGCCGGCGGCGCCAACTCGAGGTGCTGCGAGCCGAGGAGGCTGGTCTGCCCGATCTTCGCCGTCGCATTGGCAGGCAGTTCCACCCCGCCGTTGATGGAGACGGTGACCATGGCGTGCCAGTTCTCCACGTCGATACCGGTGACCGATCCCACCGTCACGTCGTTCACCCGGACGGGTGAGTTCTGTGACAGCGTCGTCACATTCGGCATCTCGATCTTCACCGTGTAGGCGTCGTCTCCCTGCCCCTGTGTTCCGGGCAAAGGCAGCGAATTGAGTCCCTCCCACTCGCAGCCGGTGAGGGTGACCGTCAACGCGGTCGACAATGCGGCGATCGCCACGCCTCTACGCGCTCGGCCCGTCGTGACTCGACGATTCATCGTCCACCTCCCGGCTGCAGCAAGTCCTCGAGTCCCTTCGGGATGCCCACCGCGGGAGCCAGGTCCAGCGGCGCCGCATCCGGCACCTTCGCCGTACGAGGCGGCACCTCACCGGCCAGACTCGGTGGGCTGTAGCTGATCTGATCGGGGAAGGCGTTGGTTCCAGCGACCGGATTGGTCAGAATCGGGAGGTAGTTGTTGGTCAAAGAGTTCAGTACCGGCGACAGATACTGCGCACACAGGTCGGCACTCTTGTCCGAATCGTTGGCCTCGATACCCCGGATGGCACCACACATGAACTGCACCGGATTCGCGAAGTTGGGGAAGGCTACCGAACCGACCAGCGAACCTTGGGCAGGCTTGTAGATGTTGTTGAAGTTGGCCAACGCGGTAGGTGCCACGTGCAGGACCTTTTCGAGATCCGGACGATGGTCCGCAAGAACCTGAGTGGCTTCCGCGAGACGTCCTACCTGCTCGGTGAGTGCGCCTCGGTTCTCCTTCACGAACCGGTCGACGTCAGCGAGGGCGACATCCAGATCGGCCAGGGCCTGACCCAACTCGTCCGAGTTGGTCGCCATCAAATCCGATACGGACGCGAGTCGACCCTCGAACTGAACGATCTGCTGATTGCTCGACGACAGCGCGGAGACGAAAGTCTGCAGGTTACGCACCGTGCCGAAGAGGTCGGTGCGGCCGTCGGACAAGACCCGCATCGTGTCCGAAAGCTCCCGCAACGTATCGCGAATGGTCTGTCCGTTGCCGTCGAGGTTGTCGGCCGCGGTGTCGATGAAGTTCCCGAGTGAACCCTGCGGATCCGCGCCCTGCGGCCCGAGTGCATCGGAGAGCTTGGTGAGTTCGGTCTTGATCTCGTCCCACTCGACCGGCACAGCCGTGCGCTCGACGGGAATCTCACCGCCGTCTTCGAGCTTGGGGCCGCTCTCGTAGACCGGGGTCAACTGGACGAACCGGCCCGACACCAAGCTCGGCGCAACGATGACGGCCTTGGCGTCGGCCGGAACATCGACCGACGAATCCATGTACATGGTGACTTTCGAATAGTCGCCACCGGGCTCGATCTTGTCGACTCGGCCCATACTGACGCCGAGCACTCGTACGTCGTCACCTTCGTACAACCCGGTGGTGCTCGGGAAGTATGCGACCACCTTGTTCTTGCCCAGTCCGGGCAGGAAATACACGGCTGCAGCCACCACCACGGCGACGACAAGTAACCCGGCGGCCAGTGGAGCCAGCCACTTCTTGCGTGATTTCACAGTGTTCGTCTCTGTCATCGTGTCGGATCCTTGAACTCGATACCGGGCGCGGGGTCGACCAACGACCGCAGGTCGTCAGGCAGGTGTTCCGGCCACGTCACGGCATCCGACAACGGCTGCAGGAATTTCTGCACACCTACGTTCTGCAGGTATGCCATGAAGAACGATCCACTACCCACGGCCTCACCCAGGGACGTCGCATAGGGAGCGAGAGCCTCCAACGCTTGCCCTACATTCTCCTTGTTCTTCTGCAGAATCCCGACCACGTGATTGAGCTGATCCAGCGTGGGCTTCATCTGCTCCTGGTTGTCCAGAACCAAGCCCGAGAGCTGCCTCGACACAGAGGAGACGTTCGCGATCAGCTGACTGATCGCGTTACGCCGACGATCGAGTTCGGCGAACAGCTCATTGCCGTCGACGATCAATTGATTGATCTGATCGCTGCGATCGGCCAAGATACCCGTCACGTCCTCTGCGCGAGACAACAACTGCTGGAGGCTCTCGTCGCGCGAGTTGATGCTCTCCGACAGGCGTGTCATACCCTCCAGCGCGGTCCGCAGCTCGGGCGGCGTGTTCTCCAGGGCCCCCGACATCGAGTTCAGCGCATTGTTGACCTGGTCGGTGTCCAGTTCGGACACCGTGGTCGTGAGGTCGCCCAATGC
This sequence comes from Rhodococcus sp. NPDC058521, assembly GCF_042719695.1. Lineage (NCBI taxonomy): Bacteria > Bacillati > Actinomycetota > Actinomycetes > Mycobacteriales > Nocardiaceae > Rhodococcus > Rhodococcus sp. NPDC058521. The sequence goes on from NZ_JBHXNL010000003.1 coordinate 292,085, forward strand.
ATCGTTGAGCGAGTACGGCGAATTCGTGCGATCGAGTGGGATGGTGCTCCCGACGTCCAGGGTTTCGTTTCCCCGCGGAACGATCTGCAGAGACTTACGTCCGAGCACCGTGTTCGTCTTGATGTTCGCCTCTGTCGCATCGCCGAGAGCGATTCCGTCCTCGATGGTGAAGGTGATCGCGACGTGCTTGTCCTCGAGCTCCACGTCCGTGACCTTGCCGACTTCCACACCGGCGAGACTGACCTCGTCACCTTCGAGCAGACCACCGGCATCGGCGAACTCGGCGGTGTAATGCGTTCCACCCGAGATGAACTGGAGTTGGTCGTACTGCAGGGTCGCGATCACGATCATCGCGGAGACGGCAACACCGATGATGCCGACCTGGACGGGATTGCGTTCTGCTTTCATGAGTTCGGCGCGCACCTTCCCGTGTCCTGTGCCCCCGGCATCTTGACGACCATGTCCTGCCCGTTCGGTGCTCCGAACTTGAAGTTGGCACTACAGACGTACATCTGAAAGAAGCTGCCGTAGGTGCCGAGCCTGATCAGCTTCCGGTAGGACGCCGGCAGTCGTTCGAGCACCCAGTTGATCTCGTCTTCACCCGCATTGAGCTGGGTGGCTGTGCGATTCGCCTCCGCAATTGTGCTCTGCAGCGGCGGCCTGACTCCCTCGAGCAGTTGAGCGAGATCGCCAGTTGCCGTGGCCATCTTGGGGATTGCCTCACCGATCGGGTCCTTGTCCTGCGCCAGACCGCTGACCAACTGCTGCAGCTGGTCGAGGGTGGACTTGAACTGGTCCCCGCGATCGTTGATCGTCCCGAGCACTTCGTTGAGGTTGTTGATCACGTCGCCGATCAGCTGGTCGCGATCCGCAAGGGTGTTGGTGAAGGAACTCGTACTTCCGAGCAGTGACACCAACGTGCCACCTTGCCCCTGAAACACCTGTACGAGAGCTTCGGACAGTTTGTTCACCTGTGCTGGATTGAGGGAACGAAGGAGCGGTTTGAATCCACCGAGCAACAGGTCCAGATCGAGTGCGGGAGAGGTGTTCTCGACGGGAATCGACCCCCCGTCTGCCAACTGCTCGGTCGACCCGGCACCCTCGAGCAGTTCCATGTAGCGGTCACCGACGAGGTTCTCGTACCGAACCGTTGCCTTGGTACCGTCGAAGAGACTGTACTTGGTGTCCGCTGTGAACTCGACCGAGGCCAGATTGTCGTCGTCGATATCGACGCTCTCCACTGCCCCCACCGGCACACCTGCGATGCGCACCTTGTCGCCCGGCTCGAGACCGGAGACGTCGGTGAACGTGGCGTGATAGTCGTTCGAACTCGAGAATCGGTACTGACTGAAGACCAGCGCCAGTCCCGCGAAGATCATGGCCATCACGGTCGCGAAGATCAACAGCTTGATCGAAACACTTCTCATCGCCTACTCCCCCTGTTCCGGGTAGACGCCGGCGAACAGGATCTGGAACAACTTGGGCACACGCGGCTCCGTTTTGGTCGACGGAACGAAGGGCACCGTTCCCGTGTCCGTCACGACGAAGTCGGCGTGAACGTTCGGGTCTGGGTTGGGCAATCCCCAGCAGTTCGGGCCGCCGGTCGCGTTCACCTTGGGGAGGTCGCGTGGGTACTCGTACGCATCCATGCCGTACATGAAGCTGGCATTGAGCGCGATGCCTTCCTGGTTTCCACCGAAGATCGCCTCACCGAGCGGACGTGCGTTGTTCAAGCCCTGAATGAAGCAGGTGATGGCAGGTGAGTATTCGGCGAGCAGGTCAGTGGTCGGTTCGAGGAGGTCGAGCGCCGACACCAGGTTCTGCTCGTTCTCGGTGATCACACCGTTCGCGTTGTCCGCGAGACCGATGACGTTGAGGAGCAAGCTGTCCAGGTTGGCCTGCTCATCGACCACCGTGTTGCCGATCGCCGTGACGTTGTCGACGGTGTGCAGCAGGTCCGGCGCCGTATCGGCGTAGAGATTGGAGACCCGTGCGGCCTTGGCCAGGTCCTCCTGCAGTTGCGGCAGGCTTGGGTTGATTTTTTTCAGGTACTGGTCTCCCTGTTCGAGCACCTGGCCGAGTTCGTCACCTCGACCGCGAAGCGCGGAGGCCACGGCACCGAGGGTGGCGTTCAGCTTCTCGGGCTGGACTTGGGCGAGTACGTCGGACAGATGCTGGAAGACGGTGTTGAACTCGACCGTGACGCTCTTCGATCCGATGGTCGCGCCCGCGCTCAGATGCTTCGACGACGGATCCTTCGGCATCACGAAGTTCACGTACTTGGCGCCGAACACGGTCGTCGACTTGATCTCGACCTCGGAGTTGGCCGGAATGAGCGACATCATGTCGGGTTTCATGTCCAGGTTGAGAATCGCGCCTTCTTCGCTGTGCTCGATCGAACCGACGCGACCGACTTCGACGCCGAGGAGCTTCACCTTGGCGTCGGGTTCCATCACCAGTCCGGCCCGGTCGGCAGTCACCGTGACCGGGGTGGTCTTGGTGAATCCGCCGGAGAACATGGTCAGTGCCACGGCGACGAGCGCAACGAGGCTACCGACCATCACCAGAGCGGCCAGCTTCTTCTTCCAACTCGAATCGGTCATCGGGCGCCCCTATCCCGAGAGGTTGAAGTTGCCGGACCCGCCGTAGATGGCGAGTGAGATGAGCAGGGTGACCGTGACGACGGCGATGAGCGACGACCGGACGGCATTGCCGACGGCGACACCGACGCCGACGGGACCGCCGGTCGCGTTGAATCCGTAGTAGGTGTGGATCAGCATGATCGCGATAGCCATGACTATGGCCTGCGCGAACGACCACAAAATGTCCGTGGGCATCAGGAAGGTCGAGAAATAGTGGTCATACACACCGCCCGACTGTTTGTAGAGCACGACGGTCGCGAAGCGACTGGCGATGAACGACGCGATCACCGCGAGTGCATAGAGCGGAACGATGGCGATCATTCCCGCCATGACACGGGTGCTGACCAGGTAGGGCACCGACGGAACGGCCATGACCTCGAGCGCGTCGATCTCCTCGGACACGCGCATCGCACCCAGCTGAGCGGTCGAGCCCGCGCCGATCGTGGCAGCGAGTCCGATGCCTGCGATGACCGGCGCCGCGATGCGAACGTTGATGAAGGCAGCGAAGAAGCCGGTGAGGGCCTCGACGCCGATGTTGCCGAGCGAGCTGTAGCCTTGAACGGCGATGGTGCCGCCGGTGAACAGCGTCAGGAAGCCGACGATGACCACCGTTCCACCGATCACGGCGAGCGCGCCGGTCCCCATGCTGATCTCGGCGATGAGCCGCAACGTCTCACGGGGGTAGTGCATCAGGGCGCGCGGCGCCGAACCGATGGCGCGCGCGAAGAACAACGCCTGTTCGCCGACCCGGTCGACGGACCGAGATGCCCTGGAGAATCTACGCCGAGTCCGCGGAAAGCGGCCGGCTGCTGCGAGTGCCATTTATCCCACCACCATGTCGATCACCCGTCCGTCAGCTTGAGGCCGACAGCGGTGACGAGAACGTTGACGACGAACAGCGCCATGAAGGAGAACACCACGGTCTGGTTGACGGCATCGCCCACGCTCTTGGCGCCGCCGCGGACGTTCAGTCCCAGGTAGGCGGCCACGAGGCCGGCGATCATTCCGAACAGACCGGCTTTGACTTCGGAGATGATGAGCTCACCGAATCCGGTGAGCAGGGTGATGCCGTTGACGAACGCTCCGGGGTTGACGTCCTGAACGAAAACGGAGAACACGAAGCCACCGAAGATGCCGATGGTGCAGACGAGGCCGTTCAACAGCAGTGCAACAACCGTCGATGCCAGAACACGCGGGACGACGAGGCGGTGGATGGGGTTGATTCCCAACACCCGCATGGCATCGATTTCCTCGCGAATGGTGCGGGCCGAGAGGTCGGCGCAGATCGCGGTTGCACCGGCGCCTGCCACGATGAGGACCGTGACGATCGGGCCGACCTGGGTGACGGTTCCGAGTGCGGCGCCCGCGCCGCTGAGGTCGGCAGCGCCGATCTCCCTCAGGAGAATGTTGATCGTGAAGCTCACCAGCACGGTGAAAGGGATGGCCACCAGAACGGTGGGCAACATCGACACCCGTGCGACGAACCAGGCCTGATCGACGAACTCACGCCGCTGGAACGGCCGGGAGAACACGGCACGGAGGGTCTCCGCCGAAACCGCGAAGAACCCTCCGACCGCGCGCAACGGCACCTCGAGGAGGTCTACCATCCATCCTCCTCATTCATGTTCCGACGCAGAGCCGCTCGAAATTCCATGTCCAGTCCTCCGGAACGGCCTGTGACCCAGGTCATATTAACTAGAACGTGTTCATGTGTCAAAAGTGGCCTGCATCACGATTGCAATCGCACACGGATCGCCCCCGTACGTTCAATCGATCCAGGTGCTGACAGTGTGCTCACCCTCGACGAAAAGTCCCGCTCGTGGCGCGATATCTCACCGACATTCGATACCCATAACCCCTGCAACAAGAGTATTTCGGCGACCAACTTCGTAACGGTTCACGAATAGCCCCGAGCTCGTCCGAGGATCGCCCGAACTTTTCCCGCCGCTCCCCCTTCGACGCTCTCCCCGAGCGCCTTGCCGCTCCCCTCACAGCGTTCGAAACTAGAACAGGATCTACCTGAATCCAGCCCCTCCATATCGCACGGTTGGGCCTCACGAGAAGGTCCGACCGCAGCGAGGACCCTGTATTTGTACCAAGTAACAACGACCGAATCGCCTCGATCGGCGGGGAAATCGTAGCGCGTCACACTTCACGACCAGACTGTGACATACGCCAACCGAGACAGTTGGGCGCTTACGTCGATCAGCCCAGCGACTTCAGCGCTGCCGACGCCGAGAACATCCTGGCGGGATCGCGGTCGTCGAAGTACTCGCCCAACTCGGAAGCCAGCGCCTTTGCCGACCACTGCCCATCTGCGGAATCGAAACGCTGTTCCACGGCCGGCGCGGCCATCAGCGCGACCATCGGTCCGTACACCACGAAGACCTGTCCGTTGACCGTCTCCGCAGCGGGCGAGGAAAGGTACGCGACGAGGGCTGCGACATGATCCGGCGAAAGCGGGTCGATCCCCTCCGCCGGCGCCTCCCCGAAGACGTTCTCGGTCATGGACGTGCGAGCCCTCGGGCAGATCGCATTCGCCCGCACCCCATACCGAGAGAGTCCGCGCGCAGCGGACAGGGTCAGCGAGGTGATACCCGCCTTGGCCGCTCCGTAGTTGGCCTGGCCCTCGGGTCCGAGCAGTCCCGCCTCGGACGACGTGTTGACGATCCGGGCGTACACGGGTGCGCCGGATTCCTTCGACTTGGCACGCCAGTACGACGCCGCATTGCGGCACAGGAGAAAGTGTCCGCGCAGATGCACCTTCAGAACGAGATCCCAGTCTTCGTCCGACATGTTGAACAACATTCGGTCGCGAGTGATCCCGGCATTGTTGACGACGATGTCGAGACTGCCGAACTTCTTCTGCGCCGTGTCGAGGAGGGCGTCGGCCGTTGCCCGCTCACCGATGTCACCTGCCACGAACTCCGCACCGGCGCCGAGACCACGCAACTCTTCGAGCGTTTCCTCGACCGCATCGTTCGCGGACAGATCGTTGACGACCACAGCGGCGCCCGCTCGCGCCAATTCGAGCGCCTCGAACTTACCCAGTCCGGACCCGGCGCCCGTCACGACGGCGACTTTGCCTTCGAGGCCTACGTCGCGATTGTTCACTGCATTCATGGAAGCGTTCTCCTGCCTTCTCTTCAGACGTCGCAACAGTAGAACGTGTTACAGAATTGAGCAATGGTCGCGGCGCGGTTCGTCACGGGTGCTCCGACAGCGCAGCCCTCGGGCACTGCGAGATCGCAGAGCGCACGTCGGCTTCGCGGTCGACAGGAACCACGGCGGAGCTGATATGCAACACCTCGTCGTCGTCGAGGTCGAAGATGTCGGGTGCAATCCCCACGCACACTCCGTTCGCCTCGCACATATCGAGATCAACCCTGACCTCCATCGACATACCTCACTTCTCGTTGAATTCAAGAGGGGCGGACAGGGCGGGATCGGGCTGTGATCCACACCATTCCTGCCACAACACTAGAACCTGTTCCAGTCGTGTGCAATGATTCGGGCACCGACCGACCGAAGAGGTGCTCTCGATGCACATCACCTACACGCCGGAACAACAGAAGTTGCGTGAGGAACTGCAGGAATACTTCGCTCAGTTGCTCACTCCCGAACGGCGCGAGGCACTTTCCGCCACCACCGGCGAGTACGGCTCCGGCACCGTGTATCGCGATGTCGTCGCCCAGATGGGCCAGGACGGCTGGCTCACACTCGGGTGGCCCAAGGAGTACGGCGGGCAAGAACGCTCGGCCATGGAACAGTTGATCTTCACCGACGAGGCCTCCATCGCGGGAGCACCGGTGCCGTTCCTGACGATCAATTCCGTCGCGCCGACGATCATGCACTTCGGGACGCCGGAGCAGAAGGCCTTCTTCCTTCCGAAGATCTCCGCGGGCGAACTCCATTTCTCGATCGGCTACTCCGAACCCGAGGCCGGCACCGACCTGGCGTCCCTCCGCACCACGGCCGTCAAGGACGGCGCCGAATACGTGATCAACGGCCAGAAGATGTGGACCAGCCTCATCGCCTACGCCGACTACGTGTGGCTGGCCTGTCGCACCGACCCCGACGCGAAGAAGCACAAGGGCATCAGCATGCTGATCGTGCCCACCACCGCCGAGGGCTTCTCGTACACACCGGTGCACACGATGGCCGGGCCAGACACGAGCGCCACCTACTACCAGGACGTGCGCGTTCCCACGTCCGCCCTCGTCGGCCCCGAGCACGGTGGATGGGCACTCGTCACGAACCAGCTCAACCACGAGCGCGTCGCACTGACGTCGGCGGGTCCGATCCTGACGGCCCAGCGTGAGGTTCGCGAATGGGCGCAGAACACGAAGCTGCCGGACGGTCGCCGAGTGATCGATCAGGAGTGGGTGCAGGTCAACCTGGCCCGCGTTCACGCCAAGGCCGAATACCTGAAGTTGATGAACTGGGAGATCGCCAACTCGGAACAGACGCCGGGTCCCGAGGCCGCATCCGCCAACAAAGTGTTCGGAACCGAATTCGCCACCGAGGCATACCGCCTGCTGATGGAGATCCTCGGCCCTTCGGCGACTCTGCGTCAGGGTTCGCACGGAGCGCTCCTTCGAGGCCGGGTCGAGCGCATGCATCGGTCCGCGCTCATCTTGACCTTCGGCGGCGGCACCAACGAGGTGCAGCGCGACATCATCGGCATGACCGCTCTCGGCCTGCCACCGGCGAGGAGATGACACGACCATGGATTTCACACTCACCGAGGCCCAGCAAGACCTGGCCGGGCTGACCCGCGGCATCGTCGGAGACCTCGTCACCAACGAGCGGCTACGCGAACTCGAAGCCGAAGACGACCTGTTCGATGCTCGCCTGTGGGCCACCCTCGCATCCTCGGACGTATTGAGCGCAGCCCTACCCGAATCCGTTGACGGAGACGGTTTCGGCGTGCTGGAGCAGTGTGCCGTTCTCATCGAACTGGGGCGTGCCCTCGCACCGGTTCCCTACCTGTCGTCGATCGTGATGGCGACCGGGGCCGTAGCGGAGTTCGGTGATGCAAAACAGGTTTCCGAGTGGGGAGTTCCTGCGGCGCGCGGCGAACGGATCTCGACCGTGGCTCTGGCCGAGGAGGTGAACGAGAATCCGGGCGCGCCCGTAACGGTGGCGCGGCGAGAGGCAGACGCCTGGGTACTGACCGGCACCAAGATCCTCGTGGATGCGGCACCGATCGCCGATCTCTTCCTGGTCCCCGCGACCTCTCCCGATGGCGTGACAGTCTTCCTGGTCCACCGCGACGACAACGGCGTGGGCATCACCCGCCAGGACCCCGTCGATCACGCGAGCACCGGCGAAGTGTCGTTCCAGGAAGTGCGCCTGACCGACGATCGCGTTCTGGGAGAAGCCGATCGAGGTTCCGAGATCGTGAAGTGGATCGTCGAACGAGGAACGCTGGGTTCCTGCGCCTTCCAATACGGAGTACTCGACCGCGCCCTCGAACTCACCGCCGAGTACGCACGCGAGCGAGTTCAGTTCGGAAGGCCGATCGGCTCGTTCCAAGCCGTGGCGCAACGATTGGCCGATGCCTACATCGACGTCAAGGGTGTCCGTCTGACGCTGTGGCAAGCGGCGTGGCAGACCAGTGAGAACTTCCCCGCAGAGGGCAGCGTCCACACTGCCAAGTTCTGGGCCTCGGAAGCCGGTCACCGCGTGGCGCACACGGTGATCCACGTGCACGGCGGCGTCGGACTGGACGAGGACCACCCGGTCCACCGATACTTTCTCGCCGCCAAGGCACACGAATTCGGACTCGGTTCCGCCACGCATCAACTACGCGCGCTCGGTGAAGTCCTCGCGTCCGTGCCCGCCTGAGGCCACCGAATGACTCGGACCGTCACCGAACTCCTGCTGACCCTCGAGCACACCGAGGACCGAGGCCTTCGCTTCGAGGATCAGGCGATCTCGTGGGCACGGCACGTGTCGGACAGCAAGATCCGTTCAGTCGCCCTGGACTCGCTCCTCGACCCCGCCGAACCGCGCCACTTCGGGGTCCTCATGGACAACGTCCCCGAGTTCTCTCTCCTGGCCGGCGCGGCGGCACTGTCGGGATCGGTGGTGGTCGGTCTCAACACGACGCGTCGCGGCGAGGCCCTTGCCGACGACATTCGCGTTGCCGACTGCCAAATCGTGTTCACCGAGGGTCGGTCTGCCGCACTCCTCGAGGGCCTCGATCTCGAGGTTCCGGTCATCGACGTCGGATCCGATCGGTGGAAGAACCTTCTCGAACAGCATGATTCGACGCCAGTGACCATCGCGGAGACCACACCCGACGACCTGTTCATGCTGATCTTCACCTCCGGCACGAGCGGAAAGCCCAAGGCCGTACGGTGCACCCACGAGAAGATCGTCGGGCCCGGAATGATGCTGGCCGAACGGTTCGACCTGTCGACGTCCGACGTCGTCTACCTGGCGATGCCGATGTTCCACTCCAACGCGATGATGGCTGGGTGGTCGGTAGCTCTCGCAGCCGGCACTTCCGTCGCACTCCGACGTACGTTCTCCGCATCCGGGTTTCTCTCCGACGTCCGCAAATTCGAGGTCACCTACGCGAACTACGTCGGCAAACCGCTCGCCTACGTGCTGGCGACGCCGGAGCGTCCCGACGACGCCGACAACACGTTGCGTCTCATGTACGGAAACGAAGGGTCTGCGAGAGTCGTCGCCGAGTTCGCGCGCCGCTTCGATGCCACCGTCGTCGAAGCCTTCGGTTCGACAGAGGGTGGCATCGCGATTTCGTCCACGCCCGGGAAGCCACCGGGGGCGCTGGGCCTGCTACCCGAATCGGTCCGGATACTGGATCCGGAGACCGGTGCGGTCTGCCCGCCTGCCGTGTTCGATGCCGACGGTCGCATCACCAACGCCGACGAGGCTACGGGCGAACTGGTGAACGTGACGGGTTCCGGGTCGTTCGCCGGCTATTACGGCAACCCGGATGCGGATTCGGAGCGAATGCGAGATGGCAAGTACTGGAGTGGAGATCTCGGCTTCTGCGATTCCGACGGCTTCGTCTACTTCGCCGGTCGTAGTGCGGGATGGCTTCGCGTCGACGGCGAGAACCTGGGAACCGCGCCCATCGAACATGTCCTGACGCGGTATCCGGCGTTCTCGCAGGTGTCCGTCTACGGTGTGCCAGACACCGACGTCGGCGACCGCGTGATGGCTGCCGTGGTGCTGTCACCCGAACATGCCCGCGCAGGTTTCGATGCGGCCGACTTCTCCCGGTTTCTTCGTGATCAACCCGATCTCGGACCGAAGCAGCACCCGACTTTTGTGCGGGTGAGCGTGGAACTCCCCCGAACCGCGACATTCAAGATCGTCACGCGCACCTTGAGTGCCGAGCGATGGAACTGTGCCGACCCGGTGTGGGTACGTGAACGCGGTGATGCCGAATTCCGGCTTCTCCAAAAGCCTGCAGTCGCGATGTCGGTCAGAGAACTGCCGGCAGTGTTTCCCAGCCGCGAGTGAAGGACGACCGAATCCGCTCGCCCCGATCCACGTCCACTCCGACGGTGGGGAATCTCGCGTACAACTCCTCGACGGCAACCCGCGCCTGAAGTTTCGCCAGATGGGAACCGATGCAGAAGTGCGGTCCGCTGGAAAATCCGAGATGACGCGGAATGTGCCGGGTGATGTCGAGTTCCTCTGCCGTTTCGCCGAACTCGGCCTCGTCGCGATTGGCCGATCCGTACAGCATCATCACCTTGTCCCCCTCCTGGATGGTGGCGTCGCCGATCGATACGTCCCTGGTGACAGTACGGGCCAGACCCTGCACGGATCCCTCGAGTCGCAATACTTCCATCAGCGCGGTCGGGATCAACTCTCGATCCCGGACGAGCATCTCGCGTTGTGCGTGATCGCGGTCGAGCGTCATCACGGTGTGCGTGATCAGATTTCCGGTCGTGTCGTTTCCGCCCGCGACCATCACGAAACAGAATCCGAGGATCTCCCAGTCGGTGAGGAGTTCACCTTCCGACTCGACCTGGACCAGCGTGCCGACCAGATCGTCGGTGGGATCGGCCCGCCGCTTGGCGACGAGATCGGAGAAGTACCCGAACATCTCCGCCACCGCGTCCGGAGCGGACATTCGGGCAACATCGAATCCGTTGTTCTGCAGGGCGGTCAATGCTTCGACCCACGGGTCGAAACGCCAGCGCTCCGACTCCGGAACCCCGAGAAGTTCGGCGAGCGTGAAGGTGGGCACGGGCGACGAGAAGTCCTGGTGCAGATCGACGACCTCACCGTCTCGCTGCATGGCGGCGATCATGTCGAGACGGAGCTTCACGTAGCCGCGAATCTTGTCCTCGAGGGCGGCGATCCGACGCGGCGTGAAACCCTTGCCGATGAGTCCCCGCAATTGGCCGTGACGGGGCGGGTCGAGCATCACGATGGTCGGTGCGAGTCCCAGTTTGCCGATCTCGTCGGGAACGAAGGTCAGTCCCTGCGCCGAGGAGTAGGTCTCCGTGTCGCGCACCGCGTTCCAGACGTCGTCGAATCGTGAAAGTGACCAGAACGGAGGGACCTCACCACCGGTGTACCGATGCACCGGATCGAAGGCTCGCAGCTCCCGATATGCCGGATACGGGTCCGCCAGAAACGCGGGATCGAACGGGTCGTATCCGTACATCATCACTCCTGAATCTCGTACTACGACAACGTGTTCAACCGATTCACCGAGGTTTCGTAACCGTTCACGAGATCTGCCATCAAGTCGGCAACCGGCCGAATCTCGTTCATCCGGCCGACGATCTGGCCGACCGGCATCGCGACGACCTCGGGGTCGTCGGAGGCGACGATACGCTGATGTGCGTCACTGACGAGGAGGTTCTGCAGTGGCATCGGCAACGGATCCGGTGCGTCCGGCTTCTCCCAGGCATCGGTCCACTTCGTCTTGAGAAGACGCGCCGGTTTGCCGGAGAAGATTCGGGTACGGACGGTGTCCGAAGATGTCGCGGAGAGCAGTGCCTTCTGGATCGCCGACGGGCCTTCTCCCGCCGCACTGCCGAGCTTGTACTCTGCAGCCGTCAACCAGTACGAGCCCATCCATACTCCCGACGCTCCGAGAGCAAGGGCGGCAGCGATCTGCCGGCCGCTGCCCACACCACCCGCCGCGAGCACGCCGGCCGAGTCACCCACGGCGTCGACTATCTCGGGAACCAGGACCATCGAGGCGATCTCACCGGTATGGCCGCCCGCCTCGTACCCCTGAGCGATGACCACGTCCACGCCGTTGGCGACGTGCCGCTTCGCGTGTTCGACCGCTCCGGCGAGAGCAGCGACCGGAACACCCTTCGCGTGGGCCTGGTCGATCACGTCCTTGGGTGGCGAGCCCAGCGCGTTCGCGATCAAAGCGATGCGGTGATCGAGTGCGACCTCGACGTGAGCGCGAGCGACGGAATGAAGCCAGCCGAGCACGCCGGTCGCGTGCTCGATACCCGTATCGAGCGGCGGCACTCCGAGTTCGGAGAGCGTGCGATCCACGAACGCGCGGTGCTCGGCAGGAATGAGAGATTCGAGGTCCACCGGAGTGCCCTCGGTCGGCACCTCCGCCGGCATCACGATGTCCACGCCGTACGGCTTGCCGTCGGTGTTCTCGTCCATCCACGTCAGAGCGGCTTCTAGCTCATCCGGATCGTTGAAGCGGACGCAACCGAGTACGCCGAGGCCGCCTGCACGACTGACAGCCGCGGCAACATGCTCGGAGGGAGTGAACGCGAAGATCGGATGTTCGATACCGAACTTGTCACTCAGGTCCGTCCGCATCATGCACCTTTGCCCTCAGCTGCCTCCGATTGAGTGGAACCGTTCTGATCGTCCGCGGCGCGGCTCTCGGTGAGCTCCTGCGCCCACCGGTAGTCCGGCTTTCCAGCCGGGGACCTCTTGATCTGGTCGACATACCACACACTGCGCGGCAACTTGTAGCTCGCGATCTCCTTGCGTCCCGCCTCCGCGAGGTCCTTCACGCTCGGGCGAGCAGACCCGCGCCCCTGAATCACGGCAGCGACGCGCTGACCGAAACGCTCGTCCGGAACGCCGACAACGAGCACGTCGAACACGTCGGGATGCGACTTGAGAGCCCCCTCGACCTCTTCGGGGTAGATCTTCTCGCCGCCGCTGTTGATGGAGACCGAGCCGCGCCCGAGCATGGTGACGGTGCCGTCGGCCTCGACGGTCGCATAGTCACCCGGAATCGAGTAGCGGATGCCGCCGATGACTCTGAACGTCTCGGCAGTCTTTACCTCGTCCTTGTAGTAGCCGATGGGAATGTTGCCCCTGCGGGCGAGCATGCCGACCTTCCCGGAACCGGGCTCGACCTGATTGCCCTCCTCGTCCAGGACCACGGTGGACCCGTCGATCTTCACCCGCGGCCCGCCCGTATGCTCGAAGCCCTTGGTCACCGTGCTAAGGCCACCGAAGCCGGTCTCGGACGAACCGATCGAATCCGTGATCATCCTGTTGGGCAGAAGCTCGAGGAACTGCTCCTTCAATGCGGGAGAGAACAGAGCAGCACTGCTGGCCATCACGTACAGCGACGAAAGATCGTATGGCTCACCGGTCTTCGGGTTCCCCTCGACGAGGGCGTCCAACATCGGGCGCGCCATGGCGTCACCGGTGATGAAGATGAGGTTGACCTTGTGGTGGTCGATGACCTGCCACACTTCGTGTCCGTCGAACTCGGGGTGCATCACGAGGGTGCCACCACCGAACAGGCTGTGGAACACGGCCGACTGCGCGCCACCGTGAATCATCGGCGGAATCGGGAACCGAACCATCGCCGGGTTGGCGGCGCCGAGCTTGGCCAGATCCCACTCGTCCTCGACGAGTTCACCGGTGACGAAGTTGGTACCGCCTCCGAGAACACGCCACCAGTCCTCGTGACGCCACATGACACCCTTCGGCTTACCCGTCGTGCCACCGGTGTAGAGCATGAAGAGATCGTCCGCGCTGCGCTCGCCGAAGTTTCGCTCCGGTGAGCCCTTGGCAAGCGCGCTCTCGTACTCGATGCCGTCGAAGGCGGAGTAGTCCATGTCGGTGCCGTCCTCGACGACCACGACGGTGTGAACCTGCGGTGTGTTGGGCACGACCGCCGCAACCTTGTCCGAGTACCGGCGCTCGATGACGAGAGCTGCCATGTCCGAATTCTCGAAGATGTACTGCAACTCGTTCTCGACGTACCGATAGTTGACGTTCACCATCACCGCGCGCGCCTTGAACACGGCAACCATCGCCTCGATCGCCTCGATCGTGTTACGGCAGTAGATACCCACCTTGTCACCGGGGTTCACACCACGATCCCGCAGGTAGTTGGCAAGTCGATTGGCTCGCTCCTCCAACTGCGCGTAGGTCGTTTCACGACTCGAGTCCCGGATCGCGATGCGGTCCGGGTTGAGGTCGATGGAGTGCTCGACGAAGTCTGCGATATTTAGGGCCACGTCAACAAAATAGAACGTGTTACCGTTCCTGGCAAGACCCAATTCGAGACCCAGCTCACACACCCGACGGGAGTCACAGTGTCCTCCATCGCCGCCGATAATTCGGACATATCGGAAGAATCTTCGCACTGCCTCGTCGAGAAGCGAGGGCACATTCTCATCGTGACGATGAACCGTCCTGAAGCTCGGAACGCGCTGTCCGCCGAAATGATGGCGATCATGCGCGACGCTTGGGACCGTGCCGATGCGGATCCCGACATCCGCGTCGCGATCCTCACGGGCGCCGGCGGTGCATTCTGTGCCGGCGCGGATCTGAAGGCGATGACGTCACAGCACCCCGGAGACTCCTTCTCGGGTGGCGGCTGGGACCTGTCGAAGATCGAGGCGTTGCTGAAGGGTCGACGTCTCACCAAGCCGCTCATCGCCGCGGTCGAAGGGCCCGCGATCGCGGGCGGCACCGAGATCCTGCAGGGCACGGACATCCGGGTCGCCGGCGAGAGTGCGAAGTTCGGGGTGTCCGAGGCCAAATGGGGCCTCTTCCCGCTCGGCGGGTCGGCAGTGCGTCTCGTTCGACAGATTCCGTACACGGTCGCCGCCGACATTCTCCTGACCGGCCGGCACGTGAAGGCACCCGAAGCGAAGGAGATCGGGCTCATCGGCCACGTCGTCCCGGACGGCCAGGCCATGGACAAGGCACTCGAGCTCGCCGCACTCATCTCCGCGAACGGCCCGCTCGCGGTGCAGGCCATCCTCGAGACCATCCGCAGCACCGAGGGAATGCACGAGGAGGAGGCCTTCCAGGTCGACGCCAGGCTCGGAACCGAGGTTTTCAAGAGCGCGGACGCCAAGGAAGGCCCCCGCGCCTTCGCGGAAAGGCGCGCCCCGCACTTCGAGGGCCGCTGACTCCTCCCCTATCCTCCGCCGACGAACAATCCTCGTTTCATCGGCTGATGATGGCACCCCACAGACGCGCGCGACCACGGGCAAAGTCGCCATTGTGGACAACTCGGCCCCGTGTGGTCAGCGAGGAGCGAGAAGGCCGAAGATGTCCAGAGCAGAAGACCCCGAGGAACCTGACGATCCACCCGGCTCGGGCGGCGGCGTGGCGCAGCCCGGCACCTCGACGGATTGCCAGGTCGCGTGCCGATCGGCACCGTTCGGTCCGAGGATCATCCGGTACTCGACGTTGTACGACTCGTCCGGCTGCTTTTCCGGGTAGCCGAGGTCGGCGAGGTTCTCGGTCTTACTGCTGGTTACCGGCGGCAGATCGTTGCGGTACGGCGTGAGACCGGGCTGGAACGGCGCGGTCCCCGGCGCGAGCTGCGAGTTGACGGTCCGCCGACCAGTTGGTCCGGATCCATAGTCCGGCCCGGTCAGTTCTTCGCCATCCACCCGGAAGTCGATCGTGTAGAACGTCGAATTCGTTCTGTTGACGATCTCGAAAGTGACCTCGCACGGGGTCGAAGAGACTGCGGATATGTCGGTGCCCGGAGATGCTCCGAGGCGGTGCCCGCCGGCACGACAACTCCGAGCGCAATGATCGGCAGAACGGCAACTGCACTTCGCTGACAACGTTTGCTCATCCGAGACCTCCCACGACGGAACCCGACGCTGACAACTGAAGCACGACCGTGGCGGCAATGTGGTCAGAACCCATGGAGCATTCGTCCGATCTGAGCGGACGACCGACCCGTTCGCCCCGACGGGAGGGGTCAGAGAAAGGCCTCCGCAAGTTGACGTACGTGGTCGGCGTCCCGGCACGAAAGAAGGAGCATCGTGACGCCTGCGGCTTCCCACCGGTCGACGCCGGCTCGTACTTCGTCGATGTCGCCGATGATCATCGTGTCGGTCACCATGTCATCCGGTACGGCTTCCGCGGCCTCGTCCTTGCGGCCCGCGCGGAACAACTCACCGATCTCGGCGACCGCGTCGCCGTATCCCATTCGGGTGTAGACCTGCGCGTGGAAGTTGAGTTCGGGCGCACCCATGCCACCGACGTACAGCGCCGTCGTCGGTTTCAACGATGCGACGGTCGCGGCACGGTCGTCGGTGATGATGACCTGACAGGTCGCGGCGATCTCGAAGTCCTCGCGCGTCCGACGAGCACCGGTCCGTGCGAATCCTTCGTCCAGCCACTCGTTGTACATGGGCGCGAGACGCGGCGAGTAGTAGATTGCGAGCCACCCGTCGGCGATCTCGGCGGTGAGGGCCACGTTCTTCGGCCCCTCCGCGCCCAGCCAGATCGGCAGGTCCGCCCGCAGCGGATGGGTGATCGGCTTGAGGGGCTTCCCCAGCCCGACGCTCCCCGGCCCGGAGTACGGCAGTGGATAGTGGGGTCCGCGGTTGGTGACAGGTGCTTCCCGAGCCAGGACCCTCCGCACCACCGACACATACTCGCGAGTGCGCGCCAACGGTTTCGCGAAGGGCTCCCCGTACCAACCCTCGACGACCTGCGGACCGGATACGCCGAGCCCGAGAATGGCGCGTCCACCACTCACGTGATCGAGGGTCAGCGCGTGCATCGCACAACCGGTGGGAGTGCGGGCGGATAGCTGCGCGACGGAAGTACCCAGGCGCATGCGCTCGGTACGCGACCCCCACCAGGCGAGCGGGGTGAACGCGTCCGACCCCCACGACTCGGCGGCGAATACGGCGTCGAATCCGACTTCCTCTGCCGCGGCGAGCAACTCCGGAACGTTGGCGGGTGGTCCGGCACCCCAGTACCCCAATTGCAATCCGAGCTTCATCCCGCACCTCCGACCCTTCCGACGAGCAACGGTGACCCTTGCCACATCCACTAGAACCTGTTCTACTCGAAGTTGTGAGCCTGGGAAAGAGCGCGGTGGCGGATCAACCACTCAGCGCACCGCTGAGTCTGCAATTCGACTACACCCGATCGGTGGGTCCGACCATCGGCGCGTTCCTCACCGCCATCCGAGACGGCAGACTGATCGGCGCACGTGGGTCCGACGGACGGGTGTACGCGCCGCCGCCGGAATACGACCCGAACACCGCGGAGCCGCTGACCGAGTTCGTAGACGTTTCCGACACAGGGACGGTCGAGAGCTGGACATGGATGCCCGAACCCATTGCCGGGCAACCACTCGCGCACCCCTTTGCGTGGGCGTTGATCAAGCTCGACGGCGCCGACACCTCTCTGCTGCACGCCGTGGACGTCGGAACGCCGGACTCGATACGCACCGGGATGCGGGTGCGTGCGCACTGGTCCGATCAGCGGTTCGGTCGCATCCAGGACATCGAGTACTTCGAGCCCGGCGAGTCCGACGCCCGGCCCTCGGTCAGCTCCGACGGCGATGGTGCCGAAGCCGTCACGATGCTCACCACACCGGTCGCGCTCGACTATATGCACTCCGCGTCGGCAGAAGAGAGCTACTTTCTGCGCGGACTGGCGGAAGGGCGTCTCATCGGTGGGCGCACCGGCCCCGGCGACAAGGTCTACATTCCCCCGCGTGGCGCTAACCCCACCAGCGGTATCCCCACCCGAGACCAGGTGGAGTTGCCGGACAAGGGAATCGTGACCACGTTCTGCATCGTGAACGTGCCGTTCCTCGGCCAGAAGATCAAACCCCCTTACGTCGCCGCATACGTGCTCCTCGACGGCGCCGACATCCCCTTTCTGCACCTCATCCTCGAATGCGATGCAGCGGACGTACGAATGGGCATGCGCGTGGAAGCCAAATGGCGTCGACGCGAGGAGTGGGGTCACACGCTTCAGAACATCGAGTACTTCCGCCCGACAGGCGAACCCGATGCGGAGTACGACACCTTCGAACACCATCTGTGAGGCGGCAATGACAGAAGTAGCAGTCGTCGGGTTCGCGCAGGCGCCCCACGTCCGCGAGACCGGCGGCACCACCAACGGCGTCGAGATGCTCGTCCCGTGTTTCCACCAGCTGTACGAAGAATTGGGAATCAGCAAGTCCGACATCGACTTCTGGTGTTCCGGATCGTCGGACTACCTCGCAGGCAGAGCATTCTCGTTCATCTCCGCAGTGGACGCGATCGGCGCCGTACCGCCGATCAACGAATCACACGTCGAGATGGACGCGGCGTGGGCCCTTTACGAGGCCTGGGTGAAGGTCATGACCGGAGAGGTCGACACGGCCCTCGTCTACGGATTCGGGAAGTCGTCCGCGGGAAACCTTCGCAAGATCCTGTCGATGCAACTGGATCCGTACCTCGTCGCGCCCCTCGGTCTGGACTCCGTGTCCATCGCCGGCTTGCAGGCCCGCATGGGATTGGACTCCGGAAAGTGGACCGCGAAGGACATGGCGGAAGTCGCGGCGCGCAGCCGAATTTCCGCGCAATCGCGTCCTGACGCACAGATCGCCGGAAACCCGAGCATCGACGATCTCCTCGCCTCGCCGTACGTCGCGGATCCGCTCCGCGCTCACGATTGTGCACCCGTCACCGACGGTGCGGCCGCGATCGTCCTCGCGTCGGCCGACCGGGCCCGCCAGCTGCGCGAACGACCTGCATGGATCACCGGAATCGACCATCGGATCGACTCCCCCAACTTCGGCGCCCGTGACCTCACCCTGTCACCGTCGACGACGACGGCGGCGAGGAAGGCGACCGGCGGCGACGCCGGCAACATCGACGTCGCGGAGCTGCACGCGCCGTTCACCCACCAGGAGCTGATTCTGCGCGAGGCCATCGGGATCCCGGGTGACACGAAGATCAACCCTTCCGGTGGACCGCTCACCGGAAATCCGATGTTCGCTGCCGGGCTGGAAAGGATAGGGCACGCCGCCCGCGCGATTTTCGACGGCACCGCGAATCGCGCGCTCGCTCACGCGACGAGTGGTGCAGTCCTGCAACAGAATTTGGTGGCCGTCATGGAGGGACGCGACTGATGGTGGCTTCTGGAAGACAACATGCTGCAGTACTCGGAACCGGTCAGACGCACTACGTCGCGAAACGTCACGACGTGTCGATGTCCGGCCTGGTTCGAGAAGCCATCGACCGGGCGATGGCGGACGCCGGCGTCGGATGGGACGACATCGACGCCGTGGTGATCGGCAAGGCCCCGGACCTGTTCGAGGGCGCCATGATGCCGGAACTCGCGATGGCGGACGCTCTCGGCGCGAACGGAAAGCCATTGCTTCGCGTGCACACCGCGGGCTCTGTGGGTGGGTCCACCGCTGTCGTCGCGTCGAGCCTGGTGAAGTCGGGTGTGCACGAGCGGGTTCTCACGGTCTCGTGGGAGAAGCAGTCCGAGTCGAATGCGATGTGGGCGCTGTCCATACCCATCCCGTTCAACATGCCCGTGGGCGCCGGAGCCGGTGGCTACTTCGCGCCGCACGTTCGTTCGTACATCCGTCGTTCCGGCGCACCGAGCCATATCGGCTCGATCGTTGCCGTGAAGGATCGGCTGAACGGAAGCAAGAATCCGTACGCCCACCTCAAGCAGCCGAACATCACGCTCGAATCGGTGCAGTCCTCACAGATGCTCTGGGACCCAATCAGATTCGACGAGACGTGCCCCTCGTCCGACGGCGCGTGCGCACTCGTCATCGGAAACGAAGAGGCCGCGGCACAAGTCGAAGCGTCGGGCCGGTCGGTCGCCTGGATTCACGCCACCGCGATGCGCACCGAACCCACGACCTTCTCGGGTCGAGATCAGGTCAATCCTCGCGCCGGTCGTGATGCGGCAGCCGCACTGTGGGCAGACGCCGGGATCACGAACCCACTCGAAGAGATCGATGCCGCGGAAATCTACGTGCCCTTCTCCTGGTTCGAACCCATGTGGCTCGAGAACTTGGGTTTCGCCGCCGAAGGCGAGGGCTGGAAGCTCACCGAGGCGGGCGAGACCGCGATCGACGGCAAGCTTCCGGTCAACGCATCGGGCGGCGTTCTGTCGTCCAACCCCATCGGGGCCTCCGGGATGATCCGATTCGCGGAGTCCGCAATGCAGGTGATGGACCGCGCAGGCGACCACCAGGTTCCGAATGCTCGCAAGGCGTTGGGTCACGCCTACGGCGGTGGCTCCCAATACTTCTCCATGTGGGTGGTCGGCGCCGACCGCCCCACGACGTAAGGACACACGATGAAGTACACCGTCGGCATCGCGATGAACCCGCTCGAAGAACTGCCCGCACTCGCACAGACTGCCGAGGAATGCGGGTTCCACTCGATTGCCCTCCCCGATTCCCTCTTCTTCATGGAGAAGCAGGCAGCCGACTACCCGTACACACCGGACGGGTCACGCATGTGGGACGAGAACACCCCCTGGGTCGACCCCCTGATCGCAGTGGCTGCCATGGGGGCAGTGACCTCGAAGATCGAGTTCTACACTCAGGTGTTGAAGCTGGGCTCGCGCAATCCGGTGCTGCTGGCACGACAGGTCGGCTCGGTCGCCAACCTGACCGGAAATCGTTTCGGTCTCGGTCTCGGCATCGGTTGGGCACCTGAAGAATTCGAATGGTGTGGGACGCCATACAAGCGCCGAGGAAAGCGCGTCGACGAAATGATAGACATCATCAAACTGATCCTGGGCGGCGGCATGGTCGAGTATCACGGTGAGTTCTTCGACTTCGAACGTCTCCAGATGAGCCCGGCTCCATCGAAGCCTGTCCCCTTCTATGTCGGCGGGCACACAGACGTCGCACTGCGCCGCGCAGCACGAGTCGGCGACGGGTGGACGTCGGCAATGATCAAGTACGACGACCTGGTCCAGGTGATTGCCCGACTACGCGAACTCCGCACGGAACAGGGTAAGGAGAACGATCCCTTCGAGATCCAGACCGTATGCATCGATCGATTCGGGAAGGACGGCCACGCTGATCTCGAAGCGGCCGGCGTTACCGACATCATCACGGTGCCCTGGGTTTTCGATGGAATCGGCTTCGACGGACCGCTCGAGGCCAAGCAGGATTCACTCCGCAAGTTTGCCGCCGAACACATTCAGAAGAACTGACGAGGAGCTACGACGATGACGGAAACACTGCACCCCTCGGTGAAAGCGGGGCGGGCGTCGAGGTTGGCCGCGTCGGGCAAGCGCAAGGACGAATGGTTGGCGCTGTTCGCCGAAGACGCCGTCGTCGAGGATCCGGTCGGCCCTTCGGGTTTCGACCCCGAAGGCAAGGGGCATCGAGGACTGGAGGCGATCAGCCGCTTCTATGACATGACCATCGCCACCACGGAGTCACTCGAGTTCCTGATCGAGGATTCTCTGGTCTGCGGTGACGAGAACGTAAACATCGGCACGATTCGCAGCACCGTCAGCGGTTCGATCATCGACGCCGAGGGTGTCTTCGTCTACAAGGTGAACGAGGACGGCAAGATCGCGTCACTGCGCGCGTTCTGGGAGGTCGATCGTGCCATGAAGACACTGCGCCCTGCGTGACCTGCCCTGCGTGACCTGCCCCGCCTTACCCAGCGGCTCGAGCACGAGGAAGAGGCGGTAGCAGGTTCACCCTGCTACCGCCCCTTCCTCGTTACCCGTCCGGGCCGGTCAGTGCTTGACCGGACAGCCTCCGGTCTTGTAGTCCACCTGGAACTCCTTGATGCCGTTGAGCCAGCCGGAGCGGAGACGGCGCGGATCGCCGAGCCTGGTGATGTCCGGGAGGTGATCGGCGATCGCGTTGAAGATCAGGTCGATCTCGAGTCGTGCCAGGTTGGCGCCGATGCAGAAGTGCGCACCGGTGCCGCCGAAGCCGACGTGCTGGTTGTCCTCGCGTGTGATGTCGAACTTCTGCGGCTCGTCGAACGCATCCTCGTCGAAGTTGGCCGAACCGTACAGCATGACGACTCGCTGGCCCTTCTTGATCTGCTTACCACCGAGTTCGGTGTCCTCGAGGGCGGTGCGCTGGAACGAGGTGACCGGCGTAGCCCACCGCACGATCTCGTCCGCGGTGGTCTTGGGGCGATCCCTCTTGAAGGCCTCCCACTGATCCGGGTTGTCGAGGAACGCGACCATGCCGTGAGTGATGGCGTTGCGGGTGGTCTCGTTGCCGGCGACGGCGAGCAGGATGACGAAGAAGCCGAACTCTTCGGGCAACAGCTCGTCGCCATCGATATCGGCTTCGATCAGCTTGGTGACGATGTCGTCTGCCGGACATTTCTTACGCTCGTCCGCCATGTTGTACGCGTAGCCGAGAATCTCCATCGACGCCGTGACCGGGTCGATGTCGAGTTCGGGATCGTCGTAGCCCGTCATCTGGTTGGACCAGTCGAAGACTTTGCCGCGGTCCTCCTGCGGGACACCCAGAAGCTCCGCGATGGCTTGGAGCGGAAGCTCGCACGCGACTTGGGTGACGAAGTCGCCGGAACCCGACTCCGCGGCCGCCTTGACGATCTTCTCGGCGCGCTCCGTCAGTTCCTCGCGCAGGCTGTTGATCGCGCGAGGGGTGAAACCGCGAGAAATGAGCTTCCGGAGCTTGGTGTGCTCCGGCGCGTCCTTGAACAACAGAATCGACCGCTGCATCTCGATGTTCTCGCGCGGAATGTCGTCCGCGAAACGAGGGATCGCGGTGTTCTCGTGAGTGGAGAAGACGTCGCTGCGACGCGACACCTCCTTCACGTCCTCGAGCTTGCTGACGACCCAAAATCCGTCGTCATGGAATCCACCGACTTCGGGCGACTGCGGGCACCACCAGATCGGAGCTGTCTTCCGCAGTTCAGCGAACTCCTCGAGAGGGAACCGCTGCTCGTAGATGTCGGGGTCGGTGGGATCGAAACCCTCTAGAAGGTTGGGCTGCGCCACTGCTGTCTCCTGCCCTAAGCCATACATCACTCAGTGATGTGGAACACGTTCTACTTACATTGAAGCACAAGCCGCGGCACCGGCAAAGGAAAGCTTCTCTCGCCTCGCTTTACAGAAGCCTTGCCATGCTTAGGAACGTGTTCTACTTTTTGAAGTAACAGGAAAGGAGCCCGCCGTGGGCACACCAGTAATTGTCGAGGCCGTCCGCACGCCCATCGGAAAGCGTGGCGGCTGGCTGTCCGGACTGCATGCCGCAGAGATCCTCGGCAGCGTGCAGAGCGGAATCCTCTCCCGGACCGGGGTCGACCCAGAGCTGGTCGAACAGGTCATCGGCGGCTGCGTCACGCAGGCCGGCGCTCAGTCGAACAACATCACCCGCACCGCATGGCTCCACGCCGGACTGCCGTGGCAGACGGGCGCAACCACCATCGACTGCCAATGCGGATCGGCGCAGCAAGCCAATCACCTGATCGCCGGACTGATCGCCACCGACACGATCGACGTCGGTATCGCCTGTGGAATCGAAGCCATGAGCCAGGTCCCGCTCGGCGCCAACGTGGTCGAGAGTGCCGGCCCGCGCCGCCCCCTCGACTGGGACATCGACCTCCCCAACCAGTTCGAGGCGGCCGAGCGCATCGCCAAGCGCCGCGGTATCAGCCGTGCCGACGTCGAAGCGCTCGGCGTCCGCTCCCAGGCACGCGCCAAGCAGGCATGGGAGGAAGGCAGGTTCGACCGCGAGGTTCTCACCCTTACCGCACCGGAGGTCGACAAGGAGGGAAACCGCACCGGCGAGACCCTCACCGTCACTCGGGACCAAGGCCTGCGGGACACCACGGCCGAATCGCTCGCCAAACTGAAGCCCGTGATCGACGGCGGAATTCACACGGCGGGAACGTCTTCTCAGATATCGGACGGCGCGGCAGCCGTCATGCTGATGGACGAGGAGAAGGCGCTCGCACTGGGTCTGAGGCCACGCGCACGGATCGTCTCGCAGGCGCTCGTCGGCGCCGAACCCGAGTTCCACCTCGACGGCCCGGTCCAGGCGACTTCGCGAGTACTCGAACGCAGTGGCATGAAGATCGGTGACCTCGATCTGTTCGAGGTGAACGAGGCCTTCGCTTCGGTCATGCTCTCGTGGGCCTCCGTTCACGAGCCGGACATGGACAGGGTCAACGTCAACGGCGGCGCACTCGCGATCGGACACCCGGTGGGCAGCACCGGATCTCGACTGATAACCACCGCTCTGCACGAACTCGAGCGCACCGACAAGTCGACGGCTCTCATCACCATGTGCGCCGGCGGCGCACTCGCGACAGGCACCATCATCGAACGGATCTGACGACGATGACGACCCGTCCGGCGCACCTCGATTCACCGACAACGGCTCGCATCATCAAATGGATGTCGCACGTCAACGTCTTCCTCTACCGCCGGACGGGCGGTCTCCTCGGCAGCAAGTGGCGAGTCGGCAGCGCGTTTCCGTTCGGTATCCCCGTCTGCCTGCTCACGACCACGGGACACAAGAGCGGCCAGCAGCGAATCACGCCGCTGGTGTTCATGGAGGACGGCGAGAACGTCGTCCTCGTCGCGTCCCAGGGCGGTCTCCCGAAGAACCCGATGTGGTACCTCAACTCGATGGCCGACCCTCGGGTGAGCATCCAGATCAAACGGCGCGTGACGACCATGACCGCACGGGTGGCCACCCCGGACGAACGTGCTGCACTGTGGCCCCGATTGACGTCGCTGTACGCCGATTTCGACAACTATCAGACATGGACGGACCGCACGATTCCCGTCGTCATCTGCGTACCGGCCAGTAGCTGACAAGTGCCGAGGCACCTACCCGTCAGTAGTTGCCCCGAGGGGATGCCATGCCGGCCGGAGTCTTGCAATATGGAGACGTACGGTCGGCCTCGAAGCAAGGATTTCGCACACATGAGCACACAGATACACGATCAGATCCACGACCGCCGCGAGCTCACCGCAGCATTGCTCCGCGCTCTCGAACGACGGCACGAGGTCCTCGACGCCGTGGTCGACAGCGAAGACCACGATGCGGCTCTGCGTACCGTCGCGAAACTTCTGGACACCTCGGAGGCCTACGCGAACGCGGTACTGAATTTGCAGTTCCGTCGACTGACCAGAGCGGAGCGCCGTAAGACGCAGGCCGAACTCGACGACCTCGACGCCACACTCCAGTGGACAGCCGTGGACCGACCGGCGAGCACCGGCCGGCAGTTCCGATTGCGGCCTTTCACGGACAGCTCCGAGGATGCCGAACTGTTCCACAAGCGGTGCGCCGAGCAGACGGACGACGCGGGTAGTCCGTGGAACGAGGACCGGATCGAGAACGAGCGCAAGGCAGGCATCGGCCGCGTCGGCGAGGAGTCGGCCGCATGGTTCGTCGCCGAGGACACCTCCGACTCCTCGTGCGTGGGACTCGTGTTCGGCGAACTGTCGGGACGTGAGGTCGACGTGGCGATCTGGATCGCTCCCGAGTCCCGCAAGAAGGGTTATGGAACCGCAGCCGTCAAGCACAGCCGTCGAGAGCTGGCCGCCGAGTTCCCCGGCACCGTTCTCGTCGTCCGAGCGCCGGCCTGACGCGGTCCACCGGGCGCTCGGCCACCACCGAGTTCTGCGTTTGAACATTTGGTTCACAACATTCTATTGTCAATTTGGTGTTGCCAAGGCATGCTCGATCCATGAGCGACAACACCTTCACCCCACCCGACCCCGGCCGCGAGCGAGCACACCGCGAGTACGAAGGACTCTTCAGAATCGGTGATCGCCACGGCGCCACCCCCGAGCAGCGCGCACGTCAATCCCACACGGAGATGTTCGAACCGCTCGGGGCCGTTCGTGTGGTGGCCGCCCTCGCCGGCGGTTCCGCGCAACTGCTGCCCGACGAAGCGCCCGTCGACGACACCGACATCACCGCGGCTCTGAGTTTGCTGCCGCGCGCCCGTGCGGACATGGACCAACTCGAGGCCCTGCTGCTCGGTGTCGCCCGACAGCGTGGAATGACGTGGAAGGACATCGCTTTCGGCCTCGGACTCGGGAGCACCCAGGCGGCCAGACAGCGCTACGAGCGACTCGCCACCCGCACGTCGCCGTGAGCGGTCAGCGAGTTCAGATACTCGCTAACCACTCACGGGGGCGGAGCCCACTTCGTGGGTAGGTCCGGATTTCTCGGTGACCGCGTGCGCCCATCGGTAGTCTGGTTTACCGCTGGGCGTGCGCTCGACGGTCTCCACGACCCAAACCAGACGAGGAATCTTGTACCCCGCCAAGCTCGCTCGTGCGTGAGCCTCCAGGCCGGCGAAATCCACCGCATCCTCGCGAGCCTGAACCACCGCAGCGACGCGCTGGCCCCAACGATCGTCCGCGACGCCGACCACGATGGCGTCGTACACATCGGGGTGCGCCTTGACGACGCCTTCGACCTCCTCGGCGAACACCTTCTCACCGCCGGTGTTGATCACCATGTTGCCTCGGCCGAGCAGCGTGATCGCGCCGTCAGCCTCGATACGCGCGCGGTCTCCGGTGACGACGACACGCTTGCCCTCGACCTCTCGGAAGATCTCCTTCGACTTCTCCGGGTCGTTGAAGTAGCCGATCGGCACATACCCGCCCTTGGCGAACCACCCCTCGACACCCGATCCCGGCTCGACCGGAACGTTGTCGTCGTCGACGACCATCGCGAATCTCCCCGCCGGCACCTGCGGACCACCGACCTGCTTCTGCCCCTTGGAGGCGAAGCCGATTCCACCGAAGCCGGTCTCGGACGAACCGATGGAATCCGAGACCATGATGCCGGGGAAGGTCTCGAGGAAGCTGTCCTTGATCGCCGAGGAGAAGAGGGCCGCGCCCGACGCGACCACGATGAGACTCGAGACGTCCACGTCGACATCACGATAGGCCTCGATCAGCGGCCGCCCCATCGCGTCGCCGGTGATGATGATGATCTGTATCCGATGCTTCTCGATGAGCCGCCAGGTACGAACCGGGTCGAACTTCGAATCGAGCAGCACGGTGTTTCCACTGAACAGCGCCGAAAAGGTGGGCATCATCGCTGCCGCGTGAATCAACGGGGGCAGCGCGAACCACCGCGACGGATCCCCCTCGGCGCCGACCCGCGACTGCTGGTACTCGTCCTCGATCGACTCCCCGGTGTAGAAATCGAGGCCACCGCCGAGGACTCGCCAGATGCCTTCCTGCGTCCAGACCACGCCTTTCGGCCTACCGGTGGTGCCGCCGGTGTACATGATGAAGTGGTCTTCACTGCTGCGCTCGTCGAAGTCCCGCTCGGTCGACATCCCGTCGAGCGCGTCCTCGTACGGCACAGATTCGCTGGGGAGACCGGCCCCGCCGATGTCGTCCTCGACCACGAGGGTCGTACCGATTCGCGGCAGTGACGGAAGCACCTCGGCGATCTGCTGGGCATAGATCCGATGGTGGACCACGGCGTCGAGCTGTGCGTTGTCGTAGACGTACTCCAGCTCGTCGCAGGTGTAGCGGTAGTTGATGTTGATCGCCACCGCGCGGATCTTGAACGACGCGATGAGAGCTTCCATCGTTTCGATCGCGTTGTGGAGGTGGATTCCGATGTGCGACCCCTCCCCCAGGCCGATGCTCAGAAAGTAGTGCGCGAGCTGGTTCGAGCGCTCCTCCAGTTCACGGTAGGTCACCTCCCTGGACGGATCGATCAACGCAACACGATCGGGCATCAGATCGACCGAATGCTCGAACAGGTCAGCCAGGTTGTACGCCACGAAGTCGGGTCCTCTCTAGCAAGAGTTGTCTCTGGAGTCGGGCACTACACAGGCTCGAATCACTACAGGCTCGAATCACTACACGACAGTGAGCGGTAACGACATTCCCCGATCGGAGAAGGCGAAACCCGCGCCCGTGCTGAATCTCGTCAACGCCACCTCGGAAGCCTCCTTCGCCGGCACCTCCCCCAATACGACCTCTGTAACCAGGGAGTCTGGCAGGTCTTCGACGATTCGAAGGTCGAATGCGGGATTCACTCCCCGAACCAGGGCGACGAGTGGTTCGAGGTGTTCAGCGGTGACCCACGACGGCCACCCACCGTCGGTGTCCACACCGGAACCGCGTCCGAGACGGATTCGCATCCGGTCACCGCCGAGGATCTCGGCATCGACGTACTGACGCGGGTTCAGCACTGGGTGGAGAGCCAACACCGTGGCGAGGCCGTCCGTGTCGCTTGCGAGCCCCATGGCGTCACGAATCCGTTCCGAAGTCAGACCGGCGATTCCGGTGAGCTGTTTGCGGGCGATCTCGAGAGACTGGTTCTCGTCGCAACGCACCCGCACCGCCATCAGGAACCCGAGCGCGAGTAGATGCTGTTGGATGCAGACTTCTTCTGCGATCCGTATCAACGCCGAGTGCGAGAAGTCCTCGAATCGCACGTCAGCGAGCAGTGGGCCGCTATAGCTTCCCTGCCCTTCCTCACTTTCGTCTATCGGAGTCAGCTGCACGGTGCCCGCCGCCGACGCAGCGAGAGTCCTTGCGCGAGGGGGAAAAGGCTGCGGCTTGTTGTTCGCGTCGATCGTCACCTGCCAAGCACAGTGTGGGTGCCGGTCAGCTGGTCGGCGCGGGGGGCGGTGCACCGGCCGGACCTGAGCACGAGGATTGGTCGCCAGCGCCGTCGCGTCGAACGTGGGGTCTTCGACGTCGTGGCACATTGCGGTCACGTACTCGTCACCCATCGGTTCGACGTCCATGAGGGCACCACAGTGATCGAGCCAGAACTCGCCGTGATCGTGATCGGTCACGCTGTATCGGAAGTCCATGAACTGAGGTGGCGCGCCTATCTCGATCTGCATGCCCTTGAACAGGGTGTCCACGCCGTCACCCTCGAAATCCAGCGCCCGTTGCATCCGCTTCGTGTACACGGGACTGGCGGCCATCCACTCCTCGATGGCGACCTCCGTCATGCCTTCGCGGCCGAAAGCGCCTATCAGGTGCGGCATTCCGGATCGGTCGATCAGATGCCCGCACAGCAACAGTTCGCGAACCAGGACCGCCAGTTCGCGCCGCGACAAAGGCTCGAATCGAGAGGACGTCACCACAACGAGACCGGAGCCTTCCCTGCTGGGTACCAGCCGGGCAGTCGCTCGCCGGTGGAGCGCTGGATGCGTGCGTTCATGCTGTCCGACAAGGCGTTGTCGGTGATCATCTCCAGGAACAGGGCAGACACATTGCCGAAATCGAAGAAGTCCCGTTGCCAGGACCACTGGAAATCGCCGCCGTATCGAAACCAGCTGCCACCGATGCCGTGCACCTGATAGTGCGAGCCGTCTTCGCGCGTCTCGTCGGCTGTCTGTTTCCAGAATCCGATGCAGTCTCCGGTGCGCTCGTCGATGACGAACTGCTGGTACGGGTACTGCCACCCCTCGAGCCCGTGCATCTCCTGCCCCAGCGCCAGCTCGCGGATCTCCTCACGACCCACGGCCATGAAGTCGTCCTTCGGCCCGTAGTTCCAACCGTAGGTGGCATCCTCGGTGTACATGTCCGCCAACGGCTTCCAGTCTCCGATGGACTCGCATCGCTTGTTCTCGTCGATCCACTTCTCGACCATCTCGTCGAGCTCGGCCCGATCGAAGCCGACCTTCTTTTCCGTCATGATTCGTCTCCGTTCGATTCGAGCAGGCGCAAGGCCTGGGTGGGACAGAACCGCACGGCACTCTCGACTTCCGTGCGGGCGGACTCCGGTGGGTACTTCTCGAGAATCTCGACCTGTCCGTGCTTGGGAACCTCGAAGACATCCGGCGCCTCGAGTTCGCACATGGCATGCCCCTGGCAGAGGTCCAGGTCGGCCTCGACGTTCATCACTTGCTCCGCTTCCGGTACCTGACGGTGCACGGTTTGGCGAGCTGCACAACCATCTTGCTGTGATCGTTCCGGTAAGAATCGGAGGGTTGCGTCATCTCGAACTCCCAGTCCTGCAGAAGGATCGAGAAGATCGCCTTGAGCTGCATCAGGGCGAATGCCGCGCCGACGCAGCGGTGTCGTCCCGCGCCGAACGGAATCCAGGTCCACCGGTTCACGATGTCTTCCTGGTTCGGGTCGATGTAGCGGGCCGGATCGAACGTGTCGGGATCGGGAAAATCCTCGGGAATTCGATTCGACACTGCCGGGGTGGCAGCGACCAGATCGTTCTCGGAGATCTCATAGCCGGCCACCTCGAAATCGCCTCGGGCGAGACGTAAGAGGATGATCAGTGGTGGATGCAGACGTAGAGTCTCCTTCAGCCCTGCCTCGAGGTTCGGAATCTGCCGGAGCGCTCCGAAACTGATGTCGGAACCGTCCGAGTAGAGCTCGTCCAGTTCGGTCACCACCTGCTTCATGAAGTCCTGGTGCCGGAGGAGTTCGATCAGCGTCCATGCCGCAGTTCCGCTGGTGGTGTGGTGCCCGGCGAACATCATCGAGATGAACATGCCCGTGATCTCGTCGGCGCTGAAACGCTCTTTGCCCTCGTCGTCCTTGACGGATACGAGCACGTCGAGCATGTCGCGATCTTCTTTTCCTCGAGGAGGGTTCGCGATTCGCTCCGTCATGATGTCCTGCACCAGCGCGACGAGCTCGACCCGGGCTTCGTCACGTCGACGAAAGCTCTCGATATCGGCATAGGGATCGACGAAAGCCAGCGCGTCGGTGCCCTGTTCGAGCTCGTGGTACAGGCGCGCAAAGCGTTCGTCCAGTTGATCCCGGAACTTCTTGCCGATGAGGCAGGCCGACGACGTGTAGATGGTCAACTCGGCGAAGAAGTCGAGAAGGTCGATTTCGCCCTCGTCGTCCCACTTGGCGACCATGTCGTCCACCTCGCCGGCGATGGTGGCCGCGTGACCCTTCATCTGTTCACCGCGCAGCGCCTGGTTGTGAAGCATCTCCTTGCGGCGTTCGGGGCTGGCGTCGAACACCACACCCTCGCCGAAAATCGGCTTCATGAACGGGTAGGCAGCCTGCTGGTCGAGATCCTCGTCGTTCGAGCGGAAGAAGAACTCGTTGGCCTCCGCGCCGGACAGCAGCACGACGTCGCGGCCGGCGAGCTCGAACACGCCCACGTCACCACACTCGTCCCGAACACGCCGCATGAGTGCGATCGGATCGGTGCGGAGTTCTTCGAGATGCCCGTGCTCGGTCTGCCCGCCGGACACTCGCGGCGCGGTGGTCATGGTTCTACCTCCTCAGCAGATTGCTGCGTGCTGAGCGGGGCTTCCGGCTGGACCTCGGTCAGGACGATGTGTGATCCACGGGGCGCCGATACGGTCGCGACGACGGCGTCGGCGATCGCGGAAGCGCGCAGGAAATAGGGATGCCGTGCAAAGCCCCACTTCGACCAGTCGTCCAGTACGGGTCCGATGATTTCCGGGGTCGTGTCCATCCCCATGCCGGTCTGCGTCGGGCCCGGTCGCACGATCGACGCGCGAACGCCGGTGCCTTCGAGCTCCATTCGCATCTGGCGCCCCATGGCTTCCAGACCCGTCTTCGCGGCGTTGTACGCACCGGTCCGCGGTCGCGGCGCATCGGCGCAGTCGGAGCCGATCAGTACGAAATCACCGCGCCTGCGCTCGATCATGTCCGGGACGATGCGGTGTGCGAGGCGCTGAGCACCGACGAGGTGCACGTTCACCTGGGTGAGGAAGTCGTCGGGGTCCATCGCGTGTGCCTGTCCGAAGGCAAGGTCACCCGCGCCCGACAGCACGATCTCGGTCTCCCCCAGCTCTCCTTCGGAGGCCGAGACGAACTCGTCGACCGAGGCAGTGTCGGTGACGTCGAGGAAGTGGGCGAATGCGTCGCCGCCATTGTTGCGAATCTTCTCCGCTATCGCCTCGCATTCGGCGACTCTTCGCGCACCGAGGGCGACGGGGTGCCCGAGTTGCGCTAGTGCGTACGCCGTAGCGGTACCGATCCCGGAGGAAGCTCCGCTCACGATCGCCGGGCGCCGCTGGGGGTTGGGCTCGAACCTAGGCACCGCGCACCTTCACTTTCACCGGCAGCTTCGAGAATCCCCGCACGTTGGTCGAATGGACTCGCTCGGCGCCCGCCTCGTCGACTTCGTATTCACGCACCTTCTCGGCGAACCGGGTGAGGGCGATCCTGGCCTCGAGCCGAGCCATGTGGGCGCCGAGGCAGAAGTGGGTGCCGCCACCGAAACTGGCGATCTTGGTGGAAGTGTCACGTCCGATTCGGAACTCGTCCGCATCCTCGAACACATCGGAATCGCGATTGGCCGAACCGATGAGAATCAGCACCTTGCTGCCGGCCGGAACGGTCTGCCCGTAGTACTCGATGTCCTCCGCCGCGGTGCGCGCGACGATCTGGCTCGACGTGTCGTAGCGCAACGTCTCCTCCACCCAGGCCGGCACGTTCTCGGGATCGTCGAGCACCGGCCGCACCTGGTCCGGATTCTTCGACCCCCAGTAGAGTGCATTGCCGAGAAGCTTCGTCGTGGTCTCGTTACCCGCCACGACCATCAGGAACATGAAGCCGATGATCTCTTCGTCGGTGAGCCGGTCGCCGTCGATCTCGGCCTCCAGCAGTGCGGATGTCAGGTCGTCGGCCGGCGTCTTGCGGCGCACTGCCAGCATGTCCGCGTAGTAGCCGACAAGGTAGAGGGATGCCTCCATGGCGGCGACCGGTACGTCGCGCACCCCGTCCTCGCGATGCACCACCAGGTCCGCAAGCCTTCGCAATTCTGCGCGATCGGACTCGGGAACACCCATCAGCTCCGAGATGACGTCCATGGGGAGCTTTCCTGCGAACTCGGTGATCCAGTCGAACTCACCGGCCTCCATTGCCGGGTCCAGATAGCGATCCGTCAACTCCAGGATCCGGCCCTCGAGTTCGTTGACTCGGCGAGGCGTGAATCCTCGAGACACCAACTGACGCATCCGCATGTGCCGCGGATCGTCGAGTGCAAGGAACGACATCGTCTTGTGGGCGTTGGGGCCGTATGCCGCCGGATCCAACGAAACTCCGTTGGCGCTCGACAACCGTTTGCTGTCCCGGAATGCAGCCGCGACATCCACGTGCCTCGA
Organism: Rhodococcus sp. NPDC058521; assembly: GCF_042719695.1. NCBI lineage: Bacteria > Bacillati > Actinomycetota > Actinomycetes > Mycobacteriales > Nocardiaceae > Rhodococcus > Rhodococcus sp. NPDC058521. The sequence continues at coordinate 324,990 of NZ_JBHXNL010000003.1, forward strand.
CAGCGCCCAGAACTCGAGGTCCCGGTCATAGTAGAGCGGGTACTCCTCGCGTAGCCGGCGGTACATCGCATACGGCTCTTCGTGGAAGTCGTAGTCGTAAGGGTCGAATCTCAGTGACGCTGCCGTCATGGCGATTACTCCAATATGAGCTTGGCGGATGTTTCCAAACGGTCGGCGAACTTCTCGTACGTGCCGTACCCCATACCGGCACGGACCAGCCCGCCCGAATAGAGCAATTCGAGGGCTTCGAGCACGTTGGGGTCGTGGCCGTCCCCCAGCGCGTCGGCCAGGCGGCGACGAATCTCCAGTCCGATCCGACCGCGCAGGTGCTCGACGTCGGGATCGCGACCGAGCAGAGCGCTGGTGACGGCTCCCGCCAATTCGGGTTCGTCGGCGATGAGCAGAGCGGTGTCGCGCAGTACTGCAACGACACGGACCACAGGGTTCTCACCGTCCGAGGAGGGCGGCTCGGACGCGGCGAGCCTGCGCCAGAACACCTCTGCAACGAGATGTTCCTTCGACGAGAAGTAGGTGTACGCCGTCGCGGGCGCTACACCTGCGACGCCCGCGACGGACCGAACGGTGAGTCCCGCGAACCCTTCTTCGCGCAGAACCTCCACCGCGGCCTTTGTCAGGCGATCGACGGTATCGGCTTGCTTCTCGGTCAGACGGCGCCGGGTGGACTCGAAATTCGCATTACTGGACACGTGTCTGGACGCTACTACAGTTCGAGTGTCGCGGCAACGAAATCACTGACGCTAGCGACTCCTGGACTGGAAGCCGTGACCCGGAAAGCGACGGTCGACGACATCCACGCCACCGCGCGCGCGATGCCGCACGTGACCGTCTTCCGTCCCGAGAGCAACCCTGTCTACCAGGTGGGCAGCAAGTCGTTCGTCTTCTTCCGCACTCCGCGGCCGGACTCTATCGACGTGGACACCGGGAAGCGCTACGACGATGTCGTCGTCATCTGGGTGGCGTCGGAGGGCGACAAGCAGGCCCTACTTCAGGAAGTGCGCTTACCCTTCTTCACGACCCGCCACTTCGACGGACATCGCTCGGTCTTGCTCCCGCCTCGCACGTGGGCGAGATCGACCACGATGAGCTGGTCGAGATCGTCCAGGACGCCTGGCTGTGCCAGGCATCCGCCAGGCGGGCAGATACCTGGCTACGGGAGCAGCATCTGAAATGGACCGAGACTGGCGGTCTGCCGACTACGCCCGCCAAGATCGGGCGATACTCACCAGTTCACCGGCCGGACCGTCGAGTCTGCGCGGCGGGCGCCACACAGCCCGCAAAGTGCGGGTCAAATCGAGGCCTTCGACCGGGACGATCTTCATCTCGCCGGACGCCACCTGATCGGAGACCGCGAGCGTGCTCATCACGGCGGGGCCCACGCCCGCAATCACGCTGGTGCGAATGGCCGCCGCGCTACCGAGCTCCAAGAGCGGCAACGGACGCACACGGTCTATCAGTGCCACATCGAGAGTCGTTCGGGTACCCGAGCCGGGCTCGCGCACCACGAGCGGCGCACCAGCGAGTTCCGCAATACCGACCGAACGCCGTCTTCGGACCCACGGATGTGCCGGATGCACGACGACGACCAGGCGATCAGTGGCGACCGCCGCGCTGTGCAAGCTCCTCGGCACCGTCGGAGACTCCACGAAGCCGACGTCGCACCGACCGTCCTCGGTGCGCTCGAAGACCTCGGTGGAATTGTGCACCTGCAGGTGGACCTGCACATCCGCATGGTGCCGGTGGAATTCGGCGAGCCAGTTCGGGACGAGGTGTTCGGCCACCGTCATGCTTGCGCCGACGGTCAGTTCCGCCTGGCGCTGCGCGCGCAACGCCTCTGCCGCGTCCAGCAGCCGCGCTGCATCGGCAAGAACCTCACGCGCCCAGTGCACGATCACCGTGCCCTGCGGAGTGAGGGTCGATCCGCGTGTGCTGCGCATGAGCAACGGGGCGCCCAGATGAGTTTCGAGCTGTTTGACGGCACGACTTGCATTCGGCTGCGCCATGCCCACCCTGCGCGCCGCACTTCCGAGACTTCCGAGCTCGTCCACCCTGACCAGCAACTCAAGTACCGCCAGGTCAGGCCACGCTCTGATCATGCATTCAGGATATGCATAACGCACGAGCCATCTCAATGCCATATGTCGCCATACCGATTTGGGGACTACCGGGGCCAGCCCAGGGTGCGGAGGGTGGATTCATGATCACCCCGAACGGTTCACCCGAGCAGGAGGCGCCCGAGCAGGAGGCGCCCGAACACGAGGTTCCGGCGCGATTTGCGCGTCTGCGACGATTACTACCCGGTCTCCTGCTCTGCGCCGGCGCTACCGGCGTCGCGCTGTGTGTCCACGATCTCGTGCCGTCGATCAGCCCGCTATTGGTGGCCATCGTGATGGGCGCAGCGCTCGCGAATATTGTGCGGTTGCCGAATCGAATCGAACCGGGGATCGAGTTTTCGGCGAAGCGATTGCTGCGCGCAGGGGTCGCATTCCTCGGGCTACAACTGGTGTTCGCGGACATTCTCGACCTCGGCCCGGGTGTGATCATCATGGTGGTCGCCATCGTCGGGCTCGGCATCCTCGGCTCAATGTTCGTCGGCAAGTTGCTGGGACTGAGTTGGACTCAACGACTACTGATCGCGTGCGGGTTCTCGATCTGTGGTGCCGCCGCAGCCGCGGCCGTCGACGGGGTGGTCGACGCAGATGAAGAGGAAACGGTTACAGCCGTCGCCCTCGTCATCATTTTCGGCACCTTGATGATTCCGGCACTCCCGCTGCTTGCATCGTTCGTCGGTCTCGAACCCGAGCAGGCCGGGCTGTGGGCGGGTGGATCCATCCACGAGGTTGCGCAGGTCATCGCCGCGGCCGGCGCCATCGGCGGCGGCGCGTTGGCCGTCGCAGTGGTGGTCAAATTGGCACGCGTGTTGATGCTGGCTCCGGTCATGGCGATCGTCAGTCTCGCCCAGCGGCGTGCGATGACGCAGACACCGCCAGATCGAAAACGCCCGCCACTGGTGCCGTTGTTCGTGCTGGTCTTCATCTCGATGGTGGCCATACGTTCTTTGGTCACGCTCCCCGAGTGGTTCCTCACGGTCGGCGTAGTCATCGAGACGGCGCTGCTGACTGCCGCGATGTTCGCATTGGGAACTGGTGTCCGCATCGCGACCATGAAGCGCGTCGGACCGAGGCCGTTCGTCATGGCATTGGCCTCCACCGTGTGGGTCGGTGCGATCTCGTTGGTCGGCACCCTCCTGCTTTCGCCATAGTTGATGTGTCGGTGCCGCAACGACTTCTGCGATCGCCATTGCACCTCACATCTTGACATACTACAGTCCAGACACATGTCCAGAAATGAAGCCGACGCCTGATGCCGCTGCGTCCCACAGACAGCTCGGCACTACTGGTCGACGGCAAGCTGGTCCCCGGATCGAGTGGTGTCTTCGACATCGTGAACCCTGCTACGGAGGAAGTGATCGGCCAGGCCGCCGACGCAGACGCCACCGACATGGACTCGGCGATCCAGGCAGCTCGTCGAGCGTTCGACACCACGTCGTGGTCGCGGGATCACGCCCTCCGCGCCCGGTGCCTTCGCCAACTACGAGACGCCCTGCAGGGGCACATCGACGAACTCCGCGACATCACCATCGCCGAGGTCGGAGCACCACGTTTCCTGACGAGCGGCCCGCAACTCGAGGGTCCGATAGCCGATCTGGGATACTTCGCCGACCTGGCCGAATCCTACGAGTGGGAGCGGGATCTCGGAGTTGCGGCCCCGATGGGGATCAAGACACATCGCCGGGTCCTCAAAGAAGCCGTCGGCGTCGTCGGCGCGATCACCCCGTGGAACTTCCCCCATCAGATCAACTTCGCCAAGATCGGCCCAGCGTTGGCAGCAGGCAACACCGTTGTACTCAAGCCCGCCCCGGACACGCCCTGGTGCGCCGCACTGGTCGGCAAGGTCATCGCCGAGGAGACCGACATTCCCGCGGGCGTCGTCAACATCGTCACATCCAGCGATCATGCGCTCGGCGCCCAACTGTCAACCGACCCGCGCATCGACCTCGTGTCGTTCACCGGATCCACCGCCACCGGTAAGGCAGTCATGGCTGCCGCATCCGAATCGCTGAAGAAGGTGTTCCTCGAACTCGGCGGCAAGTCCGCTTTCGTGGTCCTCGACGACGCCGACATCAACGGAGCCTGCTCGATCGCGGCGTTCACGGTCGCGACGCACGCGGGGCAAGGATGCGCCATCACCACAAGGCTGCTCGTCCCGCGCGAGAAGTACGACGAGGCCATCGCCGCTACCAAGGCGGGCCTCGCGGGGCTCGCTGCAGGCGACCCCGATGCGCCCGGGACCATCTGTGGGCCGCTGATCTCCGCGAAGCAACGCGATCGCGTCGAGAGCTACCTGAAGCTGGCTGTCGAAGAGGGCGGGACCATCGAGTGCGGCGGAGATCGTCCGTCCGACAAGGAACGTGGATTCTTCGTCTCCCCCACCCTGATCTCCGGGGTCGGAAACGACGCCCGAGTAGCCCAGGAGGAGATATTCGGTCCGGTCATCGTGATCATCCCACACGACGGCGACGAGGACGCGATCCGTATCGCAAACGATTCCCCCTACGGCCTGTCGGGTTCGGTATGGGGCGCCGACCCGGATCGGGTGGAACACGTCGTCGCCGGGATTCGCACCGGAACACTCAGCGTCAACGGCGGAGTCTGGTACTCCGCAGACGCGCCTTTCGGCGGTTACAAGCAGTCGGGAATCGGCCGTGAGATGGGTGTGGCCGGGTTCGAGGAGTACCTGGAAACGAAGCTCGTCGCTGCTCCCGCGCAGTAACAGAACCAGCACGCTGATCACACACAGGAGAAATTCGGCATGGGACGTTTCGAAGGCAAGACCGCCATCGTCACCGGTGCGGCGCAAGGTATCGGCGAGGTGTATGCAAGGGCTCTCGCTTCCGAGGGTGCGAACGTCGTCGTCGCGGACATCGAGGTAGCACTCGGTGAGGCAGTGGCGAAGCAGATCACTGCGGACGGCGGCGCCGCGGCATTCAAGGACGTCGATGTCTCGGACGAACAATCGGCCAAGGATCTCGCCGAGTTCACGGTCGAGAAGTTCGGTCGCATCGACCACCTCGTGAACAACGCCGCGATCTACGGCACCATGAAGCTGGACCTGCTGATCACGGTGCCATGGGACTACTACAAGAAGTTCATGAGCGTGAACTTCGACGGAGCCCTCAACGTGACCCGCGCGGTGTGGCCCAACATGAACGAGAACGGCGGCGGGTCGATCGTCAATCAGTCGTCCACGGCAGCATGGCTGTATTCCGGTTTCTACGGTCTGGCGAAGGTTGGCGTCAACGGTCTCACTCAACAGCTCGCACACGAGTTGGGCGGCATGAACATTCGCGTCAACGCCATCGCACCCGGACCGACAGACACCGAGGCCACTCGTACCGTGACCCCGGGCAACATGGTCGCCGACATGGTGAAGACGCTGCCACTCGAGCGGATGGGTACTCCCGACGACCTCGTCGGCGCGTGCCTCTACCTGCTCTCCGACGACGCGAGCTGGGTCACCGGCCAGATTCTCAACGTCGACGGCGGACAGATCTTCCGCTCATGACCGAAACTGCAGTCGGTTACATCGGCTTGGGCAACATGGGCGCCCCCATGGCCAAGCGGCTTCTCGACTGGCCCGGCGGCCTTTCCGTCTACGACACTCGTGCCGAGGCCACCGGGAAGTTCGTGGCGAAAGGCGCGAAGCTGATGTCGAGTCCACGTGAAGTTGCCGAGGACTCGGCCGTCGTCTCCGTCACCGTGCTCGACGATGCACAGGTTCGCGAGGTGGTGACCGGCGAGAACGGAATTCTCTCCGGCGCTGCCCCCGGTACGGTCGTGGCGATTCACTCCACGATCAGCGATGTCACCGCAGTCGAACTCGCTCAGGTGTGCCGAGAGCGCGACGTGGAACTGGTCGACGCGCCCGTCAGCGGCGGGGCCCCGGGCGCACAGCAGGGCAAGTTGGCCGTGATGGTGGGCGCCACCGAATCGGGCTTCGACAAGGTTCGCGAGCCGTTCGGCTACTGGGCCGAGTTGGTAGTTCATGCCGGTCCGGTCGGCGCCGGCACCAGAATGAAGTTGGCGCGGAACCTTCTGCACTTCGTGTCCTTCACGGCTGCGGCCGAAGCCGGACGCCTCGCCGAAGCCGCCGGCATCGATCTCGTGGAACTCGGCAAGGTGGTCCGCCACACCGATGCGATCACCGGAGGGGCCGGAGCGATCATGTTGCGTGACACCACTGCGCAACTCGCCGAGGACGACGATTGGTATCCGATCTTCGAGCACGTTCGCAATCTCGGCGAGAAGGACCTCGGCCTTGCAATGTCGTTGGGCGAAAGATTCGACGTCGACCTACCACTCGCCAAGCTGGCGTTGACGGGACTCGGTCCAGGGCTCGGCGTCGGAACACCTGCCACGGAGGAGAACTCATGACCGAAGCTCCACAAACGTCCGACGTTCGCGCACGCGGACTGGAGATGATGTCGAAGGTCTACGGCTTCGAGTTGCAGGACGGTCCCGGGGACCATTTCGCCGTCACCGCCGATCATCTGTTCGCCGATATCTGGTCGAGGCCGGGCTTGAGCATTCGTGACCGGCGGCTCTTGTTGCTCGGGGCACTCACGGCTCAGGGGCTGGTCGACGTGGCGGAGATCCAGATCGGTGCCGCACTGCACAACGACGAGCTGGACGAAGCCCAGTTGAAGGAAATCGCCTTGTTCCTCTGCCATTATGTCGGATGGCCGCTGGGCACCAAACTCGATTCGACGGTCGGAAAAGTCCTGCACCAACGCAAGAAGTCGCAAGCAGAGAATTCGGAGTCCTCGTAACCGTGCTGACCGCAGACCTTCTCGACCTCGTCCACGCCACGCCTGGGTTCATGCCGGACGACGAGGGCGCCGCTCTCTACCGTGCCGCGGAGCAGTACCTCGGCGAATCCGGGGTTGGGGTCGAGATAGGCACGTACTGCGGACGCTCCACCGTGTACCTCGGCGACGTGGCGCGCCGCGTCGGCGGCACGGTGGTCACGCTCGATCACCATCACGGATCCGAAGAGCACCAACCGGGGTGGGAATACCACGATCCGACATTCGTGGATCAGCACACAGGCCGTCTCGACACGGTCGGACGGTTGCGGCACACGCTCTCCGACGCCGACCTCGAGGAGCACGTGGTTGCTGTGGTGGGCGATTCCACCGTGGTGTCACGTTTCTGGCGGACCCCCCTGGATTTCGTGTTCATCGACGGTGGCCACTCGTCCGAAGCCGCCGAGGCGGACCTCGACGGTTGGGCACCATGGGTGAAACCGGGCGGGGCACTCCTGATCCACGACGTGTTCCCGGATCCTGCCGACGGCGGTCGGCCGCCCTTCGAGATCTACGAGCGTGCGCTGGCGTCGGGACAGTTCGAGGAGAGGTCTGCATTCGCCTCGCTCCGAGTGCTCGAACGAACGGGAGGTCAGACGGGCGATCCGCTCGCCTGACAGTGCTGACCGCACCGGTCGTCACCGACCGGAAGCCCCACCGGTAGTTCGGCGTCTCTGAAGATGCCGTTCCCGGGGGTGGTTCGAGAGAGCGCGTCGGCGGCCAGGATCACCGCGCCACCGGTCCAGGTGGTGCGCTCGACCGGCCACCGCTTTCCGTCGGCGTACACGAGACCAGTCCAGTAGGACCCGTCCGGATCGCGCAGGTGCTGCATCGCCGCGAACTGTTGCCTGCCGCGATCGGTCTCACCCATCGCATCCAGAGCGAGAACCAGTTCACACGTCTCCGCACCCGTGACCCAAGGCCGGTGGTCGACGCACCGAATCCCGAGCCCGTCGACAACGAAGTCGTCCCAGCGTTCGCCGATCCTCCCGGCAGCGGCGCCGCCGCGTACCGCCCCGCCGAGAATCGGGTAGTACCAGTCCATCGAGTACTCGTTCTTCTGCGTGAACGACTCCGGATGGCGGCGAATCGCGTGGCCCAGAAGGTACTTCGCGAACTCCCATTCCGGTTGCGGGTCGTCCGTGAGTTCGGCGAGACGGAGCCCGCAGTAAAGACTGTGGTGAATGCTCGAGTTGCCCGTGACCAGGGCGTCGGTGACCACCTCACCGGTGGCGGCACCACGTGCCCAATAGATCTCGCCCGACGGAGCCTGCATGTCCACCACGAAGTCGAGCGCAGCTCGGACCGCCGGCCACATCTCCGCCGCGAATTCTCGATCTCCGGTGATCAGGTAGTGATGCCACACTGCCACCGCCGGGTAGGCGCAGAAATTGGAGTCCGCGCCGTCGTCTTCCACGACGCCGTTCCGGGACTGCATCGGCCACGAACCGTCGGAGCGCTGTGTGCGGATCAACCAGCCGTAGGCCGCCTCGGCTTCCTCTCGGAACCCCGCCGCGAGGAGGGCCATAGCCGACTCGACATGATCCCACGGGTCGGTGTGACCACCGGAGAACCACGGAAGGGCACCGGAACTCTCCTGCGCGGCGGAGATCGAGCGCGCTGTCTGCCGGCACTGCTCCGCCGTCAGCGCACCGGGGACAGCGGGAACGTCATTCGACTGCAACGGGGATTTCCGGCTTCTGAAGGTAGAACACGACGCTCTTGCCGATCACCGGATCGAGAAGCCGCTCGGCAGTGCGCGTGAGCCACGGAGCATTCATCATGTCCCACACCAGAATCTGGTGATATGCCTTCGTCAACGGATTTTCGCTCTCGTCCACACCCACTGCGCACTTGAGCCACCAGTACGGGGAATGGAGAGCGTGTGCGTGGTCGCGGCCCGTCACAGTGAGGCCTGCGGCGGAGAGCTTCGCGGACAGCTCGTCCGCGCGATAGATCCGGACGTGCCCGCCTTCGACCTCGTGGTACTCGTCCGACAACGCCCAACAGATTCGTTCGGGGAACCACCGTGGAACCGTCACAGCGGCAACGCCACCCGGCTTCAGGATCCTCGTCAATTCGGAGATCGCGCGAACGTCCTCGGGGACGTGCTCGAGCACTTCCGAGATCAGCACGACATCGAACGAGGCGTCTTCGTACGGCAGGTTCAAGGCATCGCCCACCTGAACCTTCGCCGAGGCTCCGACCGGTGCCTCCCCTACCTCCGCCATCGCGATGAACATCTTCTCGACGTCCGCGAGTTCCTCGACGTTCTGGTCGAAGGCGATCACGTCGGCGCCCCTGCGATACAGCTCGAACGAATGTCGACCCGCACCCGCACCTATATCGATGACCTTGTCACCGGGGCGCACCCCGAGCCTGTCGAAATCAACTGTCAGCACGCCGAATTCCCCGTTCCGTTCCGTCCGTCGATCACTGTGCGGTAGATCTGTGCCGTATGCGCTGCCACGGCGGCCCAGCTGTACCGCTCGAGCACGCGCTCACGGCCACCCGCGCCGAGGGCGGCTCGCCGATCCGGATCGTCGAGCAACGCGGTGAGCACAGCCGCGAGCTGCTCCGCATTGCCCGGATCCACCAGCAATGCAGCCTGCTCCTCGGTACCCACCACCTCCGGGATCGCGCCCGCGCGACTGGCCACCACGGGTGTACCGCACGACATCGCTTCCACTGCAGGAAGCGAGAAACCCTCGTACAGCGATGGGACGCACGCGATGTCGGCAGAAGCCATGAGGCTCGCCAACTCGTCGTCTTCGATCCCGCTCACGGTACGCACCACGTCGCCGATGGCCAGTTCGTCGATCAGGTTCTCGGCCACCCCTCCCGGCACCAGCTTGGTGACCAGTACCAGCTCGAGGTTCCGCTCGGTATGCACCTTCGCAACCGCCTGGAGGAGCGTCGACACACCCTTGAGCGGCATGTCCGCGCTCGCCACACAGACGATGCGACCGGGTACCCGCGCATCGGGGCGTGGCCGAAACACCGCGGTGTCGACGCCGAGTGGAATGGTCGTGAGCGCATCTTCCGATACGCCGAAAGCGCGAACGATGTCGTCGGCAGAGGACTGGGACACCGTCAGCAGTGCCCCGATCTGCCTCGCGACCCGCTTCTGCATACCCAAGAACCCATACCACCGGCGCACGGTCAGCCTCCGCAGACGCCGTGCCTGTGCGACGTCGAGTTCGCGGTCGCGGGTGATCGGGTGATGAATCGTCGCGACCAGCGGCAGACCGGACTCCTGAATCTTCAACAGACCGGGCCCAAGGCACTGGTTGTCGTGCACGACATCGAAATCTCGCGCCCGCCCGCGGAGGATGCGCGCCATGCGCATGCTGAAAGTTCGCGGCTCCGGAAAGCCGGCGGTCCACATCGTCGCGAGTTCGAGCAGATCGATGTGATCACGGATCTCACGTGGATGCGGAGTTCGAAAGGGATCCGAATCGCGGTACAGATCCAAACTCGGCACCTTGGTGAGCACCACGCCCGGATCGAGCTCCGGGTACGGCTGTCCGGAGAACACCTCGACGTAATGCCCCAAGGCGGCGAGCTCACGGCTCAGGTGACGTACGTACACGCCCTGTCCACCACAGTGCGGCTTGCTTCGGTAAGACAACAGTGCAATTCGCACAGCATTCGACCTCTCGTGAACAGTTGCTGTAACGCCACGCCAACTATCGCACGGTGGCCGTAGCGTCACCTTCGCGCAAACTCTCGAGTTTTCCGGCGAGACGTTCCAGGTATGCGAGGACCTCGGCCTCGCTCTTGTCCGGCATTCCGTACACCACTTCGGTGACGCCCAGTTCGCGCCGGCGTGCCAGCTTCTCGACATCCGGTTTGCCGTCGAGGACGACGATCTGCGGCTTCCCCTCGCGACCCGCCGCCGCCCACTTGTCCTGGAGCAGCTTCACTCGATCGTCGATGTCCTGTTCGACAGGAGTGGTGATCCAGCCGTCCGCAGAACGGACGATCCAGTCGAAGTTCTTCTCGTTGCCGGCCGCGCCGACCAGTACCGGTGGAATCCGCACCGGCTTCGGCCACGCCCAACTCGGACCGAACTTCACGAACTCGCCGTCGAAGGCGGCTTCCTCCTCCGTCCACAACGCACGCATCGCCTCGAGGTACTCACGAAGCATCGTGCGACGCCGCCCCGCCGGCACGTTGTGGTCGGTCAGTTCGTCGATGTTCCAGCCATACCCGACGCCCAGGACCACCCGACCGCCACTGAGATGGTCGAGCGATGCGATCGTTTTCGCCAAGGTGATCGGGTCGTGCTCGACCGGCAGCGCGACAGCCGTACCCAGCTGGATGCGATCCGTCACCGCAGCGATCGAACCGAGCGTCACCCATGGATCGAGGGTGCGCATGTACCGATCGTCCGGCAACGAGCCGTCGCCCGTCTGCGGATGTGCCGCATCGCGTTTGACCGGAATGTGCGTGTGCTCCGGCACGTAGAACGTGTCGAAACCGTTTGCCTCCGCACCACGTGCCGCTGACGTCGGACTGATTCCCCGGTCGCTCGTGAACAGGGTGACACCGAACTTCACGATTTCTCCTCGCGTCGATTCTCTCGATCACATTCTTCGGACCTGGAACTGCTCTCGACCTCGTTCAGGAAGGTGTGCACCCGCTCGGCCACCCCTGTCGAGTACTCACCACTGATTGCATGGGATGCCTCGCCCCATACCTCCACCTGTGCGTTCGGCAGTAGCCGTCGGGCGTTATCGGCTGCCTTCGCGCTGTCGTGGACGATGCTGCGCCCGGCGAAGATCCCCAGGACCGGAAGGTCGATGGCGGCCAACTCGTCGTCGCTCAGCTGCTTCGGAACCGGAAGTGCCGACCGGAAAGTGTTCATTCCCGCGTCGACGAGACGGCCCTCCATGAGGTCGTCCGCTCGCGCACCACCAGAGATCCACCCGAGCAGTCGTTTTTGCACCGCAGAAGGCATCAGCGGAAGAATCGTCCCGATCGAGAAGATGATCATCTTCACGCTCAGCGCGGCGAAGACCAGCGGGGAATCGAGGAACGACACCGACGCCACCCGGTTCGGGCGTCGAACCGCGAGATTCATCGCTGCCCACCCTCCGATCGAGATCCCGAGAAGGTGGACCGTGTCCACGCCGAGTCTCTCGATCAACTCGTCGAGCCACTGCGCGTGGTCCGCCGCGTTCGCGATCCGCGCTGTTTGAACACTGAGTCCGGGCTCACCGAGCAGATCGATCGCCCATATCGACCGCCCTTCGCCCAGCGAGGACATGTTCCCGGCCCACAAGGGCGTCGCAGAATTCCGGCCGGGCAGCAACAGCAGTGGGGTGCGCGGATCGTCGCCGAACAGGTAGGCGCGCACGATACCGAAGCTGGTTCGGAAATCCTCCGAACGCCTCGGTGTCGGCATTTCCTTCATACCTTCGCGGTAGATGTCCTGGAACCGCTTCCAGTCGGCCTCCGACCGGAAATGACCGACGCGCAGTCGCTTCCACTCCGCACCGACGTTCTGTCGAGGCTCGTTCACGGCACTCACCCACCCGTCGACGATTCCGGTTCAGGCCCCGTATACCGGCGTAGGGGCTTCCGCCTTGGCGAGCAGATCGGCGACCACGGGTCCGATCTCGTCGGGCTTCCAGCGATCACCTTTGTCCTGCGAAGGGCCGTGCCGCCAGCCCTCGGCGACGGTGATCTTCCCGCCTTCGACCTCGAACACCCGGCCGGTGACGTCCGCCGATTCGGCGCTGGCCAACCACACGACGAGCGGCGAAATGTTCTCGGGCGCCATCGCATCGAACCCCTCCTCGGGGGCCGCCATGGCCTCGGCCATCGCCCCGCCGGCGCCTACCGTCATTCGGGTACGCGCCGCAGGTGCGATCGCGTTCACCCGGATGCCGTAGTTCTTCATCTCGGCGGCCGCCTGGATGGTCAGCTCGGCGATCCCGGCCTTGGCCGCCGCGTAGTTGCCCTGACCGATCGAACCTTGCAGTCCCGCACCGGAACTGGTGTTGATGATGCGTGCGTCGACAGGACGTCCTGCCTTGGACTCCGCCCTCCAGTAGGCGGCGGCATGACGCAGCGGAGCGAAGTGGCCCTTGAGATGTACGCGAGTCACCGCGTCCCATTCCTGCTCGCTCATCCCGACGAGCATACGGTCTCGGAGGAAGCCGGCGTTGTTCACCAGCACGTCCAGCCGTCCGAACTCGTCAAGAGCGCTCTTGATCAGGTTCTCGGCCCCAGCCCAGTCGGCCACGTCGTCACCGTTGACGACTGCCTCGCCGCCGGCTGCCTCGATCTCCGCGACGACCTGCTCGGCTGGGCTCTCCCCCGTGGCGCCGCCGTCGATTCCGGCACCGATGTCGTTCACGACGACCTTCGCGCCTTCGGCCGCGAAAGCCAGTGCGTGCGCACGCCCGATGCCACGTCCGGCACCCGTCACGATGACGACGCGGCCGTCCACCAATCCGCTCATGAGTTCTCCTTCGTAGATGCCGCAAGAAATGCGGGACGTTCGCCGCCACCGTGGACGGTCAGGGTCGAACCGCTGACATACTCCGCCAGCGATGAAGCAAGGAACACGGCACTGTTGCCGATGTCCTCGGGACGTGCCATACGGCCGAGCGGGACCGTCTTACCGACCGCGGCGACACCGTCTTCGTCGCCGTAGTGCAGGTGGCTCAATTCGGTCTCGACCAACCCGACCACCACCGCGTTGACCCGCACCTTCGGTGCCCATTCGACCGCCAGTGAACTGGTCAGGCTGTCCACGCCGGCCTTCGCCGCACCGTAAGCGGCGGTCCCCGGAGACGGCCGTGAGCCGCTCACGCTCGAGATGTTCACGATGGCGCCACCACTGGCCTGTGTCTGCATGACCGCGTTCGCAGCCTGCGAGACCAGCAGGGGCGACAGCAGGTTCAGCTCGACGATCTTCGAATGGAACTTGGGACTGGCGTCGGCAGCCAGGGCGAACGGCGAACCGCCGGCATTGTTCACCACCACGTCGAGTCGGCCGTGCGCATCCACGATCCCCGCGATCATTGCCCGAATCTGCTCCGGATCACGCACGTCGCATTCCGTGAACTCGATGCCGACCGTGATTCCGTCCGGTCCGACCTCCTCGACCGGCTCGTCCGCCGGACGACGAGCGCAGGTCACCACGGTGGCGCCCGCGCGCAGGAAGGCCCGGCTTATTCCGGCACCCACCCCACGCACACCACCCGTGACCAGCACTATTGCGCCGTCAAGACCTGTTTTCACCGATACCTCCGCGTGTGGACGTCAGTGCAGTCCGAGCCGAGAGCTCCGGAGCGACACATGTGCTAACTTACCAAGCAATCGCTTGGTTTGGTCAACAGACGTTAGGAACGTGCCATGGGCATCACCTCCAACACCGACGGGGCCGGCATCACCACGGTCACCGTGGACTACCCGCCCGTGAACGCCATCCCCTCCAAAGGCTGGTTCGAACTGGCGGACGCAATCCTCGAGGCAGGCAAGAACCTGAGCACCCACGTCGTAATCTTGCGAGCCGAGGGACGCGGATTCAACGCCGGCGTCGACATCAAGGAGATGCAGGCGACCGAGGGTTACGACGCACTGGTCGCCGCCAACCGTGGATGCGCCGCCGCCTTCGCCGCAGTGTACGACTGCGCGGTGCCGGTGATCGTCGCCGTCAACGGATTCTGCGTCGGCGGCGGAATCGGCCTGGTCGGCAATGCCGACGTCATCGTCGCCTCCGACGACGCGGTGTTCGGCCTTCCCGAGGTGGATCGCGGAGCACTCGGCGCCGCAACACATCTCGCGCGGCTCGTCCCGCAGCACATGATGCGCACGCTCTACTACACAGCCCAGAACGTGACGGCGCAGCAGTTGCAGCATTTCGGCTCCGTGTACGACGTGGTGCCCCGCGAGAAACTCGACGACACGGCACACGACATCGCGACCAGGATCGCCGCGAAGGACACCCGCATCATCCGCTGCGCCAAGGAAGCCATCAACGGCATCGACCCCGTCGACGTCAAAACGAGCTACCGCCTCGAACAGGGATACACGTTCGAGCTCAACCTCTCCGGTGTGTCCGACGAACATCGCGACGAATTCGTCGAGACCGGTAAGGCCCGCACCAATTCGACCCAGAAGGAAGGCTGACTCGACATGGCCGGCAAGCGTGACAAGAGGATGTCACTCGACGACGTGGTCGGCGAGCTTCGCAGCGGAATGACCATCGGCATCGGCGGCTGGGGATCGCGCCGTAAGCCGATGGCCCTGATCCGCGCGATTCTGCGCTCCGACATCAAGGATCTCACCGTCGTGACGTACGGCGGACCGGACCTCGGTCTGCTGTGCTCGGCAGGCAAGGTGAAGAAGGCGTACTACGGTTTCGTCTCCCTGGACTCGAAGCCCTTCTACGATCCCTGGTTCGCCAAGGCGCGCACCGGCGGTGAGATCGAGGCCCGCGAGATGGACGAGGGCATGATCAAGTGCGGACTCGAGGCCGCCGGCGCACGGCTGCCGTTCCTCCCGATCCGTGCCGGTCTCGGCTCGGATGTCCGCACCTTCTGGGGTGACGAGCTGAAGACCGTCGAATCCCCCTACCCGAACGCCGACGGCAGGACCGAGACGCTGATCGCCATGCCGGCTCTGAATCTCGATGCGGCGCTGGTTCATCTGAACATCGGTGACAAGCACGGCAACGCCGGTTACACCGGCGTCGACCCGTACTTCGACGACCTCTACTGCGCCGCAGCCGAAAAGCGATACGTCTCCGTCGAGCGTGTCGTGGAGACCGAAGAACTGGTCAAGACCGTGCCGCTGCCCAACCTGATCCTCAACCGCATGATGGTCGATGGAGTCGTCGAGGCCCCGAACGGTGCTCACTTCACACTCGCCGGCGACAGCTACGGCCGCGACGAGAAGTTTCAGCGCCACTACGCAGAGTCGGCGAAGGATCCCGAGTCCTGGCAGAAGTTCGTGGACACCTACCTCTCCGGCGGCGAGGACGACTACCAGGCCGCCGCGACGAAGTTCGGACAGGAGAACCAGTCATGAGCGAAACCACCACCGCCGTCACCCGGGCGGAGTACTGCGTGATCGCATGCGCCGAGATCTTCTCCGGTGCAGGTGAAATCATGGCCAGCCCGATGGCAACGGTGCCGCTCATCGGCGCTCGTCTGGCGCGCCTGACCACCGAACCAGACCTGCTCATCACCGACGGCGAAGCCCTGATCTTCGCCGACACTCCGGCCGTCGGCGCCAAGGCCGACATCGAGGGCTGGATGCCCTTCCGCAAGGTGTTCGACGTCGTGGCCTCCGGTCGTCGCCACGTGGTGATGGGGGCGAACCAGATCGACCGCCACGGAAATCAGAACCTCTCTGCGTTCGGCCCGCTGCAGCAGCCCACGCGTCAGATGTTCGGCGTGCGCGGCGCGCCCGGCAACACCATCAATCACCCCACCAGCTACTGGGTAGGCAAGCATTCGTCTCGGGTGTTCTGCGACAAGGTGGACGTCGTGTCGGGGATCGGCTACGACCAGGTCGATCCGGACAACCCGGCCTACCGATTCCTCGACCTGGCCCGGGTGGTCACCAATCTTGGAGTCTTCGACTTCGGCGGACCGGACCACACAATGCGCGCACTGACCCTGCATCCGGGAGTCAGCGCCGACGACGTCGCCGAGAACACGTCCTTCGAGATTGCCGGACTCGACGGCGCGGGTGTCACCCGTGAACCGACCGACGAGGAACTGACCATCATCCGCGAGGTTCTCGACCCCCGAAGCCTTCGGGACCGTGAGGTGACGGTGTGACCGCGCACCTGAAGACACCGCTCACCGAGTTGGTGGGCATCGAGCACCCCGTCGTGCAGACCGGTATGGGCTGGGTGTCGGGTCCTCGCCTGACCGCCGCGACGGCCAACGCGGGCGGCCTCGGCATTCTCGCGTCGGCCACGATGACGTACGAGGAACTCGAGGCGGCTGTCGCGAAGACCAAGAGCCTCACCGACAAGCCGTTCGGCGTGAACATTCGCGCCGACGCCGCCGATGCTCCCCAGCGCATCGATCTACTCATCCGCGAGAAGGTGCGCGTCGCGTCGTTCGCGTTGGCACCCAAGAAGGAACTGATCGCGAAGCTCAAGGAAAACGGTGTCGTCGTCGTGCCGTCGATCGGCGCTGCCAAGCACGCCGTCAAGGTCGCTTCCTGGGGCGCGGACGCCGTGATCGTGCAGGGCGGCGAGGGCGGCGGCCACACCGGCGGCGTGGCGACAACGCTGCTGTTGCCGTCCGTTCTCGATGCCGTCGACATTCCAGTCGTCGCTGCGGGCGGCTTCTTCGATGGGCGCGGCCTCGCGGCCGCGCTCTCCTACGGTGCTGCCGGAGTGGCGATGGGAACCCGGTTCCTGCTCACGAGCGACAGCTCCGTCCCGGACTCCGTGAAACAGCAATACTTGTCCCGCGGACTTCAGGACACCACCGTTACCCGAAAGGTCGACGGGATGCCGCACCGAGTCCTGAACACCGAACTCGTCGACAGCCTCGAACATTCCGGCAACGTGCGTGGCCTGCTCGCCGCGGCCAAGAACGCGTCGAAGTTCAAGTCGATGACCGGCATGAAATGGTCGTCCCTCGTCAAGGACGGGCTGGCGATGAAGAAGTCCGGCGACCGGACGTGGCAACAGATCATCATGGCCGCCAACACCCCGATGCTACTGAAAGCCGGACTGGTCGAGGGCAACACCGCGGCCGGCGTCCTCGCCTCCGGGCAGGTGGTGGGCATGCTCGACGATCTGCCGTCGTGCCAGGAACTCATCGACGGAATCGTCGCGGATGCGGTGAAACGCATCGACGCCCTGACCGCCCTCCGCTCCTGATCTCCCCCTTTTTTCGACGAATGTCACACCGGTTCAGCTCACGCAAACCGGTGTGACATTCGTCGGGGGCGGGTCAGCTGGCGGCCGCAGCCTTGGCGGCGATACGAGCCTGCACCTCTGGCCGACGGAGCGGCGGAACCGTCTTCGGTGGCTGCCTCCGCTGCGGCACCGCCGCCAGCAGTTCGGTGGTCGCGGCAGCAACGACCGCCACAGCCTTCTCGAACGGCTCCCGGTTGGCATCCGACAGCTTCTGAATTCCGCTCACTTTGCGTACGTACTGTCGCGCAGCCGCCTCGATCTCCTCGGAAGTCGCGGCCGGCTCGAGCCCGCGCAGTTCGGTGATATTTCTGCACATGTCTCGACGATAGCGCCGAGTTGTGTCGATCGTCACATGTCAGGAACGGGCAGGCTCGAGTACGTCTTCCCGCAATCCCTCGACCGACGGCGCCTCGTCGACGGGCTTGCGAGACTTCGCCGCGACCACAGCGGCCACCATGAGCACCATCGCAATCAGGCACTGAGAGCTGCCGACGAGCTCGACGACCGCACCCTCGACCCAGCCTGACGTCTCGGTGTTGAGCACGTAGTTCGGACCGATCAACCAGATGACGGTCGCAATGCCTATCAGCGGGCGCCAGCTGCGGTACTGAGGTGCCAACAGCAGCGGGACCAGGAGGATGCTGTACGTCCAGTGATGTGTGACGGCGATCGGCGCGGCGAGCAACGACCCGAGAGCAACGATGCCGAGTGCGACGACGTGCTCTCCCGCCCTCGAGAAGCGATAAGCGGCCCACGCGGTGGCCGCAACCACGATCATCACGGCGAGACCCCACAGGACGCTCTCGAGCATGCCGTCGGCCCCGAGACGCGCCAGGAGCCCTGTGATCGCCTGATTCCGGAAGAACGTCGGCGGGCCGGCGCGGCCGGTGGAGAAGAACTCCGCCGTCCAGAACCACTTGGACGAGTCGGGCAGAACCCAGAACCCGAGCAGGATTGTGGCCAGCACCGCACCGATCGACCGTCCGACGGAGCGGAAGTCCCGGCGCACGAGGAGCACGAGCAGAAACGCTCCGGGCGTGATCTTGATGGCGGTGGCGAGACCGATGGCGATACCGCGGAACCGACGCGGGATGACGCCGGTCAGATCCGCGACGACGAGCGCCATGAGAATGATGTTGACCTGGCCGAATGCGAAGTTGGACCGCATCGGCTCGAGGAGCAGGACCGGACCGAGCGTGGCAAGCGCAACCATCGACGAACGCTGAAACTGCAGCTTGGCGAACACCATCTTGAGCGTCCACCACACCAGCACGAGGTTCATCGCGCACCACCCGACCTGGAGCGCCGTCTGATTCACGTCCGCCATTGGTGCGAACAGAATTGCTGCGAACGGAGCGTAGATGAACCTGAAGCCGGACGTACTCGGGAAGTCGTCCGAATACAGCGGAAGCCCGTGGAGGAAGGCACCTCCGGCGTCGCGGAACACCGAGAGATCCATCAGGTAACCCGTCGCGGCTTCGACCACGTAGTCGACGATCATGAACAGCGAAATGATCGTTCCGACCGCGATCAACGCGGTGGCTACCGGGTGAGCTTCGGCCTTCGATCGAATCTGCATCAAGAGTTCGTACTTTCGGGATCGGCTACGGGTCAACGCCCCACCCTAGCGGCCTCGTGACCGGATCGTGACAGAGAGCAACCTTCCCCGGACGAATGTCACACCGGTTCGCGTGAGCTGAACCGGTGTGACATTCGCCGGGGTCGGGGGCGGGAAATGCAGGTCAGACGCGTTCGATGATGGTGACGTTGGCGGTGCCCCCGCCCTCACAGATCACCTGCAGGCCGTAGCGCCCTTCGATTCGATCGAGTTCGTTGACGAGGGTGGCCATGAGCTTGGTCCCCGTCGCACCGAGCGGGTGTCCGAGCGCAATAGCGCCACCGTTGACGTTGACCTTCGCCGGGTCGGCACCGAGTTCCTTGATCCACGCCAGGACGACAGGGGCGAATGCCTCGTTGATCTCGATCAGATCGATGTCGTCGATCGTGAGGCCTGTCTTCTCGAGGGCATGCTTGGTGGCCGGGATCGGGGCACTGAGCATGAAGATAGGGTCGTCGCCGCGAGCGCTGAGGTGATGAATGCGCGCACGCGGGGTGAGCCCGAACTTCTCCACGGCCTGACCGGACGCGAGAAGCAACGCACTCGCGCCATCGGAGATCTGACTCGCCACGGCGGCCGTCAGACGGCCACCTTCGGCCAGCGGCGCGAGGGAAGCCATCTTTTCCAGGCTCGTCTCACGCGGACCCTCGTCCTTGGTGACATCGCCGAACGGCACGATCTCGCGCTCGAAGCGTCCGGCCGCGATAGCCGACTTCGCACGCTCGTGGCTCTGCAACGCCCACTTCTCGAGATCCTCACGGCTGAGGTCCCACTTGTCTGCGATCAACTCGGCGCCGCGGAACTGCGACACCTCCTGGTCGCCGTAGCGTTCTTCCCAACCCTTCGACCCGCTCGTCGGAGTGTCGAAGCCGTACTCCTTGCCCACGATCATCGCCGCGGAGATGGGAATGCGGGTCATGTTCTGAACCCCGCCCGCGACGATCAGATCGGCGGTGCCACTCAGAATCGCCTGAGCGCCGAAGTGGATCGCCTGCTGGCTGCTGCCGCACTGACGATCGACCGTCACGCCGGGCACAGCTTCCGGGTAACCGGCCGCGAGCCATGCCGTCCGGGCGATGTTGCCGGCCTGTCCACCGATCGCGTCGACGCAACCGAAGATCACGTCGTCGACATCGGACGGATCGACACCGGTTCGTTCGACGATCGCCTTGATCACGTGGGCACCGAGGTCGGCGGGGTGAGCTTCCGACAGGCCGCCCTTCTTCTTTCCGATCGGCGTGCGGATCGCATCGACGATGTAGGCCTCTGTCATCACTTCTCCAGATTCCGTGTGGTGGGGTTCCGTGTGGCCGGTTCGGTGAGCCCGTCCAGCACTATGGCGAGATATTGCTTTGCGACTGCGTCTGCGGTGAGCGAACCGCCGGGGCGATACCAGCGAACGGCAACCCACACGGTGTCGCGCATGAACCGATACGCGAGCTCGACGTCGATGTCCGGACGGAAGCTGCCGTCCTTCACGCCCGCTTCCAGAACACCGATCCAGAGTTCGCGGAATTCGGTGTTGAGCTCCGACAAGTAGGCGAACCGTTCGTTGTCGAACAGATGCTTCGCCTCGTCCTGATAGATCGCGACCGCCGAATGGGAGGCGTCGATCGACTCGTACGATGTCGTCACCAGGGCCTCGAGGGTGGTTCTGCTGTCGAATCCGGCCGCCACGATCTCGCGGTAGCGCCCGAACAGTTCGTCGAGGAATCCGCGAAGGATTTCGTCCACCATCGATTCCTTGGAGTCGAAGTGGTGGTAGAGACTGCCCGAGAGAATTCCTGCGGCGTCGGCGATGTCACGGACGGTGGTTGCGCGCAGTCCGCGCTCCGCGAAGAGTCCGGCCGCAAGCTCGAGGAGCTCCGCTCTGCGTCCGGATTTCGCGGAGGCGTCGTCGGTTCCCTTGGGTGGGTTCATGAGGTAATCCTATCAACCAAGCGCTTGTTTGGCCCCCTGTGAGTGGTTGACGAGTCCCTGAACTCGCTGGCCACTCACAGGCGGCGGAGCCGCCTATGCGCGCTGCGAGGAGATCGAGACGACTTCACCGGTGAGGTAAGTGGTGTAGTCACTTGCCAGCATCGCAATCGTGGCCGCGATTTCCCACACTTCCGCCGCACGACCGAAGGCCTCGCCCGCAGCCAGCTGGTCGAGAAGCTCCTCGCTCGTGACCTTCGCGAGGAACGCGTGCCGAGCAATGGACGGAGCGACGGCGTTGATACGCACCCCGTACTCCGCGGCCTCGATCGCGCTGCATCGCGTGAGCGCCATGACGCCGGCCTTGGCCGCCGCGTAGTGCGCCTGGGAATGCTGCGCACGCCACCCGAGGACGGACGCGTTGTTCACCAGCACTCCGTTGTGATCGACCGACTTGAAATAGCGCAGCGCGGCCCTCGTCGCGCGGAAGGTGCTCGTGAGGGTGATATCGAGGACTCGATCCCACTGCTCGTCCGTCATGTCGACAACCGGAGTCTCGCCACCGAGCCCCGCGTTGTTGACGAGGATGTCGATGCGACCCAGCTTCTCGGCCGCACCGTCGATCAACGCATCGACCTGCTGTGTGCTCGATACGTCGCACACGATCGCCTCGACCTGCTGCCCGCCGAACTCGTCCTTCAGCTTCGCGACCGTCTCGCCGAGCCGTCGTTCGTGGAAGTCGGACACCAACACATCCGCACCCTCGAGAAGTGCGCGCCTGGCGGATGCGAACCCGATGCCGGTGCCGGCCGCCGCGGTGACGACGACCTTTTTCCCTTCGAGCAGGTCGTGCCCGGGGGTTTCCGCCGGAACGGCTGCGAGGGGTGAAGGAATGGAAGGTGTCACGGTCGTGCCTCTCGTGGTAGTCCGAGCACCCGCTCGGAGATGATGTTGCGCTGAATCTCGTTGGACCCGCCGTAGATCGTGTCGGCACGAGTGAAGAGAAACAGCCGCTGCCATTCGTCGAGTTCGAGGTGTTCCGGGTCGGTGACGTCGGACGGCTCACCGACCGCGTTCGCCTTGGGTGCGAGAAGTGAGCTTGCGCCGGAGACCTCCATGGCGAGCTCGCCGAGATCGCGATGCCAGTTGGCCCACAACAGTTTTGCGACCGACGCTTCTCCCCCACCGGTGCCCGCATCCACCGCGTCGAGTGTGCGGACCGCGTGGGCGCGAATGACTCGAAGCCCGATCCAGGCCCGCGCGATCTTCTCGCGTACGGCGGGATCCCGATCGGCACCGTTCGCCTTGGCGATGTCCACTATCCCCCGGAGTTCGCGGGCGAATCCGATCTGCTGCCCGAGGGTGGATACGCCACGCTCGAACGTGAGCAGACCCATCGCGATCTTCCAGCCTTCACCCGGCTCACCGACCACGAGACTTGCCTCCGTGACGGCATCGTCGAAGAACACCTCGTTGAACTCCGACGTGCCGGTGAGTTGCTGAATCGGACGCACGGTGACACCGGGCTGGTCGAGCGGAACGAGCAGGAAGCTCAGGCCCTTGTGCCGCTTCGACCCCGGCTCGGTCCGGCACACGACGAAACACCAGTCGGCGACATGTGCGAGAGAGGTCCACACCTTCTGCCCGTTGACGACCCACTTGTCACCGTCGAGTCTGGCTGTGGTCGACACGTTTGCGAGGTCGCTGCCTGCCCCCGGCTCGGAATAGCCCTGCGACCACAGGTCGGTGACTGTGTTGATCCCCGGGAGGAAGCGCTGCTTCTGTTCCTCGGTTCCGAAGGCGATGAGAGTCGGTCCGAGCAGCTCCTCACCGACATGGCTGACGCGCGCCGGCGCCCCGGCCTTGGCGTACTCTTCGTGGAAAATCACCTGCTGCGTGATACTCGCACCCTTGCCGCCGTATTTCTCCGGCCAGCCCAGACAGGTCCACCCGGCAGCGGCGAGGTGACGATCCCAGGCCAGGCGTTCCTCGAAGAACTCGTGCTCACTACCCGGCCCGCCTTTACCTCGCAGCTTGGCGAAATCACCGGTCAGGTTCTCTGCCAGCCACGTCCTGACATCGTTCGCGAACTGCTCGTCCGCGGTCTCGTCGGTTCGACTCTCGCTCTGGTCCACGTTTGTAAGATAACCTACCAAGCAATTGCTAGGTAGGTTAGGAGCGTAGTGACCGACTATCCGAGAACCACACCATCCGCCCTCGTTCGGGCAGCCGATCGATTCGGCGAGCTCACAGCCGTGTCCGACAACGACACCGTGCTCACGTTCGCACAACTCCACGAGCGTGTCCGGACTTTCGCGGGAGCACTCGTCGCGCGTGGCCTCCAACCCGGCGAGCGCGTCGCCGTCTGGGTCCCGAACACCCATCACTGGATAGTTTCGGCCCTGGGCATCCACTACGCTGGGGGCGTCGTGGTGCCGATCAACACCCGCTACACAGGGGCCGAGGCAGCCGAGATCGTCGACCGAGTGAACGCTGCGGCGCTCGTGGTCGTCGGCGAATTCCTCGGCGCGGACCGCCTGGCCCAGCTCCGTGCGGCCGACACCACATTCTCCGTCGGCACCGTGATCCGAATCCCTCTCGGCGATTCCGATGCGCCGGACGATTCCGTGATCGACTTCGACGCCTTCCTTGCGATGGCCACCCCCGACCTGTGCGCCGAGGTGGACCGGCGTGCGCGTGCCGTCTCCCCCGACGACGTGGCGGACATCCTGTTCACGTCGGGCACGACCGGGAAGAGCAAGGGCGTTCTCACCGCGCACCGCCAGACCATGGGCGCTGCCATCGCGTGGGCCGAGTGCGCGGAGATTGTCGCGCACGACAACTACCTGATCATCAACCCGTTCTTCCACAGCTTCGGATACAAGGCTGGAATTCTGGTGTGCCTGCTCGCCGGCGCGACCATCGTCCCGATGGCGGTCTTCGACGTCCCGAAGGTGATGACGAAGATTCACGACGAGCAGATCAGCGTGCTTCCCGGCGCCCCTACCATCTATCAGTCGATACTGGATCATCCCAACCGCAGCGACTACAACCTGGGCAGCCTCCGGGTCGCCGTGACGGGAGCCGCTCCGGTCCCCGTCGCGCTCGTGGAGCGCATGCAGAAGGAACTCGAATTCGAGGCTGTCCTCACCGCTTACGGGCAGACCGAGGCAGTGGTCGCCACCATGTGCCGCAGCGGCGACGACCCGGAAACCATCTCGTCCAGCTCGGGACGCGCGGTTCCCGGTATGGAGATCCGACTCGGCGAGCAGGACGAACTGCTGCTCCGCGGTCCCGACGTGATGCTCGGTTACCTCGACGATCCCGAGGCGACGGCCAAGACGATCGACGCCGACGGCTGGTTGCACACCGGTGACGTCGCGACGATCGACGACCGTGGTTACGTCGACATCACGGATCGTCTGAAGGACATGTACATATCGGGCGGATTCAACGTCTACCCGGCCGAAGTCGAGCAGACGCTCGCCCGCATCACCGGCCTCGCCGAGTCGGCGGTCATCGGCGTTCCAGACGAGCGCATGGGCGAGGTCGGGCGTGCCGTCGTGGTCAAGCTCCCCGGCGCCGAGATCGCGGAAGCGGACGTCCTGGAGTTCTGCCGCGACCGTCTGGCCAAGTTCAAGATTCCGAAGGACGTTCGGTTCGTAGACGCGTTACCGCGCAACCCTTCCGGCAAGGTTCTCAAAAATGTTCTGCGTGAGGAGATTTCATGACCGTCCCCGACGAAGGCGAAGTCGTCACCTACGAGGTGCGTGACGGGGTGGCGGTGGTGACGCTCAACCGTCCCGACTACCGCAATGCCCAGAACTCCGTGATGACCTATGCGCTGGACGCCGCGTTCGAGCGTGCGGTGGAAGACGACGACGTGAAGGTGATTGTGCTCGCCGGAAACGGCAAGCACTTCAGTGCAGGTCACGACATCGGAACACCCGGACGTGACCATCACGTGCACTACGAGAACAAGGCCGTCATGTGGTGGGACCACGTCGACAAGGTCGGCGGGGACCAGCGGTTCGCACGCGAGATGGAGGTATATCTCGGGATGTGCCGCCGTTGGCGAGAGATCCCGAAGCCGACCATCGCGATGGTGCAGGGCGCCTGCATCGCGGGTGGCCTCATGCTGGCCTGGGTGTGCGACATGATCGTGGCGTCCGAGGATGCGTTCTTCTCGGACCCCGTTGTTCGCATGGGCATTCCGGGCGTCGAATACTTCGCCCATCCGTGGATGGTGGGGCCGCGATTCGCGAAGGAAATGCTGTTCACCGGAGATCGCTTCACCTCGCAGCGCGCCTACGAGGTCGGCATGGTGAACAAAGTCGTGCCGCGCGACGACCTCGAGAAGGAAACCTTCGCGATCGCCGAACGCATCTCCGCGATGCCACGGCTCGGGCTCGCCCTGACGAAGAAGGCCGTCAACCAGAGCGAGGACCAGATGGGGATGCGGAACGGGATGGACTCCGTCTTCGGTCTGCACCACTTCGCGCACGCGCACAATGCCGAGGTCGGCGCCGATTCGCTGGGCGGTCAGAACGCCAAGTCGATGGCCGCCGGCGCCAAGGCACCCGAGGGAAGGACGAAGTAGTGGACCTCGAATTCGACGAAGCCACCGAGTCCTTCCGCACCGAGGTGGCGGACTTCCTCACGAAGAACGTTCCTGCCCAGTCTCTTCCGTCGATGGACACCGCAGAGGGGTTCGAGGCCCATCGCGAGTGGGAACGCACTCTCGCGGACGCGCGGTTGTCGGTCGTGTCGTGGCCGAAGGAACTCGGTGGCCGGGATGCGAGCCTGCTCGAATGGGTGATCTTCGAGGAGGAGTACTACCGATCCGGCGCCCCGGGGCGCGTGAGTCAGAACGGAATCTTCCTGCTGGCCCCCACTCTCTTCGAGCACGCGAATCAGCAGCAGCTCGACCGGATCATGCCGCGCATGGCACGCGCCGACGACATCTGGGCGCAGGCTTGGTCGGAGCCGGAATCGGGCAGTGACCTCGCGAGCCTCCGTTCGTCGGCGAAGCGAGTGGACGGCGGCTGGGTTCTGAACGGGCAGAAGACGTGGAGTTCGCGCGCGAGCTTTGCGGACTGGGGATTCGGTCTTTTCCGCACCGACCCGGAGGCCCAGCGCCACAAGGGCATCACCTACTTCATGTTCGACCTGAAGTCCGAGGGCATCACGATCAGGCCCATCGACCAACTCGACGGCGAGCCTGGCTTCGCGGAGATCTTCCTCGAGAACGTCTTCGTTCCCGACGACCCGGCAGAACCTGGAAGTTCCGGCGTGATCGGTGCCGTGGACCAAGGCTGGCGCGTAGCCATGAGCACCGCCTCGAACGAACGCGGGCTCTCGCTACGTAGCCCCGGCCGCTTCCTCGCCACCGTGGACCGTCTGGTGAGTCTGTACGAGAAGAGCGGGCGGACCGACGACGCAGCGCTCGGGGACCGGCTGGCGGATGCCTGGATCGGTGCCCGCGCCTACCAGCTCAACACGTTCGGGACGGTGACACGTCTGGCCGACGGCGGCCAACTCGGCGCCGAATCATCCATCAACAAGGTGTTCTGGTCGGAGTGGGACATCGCCACCCACGAGACAGCGCTGGAGCTGCAGGGCCCCGAGGCGGAGCTCGCCGATCCATGGACGGACGGGTACCTGTTCTCCCTGTCCGGCCCGATCTACGCCGGCACCAACGAGATCCAGAAGAACGTCATCGCCGAGCGACTGCTCGGCCTACCGAAGGCGGACCGATGAGATTCGCGCTCGATTCCTCCCACCAGGACTTCGCGTCGAGTATCGACGCCCTGCTGTCGAAGGCCGACATGCCCGCCGTGATTCGTTCGTGGAACGCAGGCGACACCGGCCCCGGCCTCGAGGTGTGGAAACGCCTCGCGGAGACCGGTGTCAACGGACTGCTCGTCGACGAGGAGCACGACGGGCTCGGAGCGGACGCCGTGGACCTCGTGGTCGCGATCGAGCAGTTGGGGCGCCACGCCGTTCCGGGACCGGTCGTGGAGACGACCGCCGTCGCGCCGGCACTGCTCGCCACGACCGCGCCGGATCGACTGCCCGCACTCGCCTCCGGGGATCTGGCAACAGTGGCAGCGGCTCCGCACGTGCCCTACGCCGTGGACGCCGATGCGGCGCGCCTCGCCCTGCTGGTCGACGCTGGTTCCGTGTCCATCGGGCAGATCGGTGACGCGAAAGCCTCCGTGGACGCGGCTCGCAGACTGTTCCCACTCACCGCCGGTGAGGTACTCGGCCGGAGCGACTTCGACGCCGCGTTCGACCTCGGAGCACTCGCCACGGCTGCCCAGCTGCAGGGTCTCGGCCAGACTCTCCTGGAGACGACCACCGAATACGCAAAGCAGCGCAAGCAGTTCGGCCGAGTCATCGGCTCGTTGCAGGCAATCAAGCATCACCTGGCGGGCGCCGCCGTTGCACTCGAAATGTCGCGGCCGCTGCTTCACGGTGCGGCGCTCGCCGTCCGGGACGGTTCGCCGAACGCCGCGCGTGACGTCTCGGCTGCCAAGGTCGCCTGCGGTGACGCCGCGTATCTGGCGGCTCGCGTGGGCCTGCAGGTGCACGGCGCCATCGGTTACACGCAGGAACACGATCTGTCTCTGTGGCTGACGAAGGTTCGTGCGCTGGCCACAGCGTGGGGAACGCCGGCGATGCACCGTCGCCGCGTGACTGCAGCGCTGGTGAGTGCGAAATGAGCGTCGACACCGAAGAACAGGCAGCCCTGCGCGCATCGGTGCGGGACCTGTTGAACAAGCACTCCGACCCGGCCGCCGTCCGCAAGGCGATCGACTCCGCGAACGGCTACGACGAACAGCTGTGGGCGAGGTTGTGTGGGCAGATCGGCGTTGCGGCGCTCGCGATCCCCGAGGAGTACGACGGCGTGGGGGCCGGATACGGCGAAGTCCACGTCGTCCAGGAAGAGCTGGGGCGCTCCCTCACCCCGTCACCCATGCTCGGATCCGCGATCCTGGGTGCGCACGCCGTCCTGCTGTCTGAAAACAGCGAGGCGTGCGCGCGGCTGCTCCCGACCCTGGCTGCCGGCGAATCCACGCTGGCCCTTTGCTGGGCGAACGAGAGCGGTTGGAGTGACTACGGCATCCGGACCGACGGAACAGTCCTCGAAGGCGTGGCGTCGTACGTGCTCGGTGGCGACATCGCGGACACACTCCTGGTGGTCACCGAGGACGGACTCTTCGAGGTGGACCCCGCTTCCGACGGAGTCGCACGCCGCCGGGTACCGACCATGGATCCCACGCGCACGTTGTCCACGGTCACGTTCGACGGTGCGTCGGCACGGCACCTCGGTGGTCCTGCGGACCTCGCGGACCGGCTACGGACACTCGCATTGATCGCGTTGTCCGCGGAACAGGTTGGTGCAGCAGCGGTCGCGATGGAACAGACCGTCGAATACGCGAAGTCGCGCAAGCAGTTCGGCAGGGCGATCGGCTCGTTCCAGGCTCTCAAACATCGCATGGCCGACATGTACGCACTCGTGGAGACCGCACGATCGATGTCGTACGCAGCGGCGCGCTCCGGGTCCGCGGAAGACGCGGCGATCGCCAAGGTGTACTGCTCGGATGCCTTTCGAATGGTGGCGTCCGAGGCCGTGCAGTTACACGGAGGCATCGCGATCACATGGGAGCACGACGCCCAGCTGTACTTCAAACGGGCACACGGCAGTGCGCAGCTCTTCGGACAGCCCCGCGAGTACCTGCCAGGCTTGGCAGCCGCCGCCGGATTGTGAGCGGTGCCGAGTTGTAGGTTCGAATCATGACAACGCAGCGCCCCGACAAGCACCTTCCGGAATCACTCGCCTTCGAGTCGTTGGCAGTGCACGGCGGCAATCGGGTGGACCCCGGCACGGGAGCCATCCGCTCTCCGTTGGTGCTTGCAAACTCGTACACGCTGCCCGAGGACCCGGCGGACATCAGCTGGTCGCGTACCGACCCGCCCCTGTACACGCGAAACTCGGGGACCAACCAGTTGCTGTTGCAGGAGAAGCTGGCCGCCCTCGACGGCGGTGAGGACGCCTTGGTGCTGGCCTCGGGAGTCGCAGCCCTGCATGCGGTGTTCTTCACCCATCTGCGCTCGGGCGACCACGTGATCGTCTCGGACATCACCTATGAGGCCACTTGGCGCCTGTTCACCGAACTTCTGCCGCAACGCTACGACATTCGTGCCACGTTCGTGGACAGCACCGATCACGAAGCGGTACGTGCGGCAGTGCAACCGAACACCAAGCTCGTGCATGTGGAAGCAATCGCAAACCCCACGACGCGGGTCACCGACATCGCTGCGCTCGCGAACATCGCACACGACGCGGGCGCGATCCTGTCGGTCGATTCCACGTTCACCCCACCGCCGCTGTATCGCCCGATCCGGGACGGTGCGGACCTGGTCGTGCACTCGCTTACCAAGTTCGTCAACGGCCACGGGGACGCCATGGGCGGAGCGATCGTCGGGTCCGCGGAACTCGTCGCACCCATCAAGGCGGACGCGATGGTCGACGTGGGCGGCGTGATCTCCCCGTTCAACGCCTGGTTGATCACCCGCGGTTCGGTCACCCTGCCGCTCCGGCTGCGACAGCACCTCGCCTCGGCCCGACGCGTGGCCGAGTTCCTGGATGCCGACCCACGGGTCGCCTACGTAGCGTATCCGGGGCTACCGTCGCACCCCGAGCACGAACTGGCCGAGAAACAGTTCGGCGGTAGGGGTTTCGGATCGGTCATGGCCTTCGCTGTCGACGGCGACCCCGATACCCAGAATCGGTTCGTGGCCAACCTCGCTCTGATCACCTCGGCCGTGTCCGTAGGGCACGACGAGACGCTCATCGTCCACGTCGGCACCAGTGGACCCCGGGTGACCGCGTACCCGGAACCCTTCCGGGCCTACGGGCACCTGAGGATGTCGGTCGGCCTCGAGGACCCCGACGATCTCATCGCAGATCTGTCGCACGCCTTGGACGCCACCTTCGAACGGTGACACGCCCGAAGCGCACCCGAGTCTCGAGAGGTTCGGACACCTGCCCGAGTCGTCCGATCAGTCCGTTTTCGCCGTCATCGTTACAACTTCGTTTCCATTGCTAGCCATTTCGCTCGGAACCTTCTGTCCCCGTGTTACGTTCGTTCAAACTTAACGAGACGGGGCGGGGCTCGGCGCAGTTCACGTCGGCTCACGAGCCACGACCCCGACTGCGACCGGAAGGCTCCACCTCATGGCACGCACCTTGCTTCATCGATTCGCCGGGAAGCGATCTGTCGTCGCGCTGTCGGGATTCGCCCTGCTGGCAGGCAGCATCACGGCTTGTACGTCCACCGACACGGGCGACGACAGCAACCATCTCCAGTCCCTGCAGGACAAGGGCACGATCACCGTCGGGTTCGCGGGCGAAGCCCCGTACAGCTTCGAGGAGAACGGTCAACTCACCGGCGCCACCGTCGCACTGCACCGTGAGATCTTCGGCAAGCTGGGCATCGATACAGTCGAGGGCGTGAACGCCGACTTCGGCGCGCTGATCCCGGGTCTGCAGGCAAACCGATTCGACGTCGTGAGTGCCGGCATGTCAATCCTCCCCCAGCGCTGCGAGCAGGCGGCGTTCAGCGACCCCGAGTTCAACTACACGACGGCGCTGATGGTTCCGACCGGCAATCCGCGGAACGTCACCGACATGCAGACCGTGAAGGACAGCGGCATTCGACTCGCCACCATGACCGGCGCCATCGAGTCCGACTATGCCGATTCACTCGGTATCGAGGCGATCCAGGTCGCGAGCGCTCAGGACGGCATGGACGCCGTCACCTCGGGCCGTGCCGACGCGTTCGCTCTCACTGCCATCTCCTTGAACTGGATGAAGAACAACAACCCGGATGCACCGGTCGACGTGACCCCGTCGTTCGTCGCCGACATCGACGGAAAGCCACAGGTCGGCGCCGGTGCGACCGTGTTCCGCACGGACGACGAGGAACTCCTCGACGCGTACAACGAGGAGCTCGCCAAGATCACGTCAGATCCCGAGAAGTACCTGTCCATCGTCGGACCCTTCGGCTTCACCGAAGCGGAGCTTCCCGACCCGAACCTGACGACAGCGGCGCTGTGCGAGGGCACCGCATAATCCCGTCCTTTCACCATCGTTCGACACCGAACAGGCTCAAACACTGTGAACAGTAATGTCGATGCACTGATCGACGCGCTACCCCGTCTGTGGGACGGCATGGTCGTCACGATCATCCTGACTCTGGGCGGGGCGGCCCTTGCGATGATCCTCGCGGTCGTGCTCGGCCTCGCGTCCACCAACCGGCACGCGTACGTGCGCGTGCCGGCCAGGGTGGTCGTCGAGTTCTTCCGCGGTACTTCGCTTCTGGTGCAGCTCTTCTGGCTGTTCTACGTGCTGCCGCTGCTCGGCTACCAGCTCGACCCCACGTTCTGCGGAATCCTCGCTCTCGGCCTCAACTACGGGGCTTACGGTGCGGAGGTCGTGCGCGGCGCGATCGCCGCCGTCCCACGCCCGCAATCGGAAGCGGCCGTCGCGCTGAACTTCACTCCGTGGCAACGGATGCACCGCGTGGTGTTCCCGCAAGCGTGGGCGCAGATGATTCCGCCGCTCACGAACCTGTTGATCCAGCTCATGAAGGGCAGCGCCCTGGCCAGTTTCATTCTGCTGCAGGACCTCACCTACCAGATCGAGCAGCTGCGGCGCGGTACCGGTGACACGATCTTCTCGTTCGGGGTCGGGCTGATTCTGTACTTCGTTTTCGCCTACATTCTCACGCTGATCATGAACCTGCTCGAGGTGCGGGCAAAGAGTCGACTCGGCGTCGGACCTTCGATGAAGGATGTGCTGCGGGTGCGACCGGAGAAGGTCGACGAGAGCGTGGGGGTCGGCCGATGAACGTTCAGTGGAGTTGGGAACGTGCGGCCGATTCCATCCCGATCCTCCTGGACGGGTTCAAGATCACGCTGCTCGCCACCGTGCTCGGTTTCGTCCTCGCCGCAGTCATCGGCCTGGCGATAGCGGTTGTTCGGCAATCCGCCCCGAAGTTCGTCACGATGCCGCTACGCGCCGTCACCGAGTTCATCCGTCTGACACCTCTCGTGGTGCAGTTGCTGTTCGTCTACTATCTGCTTCCCCAGTTCAGTCCGCTGCAGATCGGCATCGCGGTACTCGGCATTCATTACTCGACGTACATGGCAGAGGTCTATAGAGCGGGTATCGACGCCGTTCCGCCCGGCCAGTGGGAAGCTGCGCGAGCGCTGTCTCTCCCGCAGACGAGGACGTGGCGAGCGATCATCCTGCCGCAGGCCATCCGAAGCACGCTCCCTGCTCTGGGCAACTACGCGATCTCCATGTTCAAGGACACGCCTTTCCTGTTCGCGATCACCGTCGTCGAAATGGTGACCGCCGCACAGCAGTACGGTGCGCGCACATTCCAGTACCTGGAGCCGATCACCATTGCCGGCGTGATCTTCCTCCTCGCCAGCTACCCCACGTCCATCCTCATTCGGAAACTGGAGAAGTCTCTTGTCTACTGACGCGGCCGACGCGAGCAACAGGGCACCCCACCACACCGACTCCGGGGACGCGATGATCCTCTTCGAGAAGGTCGTCAAGCAGTTCGGGGACCACGTCGTGCTCGATCACCTGGATTTCAAGGTTCGGCAGGGTGAGCGCGTGGCACTCATCGGACCGAGTGGTTCCGGCAAGACGACCATCCTGCGCCTGCTCATGACACTCGAGAAGGCGAACGACGGCGTGATCTGGGTCGAAGGCGAGCCGCTCTCCCACGAACCGAAGAACGGCAAGCTCGTCGCACCGTCCGAGAAGTATCTGCGCGGAGTGCGCAAGAAGATCGGCATGGTGTTCCAGCAGTTCAACCTGTTCCCGAACATGACCGTGATCGAGAACATCACGGAGGCACCGATTCACGTTCTCGGACGCAGCAAGCAGGAAGCGCAGGCGAGGGCGCGCGAACTCCTCGAGACAGTCGGATTGGCGGACAAGGAAGACGCCCATCCGACGACGCTGTCGGGCGGCCAGCAGCAACGCGTCGCCATTGCGCGTGCGTTGGCGATGGACCCGGACATCCTGCTGCTGGACGAGGTCACCTCTGCCCTCGACCCGGAACTCGTCGCCGACGTGCTCGACGTTCTGCGCAACGTTGCGAAGACCACCGACATCACGATGCTGATCGTCACGCACGAAATGGGCTTCGCCCGTGATGTAGCCGACCGAGTCCTCGTGTTCGACCAGGGGAAGATCGTCGAAGAAGGTCCTCCCACGGACATCTTCACCAATCCGACCCAGGAACGCACCCGCACCTTCCTCAAGGCCGTGCTGTCGAACTGAGCCCGTCGTAGGGGCGAATGTCGCGGCGCAGTCCGCTCGCGCGGAGTACTCGTCTTTCGATCCCGGCCCGGATTGCCTCTTCGGTTCCGATGAGGCGAACGTGTGTTCGCGCACGGGTAATGGCCGTGTACAGCAGTTCTCGGGTCAGGAGAGCCGACTTTTCGTCGGGAAGCACCACGGACACGGTGTCGTACTGACTGCCCTGACTACGGTGAATCGTCATCGCGTATACCGTCTGGACAGCCGACAGCAGGCTCGGATGCCGAAGGAAGATTCCGTCCCCTCGTTCGAAAGCGGCAGTCGGCTCGCCGTTCTCACCGCGAACGACGACCCCGGCGTCGCCGTTGTAGATCCGCGCCTCGTAATCGTTCGCGGTCACGAGGAGGGGTTGCCCGGGGTACCACTGATGTGGGTCGAGCCGCCGTCCGGTCGCTTCGCCGACCCAGCCGACTGCCCGCGCTGCCCACCGCTCCACTCCGAACGGTCCGTCACGATGCGCACACAGCAGGCGGTGTGACTCGAGTGCGGTGAGAGCGCCCGAAGCGTCACCCTTCTCGGCAGCCTCGTGGACACGCAAGGATGCCCGGACCACGTCGTTTCGAAGATCTTCGAGATCCTCCGGTCGATGGAACGACACTCCCGAAGTGCCGCGCGCCAGAATCTCGAGCGCACTGTCCGCGTCGCCGTCTCGCACCGCTTCTGCCAACTCACCGATGTCACCGCCGAATCTCCGCCCACGCGTGAGCCTCACGACGCCGGCGTCGAGACGGTCCCTCTCCATCTGGGTCAGAGCCTCGTCCGTTCCCGTGGCGCTCATGTCCGCGGGGACGAGCAATTCGAGAGCAGGGTTCGGAATGCTCGTGGTGGGTCTCGCCACCAGGTCCGCGAGCACCGCTCCCGCGTCGACCGACGTCAACTGATCGGGGTCGCCCACCAGCAACAGTCGGGTGTCGGAACGGACGGCTTCGAGGAGCCGGCACATCATCGTGAGCGAAACCATCGACGTCTCGTCCACGACGATCGCCTCGTACGGGAGCCGATTGTCGGCGTTGTATCGGTACCGGGTCGTGCCCCGTTGCCAGCCGAGCAGGCGATGCACCGTCATCGCCTGCACGTTCTCGGGCAGTGTCAGTGACTCGGCCTGCGCGAGCACCGATTCCTGCAGTCGCGCTGCGGCCTTGCCCGTAGGGGCGGCCAACCCGATGCGTGGTGGGGCGTCGCTCGTTTCCGTGAGCAGTGCGAGAATACGTGCGACCGTATGGGTCTTTCCGGTGCCCGGCCCGCCCGCGACCACCGTCGTCCACGAAGTCGCGGCCAGGGCAGAGGCAACGCGCTGACGGTCGACGGGAGCTTCGTTCTCGTACGGGAAGAGTCGCTCCAGACTCTCTCGAATCACCCTCTCCACCACCATCGGACGCGTACGGGCCCGTTCGTCGAGGATGCGTCTGATGGTCTGTTCCTGACGGAAGTATCGAGCCAGGTACAGCAGCGGCCCCTCGTCGGTATCGACGAGGCGAAGCGGGCGCAGTGGGCCCGTGTCCGCACCGATCACCAAGGGACTCCGTCGCAGTGCGTCGACCAAATCGTTCTCGTCTGGCCAGGGAAGGTCGTCGAGGTCGGCCACGCCGCCTTCACCATCGGAACCGGCGTGAGCAGCATCCTGCAATCGCGTCAGGTCGAGGCATACCGAGCCGGCGCGTACCGCTCGAACCGCCATCGCCGTTGCCAATAGAACCGGTTCCGAGGTCTCACGACCGAGCTTCTGCAGGCGCAGTGCCACGTGGACATCGGCTGCGGCGAGCACCCCGGCCTCGTTGAACACCCGCATGGCTCCGGTCGCCCGCTGAGCAAGTCTCGCGGGAATCGGCTCGTACGTATCGAATTCGGTCACGATCCTCGCACCCCCATTCGCCCGGCGAGCAGATCCGACAACTCCACCACCAGGCCGGGCGGCGGGTCCCAGGAGAAGACGCCTGCCCCAGGTGGGGATTCGGGCCCTGCCATTCCCCGCACGAACAGATAGCGAACCCCACCCAGGTGCTCGTCAGGGATGTAGTCCGGTAGCCGCCAACGCAAGTAGCGATGCAGTGCAACGGCATAGAGCAGAGCTTGCAGTGGGTAATGGGCGCGCAGCATCTCGGCAACCATACGGTCGTTCGTATAGTGCTCCGTGGTGAGATCCCCTGCGCCGAGCCTGTTCGTCTTGTAGTCGACGATCACGAATCTCGGGCCGGGTATTCGCAGCACGGCATCGATGCTGCCCGTGAGGAACCCGCGAATCGGGCGTTCTTCGAGCATCGTCATCTGCTCCGGGTAGCCGGCCATGACGTCGTCTTCCGGCAGATGCCGTCTCAACAAGTCGGCAATGTCACGGGTCGTCACCGAAACGTCGACGAGCTCCTCCCCGCCGGCGAGCGGCAGTTCGAAGTCCAACTCCGCGAGCCGATCCGAAGGATCGATGTCGGCGAGCCTGCCGAATCCCAGCGGGGTCTGCATGACGGGAACCAGAGCCGTCGCGAGCGCCTTCGGGTCCACGTCCGCATACCTCGCTTCGACAGCTTCCCGGCATCTCACCAAGAGTTCGCCGGCGAGATCCGGAGCCGAGGTGTCCACCGTCTCGAGTACCTCGTGGACGAGAGTTCCGAAGGCGGCGCCTGCGGGGAGCCCGTTCATCGGCGACGGCAGACTCTCGGGCACCTCCGTGTCGGGTTCGGGGGTGCCTTCGACCGGGCCTTCCGGCTCGTCGTCCTTCTCCGGTTGCTCCACCTCGCTGCGCACACCCGGGCCTTCGTGTGCCGAGGCGGTGAGAGCGGAATACGACGTGCGCCGCCACTCCATGTCCAGTTCCCGGTCGAATCGGGCTGCTGCCACCTCTGGGCTCGGGTTGTCCGCTTGCTTCCACGTCCGCTCGGACGAGGGTTCCCCCACGACCGGTTCCACCGAGATCACCGAAACCGCATCTCCTGGCCAGGATTCGAGGCGGTTCGACATCACGTCGTCCTCGAGTACCTTCACGGACGGCTCCGGGGCGGCAGCTCCGGGAACTCTCCCCAGAAGCAGACGATGCAGAGCTGATCCCGAGGTCGCTGTACTGGGTGCCCACCACGTCAGCACCCGACTCTTCGCTCTCGTCAGCGCCACGTACAGCAGCCGGAGCTCCTCGCCGGCCTCTTCACGATCCGAGAGTTGTTTCCTCTGTGCATAACCTGGTCCGGTGCGTCCGCCGACATCGAGAATGCGCTCACCGTCGGGGCCGTGCAGTAGCAGGGTGCTGGGATACGGATGTTTGGCACCGTCCCACGCGAAAGGCACGAACACGACCGGAAACTCGAGTCCTTTGCTGGCGTGAACGGTCGCGATCTGCACGGCAGCCGCGTCACTGTCCAGTCGTCTGCTGCGATCCGTCGCGGCTGCGGCGACGGGATCGCTGATGCGGTCTGCCAGCCATCGTGTCAGCGCGGTCAGCCCGAGTCGATCCTCGACGACAGCGCGGTTCAGCAGCTGTCCTATGTGACGCAGATCGGTGATGGTCCGTTCCCCGGACGGCCTTCCGAGGAGTCGTTCGTCCAGAGAGCTTGCCGCGGAGATTCTTTCGAAGACTGCCGCGAATCCCGCCCTCGCGAACAGCGAAGCGAGCTCGCGAAGCTCGGTACCGACTTCGGCGACGACGGTCTCACCCTCCGCATCGAGCGACTCGGCAGTTCGCCCCAGGATCGGAGTCAGTGCGGCCAGCCGCAGACGATCGGCCCGGTGAGGCGCCTCGAGCGCCTGCAGAACCCGGAGCCAGTCGGTCGCAGCACTGGTGTCGAAGACACTCGTTCCGCCGGTCAGAACCGAGGGCACACCAGCCGCCTGCAGTGCGTCCTGGACCAGGGTGATCTGCGCCCGTTTGCGGACCAGCACGGCGATGTCTCCCGGTCCGACCAGACCTTCCGAGTTCTCGAGGAGGTCGACTACCTGGGCGGCGACGTCGCGTGCCACCCGAGCTCTGAGAACGTCGATCGCGGGAAACCCCGACTTCCCGAGCGGCCCTGCACCCGTGCGTGGCAGGTATCGCAAGCGAAACGGTTCACCACCCGGCAGGCGAGACTCGGCGTTCGTTGCTTCCACCGGGTGCACGAGAATATCGTCGTTCCCGAGTGCCGCACCCCCGTAGAGGTGCTCCAGCGCAGCAACCAGCCCGGCGTCGGTCCGCCAGTTGGTGCTCAGCTCTTGATGGCTCTCGGCGTGCCGGACGGCATCGAGATAGCTGAGCACTTCGGCGCCACGGAACGCGTAGATCGCCTGTTTCGGGTCGCCCACGAGCACGAGTGTTCTGTGCCCGTGGAATGCCCGGCGGATGATGTTCCACTGCAGCGGATCGGTGTCCTGGAACTCGTCGATCAGCACGACCCGGTACCGATCCCGCACCCGGCGACAGGCCGCTTCACCGTGTTCCGGATGGGTGAGCACACCGTGCAACAGCCCGAGCAGGTCGTCGAAATCGCGAAGCCCCGAACGCCTCTTACGTAGGTCGACCTCCTCGCGAACTGCAGCGGCGAATCGCACCCGCATTCCGGCCTCGGTCGTGTCGTCCGGATCGGGAGACAGCGCAGCCTGACGATCGCGAACCGCTTCACGTCCCAACTGCAACGCCTCCGACGGCGTCATCGGGGCACCGCCGTCATTCTTGCCGTACATCGCCAGATAAAGGTCGTCGACAGCCTGGATCACCGTGTCGTCCACGGATTCCACGAGCTGGCTGTTCGGCTCCCGCTCGCCGGCGATCCCCAAACTGTCGAGCATCCGCTGGCAGAAACTGTGCGTAGTCGCGATGGTTCCGGCATCGAAATCCGCCAGAGCACGCAGCAGACGACGACGCCTCGTCTGAACTTCGTCGACAGAGCCGTCCGCGAGGTGTGCGATCAGTGCGTCACCGCTGGCCCGAGCAGAACCTCGATCTGCAAGAGCCGCCGACACCACAGAGAAGCGTTCACGTGTGCGTTCCCGGAGCTCCTGCGTCGCCGCCCTCGAGAACGTGACCAGCAGCAGTTGAGAGACGTCTGCCGTGCCCTCGGCAATGAACCGGGTGGCCAAACCGACTATCGCGTAGGTCTTCCCGGTGCCGGCGCTCGCTTCGAGCACCGTTGTCCCGGTGGGCAGGTCTCCGGTCGAATCGAAGTTCACGGGCGCCCCTGGGTCTCGACGGCGAGCAATGGACTCCACAGCTCGTATGCCAGTGTCGAGAACGTCGTTGAATCAGGAGCGAACTCGGACAACGAGACGCCTTCGCCGAATACGTAGCCGATACTCAGGTCGGTCGCCTCGCCGTACATCCCCGACCACTCCCGCTCCGCTGCCGCGCGGGCTTCCTCCTCCGTGTCGCCCCGAAACCGACGCTCGGCATAGGCGGCGGTGGTCCGCGGGGCGATCGGCAATGGGAAACGCAATCCTTCATCGCGCATTTCGACGAGCGCTCGCAGGTGTGCGATCGGGCCTCCCGGTGAGTGGAGGCTCGAACGCCAGGTGAACCGATTGCGACTGCCACGTCCGGTTGTCAGCGCTCGGACCGGTCTACCGACAGCGGCCGCCACAGCCAGCATCTGCACCCACGCCGTGAGTCGATGTTTCGCAGCGAGTTTGGAGAACGACGTCCGCACGATGCAATCGTCGTGCACGCCGGTCACCGTGCCCACGAGACGCCGCCCGTCACCGAGGTCGAGGGCAACGTCGACGGTTTCCGCCTCGGCCTCCAGCAGCGGCAGAGTCGCATCGGAGAGCGCGTCCACCGCCGCCTCGATCTCCTGGAGGACCTGTGCCCCGAGAGCGAACGGTGGCAGGGTGCCCCTGCGCCATTCGGTCGCACGGAAATCCGCGGGCGAGACTCCGCGCAGCCGCGAGTGCAACATGCGCTCCCCGACCGACCATTTGGCGAGGCCGTCGAGTTCGAGATCGAGGGCGTCCGCGACGTCCTCCTCGATCTCGGCCACTCGAATCCCGAGCCGCTGCCGCAAGAAGGCCCGGGTCGGATCGACGACGAACGACACCAGGTCGGAGAGGTCCACATCGGTGTCGACACGGGGTGGCAGCGGCTCGTACGGGAGGGACGGTGAGTTTGCAGGCGCACCCGCCGGTTCACAAAGCGAGGCTCTCGCTCCGGCCAGCGCGGCCATGTCGAAGCTGGCCGGGCGAGTGGGGTCGAAGTTTCGGGTGTCGAACGGCTGCAACGGATGTCGACAAATCACTCCCTCCCCCACCATGTCGAGCACTCCGCTGAGCGGGATTGCGGGTGGCCGCTCAGCGCCCGTCACCGGATCGGAACCCGTGAAGAACAGCAGGAGATGGTCACCGGCGGACATCAGTGCATCGAGCAGCAGTTGCCGATCCTCGCTCCGAGGGTCGCGTTCGCCGATACACGGATCGCGACCCGTGACATCGTCGCCGTCCAGGCTGCCCTTGCGAGGAAAGACCTCGTCGTCCAGTCCGAGCAGGGCGACCACCCGATGCGGAACCGAGCGCATCGGAACCATCGTGCACACGGTGAGCTCGCCGGTTCGAAAGTTCGCACGGGTGGGTCGTGGGGCCGTCCTACTCGTGAACATCGCACGCACGTCGGGAAGCGAGAGGCGTGTTTCGCCACCGTGTTCCATGGCATCGGACAACTCGCGCAAGGCTTGACCGAGTTGCCACGAATCGGACTGCGGAACATCGACCAGGAACTGCAGGGATCTGCGCAGCACCGTCACCCACTCGCTCGCAGGACGAGGCCCCTCGAGGTCACGAAGCGTGACAGCCAGACGATCCACGAACTCGGCGAAACAGCCGGCGAGTTCGATGTCCGTGCTCTCGACGTCGTCGAGTGGAAGTGCGAGGTCCAGCCACTCGGACTCCGATTCGTCCGCGGTCACACCCAGAAGTAGTCGGTCGATGGCCGTGACGAAGGTGTTCTGCGGAAACCCTTCGAGGCCGAACGTCGCGCGTTGCCGCAGCCCGATCCCCCAGCGGGCGCCCGACTCGTGCACCCATTCGCGCAATCGTTCCAACTCGTCGTCGCCGAACCCGAACCGTCGGCGGACAGGCGGTGCGGCAGCCAGGTCGAGAACCGAACTGGCAGTGACGCGCTCGTCTGCAAGTTGGAGCAGCGAGTCCAGCACGGCGAGGACCGGATTGGTTTGCCGAAGTCCGCGGTCGGCGAGGCGGACCCGCAGTCGGTGGCCAGGATGTCCGAGTACACCTTGGCCGAATGCCGCCCTGATCAGCGGCGCGTACGCCTCCACGTCCGGACACAGAATCAAGACGTCGCGTGGCTCGAGACCCGGGTTGTCCTGGAACAGCCGCAGCAGGTCCTCGCGCAGTACTTCGACCTGACGGGAGGGGCCGTGGCAGGCGTGAACCTCGAGAGTTCCGTCGGGATCGGGCAGCGATTCGGGGTAGCGATCTTCGACGACGGCCTGCTGGACCGCACCGAGCAGCGTCCCCGGCGAAGGGCTGCCCGGGTGGTGAACGTCTTCCATCGTGATCCCACTCAGCCGCGCCTGCAGCTCTCGTACGTCGCGAGAAAGACTTGCCGACAACGGGTTCTGTACCAGGAGCGCAGAGTCGTCCTCGCGCCGCCGAACCACCGGGATCGAAGCCGACAGCCGCTCCCACATTCGCGGGCTCGGATGGGTGAGCCACACATGTATATCCCGATGTGCCGAAAGAGCCTGCACTACCTCGAGTTGGGCGGTGGTCAATCGCGTCGTTCCGAAGAGGGAGAGCCGTTCCGGCAGTGGAACAGCGTCGGGATCCTCACGAAGACGGTCGCACGTCGGCCTTAGTCGCTCGGCGAGACTCGGCGAACCGATCCGCTCCCGCACTCCTCGCCACAACGCCGCCTGCCACGTCAGATCGCCGTCGAGGGGACCACCCGCACCGTCTGTGTCGGCA
The DNA here is from genome assembly GCF_042719695.1 of Rhodococcus sp. NPDC058521. Taxonomy (NCBI): domain Bacteria; kingdom Bacillati; phylum Actinomycetota; class Actinomycetes; order Mycobacteriales; family Nocardiaceae; genus Rhodococcus; species Rhodococcus sp. NPDC058521. The sequence continues at coordinate 366,655 of NZ_JBHXNL010000003.1, forward strand.
CCGTTCGCCCAGTCCACGAGCATGGATGGACGTTGCGCTGCATACCCGCGGAAGAGTTCTGCGAGGTGCAACGCCGTTTCGTAGCGGCGGCCGATCCTGTGCCCTTCGAGGTGTTTCCCGAGCACCGGGTACCAGGGCTCTCCGGTGCTGGTGTCGATCACCTCGAGGACCTTCCACAGCATCCGGTTCGACGACCAGGGGTCGGTCCGGGCGTCCATCTCCGAAACGGCGGACACGGCGTCGTCCACCAATCGATTGGGACCGGGAAATGCGATGTTGGCGGCGATGCCATCCGCGTGCTCGGCGCCCAGCACGGTGGCCAGTCGTTGCGTCAACCACCGTTCCACTCCCCTGGCCGGCACGGCCACGACCTCGCCGGCAAACGGATCCGCCTGTGGTGCGGCCAGTAGCTCTGCCAGTGCGTCGGCGAGAGTGCTCGAGCGTTCCGCACGATGCAGTCTCAGCACCTTCGCACCCTTCAGTCGGCGGGAGCGGTGGGCGTGAACGTCACCGCCATCTCTTCCAGCCCCGACACGAAGTTCGCCGGCCGGCGACGCAGCGAACGCGAATCTGCCATGACATCGGCAGGCAAGGTCATGTCGGGCAGTCTCGACAGTAGCTGTTCGAACATCAGTCTTCCCTCCAACCGCGCCAGTTGATTTCCCAAACAGAAATGTGCACCCAGCCCGAAAGCCAGATGCTGGTTGGGTGCCCTCTCGATGTCGAACGAGTTCGGATCGTCGAAGTGCGCCTCGTCGAAGTTGGCCGATTCGAAGAGCAGCATCATCTTCTCTCCTTCGCGAAGCGAGGTTCCGTGAAACTCGACGTCGCGAGTGAGGGTGCGGCACATGTTCTTGATCGGCGACACCCAGCGCAACATCTCCTCCAGTGCCTGAGGGATGGAATCCGGATCGTCGACGAGGCGCGCCTGCTGACCCGGGTGACGCATCAGCTGTTCCATGCCACCGCTCAGGACATGCCGGGTGGTCTCGTCTCCCCCGATGAGAATCAGAAGGGTTTCGCTCACGATGTCCTGGTCGCCGAGTCGGTCGCCGTCGATCTCGGCGTGGACGAGAATGCTCGTCAGATCGTCCGTGGGGTCGTCCCGCCGCTTGGCGATCGTGTCGAGGGTGAACTCACTGAAGGCCAGGTACGCCTCGGCCTGGGCTCTGAGTTCCTCCTCCGAGGCGTTGCTTCCGAGGGCACTCAGAAGATCGTCGGACCATTTCAGGAACGTGCCACGATCCTGGGGGCGCACCCCGAGCATGTCCCCGATCACCGCCATCGGAAGTGGCGCTGCCAGGTCGCGCACGAAGTCCGCCGAACCGTTCTCGCACACCGAATCGATGAGCTGATCACAGATGCGGCGGATACTCGGAATCTTCGCCTCGACCTGTTTACGGGTGAATCCGGCGTTCACGAGTCGGCGACGCTGGAGGTGTTGCGGGTCGTCCATGTCGATCATGTGCGGTAGCGGTCCGACACCAGGGCGGATACCGCCACCGTTCGAGAAGAGGACGGGGTCGCGCTCGGCATCGACTACCGCGTCGTAGGTCGCTGCTCCGACGATCCCCTCCGCCCGATACACCGGCTCGTTCTCCCGCATCCACGCATACGCCGACCGCGGATCCTCCAATTCGCCCGAGTAGAAACGCCCGTCCAGAAGGTCGAACTCCGGCCTCGCGTCCATGTGGAACTCCTCCGCCGATCGTGCACCCGATGGTAGAACGCGTTCCTGCAGGTGTCGGCTGTTTGTCGTATTTTTCTCGCGTGAGCGCCGGGACATCCACGGACGTGAGTCGCCCAACTTTTCGAACAACGGTGGTAGTTTCGTACGCCATGCAGCTGCCTCACGTGGTCGCGATCGTGAACAAGCATTTCGCCAACCGTGTGCAAAGGCTTTGGGCGTGGCTGGTACCGCCATGGGCGATCGTGCATCACACCGGTCGGTCTTCGGGCCGCTCGTTCAAGACACCGGTCGCGGGCTTCAAGACCCCGGAAGGCTTCGCGATTCCCATGCTCTATGGACCGCAAAGCCAGTGGGTCAAGAACCTCCTGGCCGCAGGTGGTGGCGAGATTCAGCGTTGCGGCAGGCGCTATCGACTCGAGAGCCCGCGCGTCGTTGCGACCTCGGAGATCACCGCCACCGGGATCGCCGGCGTTTACACCCGCGCCGGCACGTCGACACTCGTCGCCACTATCGGCGACCGTGCGTAGTTCACGCTCGCCTCTGCTTCACGATCTCGGATGAGATGCCGGACGGAGTTGCGCAGCCTGCACCGACAGAGAGGTCGACATGACCGCACACGAGGTTCTCGGCCGGACGGTGAACACACCGGTCCAGGTCCGGAAGGCATCGGCTTTCGTGGCCGCGTTCACCGTTCCGTCCGATCGTGCGCAGTCGACGATCGACTACTCCGGATTACGGGTTCTGGAGTATCGCGAAGGCCGCGGAATCTGCATGCTGGTGTTCGTCGACTACGTCGACGGCGACCTCGGTCGGTACGAGGAGTTCGGTGTCGTATTCATGGTGCGCGATCGCGGGCGCTCCTCGCGAGGAGCCTTCATCCACCGACTTCCGGTAGACGGCGACTTCACGTTGGCTGCGGGACGCGGCATCTGGGGGTTCCCGAAGACCCTCGCCACGTTCGACACCGATCACGATTCCTCGACAAAGCGCGCCTCGCTTTCCGTCGACGGCGCCGCGGTCCTCGACCTCGAGGTGAAACCTGGTATCGCAGTACCGGGCCGACGAACCGAGGCGGTGGCCTACTCGCACCTGGGAGGCGTCACCCGACATACGCCGTGGGACATGACGCCGACGGGAGTGCGGGCGCGGCCCGGCGGCGCCACCCTGAGACTGGGCTCCCATCCCCTCGCCGAAGAGCTACGTTCGCTGAGACTTTCGCGCCGCGCCCTCTTCACCACCTCGGTCCGCAATATCGCCATGTCCTTCGGCGACGCGAACGATCTGTGATCCGGACTACATCGATTTCCGGTTCACCGTTAGACTGCTGGACACTTGACCAAGAGTGACCTGCGCCCGAGGCGCACCGGAGGGACCTTCATGGCGCGGATCAATCGTCGAAGCATGCTGGCCGGAGTCGCCGCGGCGCCAGCGCTCGCCGCCGTCGCGGGCCGGGCCGCACAGGCCGACCCGGCCCGAGCCGTGAGCCCGAAGCGAAACGATCCGGCCGGGTCCAGCCTGCACGTCGGCGTTGGTATCTCCGACGTGACCGGCCCCGTCGCCGAAGTCGGCATGATGGGCTATTCGAGCTTCGAGCAGCGCACGGAGGGCCTGCATCAGCGCATGCGCGCGCGGGCGTACGTCTTCGCCGAGGGCGGCTCCCGCGTGGTCTACGTGGTCGTCGACAACTGCATGATCTTCCAGTCCGTGCACGACGGCGTAATTGCCCGCCTCGCCCAGCAATACGGCGATCTCTACACCGAACGCAACGTCATGCTGACGGCCGTCCACTCCCACGCGGCGTGCGGCGGCGCCTCGCACAACTACGCCTACAACCTCGCAGTCATGGGCTTCGAGAAACTGGTATACGACGCCGAGGTCGACGGAATCGTCGAGGCGATCAGCGCCGCTCACGACGACCTCGCTCCCGGCTCGGTCGACTACGGCCGTGGCGAACTGTCCAACGCCAGCGTCAACCGGTCTCGTGTCGCCTTCGACCGCAACCCGGACGAGGACAAGAGCTACTACCCGCTCGGTATCGACACGTCCATGCGCGTGATGCGAATCAAGCAGGGCGGCGAGGATGTCGGCGCGATCAACTGGTTCCCCACCCACTGCGCATCTCTCACCAACGAAAATCATCTGGTGTCCGGTGACAACAAGGGTGCCGCAGCGTACTTCTGGGAGCGCGCCGACAAGGGCGTCGACTACCTGGCCGACGGGAAACCGAAGTTCGTCGCCGCATTCCCTCAGACGAATTCGGGTGACATGTCACCCAACCTCGACCTCGAGCCCGGTCACGGGCCGACAGACGACGAATTCGAGAACGCCCGAATCATCGGGCAGCGCCAGGTCAATGCCGCCCAAAAGGCTTGGTCCGCCGCATCCGAGAAGGTGACCGGCTCCGTGGACGCGCGGGTGATGTACCTCGACATGGCAGCTCAGACCGTGGACGGCAAGTACACCCCGGACGGCAAGCCCGCCCGAACCTCACCCGCGTGCATCGGCGCCGCGATGAGCGCGGGCAGCACCGAGGACGGTCCGGCAATTCCGATCTTCCCGGAGGGCACGACCAATCCTCTCGTCGATGCTCTCGGTGGCATGGACGCTCCGATACCGCAGTGGCTGCGTGACGCTCAGGCACCCAAGCTCGTTCTGATCGCGGTAGGGCTGGTGCCTCCGGTCGGCACCTGGGTTCCCAACATTCTGAAGATTCAGATCCTCGAGATCGGTCAGTTCTACGTGGTCGGCGGCCCTGCCGAATTCACCATCGTGTCGGGTCTTCGAATCCGCCGAACCGTCGCCGCCGAACTCGATGTCCCCCTCGAGAACGTCATCTTCCAGGGATACGCAAACTCCTACTCCAGCTACTGCACCACCCCGCAGGAGTACGACGCCCAGCAGTACGAGGGCGGGTCGACGATGTTCGGTCGCTACACCCTCCCTGCCTACCAACAGGGATTCGCGGCACTGGCTGCGACATTGAAGTCGGGCAGTGCCGCCGATCGTGGCCCCGCACCCGTCGACAACTCGGGACTGCAGCCGGCATTCAACCCCGGCGTCGACCTCGACGTGCCAGGTGCCGACCGCAAGTTCGGCGACGTGTTGACTCAGCCGGTGGCCGTAACCGCAGGCGCACAGGCTGTGGCCGAGTTCGTGACGGGGCACCCGAAGAACGATCTTCGTCGGCGGAGCACCTACCTGGAGGTCCAGCGACGCCAAGGTAAGAACTGGGTCCGGCATGCCGATGACAGCGACTGGTCGACCAAGTTCCATTGGAAGAGAACCGAACCGAACCAGTCGACCGCCCGAATCACGTGGGACGTCCCCGAAGGAACTCCTGCCGGAAGGTATCGAATTCAGCATTTCGGTGCCGGAAAGGACGCTGGCGGCACGATCACGACGTTCACCGGCACGTCCGCAGAGTTCACCGTTTCCTGACAGATCGTTCGCGCCGCTGCCGATCTCGCACAGATGCGTGTATTTTCGTACCGTTCTTTCGAGAGGGGTGTCATGCGTGTCAAGACGAAGTTCACCTGTGCTGTCGCAGTGGTTGCTGCCACCGCGACCCTGAGTGTCGGCGCACCGTCGGAAGCCGGCGCTTCGGCACCGTCGTGCTCCGAAGGCTGGCAATCGGAAACGATGGCATCCGGCCTGGGCTGGCTCGAGAACCTCGAGCCGGACGGGAGGGGCGGCTTCTACGTCAGCGGCGGGGACAACGGCGAGTTGTACCACGTCGATTCTGCAAACAATGTGGAGACCGTGCTCTCCGGGTTGGACAAACCCGCCGGGCTGAGACTGGCGGGGACCGATCTGTATTTCGTTACGGGCGACGATCCCATGCGTACCGTTGCCGACGGCACTCTCAAACGTCTGGACACCAATTCCGGTTCGGTGACAACACTCGCCGACGGACTGTACGGACCGAACGGCCTGCTGTTGCTACCGGACGGCGACCTGCTGATCTCACGCATCGACATTTTCGGTCCACCGACGGGAATCGCGCGATACACCCCGTCCACCAACACACTCGATCGCTCCTGGTCTACGATTCCGCGGTCGAACGGAATGGCACTCACTCCCGACGGCACGGCGTTCTACACAGGTGACGTCACCTCGCAGATCCTGCGGGTGCCCCTCGATTCACCCAGCACGCCGAGCACTGTGATGGGGTTCCCGGATCTGATCGGCCTGCCCGACGACATGGAAGCGGTCGCCGACGGCACGCTCTATGTCGCAGATCATCTCGCCGGTGCCGTGTACCGAATCAATCCTGAGACGCGCGAGGCCTGCACAGTCCTCACCGGAATGATCAAGCCTCCCGCGCCGATTCGGATGCCACCCGACGGCCCCACATCGGTGCGCGTCGCACCCGACGGGGACGGCTGGGCTTTGTACGTCACAGGCTTCGACGGCACTCTCCGGAAGCTTCGTCCGCCGCCGGGCGTCGACCTTGCTCCGGCCTGACAACCGGTCTCACTGCACACAAATCGGGATCGGCGACGGAATCCCGTCACTCGAAGCGACTTTGTGCGCACTCAGGCGGGTAGTGACTTCCCGCGCAGACGCACAACCGCATCGTCGAGGTGCTCCGCGAGAAGTTTCCCTACATCTGCGTCGGCACCGTCTTTGATGGCGTCACGCAGTGCCACGTGCTCGCGCGCCTGGTCGCGAATATCGTCGTAGGTGGTCTGCAGTACGCCCATGCACATCCGCGTCTCGATCAGGAGCGTGCGTGCGGCGCGGACGAGGCGCGGACTGGCGGAGCTTTCCACCAGGATCTGATGGAACAGCTGGTCGGCGTCGGACACTGCGGCGGAGTCTCCACGCTCAGCGGCGGTGCGCATTGCTTCGACGGCGGGTCCGAGCGCCTCGTAGGCCTCGTCCCTACGTCCTTCGAGGATCATCGCGAGCGCTCCCCCCTCGATGACTCGCCTACTGCGGTACACATCAACCACGTCGTCAAGGGTCAGCTCTGTGACGAAGATGCCGCGGTTGCGAATGCTGTGCAGCAGGCCCTCGGACACGAGACGCTGCATCGCTTCCCGTAGTGGACCTCGCGAGACCTGGAAGTGAGCCGCCAGGTCAGCTTCGCCCAGCTGCTCGCCCGGCTTCAACGACCCGCGCATGATGGCGTCACGTAGCCGATCGGCGATCAGTTCGGCCGTCGACTGCCGACTGACCGGCTCCAGATCGGTCAGTGCCATGTTCATGCCTTCCTTCGACGTGCAGATTGTTGACAATCATACGACCCGCTCATACGGTGTCAACGTGACGCCGACTCCGATCCTCGCGGTGCTGCATGCCGACAGCTCCTCCGGCACTGACCCCCGGCCGAGCCAGGAGCTCATGACCCCGGTCGCGGAGCGCGCGGACATTCGCTACACCACGCGGGACGGACTGGCAGAGGCATTGGACGGGGCGCAGGCTCTGTTCCTGTACGACTTCCTCAGCGATGCCGTACCCGAGGCGTGGCACGCTGCGAACACCCTCGACTGGCTCCATATCGCCGCCGCGGGCGTCGACCCGGTCATGTTCCCCGAGCTGCGCGCGAGCAATGTCACCGTCACCAATTCCCGTGGCGTGTTCGACGGTGCCATCGCCGAATACGTACTCGGGCAGATCCTCTCGTTCGCAAAGGACTTCCCCGGCTCGCTACGGCTCCAGCAGGCCGAGACGTGGAAGCACCGTGAGTCCGAGCGCATCGCCGGCCGCGTGGCCCTGATCGTGGGCACCGGTCCCATCGGGCGTTCGATTGCGCGCCTCCTGCGGGCAGCGGGCATGGAGGTGCGCGGATCGGGACGGCGAGCGCGATCGGATGACGCCGACTTCGGAACCGTCACCACCACTGAAGAGCTTCCTGCTCAGTTGGCCGAGGCCGATTACGTGGTCGCGGTCGCTCCACTTACCGAGCAGACGCGCCACCTCTTCCACCGCGACACGTTCGCCGCGATGAAGCCGGGTGCACGCTTCATCAACGTCGGCAGAGGCGAACTGGTGAACACCGACGACCTTGTCGCTGCGCTTGCAGACGGGGTTATCGCCGGCGCCGCCCTCGACGTGCTCGAAACCGAACCCCTCCCGCCTGGGCACCCCCTGTGGGCGATACCCAATGTGTCCGTCACGCCACATAATTCGGGGGATTTCGTCGGTTGGCGTGATGCTCTGGTCAGGGTGTTCACCGACAATTTCGCGCGGTGGATCGACGGTGCTCCGCTCGAGAACGTTGTCGACAAGACACTCGGATACGTACCCAGTTGAGTGAGGAGTGTGGTCGTGAATCCCACCGAAATGACCGCTGCCGAACTGGTGGCCGCGTACTCGTCGGGCGAATTGTCTCCGGTTGACGCCACACGTTCGGTGCTCGACTCGATCGGCACTGGAGATCGGGACATCAACGCCTTCTGCCTGGTGGACGAGGAACGCGCCCTCGAACAAGCGCACAGCTCCCAGGAGCGTTGGCGGATGGGCTCCCCGCAGGGTCTTCTCGACGGCGTCCCCATCTCGATCAAGGACATCTTCCTGACCGACGGGTGGCCGACCCTTCGCGGTTCTGCCGCCGTCGATCCGAACCAGCCGTGGGAGGTCGACAGCCCCGTTGCTGCACTGTTGCGTGCGGACGGCATGGTCTTCGTCGGCAAGACAACCACGCCCGAGATCGCCTGGAAGGCAGTGACGGACAGCCCCCTGTGCGGAATCACGCGCAACCCCGTGGACACGACGAAGACGCCGGGTGGCTCGTCGGGCGGGAGCGCTGCGGCGGTGGCCGCCGGATTCGGGCCGTTGTCGGTCGGTACCGACGGCGGTGGCAGTGTGCGAATCCCTGCGTCGTTCTGCGGCATCGTGGGTTTCAAGCCGACGCACGGACGGATCCCGATGTATCCGGCCAGCCCGTTCGGCCCCATGGCTCACGCCGGTCCGCTGACAAGAACAGTCGAGGATGCCGCGGTGCTGATGGATGTTCTCTCGGTGCCGGATCCCCGCGACCCCACCGCGCTTGAACCACCCCACAACACATTTCGCGGCGAGATCGGGAAGAGCATGACGGGGCTACGCGTCGCCTACTCCCCCACCCTCGGCTACGTCGACGTGGATCCGGAGGTGCGCCGCATCGTGGACAGTGCCGTACGCGCGCTGGAATCCGGAGGCCTGCATGTCACGGAGACAGATCCCGGATTCACGGACCCGTTGGACGCCTTCGAACTGCTGTGGGCGGCGGGTGCTGCGACGATGCTGGACCACTACCCGGAGGGCACCCGCAACAAGGTCGATCCCGAACTCGGCAAGGTCTGGGATCGTGGTGAAACCCACTCGGCGGTCGACTTCCTCGACGCTCGCGCGGTGGCGGCCCAGATCGGGATCGACATGGGCACCTTCCATCTCGAGCACAAGGTACTGATCACCCCGACCATGCCGATACCCGCCTTCGACGCCGGGTACGACCTTCCGCCGGGCAGCGACTTCACCAGTTGGCCGCAATGGACGCCGTTCACCTACCCGTTCAATATGACCCAGCAACCCGCCATCAGCATCCCGGTGGGAACGACCGAAGCAGGGTTGCCCGTCGGTCTTCAGATCGTCGGCCCGCGCTACGCCGACGACCTGGTCCTCGCGGTCGCCCGGTTCGCGGAGAGTGTGCTGACTTGAACGACGAAGTAGCGCACTTCGAATCCGATCACCGGAATCGAGTAGTCGACTACGCATGACAGCGCATCCGAACAGGAGTTCGCTGGATACAGCGGATGTTCGGTGCGAATCGTCCGGAGGAACCGTCATGCCCGTCGTCTTCATCCATGGTGTCGCCACGCGGTCGGGAGAGGAGTACGAGCGTGGTGTTGCCGTTCGTGAAGAATTGATCCGGCGGTTGCTCATCGATCGAATGGCCGAGTCCGATCCGCGCTGGTCGGGAATGCACGTGACGAGCCCCTATTGGGGCGATCTCGGGGTGCGTCACTATTGGGCGCAGGCCACTGTGCCGCCGGTCAGCCTGCTCGAGGACATGGGAGCGGGCGGCGATGGCGCCACCGCCGCTGATCTCGAGATCGCCGAGATGCTGGCGGAAATGGGAATGGACGCGCCCACCCTCGAAGGCCTGGGCGGCGAGACGCCGCTGCGCAACGCGTGGATCAAGAATCCGCACCGGACCGTGGAGGCGCTTCTCGCTCCGGTCATCCACTCCGAAGGGTCGGTCATGCGCGCCGATGATCTCCCGGCCGATCGGCAGATAACCCCGGGAAGCGCAGTAGGACACGTTGATGGCCATGTCCTCCTGGCTGGTTCACTGGCCGCCGCGGATGCCGATTTGACCGCCGCGGTTCGCGACTGCGTGTCCGACGACGCAGCCCTCACGCTGATCGGGGACGCAATCGCCCGGCGCGCCCAACCTCCCGGGCCAGGGGATGCGGAGGCCAGCACACTGGAAACCCTCGGACCGGCCTGGCTCGACGAGCTCGAGAATCGGGTCGGAGAAGTAATCCACCGAGCAAAGAACGCACCGGCCAGAGCAGCATCCATCGCGGCCCTCGACCGGTACCGGGACGGCCTGCACAGGCATCTCACGTTGTTCATGGGCGACGTCTTCGAATATCTGTTGCACCGCGGTGAGCCGGATTCACCCGGCCCGATTATCGACCGGATTGCTCGGGCGATCGCCGACGTACCCCGGTCGCGCCCCGACGAACCGCTCGTCGTCCTCACCCATTCGATGGGCGGCAATATCTTCTACGACCTCGTCACCAGCTACGACCCGTCGCTGAAGGTGGACCTGTGGGTGTCGGCTGGCGGACAGGTCGGTCAGTTCGAGGAGATGAAGCTCTTCAAGGGCAGCACGATCACGAATTCGCCCGCGCCGCCAATGCCACCGAAGGTCGCCGCGCTCGATGGGCGCGTGCGGACCTGGCTCAACGTCTATGATCCGGCCGACATCCTCAGCTTCCTGATCGAACCGGTCTTGACCGATCAAGATCCCACTGTGCGGATCAAGGATCTGCGATTCAAGTCGGGTGTCTCCGCCCTCGATGCACACGGCGCCTACTACACCCGGCCGACGTTCTACGAACTTCTGGCGCGAGAGGTCCGAGCGCAGCCATGAACCTACTGGAGCCATCCGACCGGCCGGCCGCAGATCCATCGCTTGTCTTCGAGGACCGCGCCCTGGCAGGCAAACCCGCGCTCCATGCACTCATTGCCGGAGTCAGCGAGTATTCACACCTGCCAGGGCCCGGTGAAGCCGCTACCTCCGCCGGTCTGGGAATGCGACGGCTCTCCTGCACCAGCCTCACCGCCTATCTCATCCTCGATTGGCTGATGAAAACGGCGGACGAACAGCGGCTGCATTTCCCTCTCGGGTCGGTACGGCTGCTGCTGTCGCCGACCACCAAGGAGATCGGCGTAACGGCTTTGCACTCGGCCCAGGGCACGATCGGCCTGCCGCCGATCGCGCAGCTGAAGGTGCCCACATGCGATCAGAACAATCTGAGTGCTGCGACCGAGGCGTGGCGAAGAAGCGCCACAGCGAATCGCGACGGCGCCACCTTCTTCTATTTCTCCGGGCACGGCATTCAGCGCACGCGCAGCGACCAACTCCTGCTCCTCGATACTTTCGGCGCCGGTGGCACATTGAGCAGGCACTCCGTCGACGTGAGTTCATTGCGAAATGGAATGGCTCCGTATGCGAACAGCAAAGGCCTGGGTGATCCTTCGGGAGTCAGGCCCGAAATCGCCCGAACCCAGTTCTATTTCATCGACGCCTGCCGCAGTGCCCCGTCCCGGCTGCTGTCTTACGAGGAGCTTCGCTCGGGCGCCGTATGGGATGTGGAAGCCGCGGACATGCGCGATGACCGCCGCGCGCCGGTGTTCTATGCCGCGATCCCGGCCGGGGCGGCACGCGCACTCACCGACAAGCAGTCATTGTTCAGCATGGCTTTGTTGCGATGTCTCGCTGGTGAAGCTGCAAACGCACCCGACCAATCCACCGACGGCAGGAGCGCCACCGACTGGCACGTTTCGTCGTTCTCTCTCAATCTCGGACTCCCGCGCCGCTTGGATGAGGTGAACGCCGACTATGGCGGCGACCAAATCGGGCTCGCCGACGGCTTCACCGAGGATGCGGTGCTGTGCTACCTGAAGGAACGCCCGCTGGTGTCGTTCCAGCTGGGCATCGAACCAGACAACGCTGCGGCCAGCACGTGCGTGCATCTCGAGGGTCAGTCCGACCCGAAGTATGTTCGCGATTTCCGCACGCCGGCGGACCCATATCCATTCAGGGTGAGTCTCGAGGCGGGCTTCTACGAGTTCTCGGCCGCCCTCGATCAGCCGCGACCACCTCTGCACGACTGCAAAGCCCAGCTTCAGCTCGTCGAACCACTCCGGCCCCGAGTGTGGAAAGCGAGGATGTCCGATGGACGATAGCTCGCCCTGTCAACCACCACAGGACTCCCCCAACACCGGCGCCATTCGGATCGAAACGGCTTTCCGCACTGCGGAGTTGAACAACTTTGCGGTACCTGTGGAGATACGCGGTAGCGACTTGTCCGTCGTTGCACATACGCGCAGCGGACAAACGGTGGAAGGACTCGAACACGGACGCTCCTATGTGGTAACTGCGCAACTACCGGGCGGGCCCACCATCACACAGGAGGTATCGATTCCACTCCGGTCGACCTCACCCATCGCGGTCGTGCTCGAACCGGGAGCGCCGCAAGCCTCGACGTCGCACAACAACGAGGTGCAACAGTTCTTCGGTAACCCGGCAGCGACGATTCTTCCGCGCACTGAGCCGGTTCCGCGCCAAGAATGGAGGTCCGACGCGGCTCCGATGATGGAAGCGCTCGGAGTGGGCGCCGAGGTCGATGCCACTGGTATCGATGAGGAGGGCGCCGCTCTCGACTCCCTCCTCGGTGACTACCTCGGTCACCAACCGAAGACGAGTCCGACAGCAACGGCGCCACCCCTCGAGCGCCGAGTCCTCGCCGCGCCGTCCCATACCTCGGTGTTCGAATCCGCGAACCGTCCCGAGATCAGCGAGTTCGCCGAGTCGCGGGATGAAGTCCAGATTCGGCTCTTCCACGGAAACCCACTATCTCTTGCAGCTGTGGCACAGGATGTCGGTGGGATCGCGGTCCGTACGGTCAGCAGATCGGTCCGGGAACTATCGATTCCCGGCTCATCCGAAGGCTTGTGGTACCTGCAAGTGCTGCATTCTCAGAACCCTGCGGTCGTCGTCGCACTGCCGATCTCGCCGAGTATCGGATGCACCGTCACCCTGTCCCGTGTGCCCGCCGGATCTGCGGTGGGGCAGGAGATGGACGCAGTCTCGCTCGATGTGCACTTCGCCAATGTGGAGGCCAACGCAATGGCCCGGTACCGCGCTTCGGGCTTCGCCTCCGAAGCCTCCATGGGGATGGAGCCAGACGCAAACGGCGTCGGAACAGATCACTTGATCGGTGGCACCTTTCAAGACCCGATCGCCGCCGCAGTCGGTTCTTACGCCCTGCTGCGTTTCAATCGTCTCGATCAGCTCGATGCATCGAGCGAGAAGCTATGCAACGCGATCCCTTGGTTGCCTGACGGTGCGGTCATCCGGGGCGAATATCTAGCACGAGTGGGCCGGCACGCCGAGGCACTCGAGGTGTTCCTCGAGGTAGCCGACCGCGGACTGCCGCTGTTCAATGAAGGACTCGGTTTCACCATGGAACGGCTGGATCTCTACGTGCGTGCCCATGAGCCCGAGTTGACGTTGGATCAGATCGAACGGGTGCGCTCACTGCTTCCACTCCTTCAGCGCTACAGCGTCGTCACGGACTTCACCAAACAGTTGATCCGCTTCCACGGTCTCACCCCCAATACGCCTGGTTTCGAGCTCATGTCGACGCTCGTCTCGGACCCGACGGACGTGACAAGGCTTGACATGACATTCGATGGAATTGCTGCCTCGTCCGTAGAAACCCAAGCGCCCGCGGACCCACATCCACCAGCTCCCGCGGCGCCCACCCTCGACCTCCAGCGTCGCGTAATCGCCGCCACCGAAGCACGATTCACGGAACGGGCAGCCCAGCGTGCGATCATCGAGGCAAAGCTCGCCGACGCACATTCGGTCCGCGGAAGCATTCTCGGAGTCGATGATCCGCAACGGCTCGCATTGCGCACTCAGCGTGTACTCGACCAGCCGATCGTCCGTGAAGCGCTGGGATCGGACACCGCCGCGGAGACCCTCGAAACCCTTGGCGTTGTGGAAGGCAGCGAGCACCTGTTGGAACGAATACTTGCCGGCAACAACCTACTCGGCGTCGCCTTCCTCGAACTAGGTACCACGGTCGCTCGTACAGTCGGTCTGATCCACATCCGTGATCAATTCCGGGATCTAGGGCGGGGAACCGGATTCATGGTGTCACCGCGGCTGATCCTCACCAACAACCACGTACTGCCCGACTCGGCATCGGCTCGATTCTCGCAAGTCGAGTTCAACTTTCAGAATGGACTCGATGGCCGGCCGATGCCGTCGCATGTGTTCGACCTCGAGCCCGACGTCCTTTTCATCACCGACGCCGAACTCGATTTCACCGTGGTTGCGGTATCGCCGCTCACTCATGGTGTCCCACACGTCTCGCTTGCCTGCTTCGGATTCAACCGCACCAGCCGCGATCAAGGGAAGCTGATTCTCGGCGAATCGATCAACGTCATCCAGCATCCAGACGGTCGACCGAAGCAAATCGCCCTGCAGCAGAACGAGCTCATCGACAGGTTGGACAACTTCCTCCACTACCGTTCGGATACGTCACCCGGATCGTCCGGTTCACCTCTCTACAACAACCAGTGGGAAGTGGTCGGGCTGCACCATTCGGGGGTTCCAGCACGGGGAGGCGATGGCCGCATTCTCGCCGTCGACGGGACGCCGTGGAGTGAAGATCGGGGCGAGTCGACGATTCAGTGGGTCGCGAACGAAGGAGCCCGAATCAGCAGCATCCTCGAGCGAGTCGGCAAGGTACAAGGCCTGACCCCCGAGCAGCAGAGTCTGATCGGAGATTTCCTGAACCCGCCGCCCGTCACGGCGCTGGCACTTCCGGACGATCCTCCACAACGGACATCGGAACCGGCACCAACGCCGGCGGACGGCACGGCAGGCGCTGAAAGCACAGCAACCGACGACTCAGCGGCTACGCGGACTCCCCCTGTCACCGGGAGCATCTCCCTCACCATTCCGGTGCACCTCACAGTAAGACTCGGCGAGGTCAGACGTCAGTGAACAGTCAAGTGTCCTCACACGTCACCGGTGGCTCAGGTGTGGCGACTTTCTACCCGAGTGGTGATGTTTCAGCATGCCACAGCGAGGAGGATTGACGTTACCGCCGGAGATTCGCTCGGATCCCGAAGCGGCTACGGATGGAGGAAAGACCATGAACAAGAACGTTGTACGGGTAGCTGTCGCTTGTGCCGCGGTTGCGCCCGCGATCGCCCTCGGATCAGGTGTTGCAGCGGCCGCTCCGACGCTCGAGCCGGACGCGCGACCCGCGGTTGTTGGGCCGGTCCTATGGACTGATGGTCTGCCGATGGAGGGTTGGACCTGCGCGGTATTTCAGGGATTAACCATCGGTATGGTGTCCGACCCGGACGTGAACACGCATAACGGCAAAGTCGTCGATCCAATGTTCGGCGCCTGGGTTGCGGGCCCGGTAAATGGCGGTTGTGTCGGAACTGGAGGAGTGGCGTTTCCATCCGGTACGGCCGGGTGACGACGTGTCGGGGCCGTGCCACTCCTCGGGCTCAGCATTGCTGACCAACCCGATCCCATTCTCGTCCAGGTGCACCTCGACAAGAACGAGGCTGAGCACTCGGAGTCAAGGGGTCCACGGCCCGACGCACGGTACCGGGAGGCGGTAATCGCAGCTCCTCGGTACAGCTGACAACTCGCCGTTCCTGCGGGACGCTCCGTCGGTCGTGCCTATGTCCGCGCCGCAATCTGTGACGATACTGAGTGAGATTGAGGGTGGGCAGGTTGGGTCGGGTACTGAACTTCGGTGGATGACGAACCGAACGGGTTCAAATTGTGGGACAGTTCTTGTCGAAATGGAGAGGACAAGTCCAGTGCTCGAAGTCATAGACAAGGGTCAGGTCAGTGCTTTGCACGACACTCCTCTTCTCTTCATCCACGGCGGCTACCACGGTGCGTGGTGCTGGGACGAGCACTTCCTGGACTGGTTCGCGGACAAGGGATACCGCGCTCTCGCAGTCAGCCTGCGCGGCCACGGCAACAGTCCGACATCCACACCGATTCGGAACGTGACGATCGCGGACTATGTAGACGACGTCGTCTCAATCGCCGACATGCTGTCGACGAAGCCGGTGGTCATCGGCCATTCCATCGGCGGCTTCATCGTGCAGAAATACTTGGAGTCACACGATGCACCGGCTGCAGTGCTGATCTCTCCCACATCCCCGCGCAGCGCGCGTGGGTCCGTGCGGCGGGCCGCGAGACGTCACCCACGACTGACCCTCGAGGCAATGCTCACTCGAAACCCCCTGCACCTCGTCGAAACCCCAGCGTTGGCGCGCGAACTGTTCTTCTCGGCCCAGATGCCAGCGGCACAAGTCGAGCATTATGCCGCACAGTTGGTGAATGAGAGTGACCACGCACTTCGCGACCTGATGCTCTCCAATGGAACCCGACCGAGACTTGGTTCCACACCCGTTTTGGTACTCGGCGCAGAGGGCGACACAGCAAATACCCCCGAAGAAGTTCGCGCAACAGCACGCGCCGACGGACTCGAGGCCGAGTTGTTTCCGGGGATGGCCCACGACATGATGCTGGAACCTGGTTGGCAGAACGTCGCCGAACGGATCCTCGAATGGCTCGGCACCCACGATCTATAGATCCGGCGGCCGTCGTAGTCCGCCTTTCGTCAAACCAGGTGCGAGTCTCGACTCGGCGCCTCGAATTCGAGTAGTCGACTACTCATGACATCGAGATCGTCAGGGACGACACTCGGGCCCAGGAGAGATTCTGGTCCGCGGCCACGCTCTGGTAGGTCGCGGCTGTCCGAAGGGAAGCCAGCGATGACAGCGACCACTTTTCGATGGGCAATGACGGCAGTCGTCATCGCCCCATTGGTAGCGGCGGGCGTGGGCATGGGAGCGGGGACCGCCTCGGCAGCAACACCACCGACAATCTCGGTGCAAACAGTCGGCCCCAACACCTGGGCGGTGAGCCTGGACCCGACTGCGACCCCCAATCCAACTGGGTGCGACGTCCACGTGGGTCCAATGACTATGGGAACAGGAGCCTCTTCGGCTTTTACATTTACGTTGAACAACGTGCAGGTTGCAGCATTGGGCACGGGGACTCACCCAGTCTTCGCCGAGTGCCCTGCGGGTTCCAGCAACAAGAGCGCGACCCTTCAGTTGTACTCCCCACGCGACCCCATCAACGACATGCGCACCCAGTTCAGCAGCGACTCGCAAGGCATGTTCGGGTCGTGATCGACAAGCTTCAGTGAAAACGATAACGGTTTTCCACCGACTCCTCTCCACGAATTAGACTTGTCGGTGTGAATCTGGCCTGGCCAGTGATCGAGAGACCTGCCGAATCTCGAGCAATTTCCGAGGCCGTCAACTGTGTGAACGGGCCTCGGGGGATCCTCGTCCAAGGCCCCGAGGGGATCGGACGCACCACGCTGCTTGCAAGCGTGGCGGCGTCGCCTGACGGCCCCGCCAGATGGATAGCCGGTACCGATACAGCCCGCCAGATCCCGTTCGGGGCCCTCTCCTGGTTGGTCGACGGTTCCTCGTCGTGGAATCTCGCTGCGATGCTTTGCGATTCAGACCGGCGCTTCTCCGAGGAGCTCCGGGGCGGAACGCTTTTCGTAGACGACGCACACATACTGGATCCGATGTCTGCCATCCTTGTCAATCATCTCGCGATCAGCGGGGCCCTCGCTCTGGTAGTGACGATCAAGTCCGATGCGCCAGTCCCCGACGCGATCGCCGCCCTGTGGAAGGATCGCGGATTCTCGCGGCTGAGAATCGATGGCTTCGACAGCGACCAAACAGGAACGATTCTCGCCGCAACGCTCGGGGGCCCGGTCGAGAGCATCACGACGCACCGGCTCGCGGAGGCGTCCCACGGTAATCCCCGTTGTCTTCGACAGCTGGTCGAAGGCTCACTTACGTCCGGCACGCTGCGTTGCACCAGCGGAATCTGGCAGCTGCGTGGGGAGCCCGCCGTCACTCCTGAGCTGACACTACGACTTCGCCGCCAGTGCGCCCACGCGCCGGACACTATCCGACGGATAGTCGCTCTTGTCGCGTTCGGCGAGCCCCTCGAACTGGCAATCCTCCGTGAACTGGTCAGCACGCAATCACTTCTCGACGCTGAAACCTCCGGACTGATTCGCTTTACGAAGGAAGATTCGACCCTGGTGGCGCGACTGGTCCACCCATTCTTCGGAACAGCGGTCCGCAGCAGTCTCTCCGCCGACGACGCACGGCAGGCCCGCGAAGAACTGGTTCCGCTTCTCACGAACGACGCGAGCGGACAGGCGAATCGAATTCGGGCCGCGGAACTTACGCTCGGCACTGACTACGCGAGCAGCGGCCTACTCGCATCCGCCGCTGCGGATGCGATTGCCCTGGGCTCTTACGACCGAGCCGAAGCCCTTGCCCGCGCTGCCACCGCCGAAGGCGGCGGATTCCGGGCCACTCTCATCCGCGCGGGGGCGCTCGCCTGGACGAGCCGGGGTGCCGATGCTGAACTCTTGCTGACGACGGCCGATACCACCTGCAGCACCTCGGCAAAACTCACCCGGTTGGCAATCCTGCGGGCGGGCAATCTGTTCTGGAACCTTGACTCGCCAGATCGTGCTTGCGCCGCCCTCAACGCCGCGCGTGCCCGTATTGGCGCCGGCTCCGGCCGCGAGTGTCTTGACGGAGTTCGGGCCGCAATCGAGCTGTCGATCGGGCGGGCGGGCTCCGCAGCCGAATCTGCAGTCCGAATCCGTCTGTCCAAGAATGCTCCTCCCGCCGCACGGATGTGGGCGGCGAGCACGGGGTGTGTAGCGCTGGCGTTGATGGGGCGGGGTGATGAAGTGCG
Source organism: Rhodococcus sp. NPDC058521 (assembly GCF_042719695.1). Taxonomy (NCBI): domain Bacteria; kingdom Bacillati; phylum Actinomycetota; class Actinomycetes; order Mycobacteriales; family Nocardiaceae; genus Rhodococcus; species Rhodococcus sp. NPDC058521. Next base: position 385,425 of record NZ_JBHXNL010000003.1, read on the forward strand.
CCCCTGGGCACGATCGACGGCCGCCTACGTGCAATCCGACACGGCGGTTCTCCGATTTGCGATCGGGCACGGCGAGATCATGGCGCTCATCTACACGGGCAACTTCGACAGTGCCGAGCAATCTGTTCGGCGGTATCTCGAACTGGCGGGAACCCACGATCCGGCAGCGTTCGGCATCACCGCACTGTTCGGCAGACTCGAACTTGCCAGAGGACTGCTTCGTGCAGCGAGGGCAAGGTTGGAGGAAGCTGCTGCGGCACTAGGACAATCGAATCCCGAATGGCGGGTGCTCACCAGTCTCTTCCTGGCTCAGACTCTGGCGATGTCCGGACGTCCTGTCGACGCGAACAAGGCAATCGAACGCGCGGAGGCCTCGCGCGGCCAGCACAGAAAGTTGTATACCCCCGAACTCGGCATCGCCAAAGCATGGGCCGCTGCCGCGGCGTGCGACGTGGGACTCGCGATCAGTCTGGCCCGTAGGGCTGCGGTCACCGCCGAGGAGTCAGGGTTGTTGGCTGTAGCCGCTGAAGCATGGCACACCGCCGTCAGGTTCGGTGATGAGGCGGCGGCGCCCAAGCTGGCGGCTCTCATCGGTCTCGTCGATGGCCTGTTGATTGCTCCAATGGCCGCACACGCTGCCGCGGCCGCCGCGTCAGATGTCGATGGGCTGCGCTCGGCCGCTGCTCAGTTCGACATCGGCGGAGCAAAATTGCTGGCCGCGGATGCCTACGCTCAGGCCGCGGCAGCATATCGGCGCGCGGGTAATCGCCGCGAGCAACTCCGCACGTCCGCTCGCGCATACACGCTCGCGCGCACCTGCGGCGCACACACCCCGGCAATCCGCGCCGGGGCGGCTCCGCTCCCACTGACGCAGCGCGAGCGGGAAATCGGCTTGTTGGTCGCGGACGGGTTGACCAACCACGGGATCGCCGAACGCTTGACGGTCTCGTCGCGGACCGTCGAAGGACACATCTATCACATGTTCATGAAGCTGGAGGTCGCCGACCGCAAGGGGATGGCTGAAACGATGCGCACGGAAACCCTTCCGTGAAGATGGTCATGCCACTCGACACAACTTGTCCACCAATTCTTTCCGGTTGTCCACGTCGAGCTTTGCAAACATCCGATAGATGTGTCCTTCGACCGTGCGGACCGACAGCGTCAAACGTTCGGCGATCTCCCGGTTGGACATGCCCGCCACAATGAGCGAGGCGACCACTTGTTCCCTGGCGGTCAGGTACGCCCGGCTTCCGAGAGTCTTCAGGGCCGGGGTGCTTGCTCCTTGGCACCGTGCGGCGAGACGCTGCGCCGCCGATGCCGACAGCCTCTCCCGGTAGCGGTCACCGCCGACCCTGTGTGCGGACGCGGCCTGGGCTGATACGTCGGCCGCGACCAGTACGGCACCCATCGTCTCGAACTCCCGGGCAGCGTTGTCCAGTCCCTGCCCATCGCCGGCTTGCAAACACAGCGCATGCTGTGCGGCGGTGCGTCCGTAGATTCCATCGACCTGTCCGCCCAGTCGACGAAGGCGCCCGGTCGCCGAACGATCACCGAAACGCACCGCGGTGTGGAGCGCTAGGACCTCGATCCCGAACATGGATCCGGACCGGGCAAGCCCGGCAGCCTTGCGTGCCAAGCTCACCGACTCACGGTGCTCTCCGCGCGCCGCCACGACCCAGGCCCTCGCCAACACGAGGTCGGGCTCGAAGGATGCCAATTGCTCGCCGAATGCATGCTGCGCCACCTCGAGCGCCTCTGCCGCCTGCTCCGTCTTCCCTTGCGCCCCAAGCGCCTGACACAGGCCCAGCGAGCACAGCAGAATCCACACCTGTGGGCCACCGGCTCTGGCTGCGGCGAGGCCCCGCCGATACTGATCCGCGGCTTCCCACAATCGTCCCTCCGCGAAATAGCCCTGACCTCGCATGTACTGATACACACTCCACCCTGATCTGCCGAAATGTCCTGGTGGTGCGTATCGTTCGAGCACTCCCTCGATGCCGGCAAGGTTGCCGGACAGCACCGCCGCCAAGACCTCGGCAACGCCGATCTGCGTGTGCCCGATCATGAAGTCGCTGTCCTCCGCAGCGCTACGACCACGCACTGCAAGTGCGGCGACCTCGTCCGCGTGTCCGGCTCTCGCCAAGGCCGATCCTCCTGCAGCTGCCGCAACGGCAAGGGCAGAGGGTGCACATCTTTCGGCTCCGGTCAGTCGCCGTGTGAGTTCGATCGAGCGGGGTACGTCGTTGGAACAGGAGTCGAAGGTGAGTTCTGTCGCGACGACCACGTCCTGTCGTTCGTTGCTGTGCGGCCGTCCCATCAGTCGTGCCAGTTCCACTCGTGCGGCAACCGGATTTCCGGCGAAGAACAGGAACGTCGAACGCCACACGCCCCACGCGAGAAGTTCTCCCTCGGACATCTGCTCAGGATCGAATGCGGCGAGAAGCTCGGCTGCCTCATTTCCACGGCCCTGCCATGCCTGGGCTCTGGCAGCGGCAAGTGCCACTCTCAGCCCACCACCTCGAGACATGACCGATTGTGCCAAGCGCCCTGCGAGAGGAAGGTCACCGAGAGCCAATGCCTGTTCCGCAGCCGCCACCAACAGCTCGGGATCGAGCACTACGTCACTGTCCAGAGCCAACGCGGCCGACTGCAGTCGGTCACCTGCCGCCCCGCCCTGGGCGAGGGCACGCGCGAGCGTGCCACGCAGGATCCGTGCGGCAAGAGCGCCGGTCTGCTCCCGCAATACCTCGCCGACGATCGGGTGGCTGAGCCGCGCGACGCGTCGGGCCCCGTCCGAGCCGGACCGCAGATGTCCGCTCCGGTGGGCGGCCGCGACCGCGTCGTTCGACGTGGCTCGACTGAGCACGTCGATATCGAGCACACCGCCGAACGCCAGTAGGCGCAGTGCCTCTAGTGCGGCGCGCCTGAAGTGCTTGGACGGTATTGTTTGGTTGAATGGTGTATGCGAGCAGCGCCGTTGATCATGCCCGACAGTGACCGTGCCG
>NZ_JBHXNL010000004.1:0-220232 GCF_042719695.1 Rhodococcus sp. NPDC058521
CGGTCCCATTCCGAACCCGGAAGCTAAGCCTGCCTGCGCCGATGGTACTGCACCCGACAGGGTGTGGGAGAGTAGGACACCGCCGAACATCCGTTACCGAAAGGGGACCCAATATACTGGGTCCCCTTTCGTGTTTTGTTTACGTGTTTGTGAGAGGAACGTTCGTGCCTGACAACGACAGGTCGGGTGCCGACCGCGATCGTCGGCCATTCGGAACTGATCGACCACGCCGATCCGGTGGTGATTCGCGGACGGGTGGTGACAACCGCCGGGGTGGCGGCCGCGACGATCGTCGAGGTGGCCCGAGGCGAGACAGCAATCGGCGCGGCGGCGAAGTCGGATTCGCTCCGGGACGTAGGGACAGCCGCCCGGCACGTCCGGACGAACCCGACCTGCCGGACGACGTAGAACCCGGTGCGCTGGATTCGGCCGTTCGCCGCGACCTCCTCAGTCTCGACAAGAACAACGCTGCCGCGGTCGCTCGGCACCTGGTGATGGCCGGCCGGCTCGTCGACGATGATCCGACCACAGCACTTCTGCATGCGCGTGCGGCTCGGCAGCGAGCGGGACGTATTGCCGTGGTGCGTGAGACCGCGGGAATTACCGCTTACCACGCAGGAGAGTGGGCCGAGGCGTTGTCCGAGCTTCGTGCGGCTCGCCGAATGGCGGGTGGGCCCGGCCTCCTTGCAGTGATGGCCGATTGTGAACGTGGGCTCGGACGTCCGGAGCGTGCCATCGAGCTCGGCCGCAGCGACGAGGCCCGTGCGCTCAGCGGCGACGAAGCAGCCGAACTGCGGATCGTGGTGGCCGGCGCTCGGTTGGACCTCGGGCAGTTCGACCAAGCAGTCGTCAGTCTTCAGACGCCCGACCTGGATGCTTCGCGGACGGGACCGGCCGCGGCGCGGCTGTTCTACGCGTACGCGGACGCTCTGGTTGCCGCGGGTCGTGTCGAAGATGGCCTGAAATGGTTCTTGAACTCTGCGGCCGCAGACCTCGAAGGTGACACCGACGCGGAGGAGCGTGTGACGGAACTGACCGGAGGCGACGAGTGACGTCGCTCCGGTCGGGTTACGACGCACTGCTTCTCGATCTCGACGGCACCCTGTACCAGGGTGCGCAGGCGATACCCGGCGCCGTCGAAGCCCTCGCCCGTGGTGATCAGCGTCTCTACTACGTAACCAACAATGCGAGCCGATCGCCTGAATCGGTATCGACCCACCTCACCGAGCTGGGATTCGACTCGGACCCGTCACGTGTGGTGACGAGTTCACAGTCCGCAGCCCGACTCCTGAGCGAGACGGTGGATCGAGGATCTGCAGTTCTCGTCGTCGGTACAGACGCCCTGTGTGACGAGATCGCCCATGTCGGCCTACGTCCGGTCCGTCGTTTCGAAGACGACCCGGTCGCAGTCGTACAAGGGCACTCCGTCGCGACCGGTTGGGAGATGCTGGCAGAAGCGACGCTTGCGATTCGCGGTGGCGCTCGATGGGTGGCGACGAATGTCGACACCACGCTGCCCACGGAGCGCGGTTTGACTCTCGGCAACGGTTCGATGGTCGCCGCGGTCGCCACCGCCTCAGGTCGTGAACCCCTCGTCGCAGGAAAACCGGCCGAGCCGATCATGCAGGACGCTCTCACCCGCAGCGGTGCGCAACGGCCTCTGGTAGTCGGCGACCGTCTCGATACCGATATCGAGGGGGCCAATGCTGTTGGAATCGACTCGCTTCTCGTACTCAGTGGCGTGAGTACTGTGGCGGAGGTCCTTCGCGCGCCCGCATCCCAGCGGCCGACGTTCATCGGTCGAGAGCTGGCAGTCCTGGACGAAGATGTCGACGATGTGCGCGTAGCCGGTGCAGAGGCCTGGAACGTGACGTTCGACGGGTCCGATCTCGTTGTGGAGTCTGCTGGTGACGCTGCGGATGAACGCGACGTCGACCTGGTCCGCGCCCTTGCCCACGTTGCGTGGAAGTACCCCGAGTTCGGTGGAATCGTCCCGGCCGACCCGCCCGTACGTGTTCTGCTGGAACGGTGGGGTCTCTGACGCGGACGAATCCAGGGGCGATTCGGTACATGCGTATCCGACCCTGATCGACTAGCGTTGTGCCCGATGACCACGCCGATACCGCGCCCGGGGGCCCATCTACCTGGGCAGACGACTCGTTCCGACAGTGCAGCTTCTGTCGACCCGGAAGCTATTCATGCCCAGGTGGACGGACTGTTGTCGAAACTCGGCGACGTGATCGCCGAACCCGAGGACCAGCACGGATCGAGCGTCATTCCTCGCAAAGCTCATCTCCTCGAGCAGGCACACGAGGTGCTCGTCGAAGCGTTGTCCACCGTGGACAAGGTCTGAGGTGGCCCGTCGCGCACGGGTCGATGCCGAACTCGTTCGACGCGGTTTGGCACGCTCTCGCGATCACGCTCGTGAGCTGATCGCGGAAGGCCGAGTTCTCATCTCCGGAAATACGGCGACGAAGCCGGCGACTGCAATCGAAGCGGGCACTCCGCTCCGTGTCGTCGAAGTCGACTCGGAGATTTCGTGGGCATCCCGTGGTGCGCACAAGCTTATCGGCGCCCTTGAGGCCTTCACCCCGCACGGACTGACCGTGTCGGGGAAACGCTGTCTCGATGCCGGTGCATCGACGGGTGGATTCACCGACGTTCTACTGCACAACGGGGCTCGGGAAGTTGTCGCGGTGGACGTCGGATACGGACAGTTGGTGTGGCGCCTGCAATCGGACGAGCGTGTGCGCGTGGTGGATCGGACGAACGTTCGCTCGATCGACACGGAAACCATCGGGGGCATGGTGGACCTCGTCGTCGCGGATCTGTCGTTCATCTCTCTCGAACTGGTTCTGCCGGCATTCGTGGCCTGTCTGGGGGCCGGGGGAGACGTCGTACCGATGGTGAAGCCGCAGTTTCAGGTGGGTAAGGACCGGGTCGGCGCCGGGGGAGTCGTCCGTGATCCGGAACTCAGAGTCGAAGCCGTGTCGGAGGTCTCGAGGGCTGCAGCAAAGCTGGGGCTCCGCACCGCCGGTGTCGTGGCAAGTCCGCTGCCCGGACCGTCCGGAAACGTGGAGTACTTTCTGTGGTTGAAGTCCGAACCCGAAGCAGGGGAAGTGGACGTGGAAGCGCTGATCAGGTCAGCGGTGCAGGAGGGGCCACAGTGACTACGAACACGAACGCGAACGCGTCGGACGCAGTCGACAAGCGTGAGGTTCTTCTCGTTGCACACCCGGGCCGTTCCGAGATCACCGAGACCGCACGCCGTGTCGGAAAGATCTTCGAAAGCGCCGGAATCGGGCTCCGTGTTCTCGTCGACGAGGTCGACAGCACTCGGATCGAACCGATGACCACCAGGGCACCCGACGGATTCCTGGCACCCGATCTGGATGTGACGGTCGTGCATGCGGGGCCCGACGCAGCCCGGGGCTGCGAGATGGTTCTGGTCCTCGGAGGTGACGGGACCTTTCTGCGTGCCGCGGAACTTGCGCACGACGCGTCGGTACCAGTCTTGGGTATCAACCTCGGACGTATCGGATTCCTCGCGGAGACCGAGGCCGAGCACCTGGATGCAGCACTGGGACAGGTCGTTCGGCGGGAGTACCGCGTCGAACGACGCATGACTCTCGATGTTGCGATTCGAGTCGACGACGAAGTCATCGCCCGTGGCTGGGCTCTCAACGAGGCGAGTATCGAGAATCGCTCACGGCTCGGTGTGTTGGAGGTCGTTCTCGAAGTCGACGGACGTCCCGTGTCCGCGTTCGGCTGTGACGGCGTTCTTGTCTCCACTCCGACCGGTTCGACCGCGTACGCCTTCTCTGCCGGCGGACCGGTGGTGTGGCCGGAGTTGGAAGCACTTCTGGTGGTGCCCAGCAACGCGCACGCGCTGTTCGCCCGTCCGTTGGTGACGAGTCCCGAATCGATCATCGCGATCGAGACCGTCGCGGGGAGCCACGACGGACTGGTGTTCTGTGACGGTCGCCGAACCCTGGAACTGCCCGCGGGCGCAAGAGTCGAGATCGTTCGCGGAACCGACCCGGTGCGCTGGATTCGGCTGGATTCGGCACCGTTCGCGGACCGTATGGTGCGCAAATTCGAGTTGCCCGTCACCGGCTGGCGAGGAAGGAAGCCCTAGACGTGCTGGCAGAAATTCGCATCGACAATCTCGGCGTGATCTCGGAGGCGTCAGCGCAGTTCCACGAGGGACTGACGGTTCTGACGGGCGAGACCGGCGCAGGCAAGACCATGGTCGTGACGAGTCTTCATCTGCTGAGCGGCGCCCGTGCCGACGCCGGGAGGGTGCGAGTAGGTGCACAACGGGCCGTGGTCGAGGGCCGTTTCTTGGCGGACGAGGTATCGGAGTCCGTGGACAACGAGATCACCGAACTGCTCGAGTCGTCGGGTGCCGAACGCGACGAGGACGGAAGCATCATCGCCCTTCGCACGGTGGGAGGCGACGGGCGATCGCGGGCCCATCTCGGCGGCCGAAGCGTGCCCGCGGGGACGTTGTCCGCCTTCACCGGCCCCCTTCTGACGGTGCACGGACAGAACGATCAGCTGCGCCTGTTGCGCCCGGATCAGCAGCTCGGGGCCCTCGACCGGTTCGCAGACAAGACGATCGGTCCATTGTCGTCGCGGTACGCCAAGCACCGGAGCGAATGGTTGACTGCGCGTTCCGAGTTGATCGAGCGGACGGGGCGAACGCGTGAGCTCGCACAGGAAGCCGATCAGTTGACGTTCGCCCTGAACGAGATCGACGGTGTGGCACCGGAACCCGGTGAGGACGAATCGATCGTCGCCGACGTGAAGCGGCTCAGTGACCTCGACTCCCTGCGCTCTGCCGCCGACGAGGCCCACGCAGCGTTGACCGGAGTCGACGACATGGACGGCGGCGGTGCCTCTGCAGCACTCGACCTGATGTCCGAGGCGCGGGCGCGTATCGAAAGTGCATCGGATCCCGAACTCGAGGGAATCGGTGCACGGCTCGCGGAAGCCATTGCTGTCGTCACGGATGTGTCCGGCGATATTGCAACGTATCTCGGGGGGCTACCCGCAGACCCGGGTGCGCTCGACTCGTTGCTGTCGCGTCAGGCCGAGCTCAAGACCCTGACCCGCAAGTACGCGGCCGATGTCGACGGCGTTCTGGCGTGGGCGAAGTCGGCACGTGAGCGACTCGCCAGAATCGACGTCTCCTCCGATGCGCTGTCCGCGTTGACACAACAGGTCGACCAGGCTGCCGAGGCAACTGCAGAAGCTGCCACGAAGCTCACCGGCGCGAGGGTCAAGGCTGCGACCAAACTGGCCAAGGCGGTCAGCAGCGAACTGGCCGGGCTGGCGATGGGCAAGGCAGAACTCGAAGTATCGGTACGTCCACGCCCTGCTGCCGCTCAGGACAGTGCTCCGCTGACGATCGACGGCACAGAGCTTCATGCCGGAACATCCGGTGTCGACGAGATCGAATTCAGATTGGCCGCCCACAGCGGTGCTCAGTCGTTGCCGTTGGGTAAGAGCGCGTCCGGTGGTGAGTTGTCGCGTGTGATGCTCGCGCTCGAGGTCGTGCTCGCGGGATCCGACACCGGGGCGACGATGGTGTTCGACGAGGTGGACGCCGGCGTCGGTGGCCGTGCCGCGGTGGAGATCGGCCGTAGGCTCGCCCGCCTTGCCAGGACTCATCAGGTGATCGTGGTGACCCACTTGCCTCAGGTGGCGGCGTTCGCCGACACACATCTGGTGGTCGACAAGACCGACGACGACGGTGGTGTGGTCAGCAGCGGCGTCCGGACGTTGTCCGACGACGAACGGGTGGTCGAGTTGGCACGAATGCTTGCCGGTTTGGACGACACGGAGACCGGCCGTGCACACGCGGAGGAACTCCTCGCCACCGCGAGCAGTGAGCGGTCTGCGTGAGATTCGAACGGTGATCATGGTCCTACCGGGGCGCGGTTCGGCGCGCCTCCACAGGTCGGGGGCCTTTCGGGTTCATCATCGTTGCCATGAAGATGCCGGCTCTGCTGTCACGTAACACCGAAACCTTGCCTGGGATCAGTGGCATCGCCAGGGTGGACCGCAACACGGCCAAATTGCTGCGACGGGTCGGACACGGCGACATCGTCGTGCTCGACGAACCGGACATCGATCGCGGCACCGCGGATGCGCTGGTGAAGGCGGGAGTGCTGGCTGTAGTCAATGCCTCCCAGTCCATTTCGGGGCGCTATCCGAATCTGGGGCCGGAAGTCATCGTGGCGAACGGGATCACGCTGATCGACTCCGCCGGCGCGGACGTGTTCAAGAAGATCAAGGACGGCAGCAAGATTCGTCTCGACGGGGGCGGCATCTACAGCGGCGAACGACGCATGGCCAAGGGTGAGGAACAGACCGAGGCCGAGATCTCCGACCGGATGATCGAGGCTAAGACCGGTCTGGTCGACCACCTCGAGGCCTTCTCCGGCAACACGATCGAGTTCATTCGTACCGAGAGCCCGCTTCTGATCGACGGCGTGGGCGTGCCCGACATCGATCTGGACCTCAAGGAACGCCACGTGGTGGTCGTGACCGATGGGCCGGACCACCGAGCGGATCTCAAGAATCTGAAGCCGTTCATCAAGGAGTACTCGCCTGTGCTGATCGGTGTCGGTGTAGGTGCCGATGCGATCAGTTCCGCCGGGTATCGTCCCGATCTCATCGTGGGCGACCCGGAGGACATCACCAGCGCCACCCTGAAATCCGGTGCCGAGGTGGTATTGCCGGCGGACCCCGACGGGCACGCTTCCGGACTCGAACGGATCCAGGACCTGGGCATCGGTGCGATGACGTTTCCCGCGAGCGGGTCGCCCTGTGATCTTGCGCTGCTTCTCGCGGACCACCACGGAGCTTCGCTCATCGTGACCGTGGGCAGCACGGTTTCACTCGACGAGTTCTTCGATCGCGGTCGCAGAGAGAGCAACCCGTCCGCATTCATGACTCGGTTGAAGGTGGGGCCGAAACTCGTCGACGCGAAGGCTGTTTCGACGTTGTACCGCAGCCGGGTGTCGGGCGGCGCCATTGCCCTGCTCGTTCTGGCGGCTCTCGTCGCGGTGATCGTGGCTCTGGTGGTGTCGAACATCGGTGGCGAGGTGTGGGACTGGATGGTTGCCACCTGGAACAGCTTCGTCGCGTGGGTTCAGGGACTGATCAAGTGATTTCACTGCGCCAACATGCAATATCCATAGCGGCGATCTTCCTTGCGTTGGCGATCGGCGTCGTGCTGGGATCCGGGCTGCTTTCGAGCGGCCTCGTCTCCGGGCTGCGTGACGACAAGTCGGATCTGCAGAACGAAATCGCCGAGGGTAACGAGAAGAACAATCAGCTCGCGGAGCAATTGAACGCCGCCGACGGGTTCGATGCGGCAGTCTCGTCGCGCGTTGTTCGCGATTCGCTCGCGCAGCGTTCGGTTCTCGTCGTGACCACGCCGGACGCCGATCCGTCGGACCTCGACGGTGTCAACCGGTTGCTGGGGGAGTCCGGAGCAGCGGTGACCGGAAGGCTGTCGTTGACGGATTCGTTCGTCGATGCCACCGGTGGCGACCGTTTGCGCACCATCGTGAACAACGTCGTTCCGGCGGGGACGACGTTGCGCACGGGAGCTGTCGACCAAGGCAGTCTGGCGGGTGATCTGCTGGGATCCGTGCTCATGCTGAACCGCGACACGGGGGAGCCGCAGAGCACTCCGGAGGAGATGGGCCTCGCCCTGGAGACACTGCGGAGCGCGGGATTCGTCGAATATCAGGACGGTGCGCTCGCTCCCGCGCAATCGGTCCTCGTACTCACCGGCAGCGGTGCCGAGGAGGACGAGAGCGGCCCCAATGGCAACAGGGGTGCAGTGATCGCTCGTTTCGCAGGTGCTCTGGACGGCCGCGGCGGAGGCGCCGTGTTGGCTGGACGGCCCGGTTCCGCGCAGGGCAACGGTGCAGTAGCTGTTGCACGTGCGGACGCAGCCCTTTCGCAGGCAGTCACGACCATCGACAACGTGGATCGTGAGTCGGGCAGGATCACCGTGCCGCTTGCCCTGCAGGAGCAGTTGGCGGGCGCGTCCGGACGTTACGGGACTGCTCCGGGGACCACCGGAGTGACCGTCGGGGCGCAACCCGGCTGACGCGCTATTCCGATCCGATCGGCGCGTTGTTCACGCTTGCCCTCGCGAGGTGTTACCGTGAAGTCCCGTGGGTCGGCAGGCCCCAGCATTGCGCGAACAGACCAAGTCCTGCACAGTCGTCACGGGAGCCCCTTTGCCACAGTCACGCATTCACACGCGTACCGCTACCAAGCATATTTTCGTCAGCGGGGGTGTCGCCTCCTCGCTCGGCAAGGGACTCACCGCTTCGAGTCTCGGTCAACTGCTCACAGCGCGCGGAATGCGCGTCACCATGCAGAAGCTGGATCCGTACCTGAACGTCGATCCGGGCACGATGAACCCCTTCCAGCACGGTGAAGTGTTCGTCACCGAGGACGGCGCCGAGACGGATCTCGACGTCGGCCACTACGAGCGCTTTCTCGATCGCGATCTGTCGGGGCAGGCCAATGTGACCACCGGGCAGGTGTATTCGACCGTGATCGCCAAGGAGCGTCGCGGTGAATACCTCGGTGACACCGTTCAGGTGATCCCACACATCACCGACGAGATCAAGAGCCGAATCCTCGCGATGAGCGGACCAGACCTGCAAGGCCATCGTCCCGACGTGGTCATCACCGAGATCGGCGGGACCGTCGGTGACATCGAATCGCAGCCGTTCCTCGAGGCGGCCCGTCAGGTTCGACACGATGTCGGCCGAGACAACGTCTTCTTCCTGCACGTTTCGCTCGTGCCGTACCTGGGACCGTCCGGCGAACTCAAGACGAAGCCCACGCAGCACTCGGTTGCTGCTCTGCGCAACATCGGTATCCAACCCGACGCGCTCATCCTTCGTTGTGATCGTGACGTGCCGCAGTCGCTCAAGGCCAAGATCGCGCTGATGTGCGACGTGGACGTCGACGCCTGCATCTCCACTCCCGACGCACCCTCCATCTACGACATTCCCAAGGTTCTGCACCGAGAGGGTCTGGACGCATACGTGGTGCGTCAGCTCGGTCTGCCGTTCCGTGACGTGGACTGGACGGTGTGGGGAAACCTCCTCGAGCGTGTCCACCAGCCGCGGGAGATCGTTCGGGTGGCGTTGGTCGGCAAGTACGTGGACCTTCCGGATGCATACCTTTCGGTCACCGAGGCTCTGCGGGCCGGCGGATTCGCCAACCGCTCCAAGGTCGAGATCGTGTGGGTGCCGTCGGACGAATGTGAGACCGAAGCGGGTGCCCAGGCTGCGCTGGGAAACGTCGACGGTGTGCTGATCCCCGGTGGTTTCGGAATCCGGGGTATCGAAGGCAAGCTCGGTGCGATCCGGTACGCACGCCACCGCAAGCTACCGCTGTTGGGACTGTGCCTCGGGCTGCAGTGCGTCGTGATCGAGGCGGCCCGCAGCGTGGGCCTCGACGACGCGAACTCGGCCGAGTTCGAACCGGAGACCACGCAGCCGGTCATTTCCACGATGGCCGATCAGGAGGACGTCGTCGCGGGTGAAGCCGATCTCGGCGGCACCATGCGACTGGGTGCGTACCCGGCTGTCCTGCAGAAGGGCTCCGTGGTCGCGCGCGCCTACGGGTCCGAGGAGGTGTCGGAGCGACATCGTCACCGTTACGAGGTGAACAACTCCTACCGTGACCGCATCGCGAAGAGCGGCCTGCAATTCAGTGGTACGTCACCGGACGGCCATCTCGTCGAGTTCGTGGAGTATCCGGCGGATCAGCATCCGTTCTTCGTGGCGACGCAGGCGCACCCGGAATTGAAGAGTCGCCCGACGCGACCGCACCCGCTGTTCGCAGCATTCGTCGATGCGGCGTTGGACTACAAGTTGGAAGAACGTCTGCCGGTGGACGTGCACGGTGCGGACTCCCCGGAGGAGATGTCCGAGGCCGCTGTCCAGAACGCAGGCTGAGACCGATGACCGATCCGGGGCGGCACGTTTTCGAGACTCTCGATTCGCGCACCGTCTACGACGGCGCGATCGTGGCGCTTCGGGTCGACCGGGTCTCGATGCCAGGCGGCGAGACCGCCGAGCGTGAAGTGGTCGAGCATCACGGGGCGGTGGCGGTCGTTGCGGTGGACACCGAAGACCGACTCGTCCTGATTCATCAGTACCGGCATCCTGTCGGTCGTCGGCTGTGGGAGATTCCCGCAGGTCTGCTCGATGTTCCGGACGAGGCGCCGCATGTCGCCGCGGCCCGTGAGCTTGCCGAGGAAACCGGACTCGGCGCCGATAGGTGGTCCGTGCTCGTCGACGTGATGCTCTCGCCGGGTTTCACCGACGAGGCTGTCCGAATCTTCCTGGCCGAAGAGCTTCACGACGTGGATCGGGCGGACCCCGAACACGAGGAAGCCGACCTCGACATCGACCGGATTCCCGTCGCTGACGCGGTGTCGATGGCACTACGCGGTGAGATCGCGAACGCAACCGCCGTTGCGGGCATCATGGCGCTTGCCGGCGCGCGATCGTCCGTGGCCTCGCTGCGGCCCGCCGACGCGCCGTGGGAGGGCAGGCCGAGCCGATTCGGCACTCGCAAAGCGGGTCGGTGACCGGTGATCGAGCAGCAGGTCGACACGTTCCTGAACCACATGGCGGTCGAACGCGGCGCTGCTCGTAACACACTCAGCTCCTACCGACGTGATCTCGGTAGGTACGTCGACTTTCTCGAGGATCGGGGCATCGACGACCTGGTCCGGGTGCGTGAACAGGACGTCGCGGATTTCGTGGTCGCACTTCGCAAGGGCGACAAGGAAACCGGGAAGACTCCGTTGGCCCCGAGTTCGGCTGCCCGTGCTCTGATCGCAGTTCGGGGTCTTCACCGATTCACGGTTGCGGAGGGCGGCGTCGCCGTGGACGTGGCACGCGAGGTCCACCCACCTGCGCCGTCGAAGCGACTACCGAAATCCCTTCCTCTCGACGACGTGCTCGCGCTCCTGGAGGCCGCGGGAGGTGGTGCCGACGGGCCGCGACAACTGCGCGACCGTGCCCTGTTGGAACTGTTGTATTCGACGGGTGCACGAATTTCCGAGGCGGTGGGCCTCGATATCGACGACATCGAAACCGAGGCACGAGCGGTGGTGTTGCACGGCAAGGGAGGCAAGCAGCGCATCGTTCCTGTCGGTCGGCCGGCACTCGAGGCGGTCGACGCCTACCTCGTTCGGGGTCGGCCGGCCCTCGCTTCACGTGGCACCCCGGCGCTGTTCCTGAACGTTCGGGGCGGCCGGTTGTCACGACAGAGCGCGTGGCAGGTACTGCAGACGGCTGCCGAGTCCGCGGGTATCAGCAGTGGAGTGTCCCCGCACACGCTGCGGCACTCGTTCGCCACTCACCTCCTGGACGGGGGCGCGGACGTGCGCGTGGTGCAGGAACTGCTCGGCCACGCGTCCGTCACCACCACCCAGATCTACACACTCGTCACCGTGGGGACCCTGCGAGAGGTGTGGGCAGGCGCTCACCCGCGGGCCAGGTGACTTGGCCCGGGGGCGCGCAATTGCGTGTCCGATCTGGATTTGCGGACACGAAGCGGTAGCGTTTCGGATAACGCTTCGTGATCGAGACGAGAGAACCAGGGGAGTATCGGACCGTGATGACACCGCAGCCGCCAGCGGCGGAGTCAGCGCAATCGCAGGTGGAACCGGAGGGTGAAATGGTCGACGCAGGTACGGCAGCACCCCATCTGTTCGCCGCCTCGGAGGACAAGTCCGAGCTGGGACCGACAGGGCGTCCACCCCGCGAGGTCCCCGAGCCCACCCCGTTGTCCTCACACGGGCCGGCCAAGGTCATCGCGATGTGCAACCAGAAGGGTGGCGTCGGCAAGACGACGTCCACGATCAACCTGGGTGCGTCATTGGCCGATTACGGCCGTAGGGTCCTGCTCGTCGACCTCGATCCCCAGGGCGCTTTGTCCGCGGGCCTGGGTGTCGCGCACCACGATCTGGAACTGACCGTCCACAATCTTCTGGTCGAGCCCCGGGTGTCGATCGACGACGTCCTGATGCGGACCAGGGTCGAAGGCCTCGACCTCCTGCCCAGCAACATCGACCTGTCCGCGGCCGAGATTCAATTGGTCACGGAAGTGGGCCGCGAGCAGACGCTCGGTCGGGTCCTGCACCCTGTGCTCGACCGCTACGACTACGTCCTGATCGACTGCCAGCCCTCGCTGGGACTGTTGACTGTCAACGCGCTGGCCTGCGCGGACTCGGTGCTCATCCCGATGGAATGCGAGTTCTTCAGCCTCCGTGGTCTCGCTCTCCTCAACGACACCGTCGAGAAGGTGCACGACAGGCTCAACCCTCGCCTGGAGCTGGCCGGGATAGTGGTCACCATGTTCGACTCTCGAACTCTGCACGCCCGTGAGGTGATGTCTCGGGTGGTCGAGGTATTCGGCGACACGGTCTACGACACGGTGATCAACCGCACGGTTCGATTCCCGGAGACGAGTGTGGCCGGGGAACCGATCACCACTTGGGCGCCCAAGTCGACTGGCGCCGAGGCGTATCGCGCGCTGGCGCGCGAGGTCATCCACCGATCCGGCCGGTAGTGGTGGACGTACAGGACACTCTGGAAGCTCCCGGGGAGCTCGACACGGACGAGCACGACACGGGTGCGTCGGTCGAACCGGAACAGTCTCAGGAAACGGAGTCCGGTGAGGGTGGTTCCGGATTCCGGGTTTCGCTGCGGAACTTCGAAGGTCCTTTCGACCTGCTTCTGTCACTGATCAATCAACACCAACTCGACGTCACCGAGGTTGCGCTTCACGAGGTGACCGACGAGTTCATCGCTTACACGCGAACACTCGGAGCCGAGATGGGCCTCGAGCAGACGACCGAGTTCCTTGTGGTTGCGGCGACCCTCCTCGACCTGAAAGCGGCACGGTTACTTCCTGCGGGGCAGGTGGAGGATGCCGAGGATCTGGCGCTGCTCGAAGCACGTGACCTGCTTTTCGCGCGTCTTCTGCAGTATCGGGCCTACAAGCAGGTCGCCCAGATGTTCGGCGAGCTCGAGGCTGCCGCACTGCGACGTTACCCGCGTTCGGTGGCTGTGGAAGAGCAGTTCAACGACCTGCTGCCCGAAGTGTTGCTCGGGGTGAACGCACAGCGTTTCGCCGAGATCGCAGCGACCGTGTTCACGCCGAGACCGGTGCCGTCGGTGGGACTCGATCACCTCCACGTACCGAAGGTATCGGTACCCGAGCAGGCTCTGATGGTTCTGGACATACTGAAGGCTCAGGGCGCCGGGGAGTGGACGCCGTTCTCGGAACTGGTGTCCGAGTGCGGGTCGACCGTGCACATCGTGGCAAGATTCCTGGCGTTGCTCGAACTGTATCGAGAGCAGACGGTGCAGTTCGAACAGCCCGAACCGTTGGGTGATCTGCTTGTCAGTTGGACAGGGGGCGGCTCCGACGTGTCCGTGATGGAGGAGGACTACGGATGACTTCGGCGGAAGACCGTCCCGACGTACTTTCGGACGTCGCCGCAGACGAGGCGGCAGAAGTCGAGGAAGAACTCACCGACTCCGAACTCGAGTCCGTACTCGAATCACTGCTGTTGGTCGTCGACTCTCCGGCGGAGGCGGATCAACTCGCCTCCGTGACGGGAACGAGTCGATCACGCGTGGACGAAGTGCTCGCCCGGATGGCGGAGTCGTACACGTCGCGGGGGAGCGGAATCGACCTTCGTTATGCGGGTGACGGCTGGCGTTTCTACACCCGGAGTGCGCACGCTCCCTACGTCGAGAAGCTTCTGCTCGACGGTGCACGGTCGAAGCTGACGAGAGCCGCATTGGAAACATTGGCCGTGGTCGCATACCGTCAACCGTTGACCCGCGCACGGATAAGTGCCGTGCGAGGCGTCAACGTGGACGGTGTCGTGCGCACGTTGCTGGCGCGGGGGCTGATTGCCGAAGCAGGCAACGACCCCGACACCAACGCAACGCAGTACGCCACCACGGAGTTGTTCCTGGAACGGCTCGGGCTGGCATCGCTTTCGGATCTGCCGCCTCTTGCTCCGTTGCTTCCGGACGTCGATCTGATCGACGACCTCAGCGAAAGCCTGGAAACCGATCCACGATTTGCGAGGATGAACAAGGCGTCCGCGCCGACCGACACGGTCGACCCGGACGAGCCGGACACGAATGACTGACAGGGATCGAAGAAAAAAGTGAACAAACCCGCTCGCCGAGATGGCACACCGGACCGAAAGAAAAGAACCGACCGCGCAGAAACGGGTCGCCGAGCAGGCCGACCCGAAGCCGGTAAGCGCGGAGAACGCGCAGGTACCGCCGACCGTTCCACCAGGTCGGAGGCACCGAAGAACAAGCGCGGCAAGCCCAAGTCCGCCAAGCCTCAGCGCACCGAAGCGCGCGCGCCGAAGATCAGCAACGCAAAGCCGGCGCGGCATCAGCACGCACCCGACCGCCGTTCGGGCCCACCACAGGGCGATGGCGTACGGCTGCAGAAAGTACTGGCTCAGGCCGGTGTCGCTTCGCGGCGCGCGGCCGAAGAATTGATATCCCAGGGTCGCGTCGAAGTAGATGGCCGCATCGTGATCGAACAGGGATTGCGCGTCGACCCGGAGAACGCCGTGGTGCGCGTCGACGGCGTCAGGGTCGTCGTGCAGAAGGATCTGGTGCACCTGGCTCTCAACAAGCCGCGTGGTTGGCAGTCGACGATGTCCGATGATCTGGGTCGGCCCTGTGTCGGCGACATCGTCTCCGAGCGGGTCGCTGCGGGCCAACGGCTGTTCCATGTCGGACGCCTCGATGCGGACACCGAGGGGCTGCTTCTGCTCACCAACGACGGTGATCTTGCTCACCGGCTGATGCATCCGTCCTACGAGGTGTCGAAGACGTACATGGCTACCGTTGCGGGCGGCGTCGAACGCGGCGTGGGCAAGAAGCTTCGCGACGGCGTCGAACTCGACGACGGCCCCGCAAAAGTGGACACGTTCACTCTGCTCGACATCAACGAGGGCAAGTCGCTTGTTCGGGTCACGCTTCACGAGGGTCGCAAGCACATCGTTCGACGTCTGTTCGACGCAGTCGGTCACCCGGTGATTCGACTCGTGCGGACCGATGTCGGTCCGGTTGCACTGGGCGATCAGCGTCCCGGCACCCTCCGCGTCCTCGGACGCGGTGAGGTCGGCGGCCTGTACGGGGCGGTGGACCTGTGAACGCATTGATCATTGCCATGGACGGCCCGTCCGGCACCGGGAAATCTTCCGTGTCGCGGCGACTCGCCCAGAAGTTGGACGCCAGCTACCTGGACACCGGTGCCATGTATCGGATCGCGACGCTCCACGTGCTGCGCAAGGGCGTCGACCTGAATGATCCTGTCGCCATCGCCGAAGCGACTGCTGCCCTGCCCTGGTCGGTCGGAACGGATCCGTCCGGAGAAGAGATTCTCCTGGGCGGTGAAGACGTCCGGGAGGAAATTCGCGGGGGAACAGTTACCAAGGCGGTATCCGCGGTGTCTGCGGTGCCCGAAGTGCGAGAACTGCTCGTCGAAGCTCAACGTCGACTGTCCGGACAAGCCGAACGCATCGTCGTGGAAGGCCGAGACATCGGAACCGTCGTCTTGCCGGATGCAGACGTCAAGATCTATCTCACCGCCTCCGCACAGGCACGTGCACAGCGCCGAAACGCCCAGAACATCGCCGAGGGGCGAGGCGACGACTACGCCGGCGTCCTCGCTGATGTCGAACGTCGCGACCACCTCGACTCCACGCGTGCGGTGTCACCGTTGCGTCCGGCAGAGGATTCTGTGCTGGTCGACACCAGCGATATCGGAATCGATGACGTGATCGGCAGGTTGCTGCTGGTGGTATCCGAAAGAACGGGAGCAGTGCAGTGACCGACGAATCTGTCGAATTCGCAGGCGATGGAACCTGGAGCGAGGAAGCGGACTGGGAGTTCGTGGACTTCGACGAAGGGGGCGAGCACGACAATGCCGTCGCCGTACCGACGCTTGCCATCGTCGGGCGACCGAACGTCGGCAAGTCGACCCTGGTGAACCGCATCATCGGTCGCCGCGAGGCCGTGGTCGAGGACATCCCGGGCGTCACCCGTGACCGTGTCTCCTACGAGGCGACGTGGAGTGGACGACGTTTCATGGTGCAGGACACCGGCGGCTGGGAACCGGACGCGAAGGGTCTGCAGCAGGCCGTCGCACGCCAGGCCGAGCAGGCGATGCACTCCGCGGACGCAATTCTGCTCGTCGTGGACGCGGTCGTCGGGGCCACGGCAACCGACGAAGCGGTCGCACGAACCCTGCGCCGGTCGAAGACCCCTGTGCTGTTGGTGGCGAACAAGGTCGACGACGAGCGCACCGAGTCGGAAGCTGCCGCGTTGTGGTCGTTGGGGCTGGGGCAACCGCACTCGGTCAGTGCCACACACGGCCGCGGGACGGGCGATCTGCTCGACGAGGTGCTGGCAGCGCTTCCGGAAACCCCCCGCGAGGGAATTCCCGGTGGAGGCCCGCGTCGTGTTGCGCTCGTGGGCAAGCCGAACGTGGGCAAGTCGAGTCTGCTGAACAAACTCTCGGGTGACGAACGTTCCGTGGTGCACGACGTCGCGGGCACGACCGTCGACCCTGTCGACACGCTGGTCGAGCTCGGCGGCAAGGTGTGGCGATTCGTCGACACCGCCGGTCTGCGTAAGCGGGTCACCCATTCGAGTGGCGCCGAGTTCTATGCGTCGTTGCGGACGAAGGGCGCAATCGAGGCGGCGGAGGTAGCGATCCTGCTGATCGATGCTTCACTGCCGATTTCCGAGCAGGATCAGCGTGTACTCAGCATGGTGGCTGATGCCGGACGCGCTCTTGTGATCGCGTTCAACAAGTGGGATCTCGTGGACGAGGACCGCCGGTTGCAGCTCGACAAGGAGGTGGACCGTGATCTCGCGCGGGTGCCGTGGGCACAGCGGGTGAACATTTCGGCTCACACCGGTCGTGCGGTTCAGAAATTGGTGCCCGCTCTCGATACGGCGCTCGACTCCTGGGACAAGCGAATCCCGACCGGACGCCTCAACACCTGGCTCAAGGAGGTTACGGCGGCGACACCACCGCCGATGCGTGGTGGCCGCCTGCCGCGGATCATGTTCGCCACTCAGGCTGCCACTCGGCCGCCGACGTTCGTCCTCTTCACCAGTGGTTTCCTCGAGGCGAATTATCGCCGATTCCTCGAGCGTCGGCTGCGCGAGGAATTCAACTTCGACGGCAGCCCCGTGCGGGTGTCCGTGCGAGTGCGCGAAAAGCGGGATCGCCGCAAAAAGTGACCTGACCAGGCGATTAGTATTCCAGACTGTCACTGATGTAATCTCATCGGGCACCTGAACACGAGGTGCGGACGGGCTGTGGCGCAGCTTGGTAGCGCACTTGACTGGGGGTCAAGTGGTCGCAGGTTCAAATCCTGTCAGCCCGACACATGTAGAGGCCCTACCCGAACTCGGGTAGGGCCTCTACATATGCCGGAGTAGGTACATCGGCTGTCAGGGGAATCGGATCGTCATCGTGGCGAGACCGAAGATCTTGCGGCCGGCCGACTTTGCGACGACGAGAACGACGCCGGTGCGGGTTTCCGGGTCCAGGGACTTGATCTTGCCGCTGTACTCGATGTCGCCTCCTTCCTCGGCGGAGACGATCGCC
Organism: Rhodococcus sp. NPDC058521; assembly: GCF_042719695.1. NCBI lineage: Bacteria > Bacillati > Actinomycetota > Actinomycetes > Mycobacteriales > Nocardiaceae > Rhodococcus > Rhodococcus sp. NPDC058521. The sequence goes on from NZ_JBHXNL010000004.1 coordinate 17,737, forward strand.
GGAGAAGCGAGTCGCACCGCGAAACGGGTTGCTGCTCCTGGGTCGTGAGACCACGCGGAGACGAATCCGGCACCGAGGCCCATAGTGAGCATGCCGTGGGCGATCACGTCGGGAAGGCCCGCCAACTTGGCGATCTTCTCGTCCCAGTGGATGGGGTTTGCGTCACCCGAGACACCTGCGTAGTTCACCAGGTCCCCGCGAGAGATGCGGGCGTGGTGCAAGGACAGCTCGTCGCCTACCTTCAGGTCCTCGAACGGAAGGCTGCCCGGCGCACCTCGGGTGTCTGCGGCGATGTGAATCTGGGTTTCGGGGCGCTCTGCTCGCGTGTAGTCCGTGTCGGAGTCGCCCTGCCCGAGGATGTTGACGTCGTGCATCATCACCTTGCGCACCGACTCGGTGATCGCAGGATCGACTTCCTCGGCGGTCACGCCGGCGACGGTCGTGTGCATCGTGTGCACGGTCTCGCCGGCGACGTCGGTGAACGTATTGGTCACGGTGATCAGGTCTTTGCCGGCGATGCGTCGGACGCTCGACAGTTCGGCGTCGGTGACCAGCTCGTCACCGACCACGATCGGGCGATGCTGCTCGAATACCTGCTCTGTCTGCACATAGGTGTCGTAACCGACGATCACTGACTCGAAGAGATGACGGTTTGCCGCCATCGCAGGAATCGACGTGAACGTCAGGGGAGCGACGAGGCCCGAATACCCCAAGGCCTCCGCTGCTTTCGGGTCCCAGTGTGCGGGGTGATAGTCCTGCACGGCACGCGCGTACTCGCGCACCTTCTCCCTACCGACCTCGAACGTTTCGTTCATTCGGTAGTAGTGGCCGACACGCGACGCGAGCGGGGATGCGTCGGCGGAGGAGCTTGCTGGGGTAGGTGTAGGTACAGTCACACCGGACAAACTACGTGTCGCGCCCGTCTGCTGCGACACTGCATCGGTCACTCGGCGGCAAAGGCGTCGTAGGCATCGAGCTCGTCGAACAGTCTTCTGGTGCGTTCTGCGTCCCAGATCGAGGTGTCGGTAGCGGTGGCGACTCCGTCTACGAGTAATGCATACGCCTCGCCCGGTGCAGCGGCGCCGGAGCCGGCGTAGCTTCCGATGACGTACCCCCGCATCAACGCGATTCCGATCTCGGCCAGCTCGCGGTACACGACGCGTGAAGTGAACCCGAACAGCTCGAGTAGCTTGCGGTAGTTGCGTTCGAGGCGCTGCAGCACCTGCGATTCCGCGTCCGTGACCGCCGCTGACACCCGGTCGCGCTGCGGTCCCTCGGGCAGATTCGGCACTGCCATGGCAAGTGCGAGGTACAGCTGCCAGCGTCGGTTCTCGCTTCGATCGGTGATCAGGTCGTCGCTGGCCGACACCGCGACCGCCTTTCGGAGTGCGGCCCGCCGACCTTCGGCCGTGCGTAGAACATTCGGATCGTCGTCCAGGGATGCCCGCAGGACCGCGGTGGCGTGTGGTCCTCGATCGCCTTCGACGGGAAGGGCTTGCCCCGCCAGTTCGGCCAGCACATCGACGAGGAAGTCGTCCCGATTCGGCCAGCAACGGTAGGCCGCGGTGCGGGAGACGTCCGCATCACGGACTGCGTCCTCGAGTCGAACGTGTTCGAGTCCGCTACCCATACCGGTGCTCAGGATCTTGCTCACGGCGTTGTCGAGTACACGCTGCCGGGTTTCGCTCAGTGGGAGTCGAGGTCGCCGTCTCGGGGTTTCCCCTGATTTTCGGGACGATCTTGGTACGTGGTGTTCCAATCTGCCGGTCACGGTCTTACGGTACTTGATGTACCAAATTGGTACACGAAGTACCAAAGGAGTGGGACTCATGGTGAACAAGCTCGAGACGAGATCGGTTTCCGTCTCGTCCAAGAAGAACGGAACAACCCTCCTCGCCTACGGACTGGGCGCGCTCGCTACCGCAGTAGGCCTCGGCTACGCCCTCGTCGACCAGATCGCACTCGGCGGGCTGGACGAGCACCTACACGCGATGTACGACCCGGTCGGTAAATCCGGCGAGCCGGGACCGCTGTACGGATACCTCTACTTCGTCGGCATCCTGGCTCTCGTGTGCTGGTGGGCAAACTCGAAGGTCGTGGCCAAAGGCGCGAAGTCGGCACGATTGTGGGGGTGGGTCACCTTCGGAACCGCGGCGTTGGCAGTGCTGCCTCCACTTGTGATGCGGGAGTACGGGGAGACCGTGATACCGATGGGACTCTCGGTCGGCTACGTCCTTGCCTGGGTCTGTGGGCTGGTCGGTGTGCTCGCCCTTCGGCGAAGTTCCTGACCGGGACGTATCCTCGCGAAATGACCGCCAGCAGCCCTCTCGACCGGGACGCCCTCGAGTCGGCACTCGGTGACTTCGATCCGATCTCGGTAGTTGACGAAGGGCGGCGCGCCGCATCGGTTGTTATCGCAGTCCTGGGCGACGGCGTCGGCGGCCGTGCGATACCGCTCACGATGCGTCCCGCCACGATGCGAAACCACCCGGGTCAGTTCGCGTTGCCGGGTGGCAGCGTCGACCCGGGGGAGTCCGGTATCGAGGCGGCGGTTCGCGAACTGGAAGAGGAATTGGGCATCACCGCCGAAGCGCGCGACGTACTCGGACGACTCGACGACTACGTGACCCGCTCCGGATTCGTCATCACCCCGTTCGTCGTCTGGTCCGAGTGCAGCATCGATTCGATAGTGGGTAGTCCCGACGAGGTCGAGACGGTGTTCGCGGTGTCCGCGGCAGAACTGGATGTCCCACCTCGCTTCGTCGATATCCCGGAGTCGACCAAACCCGTGATTCAGTGGCCGTTCCGGGGCCACTTGATCCACGCACCGACCGGCGCCGTCATTCATCAGTTCTGCGAAGTGGCGCTGCATGGTCGACATACCCGGGTGGACGGTTTCGATCAGCCCGTATTCGCGTGGCGATGAGGCACGCCGTTTAGCCTTACCTTCCGTGACTGTTCTCGAATCCCTCGCAAGACTGATCGACAGAACCGGCGTGGAGCCGGTTGCGTGGCGCGCACCCGAACCGCCTTCTCCTGGAGGCGTTCTCGCGCCGAACGACTATCTGGACGGTGCCGAGCAATGGCGGTTGCCTGTGGGGAAGGGGCCCGAGGATGTGGCAGTCGACCACGAAGGGCGAGTCGTCACCGGGGGCGACGATGGAAAGATTTGGCGTTTCGACCGCAACGGCACTCCCACACAGTTGGCCGATACCCGCGGACGCCCGCTCGGCATCGAAACGCTGGACGACGGAAGATTCCTCGTGTGCGACACGCAGCGAGGACTCCTTCGAGTGGATGTATCGGGTCGAGTCGATTTGTTGGCGGACACCGCGGCGGGGAGTCCGCTTACCGCCTGCAACAACTCCGCCGTCGGGCGAGACGGGATCGTCTACTTCACTGATTCGTCTTCGCGGTTCAGCGTGGCCGATCATCGATTGGACATTCTCGAGCACAGCGGGACAGGGCGGCTGTTGCGGTTCGACGTGGCGACCGGCGAGACCGACGTGCTTGCAGACGGGCTGCAGTTCGCCAACGGTGTCGGACTTGCTGCCGACGAAACGCACCTGTTGGTGGCTGAGACCGGGGCGTACAGCGTTTCACGGGTCGAACTCTCCGGACCGGATGCGGGTATGCGTTCGGTGATCGCGGAGAATCTGCCGGGACTTCCCGACAACATCACGTCCGAGACCGCATCAGGGCTGTTTTGGGTCGCTCTCTACAGTCCTCGAATGAAACTGCTCGACATGATCGCGCCATATCCGAATCTGCGGGTCCTGGCAGCAAACATTCCGGAGAAGATCCAGCCGTCACCCGAACAGGCCGGCTGGGTCGTAGCCATCGACTCGACGGGTACCGTCGTTCACAGTCTGAGAGGTGGGCGGGGAAGTTACGCACCGGTCACCGGCGTTCGAGAGCACGGCGAATGGCTCTATCTTGGCAGTTTGACCGCCGGGGCCGTGGCACGAGTGCCGGCGCCGAGGCGATACGAGCGACTGCCCGGAGGGTGCCGGGATGTCGGCGATCCCATGTGGAAGAGTGGTCGGGCAACGGGGTAGCCGACACGACGGGGTGAAGCAGTTGGACGACGAGACGGTGCGGTCGAACCGTATCCTCACGGTCCCCAACGTCCTGAGTGTGGTCCGGTTGCTGGGCGTTCCGCTGTTCATATACCTGCTCGTCGTCGAGAAAGCCGACGGTTGGGCGCTCGCGGTGCTCATGGCCAGCGGGTTCACCGATTGGCTCGACGGCAAGCTCGCCAGAGTTCTCGGTCAGATGACAAGGCTCGGGGCCCTTCTGGACCCTTTCGTCGATCGTCTGTACGTGGTGACGACACTCGTCACGTTCGTGATCAGAGGATTCATCCCGTGGTGGGTTGCGGCGATACTGATCGGCAGAGATGCCATCCTCGCGCTCAGCCTGGTCGTCTACCGCCGACGCGGCCTGCCTCCCCCCGAGGTGATCTACCTCGGTAAGGCGGCGACGTTCCTGCTGATGTTCGCGTTGCCGCTGATCCTTGCAGCGCAGGGGGATTGGGGATTCGCGAACGTTGCGCGTCCACTCGGGTTCGCCTTCCTGGTCTGGGGCACGGTCCTGTACGTCTGGACGGGCGTGATCTACCTCGGCAAAGCCTTCGCGGTCATGCGTGATGTTCCGCCTTCCCCGAACCGAGCCAACCGGCGTCGATCGGGTATCGCGAAATGAAACGCAGCGACGAGGGCGTCGTTCGGAATCCGGAACCGTCGCTGCTCCGCTCGCTGATGACCGAGCACCTCGATCCCGGATACGCGGCTTCTGCCCGGGCCCGCGAACACGGGAAGCGGAAATCCACTCCGACCTCGGCGTCGCTGTGGCTGATCGTGGGCGCCCTTCTCACCGGCTTCGTGTTGTGCACGGCATACCTCCAGGCAGTCGAACAGGTCCCGGGCACGAACCATGTCCGCTCCGACCTGCTCTCGAAGGTCGAGGACGTCGAAGCCGACATCGACGCACTCACAGGGGAGCGTGACGCGCTCGCAGGCGATGTCGACGCGGCGCGCAGCGAAGCTTTGGCGGGAGACGGTTCTGGTCTGCTGGAACAGTTGCACGGAGTCGAGGTGACTGCCGGTGCCGAAGCTGTCCACGGGCCCGGGCTCGTGGTGACCTTGACGGATCCGGTTGCCCCGCCCGACCTTTCCGATTCGTCGCAGCGGAGCGTGGGTGGCAGGGCGGTCGTGCTCGACCGTGACCTGCAATCCGTCGTGAACGCGATGTGGGCCAGTGGCGCCGAAGCCATTGCCATCAACGACGTACGCGTCGGCCCCGGGGTGACCGTGCGACAGGCAGGCGGAGCCATGCTCGTCGACAACCAGCCGGTGTTCTCGCCCTACGCGGTGTCCGCCATCGGACCCCAGAGCGACATGCAGACGAAATTCGTGGTGAGCGACGCCTACCTGAGACTGACCAGCGTGCAGCAGTTGTACGGCATCGACTTCTCGGTCGCCGAATCGGACGACCTCTCGTTACCGGCGGCCACCATTCGGGAGATACGGGTGGCCCGGGAAGGCGGATCGTGACCGCAGTGACTTCGACCTCGAGAGGAGTAGCCCAGTGCTGAAGCGCGGATCGGCGATCTACGGTGTGCTGGCGTTGATCGTCGGAATCGTCCTCGGGGTGGTGTTCAGCCCGCAGGTGCCGGACCTGGTTCAGCCGTACCTCCCGATCGCGGTGGTGGCGGCCCTCGACGCCGTGTTCGGTGGACTTCGGGCGTATCTGGACGAGATCTTCGACCCGAAGGTGTTCGTGGTGTCCTTCGTGTTCAACGTTCTCGTCGCCGCGCTGATCGTGTGGCTCGGAGACCAGTTGGGCGTCGGCACCCAATTGTCCACTGCCATCGTGGTCGTGCTCGGCATACGCATATTCGGGAACGCAGCGGCTCTGCGCCGACGGCTGTTCGGGGCGTGAGCGCGATGAACGACGACGAACACACCAACAAGCACGAACTGCGCGAGAAGCGAACCGTTTCGGTTCGGACGCACCTCGTGTTCGGGGTGGTTGCCGCGATACTGCTCGCGGGTCTGGGGATCGCGATCGTCACGCAGGTCCGCAACACCGATTCCGGCGACAGTCTCGAGTCGGCGAGTCCCGCCGATCTGCTCGTCGTCCTCGACACTCTCAACCAGCGTGAGGCCGCACTCCGTCAGGAGATCGGTGATCTGGAACAGAGTTTGTCCACGCTGCAACAGAGCGGGAGTTCCGAGGCCGCTCTCGCCGAGGCGCGGGCACGGCTGCAAAGCCTGTCGGTTCAGGTGGGTTCGGTACCGGCGACCGGGCCGGGCGTGACCATGACCGTGACCGATCCCAACAGGGGAGTGAGTTCCGAGGTGCTCCTCGACCTCGTGCAGGAACTTCGTGCCGCCGGAGCGGAGGCGATACAGGTCGCAGGTGCGGGCGGCGCGCCCATTCGCATCGGAGTCGACTCCTGGGTGTCCGGACCGGCAGGTGATCTACGACTCGACGGCCAGTCGATTCGGGCGCCGTACGACGTGTCGGCGATTGGCGATCCACCTACTCTGGCAGCCGCGCTGAACATTCCGGGCGGAGTGGTGGACAATGTTTCGCGTAGCGGCGGACGGTTGACGATCGAACAAGCCGAGCAGGTCACGATCTCCGCCTTGCGAGAGGCGAAACCTCGCCAATACGCTCAGCCCGGAAAATGATCTTCGCAGCCCGACATCGGATTGCAATCGAAAGGAAGCCACCGTGAGTGAGCCCGAAACCCCCACCGATCTGCGGTACACGGCAGAGCACGAGTGGGTGAAGCGAACCGGACCGACGACGGTTCGCGTCGGCATCACCGATTTCGCCCAGGCGCAGTTGGGCGACGTCGTTTTCGTTCAGCTCCCGGCAGTGGACGACGAGGTGACCTCCGGCGAGTCGTTCGGTGAGGTCGAGTCGACGAAGAGTGTTTCCGACGTGTTCGCCCCGCTCACCGCGAAAGTCGTTGCTGCGAACACGGATCTGGACGGAAGTCCGGAGCTCGTCAATTCGGCTCCGTACGCGCAGGGGTGGCTCGTCGACCTCGAAGTAGCCGACGAGAGCGCTCTCGATGCGGCACTCGCCGAGACTCTCGACGCGGCCGGATACAACGAGCTCACCGCAGGGTAGTCGGATCGGGTCTCGGTGCGGTCACAGCCGAAGCCCTCCGGCCCGTACTCGCCTGTCTCGCTACACGTGCGGGCCGCTGCAGGGTACGGTCGAGGTGAACGCATGTGCCGATGCCGAGCGCCAGGCCGCCGCGGGAGATCGAGTGCGGAAGAAGGTAGGACGTCGAGGGTCCAAGTGGGCCGTACGGCGACGAAGGATACCGAGATAGTTCGGTGTAGTACGTAAGCGGTAGTAAGCGAATTAGCATGTGAGCACTGCGTGGTCCAGCGAGCGCGACTGGACGATCGGACTGAGGAGGATAAACGGTGAGCGAGAACGGCAACGACGCGGCTTATGGGGAAACGCCGGCGGAAACGACATCGGTCTTCCGTGCAGATTTCTTGAACGAGCTCGACAATGCGACGAGTTCACAGGCTTCGGAAGCACCCGTATCCGGCGTGGAGGGCCTTCCCGCTGGTTCCGCACTGCTCGTCGTGAAGAGGGGACCGAATGCCGGGTCTCGGTTCCTGTTGGATCAGCCGACGACGTCGGCGGGTCGGCACCCGGACAGCGACATCTTCCTCGACGACGTGACGGTGAGTCGTCGTCATGCGGAATTCCGGCAGGACGAGGACGAGTTCCAGGTCGTGGACGTGGGCAGCCTCAACGGCACGTACGTCAACCGCGAACCGGTCGACTCTGCCGTGTTGGCGAACGGCGACGAGGTGCAGATCGGCAAGTTCCGACTGGTGTTCCTGACGGGCCCGCGCGCGGCGTCCGGTGGCAGCCAGATCGGTGAATCGTCGGCTGGTGCAGGTAGCCAATGACGGCGGTGCGGCAGCAGCAGCAGGCGCAAGCCGGTATGTCGATCGGTACCGTTCTGGACCGACTTCGTACCGACTTCCCTGATGTGACGATCTCCAAGATTCGCTTCCTCGAAGCCGAGGGGCTCATCAGTCCCGAGCGGACACCGTCGGGATACCGGCGGTTCTCGCTCGCGGACTGCGAACGTCTGCGTTACGTGTTGACGGCGCAGCGGGATCAGTATCTGCCGCTGAAGGTCATCAAGGAACAACTCGAGGCGATCGACAGTGGTGTCGCCACGGTGGGCGGGGACGACGCGCCGCGTCGCCCCCGCACCTTGGTCGTCGCGCCCGGCGCCGTCTCACCCGAGGATTTCCGCTCGGACCGCGAGGTTCGCGTCGGCCGTGAAGACATGATCGCGCGTGCGGGCATCGACGAGAAATTCCTCGGCGAGCTCGTCCGCGCAGGTCTCGTGGTTCCCGGACCGGCGGGTTTCTTCGACGAAGAGGCCGTCGCCCTGGCTCGCACGGCAAAGTCGATGTCCGAGTTCGGGCTCGAAGTGCGCCACTTGCGAGCTTTCAAGCTCGCTGCCGACCGTGAGGCGGGACTTGTCGCCCAGATCGCGGGCCCGATCGCCAAGGGGCGTGACGCAGGTGCGCGTGACAGGGCGGAGGAGATGGTGCGCGAGCTCGCCGCACTGTCGCTCACTTTGCATACGTGTCTTGTGAAGTCGGCTGTGCGTGGTGCACTCGATCGCTGACGCGGTCGAACGGTTCGGCCGGATCGAATAGAATCCAGGTACGGATTCATGCTCGTGGTTTCCGTACCCAGTCCGCAGGTTGGAGGCGACGCGATGAGCGAAATGCACGTGATCGGAGTTCGTGTCGAGCAGCCTCAGAATGCGCCCGTCCTGCTCCTGCGCGAAACGGAAGGCGATCGATACCTCCCGATCTGGATCGGACAGACCGAGGCCACGGCGATCGCCCTCGAACAGCAAGGTGTCGAGCCGGCAAGGCCGCTCACCCACGACTTGATCAAGAACCTGATCGAGGCATTCGGGCGCACCCTCGAAGAGGTTCGGATCGTCGATCTGCAGGAGGGGACCTTCTACGCAGATCTCGTCTTCGACGGAGACCTGCGAGTGTCCGCGCGACCGTCCGACTCCATCGCGATCGCGCTGCGCAGCGGTGTTCCGATATTTGCCGACGAATCGGTGCTGTCCGAGGCTGGCCTCGTGATGCCGGACGAGCGCGAGGACGAGGTGGAGAAATTCAAAGAGTTCCTCGAGTCCGTGTCGCCGGACGATTTCAAGGCCACCGACGGATAGATTGCTCTCTGCTGCTGACAGGCGAACCTCGAAAGTCTCAAGTAAAGGTTGAGGTTTGCGGCGCGTCGCATTGACCCGGTTTCGGGCGGGTCGTAGCGTTCTCTGCAGTGAACGAATGCCCTGTAGGGGGCATCGAGAGTAAGCTGAACTGGTCCACACCGCGGTGCGGGAGATTTACCACAGTTGCGGATTTGCTCGATGTCACTCTGGCGGCGCGCGTCACAGGCGCACTGATCGTCGGGTTCGGTGCAACATGCGAGAGGGAGTACTCAGTGGGAGATCGGTCGCAGGAGAACGAGGCGAACCTCGTGCTTGGCGTCGGCGCCGGGCAGTCGGACGACGAGCGAATCGCTGATTCCGACTTCGGGTCCGAGGACATCCAGCCAGGTCTCTTCCCGGACGACTCGGTGCCGGACGAGTTGGTCGGCTACCGCGTGCCGAGTGCTTGCCAGATCGCGGGTATCACCTACCGGCAACTCGACTATTGGGCACGTACGTCGCTGGTCGTGCCGTCGATTCGTGGAGCGGCCGGATCGGGTAGTCAGCGCCTGTACTCCTTCAAGGACATCCTGGTCCTGAAGATCGTCAAGCGACTTCTCGATACGGGCATCTCGCTGCAGAACATTCGTGTCGCGGTCGACCACCTACGCAAGCGTGGCGTCGGTGATCTCGCGAAGATCACGCTGTTCTCGGACGGCACTACGGTGTACGAGTGCACCTCACCGGAGGAAGTGGTCGACCTACTTCAGGGCGGCCAGGGCGTGTTCGGTATCGCAGTAAGCGGTGCGATGCGTGAGCTCACCGGCACCATCGCGGACTTCCCGGCCGAGCGTGCCGTGGACGGCGAAGCCGAAGAGAGCCCGGAGGACGAACTCGCCTCACGCCGCAAGAACCGTGCGAACCGCAAGATCGGTTGAGGGTGGCTTAGACTGATCCTGCGTCGACGCCGTGCGGGAGAGTTCCGAGTTCGCGCCGCAGCTTGACTGTGGTGACGAGTTCGGGCGCCGAAGGAGCAACACCTCCCCGTCAATCTCTCAGGCAACCAGGACCGTGCGGGCTCCGACGCCTCTGGAAAGCGGTGGGAGTACCCACCCGCCCACGGGGAAAGGGCCGATCCCGCCGTTGCCGGTCGGATCGGAACCGAATCTCTCAGGCGCTCGTGACTGCGAGCAGGCGACAGAGGGGGAGGTACGCACCGTGAGGCGGTGCGTGTCCTGATCCTCCGAATCGTCTGGAGTCAATGTGGTCGACGCCGCAAGCCTTACTTTCGCCGATCGTCATATCGGGCCGAGCACTCACGAACTCTCGCACATCCTGGACTTGATCGGTGTCGATTCGCTCGACGCCCTTGCCTCCAAGGCAGTGCCCGCCTCGATCCTGGACGGCGCCGCATCCGGCGTGGCCGATGGCCTCGGAACGCTGCCGGCGCCGGTGGGGGAGCACGAAGCTTTGGCCGAGCTGGCGTCGCTCGCAGGTCGTAACACGGTCGCGACGTCGATGATCGGCCTCGGTTACTACGACACCCTCACACCACCTGTGCTTCTCCGGAACATCGTCGAGAACCCGGCTTGGTACACCGCGTACACCCCCTATCAGCCCGAGATCAGCCAGGGCCGCCTCGAGGCACTCCTCAACTTCCAGACGATGGTGGGCGACCTCACCGGCATGGAGGTGGCCAATTCTTCGATGCTCGACGAAGGCACGGCGGCAGCAGAGGCGATGACCCTGCTCAGGCGTGCGAACAAGAGCAAATCCCCACGTTTCGTGGTGGACGCGGACCTGTTCCCACAGACCCTCGCTGTGATCGAGACTCGCGCCGAACCTCTGGGTATCGAGGTGGTCGTGGCGGATCTCGCAGCAGGCATGCCCGACGGTGACTTCTACGGGGTTCTCGCGCAGACGCCCGGTGCTTCGGGGCGCGTCGTCGATCTCTCCTCGGTGATCGATGCAGCCCACGAACGGGGCGCTCTCGTTGCCGTGGGAGCCGATCTGCTCGCTCTCACCCTGCTGACTCCTCCCGGGGAACTGGGCGCAGACGCCTGCTTCGGCACCACCCAGCGTTTCGGAGTTCCGATGGGCTTCGGTGGTCCGCACGCGGGCTATCTCGCGGTGCACACCAAACATGCGCGTCAGTTGCCGGGTCGTCTCGTGGGTGTCTCGGTCGACGCAGACGGCACAACCGCGTACCGGCTGGCTCTCCAGACGCGTGAACAGCACATTCGCCGCGAGAAGGCAACGTCGAACATCTGTACCGCACAGGTGCTGCTGGCCATCCTGGCCGCCATGTACGCGAGCTATCACGGCGCCGAAGGACTGAAGGCGATCGCCGAACGGGTCGGGAGGCAGGCGCACAGCCTTGCGGAGACGCTGTCCGCGGGAGGTGTACGAGTCGTACATGAGAAGTTCTTCGACACCGTCCTCGTGAAGGTCGAGGGCTCGGCCGACGAGGTCGTCGCGCAAGCCGCCCGGTCGGGGATCAACCTTCGGCGCGTCGACGCGGACCACGTGTCCATCGCCTGTGACGAAGCCACGACGGACGAGCACCTGACAGCCGTTCTCTCGGCGTTCGGTCTCGACATCGAACTCGTGGGTGCCGGCGAGCCGGCGCTGCCGTCGGAGCAGCGTCGGACCTCCGAGTTCCTGCAGCACGAGGCGTTCACCCGGTACCGCACCGAAACCGCGATGCTGCGTTACCTCCGCGCACTCTCGGACAAGGACATCGCGCTCGACCGGAGCATGATTCCGTTGGGTTCGTGCACCATGAAGCTCAATGCGACCGCGGAGATGGAGGCCGTCACCTGGCCTTCGATCTCGAGACTCCATCCCTTTGCGCCCACCTCCGACGCGCCCGGGATGCTCGCCGTAATCGATGACCTCGAACGGTGGCTCGTATCGGTCACCGGCTACGACGCGGTGAGCCTGCAGCCGAACGCCGGTAGCCAGGGCGAATACGCGGGCCTGCTCGCCATTCGCAACTACCACCTCTCGCGCGGCGACGTCGAGCGGGACATCTGCCTGATTCCGTCCAGTGCGCACGGCACGAACGCCGCGTCGGCCGTGATGGTGGGGATGCGCGTCGAGGTCGTGTCCTGCAGGCCCAACGGTGATGTGGACGTCGACGATCTGAAAACGAAGATCGCGGATCATGCCGAGCGGCTGGCCGCCATCATGATCACCTACCCGTCGACGCACGGTGTGTACGAGCACGAGATCTCGGATATCTGCGCGTCGGTACACGACGCGGGTGGCCAGGTCTACGTGGACGGCGCCAACCTCAACGCCCTCGTCGGGTTGGCCCGGCCAGGACGGTTCGGCGGCGACGTCAGTCACCTCAACCTGCACAAGACCTTCTGCATCCCGCACGGCGGTGGTGGACCGGGCGTCGGCCCGATCGGCGTGCGATCGCACCTGGCACCCTTCCTGCCGGGCCACCCGATGGCGCCCGAACTCGGTGGCAGCGGACCGGTGTCGGCGGCGCCGTACGGCAGTGCGTCGATTCTGCCGATCACCTGGGCATACATCCGCATGATGGGTGCTGTTGGTCTGCGGCGAGCGAGCCTCACCGCTATCGCGTCCGCCAATTACATCGCCCGTCGGCTCGACGAGTACTTCCCGGTCCTCTACACCGGCGAAGGTGGAATGGTTGCCCACGAGTGCATTCTCGACCTGCGTGGCCTGACCAAGGAAACCGGCGTCACCGTCGACGACGTGGCGAAGCGTCTCGCGGACTACGGATTCCACGCACCGACCATGAGCTTCCCGGTGGCGGGAACCCTGATGGTCGAGCCGACGGAGAGCGAAGATCTGGCCGAGATCGACGAGTTCTGTGATGCGATGATCTCGATCCGCAAGGAAATCGATCGCGTCGGCAGTGGTGAGTGGCCGGACGACGACAACCCGCTGCGCGGTGCTCCGCACACTGCGGAATGCCTCGTCGAGGAGTGGAACCATCCGTACACCCGAGAGATCGCGGTCTACCCGCGCGGCAAAGCGCGTCCGAAGGTCTGGCCCGCCGTTCGCCGCATCGACGGTGCGCACGGCGACCGCAACCTCGTGTGCTCGTGCCCGCCGATCGAGGCGTTTCAAGACGCCTGATCAGCTCCGATGACCGCTCGGGGTCAGGATTCGCGAACCAGTTCGAGAATCGTGATCTCGGGTGGCGTCCCCACTCGTACCGGGGGACCCCAGGCACCAGCGCCACGGCTCGTGTAGAGAGTGGTCGGACCGAACCGGTCGAGACCGGTGACCGACGGTTGCTGCGCCGGGACCAGATAGCCCAGCGGCCACATCTGCCCGCCATGGGTGTGACCGGACAACTGGAGGTCCACGCCCAGTTCGGACGCTTCCAGGACCTGTTTCGGCTGATGGGCGAGCAGTACGACCGCACGGTCGGGGTCGTGGCCGTCGAGTGCGGCCGCGAGATCGGGTTCGTACGGCGCCGGGGAGGTGAGGTCGTGTACGCCGGCGAGGTCGAGCACGCCCTCACCTCGCCGGAGTTCGACTCGCTCGTTGCGGAGGGTGTGGATGCCCAGACTGTCCCAGACGTCGAGCCACCGCCCCCCGTCGTCGGCATAGAACTCGTGATTGCCGCTGACTCCGTACACACCGAGCGGTGTCCGGAGGTCGGCCAGCGGTGCGAGGTCGGGTGAAACCTTCGCCACGGTTCCGTCCACGAGATCGCCCACCAAAGCGACGAGGTCGACATTCTCCGAGTTTACGAGATCGACCACCCGTCTCGTGAACTCGATGCCGCGGGCGGGACCCACGTGAAGGTCCGACACGAGCGCGATCCGCGTGCCGTCGAAATCCTGAGGTAACCGAGCAATGGGAACGCGTACTCGGACGAGACGTGGGTTCGCGGCTTCGCTCACGCCGTAACCGGCAGTGGCCAGCGCGCCCAGTACGACGACACCCGTGCCCACGCGGAGCGCGCTCCTACGGGATGTGTCGATTCCGTCGGTGTCGGTGCTGCCTCGACGGTTCCGCGCAACCCGCAGAACTCCCGAGACGATCGCGATGATCAGCAGTCCGCACAACAGATAGAGCAGCGATGCCAGCCACACCCAGCCGACGAAGCCGACGGGGCGAGCCCATCCGGTGTCGAACACCTCGCCCGACCCGACGCCTACCAGGGTCAGCGCCCACAGGACGACCAGCACGGCGTCGGCGATTCGGGCCCACCGGCGTGGAAGGTCGGTCGCGCGAACGAGTCGGCGATGCAGCAACCAGGTGACGAGGCCGAGAACCAGTCCGAAGATCACGATTCTGATCACTGCGTGGTGAGCCTTTCGATCGCTTCGTCGAGGGCGGGGCCGTCGGTGGAGTCGACGGTGATCAATGTGCCGCCGGTTCGATCCGATGCTGCCTGCAGCGTGCTCTCGGCCGGGTTGTCACCGATCGAGATCACGTCGATCTGCACGGGAGCGTTGGAGTCGCTCGTCTCGGCGATGGCCGCCAGCAGCTGCGCGCGCGTGGAATTCGGTTGGTCGTCTGCGCCGTCGTTGATGAGAAGAACCGAGTTCGTTCGGCCCGGTACGAAGTTGGTCACCGCGTCTTCGTATGCCGCGGCGAGTGAGGCATATGTCCACGAACCGGTCCCCGGCTCCACATCGGCGAGTTCGTCCGTGAAGTCCTGTCTCCGGTCGCTGTCCGAGAGCGGCCCGGTGGGGACAGCCGTTCGGTAGGGAGCTGCGCCGTCGAGGTTCTGGCTGTACACCCACAGACCGAAGTTGGAGGTGTTCGGACTCGACTCGATGTGTCTGCCGATCGCCGAGGCCGTGTTGACAAGACGGGTGCCCGAGCCTTCCGTCGTGCCCATCGAACGGGATTCGTCGAGTAGCACGGTGGTGGCCCGATCGGGTACGGGGGATTCGACGATCTGATTCAGTGCCCCCGCCGTAGCTGCGTCGGAGGGTGCGAGTGGAGTTCCGACCTCGGTGAAATCGATCGGGGAGTCGGTGGGCGCGTTCGCCCCAGCAACCTGAAAACCGGCATCGGAGAACCTCTGCCCCTGCTGCGGTGATCGCAGGAACTCGACCAGCTCGGATGCTGCCCGTGCCCGTGTTTCGTCGGTGCTGCTCATGATCGCCGCGGGGTGATCGGCCACGGGTGTCGGACCGTGGGGAGCGAAGGTGGTGATTCTCGCGCGTGGATGCTCACGAAGTGTGGCGAAGACCTGCTGTTCCGTGCTGGGGACAGCGTGGATCTTCGCGTCGGCCTCGTCTGCCCCCGCGATCATCTCGGCCACCACGTTCGATGTGGTCGAATCGGAGGAGGGTCTCGGGGGTGCGTCTCGCGACAGTTGGGTCACGGCGGCGCGAACCGGTCCTGCCGACAGCTGCTCGGCAGTGAGGGACTCGCGGCCGGCCACCGCAGCGGCGACGGCGTGCACTGCCATTCCCGTGGAAGAAGAATCCGAACCGAGGGGTAGTGCCAGTCGTAGGTTGCCCCATCCGGGCAGACCACGGTCCTGAAGTGACGTGGGTGTGCTCTGGAGAGCAGGCAGGTCCTGCCATCCGGTCGGGACTGTGGACAGAGCCGCCGACACATCACGAGGTACTGCAAGAACCACCGGCGTCGAAGCGACGGATCGCGGCTCGCCGGACACGACGTCAGGTCGGTCCAGCTGTTCGAGTGCCGCCGACGAGTCGGGAATCCACAGGTCGGGGCGAGGACCCAGGCCGTTCTCGTCCCACGTCGCTGCCGGGTCGCCGCTCAGAGCAGCGCCGACGGCCCCGGTGGCTTTCGAGGTGACTTCGACTCGCACGCAGTGGTCACGGACGACCGGTTCGGTGTCGGTGTACGCCGCAGCGAGTTCGTCCACGGTCGGAGCGATGTCGGGGTTTGCGGTCACGTGCAGAACAGCGTCACCTTCGACGCAGGCACCCGCAGCCTGTTCGCCCTGCGAGTCGATACGTTCGCGAAGCTGGAACCAACCGATCACCGCGAGTACGAGTAGGACGACGAGACCCACGACGATGACGGGCCCCTTGCTTATGCCTCTGATGCCACCGTCGCCGCGATGTTGACCCACCTGGTTCTCTTCCTCTGTGTCGGCTGTTCGTTACCAGCCCGGCCGAGTCTAATGAAGGTTCGCACCCGTACCGACATCTCGACCCCGCCACCTGCGGCGACGGGGTCGAGAAGGGTGCAGCTGCGCGAGTGTGTCAGGCGTTCGCGGCCTTGTACTCACGACGGCGACGGTGCAGGATCGGCTCGGTGTAGCCGCTCGGCTGCTTCGTTCCCTCGAGGATCAGTTCCTTCGCGGCCTGGAAGGCGATGTTGGAATCGAAATCCGGAGCCATCGGACGGTAATCGGCATCGTCCGCGTTCTGGCGATCGACGACCGGTGCCATCCGCTCGAGGGCTGCGACCACGTCTGCCTCCGACACGATGTCGTGCCGGATCCAGTTGGCGAGAAGCTGGCTGGAGATACGCAGGGTGGCGCGGTCCTCCATCAGCGCGACATCGTGGATGTCCGGAACCTTCGAGCAACCCACGCCGGCGTCGATCCAACGGACGACGTAGCCGAGGATCGACTGGCAGTTGTTGTCCAGCTCCTCCTTCTTCTCCGCATCGGACCAGTTGGTGTCCGGTGCGAGGGGGATGGTGAGGATGTCCTCGAGCTGTGCACGCTTCTTGCCCTCGAGCTCGGCCTGCACCTGCGCGACATCCACCTGGTGGTAGTGGGTGGCGTGCAGGGTGGCGCCGGTGGGCGACGGAACCCATGCGGTGTTCGCGCCGGCCTTCGGGTGGCCGATCTTCTGCTCGAGCATGTCGGCCATGAGCTCGGTCATCGCCCACATTCCCTTGCCGATCTGCGCCTTGCCCTTCAGTCCGGTGGCCAGGCCCGTGTCGACGTTCCAGTCCTCGTAGGCAGCGATCCACTTCTGCTGCTTCATCGCGGCCTTGCGGACGACGGCGCCCGCCTCCATCGAGGTGTGGATTTCGTCGCCGGTCCGGTCGAGGAAGCCGGTGTTGATGAAGACGACACGCTCGCTCGCCTCCTTGATGCAGGCAGCGAGGTTGACCGTGGTTCGACGCTCCTCGTCCATGATGCCGACCTTGAGGGTGTTCGTGGGCAGACCGAGGATTTCCTCGACACGACCGAACAGCTCGGTGGTGAACGCGACCTCTTCGGGGCCGTGCTGCTTGGGCTTCACGATGTAGATGGACCCGGTGCGGCTGTTGTCGAGCGGCCCGTTCTCCTCGGAGATCTTCAGGCCGTGCATCGCGCCGAGGCTCGTGACGAGGGCGTCGAGAATGCCCTCGGGAAGCTCGTTGCCCTCGGCATCGAGGACTGCCGGGTTGGTCATGAGGTGGCCGACATTGCGCACGAACAGCAGCGAACGGCCGTGCAGGTCGAGTTCGCCACCCTCGGGCTTGGTGTACTTACGGTTGGCGTTCAGCGACCGGGTGAAGGTCTTTCCGCCCTTGGCGATGTTCTCGGACAGATCGCCGCGGTTCAGCCCGAGCCAGTTCCGATAGCCGACAACCTTGTCGTCGGCATCGACGGCTGCAACCGAGTCCTCGAAGTCCATGATCGTGGTGATCGCGGACTCGAGCACGACATCCTTGACGCCGGCCGCATCCGTGCTGCCGATCGGCGAGGAAGCGTCGATCTCGATCTCGGCATGCAGGCCGTTGTTGAGGAGCAGCACGCTCGTGGGCGCCTCCGGTTCGCCGAGGTAGCCGACGAACTTCTCGGGCTGTGCCAGTCCGGAAACGGAGCCGTCGGCGAGAGTGACCTTCAGGACACCGTTCTCGACGGAGTACTTCTGCGAGTCGGCGTGCGAGCCCGACTCGAGCGGTGCCGCCGTGTCGAGGAAGTTGCGCGCCCAGGCGATGACCTTGTCGCCACGGACCTTGTTGTAGCCCGAGCCCTTCTCGGCGCCGCCTTCTTCGGAGATGGCGTCGGTGCCGTACAGGGCGTCGTAGAGCGAGCCCCAGCGCGCGTTGGAGGCGTTGAGTGCAAATCGCGCATTGAGAACCGGGACTACCAGCTGTGGACCGGCAGTCGTGGTGATCTCGGTGTCGACGTTGGCCGTGGAGACCGAGAATTCCGCGGGTTCGGCGACGAGGTAGCCGATCTGCTCGAGGAACGCCTTGTACTCCGCCATGTCGATCGGCTTACCGGCACGGTCACGGTGCCAGGTATCGATCTGGGTCTGGAAGTCGTCGCGCTTGGCGAGCAGGTCGCGGTTCTTGGGCGCAAGATCGGTGAAGAGCTTGTCGGCGCCCGCCCAGAAGGCGTCGGCGTCGACGCCCGTGCCGGGAAGGGCTTCGTTCCCGACGAAATCGTAGAGAACCTTGGCGACCTGAAGACCGCCGACCTGAACACGCTCAGTCATGAATAGCCTCACTTTTCCGCTATCGGAGCACCTGATCGATGCCGTGCATCGCAGTCGATGTTACCTGGGAGTTAACGCGTGAGTGTCGGTGACCTGGGTGTCCGAAATCACCGCGACGATCGATCGCCTTCGGTCCCGGCGAGGGGTGCACTCGGATCCACGTCGGCGGGCGCAGCCTCGATCGGCGGTGCATCGGTGAACTCGCCGGCTGCCTCTGCGGCCGTGAGACGAGACCGCCGCCACGCGACGGACAGCAATGCAAACCATGCGGCGGTCAGAACGACGTAGACAGCGGCAGCGGGGGCGCCGCCGATATCTGCGTTCGACAGCAGCTTCTGCGCATTGGTGATGACGATGATGCCCCCGACCGCGGTGCCGAGGAGTGTTGCGGAAATGCGGCTGACGAGCCAAGCCGCGATGGGAGCTGCGATCACTCCACCGAGCGCGAGTCCGGCGATGATCAGCAGGTTGTCGAAGAAGTCGCTACCGAGTCCGAGTAGGAAGCCGACGCTGGCGGCCGCCGAGACGAGGAACTCGGATGCGCTGACCGATCCGATGACGGTTCGCGGAGCGGTCTTGCCGCGGGACAGCAGGGTGCTCGTGGTGATCGGGCCCCATCCGCCACCGCCGCTCGCGTCGATGAAGCCGCCGAACAGTCCGAGCGGTGAAAGGAACTTCGCCGTGTGCGGGGAAGTTCGTGCCGAAGTGACCTCCGGCGGCCTGATGGAGAAACGGAGCAGAACGTAGATGCCGATGGCCAGCAGGATGGTGGAGGTGACCGGAACCGCGGACTCGGTGGACAGACTCGAAAGGATGGTCGCGCCTGCGAAAGCGCCGACCGCCCCCGGAACGCCGAGCTTGAGGACGAGCTTCCAGTCGATGTTGCGGAATCGCCAGTGCGACACACCCGACGCCAACGTGGTGCCGACTTCGGCGAAGTGAACTGCGGCACTCGCATGTGCAGGACCGACACCGCTGAAGACCAGCAGCGTGGTCGCAGTGACACCGAACGCCATACCGAGAGCGCCGTCGACGAGTTGAGCGCCGACACCGACGAGCGTGAACACCAAGAGCTTGAGCAAGGAAACTCCGACCGAAGAGCGATAAAGGGCATGTGAAACCGGCGCTGAGCCGGTTCAGCAACATCCCTGGTCGAAGCAGTGTCCGCGACGTGACGGCCAGAAGGGCCGAAGAGCGAGGGAGGCTGCGGGGCCTTCCTGGCTCGTGCGGTTCACAGTGACTCCAGTGCGGTAGACGACGATTGCGCACGAGAGTTCACGCGCGCACTACGAGGCTAGACGTCCGACGGACTGCAGTCACATCCGGGACGGAAATCGGTGTGTCTCTCAGAGCTTTCGGGTCGACAATTCGACCCCTGCCGCGCGGAGGCGGTTCACCAATACATCGCCGATACCCGTCGCCGGCGTGAGGACGCCGGCGACGTCCGGCAGCGCATCCCTGTCGAACGCGAGACCCAGCGCGGATTCCCCGAGCATGACGGCCGTTGCCTTGTAGCCCGGGTCGCCCTTCGCCTTGACCCGTGCGGCGTAGCGGGCGCCCGTGGTCGTGGTGGTGAACACGTCGATCGTGAAATGCCCCTTGTCGCGAGTGGCCTCGTCCGGTCCTTCGCCGGGCTTGGGCAGTAGCCGGTCCAGAAGGGCACGTGTCGAAGGGAAGGCGAATCCGGCGACACCGAGGCCGATACCGGCCGTGGCCACGACCGCTATCGCGGGGGAGAAGACGGACGAGCCGACACTCATGACCTCGCGGTACTTGAACTTGCGGCCGTAGGCCCAATCCCGCAGGGCATTCGTTCTCCGAACGACGCGTGTGTTCGCCGGTCCCATCACGAAAGGAATCTTCCAGCCGTACACGCCGGGGGCTATGTCTTCGCCCTTCACGATGCTCATGTCGGACTGTCGGCCGAGGTCCGGCTCGTGAGACCGGTCGGGGCTGAGCGAGTACGGCGTGGCGGCGATCTTCCGGAGTTCGGGCGCCTTCTTGGACTGGTCGACCTGGTTGCGCAACGAATCGATGGTGCCGCCACTGACACCGCCGCTCAGCGACGTCACCACGAGGGTGGTGTCCGTCAGTTCGCCGGCGTCATCGGCCGCGACCGCCTCGTGAAGGACGTGGACCCCGAGGTCGGAGGGAATCGAGTCGAACCCGCACGAGTGCACGATGCGGGCACCCGTGGACTTCGCGGTGTCGTGATGTCGGTCGATCGTGTCGCGGGCGAACAGCACCTCACCGCTGAGGTCGACGTAATCGGTCCCGGCTTCCGCGCAGGCGCGCACGAGCTCACGGCCGTACTTTGCGTAAGGGCCGACGGTTGTCGCGACCACCCGGGTACGAGCGGCGAGCGCGTCGAGTGCTGCTGCGTCGTCGGCGTCGGCGACGACGATCGGCCACGAAGCCGCACCCGCTCCAAGTCCCGTGCGTACCGCTTCGAGCTTCTCGCGGGATCGGCCGCCCAACGCGATACGTGCGTTGGTGGGAGCGTTCTCGGCCAGATACTCGGCCAGCAGCTTACCGACGAATCCTGTTGCGCCGTAAACGACGATGTCGAGTTCGCGTGCGGTTCCGTTCGATTCGGTTGCGCTCATGCAACAACCCTATATGTGGCGAACCCGGGCGTTCGAGGTGCGATGTATCGAATGCCCGTGCCCGCGGGTGTGAAGGACGGTGAGACCGATCCAGGATGTGAGGACCAGCGTCGCCGTCAGCACCTGAACCACACCGATGGCGGATTCGGGGTAGATGACCCCGGTGAGGTAGTGATCGATGAAGCCCGTGGACGGTAGCGGTGCTTCGCCTGCGTGAACCCGCGACCAGCTTTCCAGTGCGGTGAGCGGGCAGTCGTAACCGAAGACGATGCCACCGAATCCCCATGCGACGGCAGCGACGTGAACGGCGAGGGTCCGAGGGAATCGCCAGGCGACGAACCCGCCGACCACGACGTACGAGATGAACGCGAGATGAGCCGCGAACGTGACGTCCGCAATCACCGAATAGAGCATCCGCGCCCCACCTTCGACCGTGACGGCCAGATGCCGTCTCGTTTCAGACTACGTCGAGAGGCGCGGATGCGGGATCGTCTGCGTCTGGTGTTCACCAGGGTGACGGCTGGTAATCCTTGAGGAAGCATCCGTGCAGGTCCACCCCGAGTTCGCCCTGCACGATCGGGTCGTACACGCGGGCTGCGCCGTCGACCAGGTCGAGCGGGGCATGGAAACCTTCGTCGGCGAGACGCATCTTGGTGTGGTGCGGACGTTCGTCGGTGATCCATCCAGTGTCGACAGCTGTCATCAGGATGCCGTCTTCCAGCATTTCCTTGGCACTGGTGCGGGTCAGCATGTTCAGTGCGGCCTTGGCCATGTTGGTGTGCGGGTGTCCAGGCCCCTTGTAGGCGCGTCCGAACTGACCCTCCATCGCAGAGACGTTGACGACGTACTTGCGCCGGGCGGATGCCGCGGCCATGGCGGGCCGAAGCTTCGAGACGAGGATGAACGGCGCAACGGAATTGCAGAGTTGGACTTCGAGGAGCTCGATCGGATCGACTTCCTCGACGGTCTGGACCCAACTGTTGCTGTGGGCGAGATCCGGCAGTAGCCCGCCGGCGTCGATGGCCAGACCCTGCTCGATCCGGTCCGGGGACGCCGATTTCGCGACCATCGCGAGGGAGCTGATCGATTCGGGGGTCATCGCAGCGTATGCGAGGGCGGAGGCATCCGATAGCGAGCCGGCGAGCGCCGCCGGATGAGCGTCATTGGTCTTGCCGAACGTCAGTAGCTCGGGAAGCTGACCCGAAGGGAGTGCACCGCGCTCGGCCTCCGCGAGGGCGCTGTAGGCACCTGGGGAGCGCCGCACGGTCTGTGCGGCATTGTTGATCAGGATGTCGAGTGGCCCCTGTTCTGCCACCGACTCCGCCAGCGCAACGACCTGTGCCGGGTCGCGGAGATCGATACCGACCACCCGAAGTCGGTGCAACCACTGCGCACTGTCTTCCATCGCGGTGAAGCGACGAATGGCATCGTTCGGAAAACGTGTGGTGATGGTGGTGTGGGCACCGTCCCGGAGCAGGCGGAGGGCGATGTACATACCGATCTTCGCGCGGCCACCAGTGAGGAGAGCGCGGCGGCCCGTAAGGTCTGTGCGGGCATCACGCTTCGCATGGCTGCGGGCCGCGCATTTCGGGCACAACTGGTGATAGAACGCATCGACCCGGGTGTATCGCTGTTTGCAGATGTAGCACGGGCGGGGGCGAATGAGCGTTCCGGCGACCGAACCGTCGATCTTCGACTCGAGGAGAATGCCCGCAGTTTCGTCGTCGATCCGATCGGGGGAGCCGGTTGCGGTTGCCGAAACGACCTGTCGATCGGCTTCCGAGATCGCGTTGCGAGCCGAGATACGGCGGCGCTTCTTCAGTTTCTTGAAGAGATGGCCGACGGCCCGCTGCACTGTGATCGAGTCCGGATCGTCCTTGTCGAGCGCCCCTGCCTGATCCAGCACCCGCAGGCAGATCTCGAGATCGGCCGGGTCGATGGCGGCGGCCGTGCGCGGCTCGTCCAGTTCTACGCGTCGTTGCTCTTCCACGCGGGTGTCGCCCTCTCACGAAGAAAGCCCCGGTTCCAAGGAACCGGGGCTTCTCGTCTGTCTCAACTCAGAATTTCCTGAAATCAGTGCTGTCTGAAATTCAGCGTGTCCGAGGGGGGACTTGAACCCCCACGTCCGTTAATAGGACACTAGCACCTCAAGCTAGCGCGTCTGCCATTCCGCCACTCGGACCTGCTCCGCACCGGGGCACGGAAGACCAGGACACGGAACACCACATCGTCCGAACACTTCGTGCCCGTTTCCGTGGTGCCGAGAAAGACTAACCGATGAACCGCCCCTGCCCAAATCGCACCGTGGGGTGCATTCGAAAGGTGGCGGTTCACCTGAGCGTTTCCCACTGGCCGGTGGTAGGAAAGTGGGGTGTCTTCCACGGAAAACAACCGAAGTCCTTGCCGCGCCGAAGCCGAGATCGTCGATCTCGTCAGCTCGTTGATCCGATTCGACACCTCGAATACGGGCGATCCGTCGACCACGAAGGGCGAACGTGATTGCGCGGAGTGGGTCGCCGCACAACTTCAGGAAGTCGGCTACGAAACCGAGTACGTCGAATCTGGCGCACCGGGCCGCGGAAATGTCTTCGCTCGGTTGAAGGGTGCGGACAGCAGTCGCGGAGCCCTCATGCTGCACGGCCACCTCGACGTCGTTCCGGCCGAGCCGGCCGACTGGCGGGTCCACCCGTTCGCCGGTGCCGTGGAGGACGGCTACGTCTGGGGCCGCGGCGCGATCGACATGAAGGACATGGTCGGCATGATTCTGGCGGTCGCCCGTCAGTTCAAGGCCGAAGGGACCGTACCGCCGCGTGACCTCGTCTTCGCGTTCGTCGCAGACGAGGAGGCGGGCGGCAAGTTCGGGTGTCAGTGGTTGGTCGAGAACCGTCCCGATCTGTTCGAGGGCGTCACCGAGGCAGTGGGGGAGGTGGGTGGCTTCTCGCTCACCGTGCCCAAGCCCGACGGCAGCGAGCGCCGTCTGTATCTCGTCGAAACGGCCGAGAAGGGCCTGGGTTGGATGCGTCTGACCGCCAAGGGCAGAGCCGGACACGGTTCGTTTCTGCACGAGGACAACGCAGTGACGATCCTGGCGCAGGCCGTCGCACGATTGGGCGCTCACCGCTTCCCTCTCGTCGTGCCCGACTCCGTCGCGGAGTTCCTCGAAGCGGTCGGAAACGAGACCGGTCTGGACTTCGATCCGGCGTCGCCGGACCTGGACGGAACGCTCGCCAAGCTGGGCAGCATTGCCAACATCATCGGCGCGACACTTCGTGACACCGTGAATCCGACGATGCTCGAGGCCGGTTACAAGGCGAACGTGATTCCGCAGACCGCGCACGCGGTCGTCGACTGCCGGATTCTGCCGGGACGGCAAGCGGAGTTCGAGAAGACGGTGGACGAGCTCATCGGGCCGGACGTGACTCGCGAATGGGTCACCAAGCTCGATTCCTACGAAACGACGTTCGACGGTCATCTCGTCGACGCCATGAACGACGCGATCCTCGCCAACGACAGCGAGGCGAGGACCGTCCCCTACATGCTGTCGGGTGGCACGGACGCGAAAGCCTTTGCGAAGCTGGGTATTCGGTGCTTCGGGTTCGCACCCCTTCAACTCCCGGCCGACCTCGATTTCAGTGCCCTGTTCCATGGAGTCGACGAGCGCGTTCCGGTGGACGCACTAAAGTTCGGCACACGGGTGCTCGAACACCTCCTGAAGCACAGTTGATTCGACAGATGTGACCCCGAGAGAGAGGAACGGTATGCCCCACGATCCGTACGCGGACCTTCCGAAGTTGCCCACGTTCGATCTGACGTCGGAAGACATCACTGAGGGCAAGCCCCTGAAGGTCGAGCAGGTCAGCGGAATTTTCGGTGCAGGCGGACACGACAACTCGCCGCAGCTGTCCTGGTCGGGATTCCCGCCCGAAACGAAGAGTTTCGTCGTGACGATGTTCGACCCGGATGCGCCCACGGCGTCGGGATTCTGGCACTGGGCCGTGGCGAACATTCCCGCTGCGACGACGTCACTCGTCGTCGGAGCCGGTGACGACGGCGGCACCGGAATCCCGCATCCGGCCATCACGCTGAAGAACGACGGGGGTCTTCACCGATTCCTGGGTGCTGCTCCGCCGGCGGGCCACGGACCGCACCGGTACATCGTGGCGGTGCACGCGGTGGACGTGGACACGCTGGAAGGAGTCACCACGGACTCCACCCCGGCATTCCTCGGGTTCAATCTCTTCTCGCATGCGATCGCCCGCGCCACCCTCACCGGCACCTACGAACAGTGAGCACCTTCCGGTGAAACGGGGGTGGGCCGCACACCGCGGCCCACCCCCGTTCTCGTGTGTGGTCCTTCAGGCTTGGACGCCGGCACCCACCGCCTCGGAGATCGACGAGTAGCCGCGTTCACGAAGCTTGCGCGCCAGCCCCTTGTGTATGCGACGCATCCAGAACGGTCCGCCGTAGATGAAGCCGGTATAGCCCTGTACGAGGGCGGCGCCGGCGAGGATTCGCTCCCACGCCTGATCCACCGTCTCGATTCCGCCGACCGAGATCAACGCGATTCGGTCGCCGACGCGTGCCCGCAGCAGGCGCAGCACTTCGATCGAGCGATCGGCGACGGGTGCGCCCGACACTCCGCCGGGACCGATGGCGGCAACGTCCGGTTGTTGGGTGAGAAGTCCGTCTCGTCGGATGGTCGTGTTGGTCGCCACGATTCCTGCGAGCCCGAGTTCGAGGGCGAGGTCCGCGACGGCTTCGATGTCCTCGTCCGAGAGGTCCGGTGCGATCTTCACCAGCACGGGCACGCTGACCGTGTCCAGAACGGTCTGCAGCAGTGGTCGCAACGATGAGACGGCCTGTAGATCTCGCAGGCCAGGCGTGTTGGGTGAACTCACGTTGACGACCACGAAATCGGCGAGTGGGCCGAGAAGTCGGGCGCTCTGGCGGTAGTCCTCGCCTGCGTCCTCGACCGGAACCACCTTGGTCTTGCCGATGTTCGCGCCGATCGGGACGCCGCCACGCCGTTGGCGCAGGTAGTTGGCGGCGTGGCCGGCCCCGTGGTTGTTGAACCCCATCCGATTGACGAGGGCGCGATCCGCAGGCAGGCGGAACAGCCGGGGAGCGGGGTTGCCGGGCTGGGCCTGCGCCGTCACCGTGCCGATCTCGGCGAACCCGAATCCCAGCGGCGCCCAGACGTCGACTCCGGTGGCGTCCTTGTCGAATCCGGCTGCCAGGCCGAGCGGTGCCGGAAAGTCGACACCGAACACCGTGGACCGAAGTACGGGGTCGTCGACTACGAGTACCCGGGACATCAGCCACCGCACGGGTGCCACACGGGCCGCGAATCGCATGACGACGAACGTCAGATGATGAATTCGTTCCGGCGGAACGAGGAACAACAAGCGCAAGAGCAGGTGATACACGTAGTTCTCCCTAGATTCCCGGGTCCGGAACATGATGCGTGGTCTTACGCCGTTCGAGCAAAACGCGTCTGGTTCCGTCCGAGTACAGGCGGACGCGTGAGAGTTTCCAACCACCGAATTCTGCGTGGATCGACAGTCTCAGGGCTGCGCTGATGCGTGTCACCTCCGGCGGAAGGCGAAGGTGCACGAACTCCGCATCCTCGGAATCCTGCGCGACCACTGCCCAGCCTTTGGGCAACCGCGAAGTCGACGGCGGCAACGGCTGTGGCGTCGTCACGGCGCAGTCCTGGTGGGGATACGTTGCAGGCCCTCGCCTGCCGCGGAACCGACGAAGACAACGCCCGTTCCGGAATCGACTGCGATCGAGTTCGGCTGGCGGACGGTCGGGAACCTCGCCGTCTCGACTCCCACACCGGACGACAGCTCGAAGCCGACCACTTCGTTGGTGCCGGACAGCGTCACCCATACGGTGCCGGTGGTCTCGTCGAAGGCCACGCCGACCGGCGCAGGGCCGACCGGGAATCGCTGACGCAAAGTCAGGGAATCGGTGGTGTAGACCAGCAATTCGTCTCCGGGAGTGTCCGTCACGAGAATGCGTCCGAAGGAGTCCGTCGCGAGCGAGTGTGCGCCTTCGCCCGCGCGCAAAGCCGCCC
This sequence comes from Rhodococcus sp. NPDC058521, assembly GCF_042719695.1. NCBI lineage: Bacteria > Bacillati > Actinomycetota > Actinomycetes > Mycobacteriales > Nocardiaceae > Rhodococcus > Rhodococcus sp. NPDC058521. Next base: position 45,028 of record NZ_JBHXNL010000004.1, read on the forward strand.
CGAGTGATTCCCCGTCGATGTCGATATCGGTCACCGAGGTCTGCTTCCGGTCGAGGGCGGTGACGGTGTCGCCGACCACCGCCAGCGCGTCGACCGACGCGAGGCCGGTGACGGTGCGCGTATCCGACGTCTCCGGGTCGACGACATCGATGGTCCCGTTGTCGGTACCTGCGAGGATCCGCCCGTCTTCGAGCTGTGACACTGTGAGAACGTCACCGTCGACCGGGGTGGAGGTGACCTCGGCGGTGCGAAGATCCAGACGTCCCACCTGTCCGTTCATGGCAAGGAGTGCTGTTCCGTCGCCGACGGGTGTGACCTGTCGAACCGGGTGTTCCGTGCTCACCTCTCGTGGTGGGGCAGCGGGATCGGTCCCGAGCAGCTCGATCCGATTCCCGTCGTCTCCCGTCACGATCAACGTCTGGGTGATCGGGTCGATCGTGGTCGATGTCACAGCGAAGGGCAGGGCGGCGACGTCGCCTGCCGGGGTGGTCGTCAGAGGCGGAGACTCGGCGGCCGTTGCCTTGTCGATCGTCTGAATCTTGTCCGGGTCGTCGCCCGAGGAACAACCCGCCGCCAGCAGCAATGCCGATCCGACGAGTGCGGCAACCACACGCTTTCCCGGACGTTCCATGTAGTGCTCCCTCGGATTCAGGCAGACGTTTCGACCTCATCAGCATCCCTGATGGGCGCAACGCCGACGCAGGCGACTCGCGATAGCGGCGATTTCGGCTACCGTGTTGGCGGTTCACGCGGTCGAGCACCGCCGTAAACGAGGAGAGGTCCGTGGAACGATTCGGTTCCCAGTTCACAGTCGAATACATCTCCACCGGCGCGCACGCACACGGTTTCGGCACCACCGACGACGGTCGGCCGTACGCGTTTCGAGTTCGCGGTCGAACCCTGGTCGCCGAGGTCTATCGGCACCGAGCCGGGCAGTTCGTGCCCGGTCGCGAGGATGTGATCGCGGAGGTGCGGCGCTCGGTCACCGAGATCGACCTGGGTGACGAACGCAGTGTTGTCGCAGTCGTCCGGGACGCCGTTGCGGATCCGGTGATCGGCCCCGGCGGCCAGGACCGCGAGGAAGGGTCCACGGTGCGTGCGGTTCTCGACAGGTTCGGCCTCTAGTCGCTGCCGGACGAGGATCGGTCGCGTTTGGGAACGACAAGGGTCGCACCGGTTCGAGGATGCGGCATGACCTCCACCGGATGGCCGTAGACCGCGGTGAGCAGCGTCTCCGACAGGACCTCGTCGGGTGGCCCGTCGGCAACGACGTGCCCCTTCTCGAGTACCACGATGCGGTCCGCGTAGGCGGCGGCGAGCGCGAGGTCGTGGAGCACCACGACGACGGCATTGCCGTGGGCGGCGCTCTCACGTGCGACGGTCATCACCGTCTCCTGATGAGCGAGGTCGAGCGCTGCGGTGGGTTCGTCGAGGAGAATCGTTTCGGTCTGTTGAGCGAGGACGCGGGCGAGTGCGACACGGGCGCGTTCGCCGCCGGACAGTGCCGTGAACGGTCGGTCGGCGAATCTTTCGACGTCACAGGTCCGCATGGCTTGTTCGATCACGGCGGAGTCCTCGTCGGCCCGATCGGTGCGCGCCCATGGCGAGCGTCCCATCGTGACTACCTGCCGCGCCGTGAAGGAGAAGCCCACCGTGTGCTGTTGTGGCAGGACGGACCTGCGTTGCGCCATCTCGAGGTGCGACCATCCCGACAGCGGACGATCACTGAGCTCGACCCATCCTGCGTCCACGGCCCGGTCACCGGACAGCGCAGCAAGAAGGGTGGATTTGCCGGCACCGTTCGGCCCGACCAGAACGAGAACTTCACCCGCCCGGACGCTCACCGACACGTCCTCGAGAATCTTGCGAGAACCGAGTTCGACACCGACTCCCACGGCGCGCAGGGTGACCGCACCGATATCCGTCGCCCCTGGCTGTCCTCCTGCGCGGCGTGTGGAGAACATCCGTCGCCAGCCTCCCTTCACGCCCAACCTCCCTGGCTCGCTCGGGTACGACGGAGCAACCAGAAGAAGAACGGGCCACCGACCAGTGCGGTCAGCATGCCCAGCGGCAGGTCGGCGTTCTGGACGAGGGTGCGGGCACCGAGATCCGCCAGCAGCAGAACCAGCGCACCGCACAGCGCGCTGGCCGGTATCAAGATGCGGTGGGCCGGTCCGACCGCGATGCGCATCAGATGCGGCACGACGAGACCGACGAACAAGATGATTCCTGTGAACGCCACACTCGAGGACACCAGAATCGCCACGAGGAGAACGGCGACCAGTCGGAGGCGCTCCACGTCGAGGCCCAGATGACGTGCGGCATTCTCACCGAGCGCCAGCAAGTCCAGCTTCGGCGCGATCAGTGTCGTGACGGCGATGCCGGCGAGTGCCATCGGTGCGACCACCGCCACCGAACTCCAGGCCGCACCGTTCAGGCTGCCCAGCTGCCAGAACACGATCTGATCGCGGGCGGCTGGGTCGGCCACGAAGGTGAAGAAGGCGATGAGTCCACCCGCGAACGCGTTGACGGCGACACCGGTGAGCACGAGGGTGACCACCTCGGTGCGGCCATCGTGCCGTGCCAGCAGATAGACGCCGACAGTGGTGACAAGGCCGGCGGCGAAGGCGGCGGCCGCGACGGACCACCCCGCAGCGAAGGTTCCAGCCACGACGAACGCCGCACTCGCACCGACGGCCGCACCCGCGGAGACTCCGATGACCCCGGGCTCGGCCAGCGGGTTCGCGAAGACGCCCTGCAAGAGCGCACCCGCACATCCGAGAGCCGCACCCACGAGGATGGCCAGAACCACCCTGGGGAAACGAACCTCCCACAAGGTGACTTCACCGCTCGGGTGTGCGGGGACGGGACCGAGATCGAAGCCGATGCGGTGCAGGACACTTCCGATCACTTCCAGCGGACTGGTCGGAACCTGGCCGATGCAGGCCGACAGAACCGAAAACACCACGAGGGCCACCATGAGCCCGGCGATGACGACTGCTGCACGGCTGCGTGATCTGTTGCCCGAGCCGAGATCTATGCCGACGCTCACGTAGACGCGGGCGGGTACACGGCGTCGGCGAGCGCGGCGAGGACCCGGCCGGTATTGGGTCCGAAGCTGAGGAGGACCCCGTCCGCCATGTCGACGACTCGCTGGTTTTCACCTGCCGGGGTCTGCGCGATTCCGGGGATCTTCTCGAGCCCGTCGATGCCGCCGATGGATTCGAGTCCGCCGGTCATCATGAGGAAGACGTCCGGGGCCGCGGCGATCATCGCCTCGCTGGTGATCGGCGAGAACTGTTGTGTGAGACCGGACTCGGTACCGGCGTCGACCGCCCCGAGCGCCTCGATGAGTGAATCCGCGCCGGATCCGGGCCCACCCATCATGGTGAGAGCCGTTCCGCGCATGTACAGGAATGCGATCTTAGGTGGATCGGTGCCCTCGGGGATTCGATCGTGCGCGGCGGCTATCTCCGTGTCCGTTCGCGCGGCCAGTTCTCGCCCGGCATCGGGGACCCCGAGTGCCGCCGCAACGGCTTCGATCTGCGGGGAGACACCTTCGAGAGTGCGCGCGGGATCGAAGAACACCACCGGGATTCCGGCCTCGCGCAATTGATCCTGAACACCCTTGGGGCCGATGCTCGTGTCCGTCAGGACGACCGTGGGAGCGAGATCGAGAATCGCCTCCGTGTTGAGGGACTGTCCACCCGGCGTCACCACCGGAACATCCTCTGCGGCAGGAAAATCGGAGGAGATGTCACGACCGACGACGTTGTGTCCGAGGCCGAGCGCGAAGACGGTCTCGGTGAGCGTGCCGTATCGGTCGGCGGTGACGATACGACTTGCGTCGTCGACGGTCACTTCGGCGCCGTCGAAGCTGCGGACGGTGGCCGGCAACGTCGGCGTGGGTCGATCGGCAACGGGTTGGGGGTTCGGGTCCGCCAGTGCAGCGGTGTGCGGGCCCGACGAGTCCGGGTTGCGATCTGCGCCCGAGGCACATGCGCTGACACCGAACAGCCCCACCACCGCCACGACTGCAGCGGTTGCGATGCGCCACCTCATTCGACGAAGTACCTATCCATGTCGGCTTCCAGATCCGCGAACAACTGCCCGTTCAAGCGATACGCCACGTTCACCTCGTCGATCACACGCTGCTGGTCGTGCTCGGACAGCGGCGCAGTGTCGAGCTTCGCGCGATAGGAATCCTTGAAGGGTTTCGGTTTGGGTATCCCCTCGAAGATGTAGAACCGGAGACCGTCCGTCTTGTAGCCATAGGCGCGCTCGAGCATTCGGCGAATGATCTGTCCACCCGAGAGATCACCGAGATACCGAATGTAATGGTGTGCGACGAATCCGGGTGGCCAGTCGAACGCGACCTCGTCGAGACGTGCCAGGTACCGCTCGGTGGCCGGCAACGGTCGTACGGATGCCCGCCATTCGGGGCCGCGAAGGAACCGCAGATCTGCTTCGAGTGAGGGGACGCGAAGCAACTCCTCGGACAGAAACGGTGCGACCAGTGCGTCGTCGGCGTGGATGCGGCCCGCTTCTTCGAGCTTCGCGTACACGAGATACGACTGCGCGAGCAGTTCGGCGTAGCCGTCCGAGGACAATTTGCCGTCGAGGAGGGCGCTCACGAACCTGGACTGCTCGGTCTCGCGGTGAGCGACGTCCGTGTCCGTTCGGAGGCGCTGGGCGAACCCAGCCACTCCGTCCCGACGCTCGGACGCCCGAATCTGACTGGTCATGCTGCTCCTCACATGTGCGGTACCTCGATGACGGTGCCGCGTACCAGGTTAGCCTGACCTGTCTCGGGTGTGGGACGCCTAGGCGCTGACGTCGTCGAGCGCAGCGCTGATAGCTGGCGGCAGCTGCAGTTCCTCGGCCACGAGGACACCGGTCAGCTGGGCAATGTCGCGTGCGCCCACGACGGCACTGGCCACACCCGGCCTGTCGCGTACCCAGGCGAGTGCAACTGCCAGGGGAGAGGTGCCGAGTCCGTCCGCGGCGGTGACCACGGCATCGACGACGCGGGTCGAGGCGTCGCCGAGGTATCCCCGCACCCGGTCGGCGTGAGCCTCGTCCGCTCCACGGGAGTCGACGGGGACGCCGTTTCGATACTTTCCGGTGAGAACGCCGCCGGCGAGGGGCACTGCTGCGAAAACCCCGATGCCGTGGTGGACGGCAGCCGGTACGAGTTCCTCTTCGACGCCGCGCGCCAGCAACGAGTACTCGACCTGGGTCGAGACCAGCGTGGTGTCTCGGGCGGCGGCCGCCGCAGTCGCGAGTTGCCATCCCAGGTATCCACGGGCGCCGACGTACCGAACGCGCCCACTCGCAACCGCGTGGTCGAGGGTGGCCGCGATCTCGTCGACGGGGGTCGCCGGATCCCAGGTAGCGACCTGCCACACATCGAGGTAGTCGGTTCCGAGGTCACGCAGGGTCGTGTCGAGTTGCGCGAGCAGACCGCGGCGCGAGCAGTCGATGCGACCTCCGCCGATCCCTGCACTCGAGCTGACGACCAACTGCTCGCGCGGCACGACGTCGCCGAGCAGTTCGGCGAGGATCCGCTGTGCCGCACCGTCTCCGTACGCGGGTGAGCTGTCGACCAGCGTGCCGCCGGCGTCCGCGAATGCCGAGATCTGTGCTGCCGCTTCGTCTCCATCGGTGTCGCGGCCCCACGTCAGAGTACCGAGCCCGAGCCTCGATACCCGGAGTCCACTCGCTCCCACCGTTCTCAGTTCCATAACCCGGCAGAGTAGTGGTGCAGACATGGGCGCTCGCCCATGCCACGCCGAGTTGATCGTTGAACTTCACTTCCCGGTACCGTGGCGCCGGTGAATTGTGAACTCGACGCGGATGATTGGCGGGAAACAACCGAAACGGACATGGATTCGGTGGACATCGACTCCTGTGTCGGAACGGGCCCCGCGAAGGTGAGTGAGTAATGGGTGAGGCGATGACCTGGCTTCAGGCGATCGTGTTGGGAGCCGTTCAGGGGTTGACCGAGTTCTTGCCGGTGTCCTCGTCCGGACACCTCCGCATCGTCTCCGGGATCTTCTTCGGTGACGACGCGGGCGCATCCTTCACTGCGGTGACGCAGTTGGGTACCGAACTTGCGGTCCTCATCTTCTTCGCCCGCGACATCGCCCGGATCGTCGTGGCTTGGTTTCGGGGACTGCTGCACGCCGAGCACCGAAGTGATCTCGACTACCGCATGGGCTGGTACGTGATCATCGGCACCATTCCCGTGGGTGTGCTCGGCTTCCTGTTCAAGGATCAGATCCGCACAGGCGCACGCAACCTCTGGCTGATCGCCACCATGCTGATCGTCTTCGCACTCGTGATCGCAGCGGCCGAGTATTACGGGCGCAAGGTCCGTCCGCTCGAGCAGCTGAACGCGCGCGACGGCATCATCATGGGTTCGGCGCAGGCGCTCGCTCTCATTCCCGGTGTTTCGCGATCCGGCGGCACGATCAGTGCGGGCCTGTTCCTGGGGCTCACCCGTGAGGCGGCCGCCAGGTACTCGTTCCTCCTGGCGATTCCCGCAGTGGTTGCGTCGGGCCTCTTCAGTCTCCCCGACGCGTTCGAGCCCGCTGGGGCCGGACTCAACGCCAGTGGTCCTCAGCTTCTGGTCGCCACGATCATCGCCTTCGCTGTCGGCTACGCATCGATCGCCTGGTTGCTGAAGTTCGTGGTCGACCACTCGATGTACTGGTTCGTCGGGTACCGCATCGGTCTCGGTCTGATCGTGATGGCGCTCCTTGCGACCGGTGTCGTCTCGGCAACCTGACCGGGCGTGCGGCCTCGAGTTTAGGCTGGGCACATGACAGTGGTCTTACTTCGTCACGGTCGGTCGACGGCCAACACCGCCGCCACTCTGGCGGGCCACACCACTGGCGTCGCGCTCGACGACCGCGGCCGGCAACAGTCGCGTTCGGTTGTCGACCGCCTTGCGGGGATCCCGTTGGCGGCAATCGTTCGATCGCCACTGCTGCGTTGCGAGCAGACGGTGGAGCCGCTTGCCCTCGACCGAGAGCTGACCGTCGAGGTCGACGACCGGTTGGTCGAGGTCGATTACGGCGAGTGGACCGGCCGTGAGCTGAAGGATCTGGTGAAGGAGCCGCTGTGGAAGGTCGTGCAGCAGCACGCATCCGCGGCGGTGTTTCCAGGTGGCGAGGGGCTGGCGCACGTTCAGTCGCGGGCCGTTGCGGGCGTGCGCGAGCACGACGCCCGGTTGGCGCGCGAACACGGCGGCGACGTGGTGTGGGTGGCATGCAGCCACGGTGACGTCATCAAGTCGATCCTTGCCGACGCGCTCGGCTCCCACCTCGACGGGTTCCAGCGAATCGTGGCGGAACCGGCATCCATAAGCGTCGTTCGCTACACGGACACCCGCCCGTTCGTACTCCGTATGAACGACACCGGTGGCGATCTTTCCGGCCTGGCCGTCGAAGCACCGAAGAACGACGGACGCGTGGTGTCCCGATCGGTGCCCGGCGGAGAGGTCTGACTGTGACTATTGACCATGAGTGTTGACGGATAATGAGAAACAGGAGAGCGGGCACGGTCTCGGCCGAGTCCGGCTTCAACCGAAGGAGGTGCAATGTCCCGCGCGATACACGTATTCCGCACCCCCGATCGATTCATTGCGGGCACGGTCGGGCAGCCTGGTGACCGTTCCTTCTACCTGCAAGCGGTGCACGAAGCCCGGGTGGTGAGTGTCCTGTTGGAGAAGCAGCAGGTCCAGGTACTCGCGGACCGGATGGGTCTGTTGCTCGAGGAGGTTCATCGCCGGTTCGGCACGGATGTGCCTCCCGAAGGCGGTGAGATCGGCGATTCCAGCCCCCTGGTGACTCCGATCGATGCGGAGTTCCGAGTGGGAACGATGGGCCTCGGTTGGGATGCGGACGCCGAAGCCGTGGTCGTCGAGCTGCTGGCCGTCAGCGAGACGGAGTTCGACGAGTCCGTGGTCCTGGACGATTCGGAGGAGGGGCCGGACGCCGTGCGGGTGTTTCTCACCCCGATACAGGCACGGGAGTTCTCGTTGCGTTCGGAGCGGGTCATCGCGGCCGGTCGAGCACCGTGCCCACTGTGTGGCGAGCCGCTGGCACCGGAAGGCCACATGTGCATTCGAACCAACGGATATCGCAGGGGACAGAGTTTCGGACTGCTCACGCCCGATGTGGACGAAGAGGAGTGACGGTTGCCCGTCGATGCACTCCGAGAGGGTGAGCTGACGCTCATCGGGCAGATCACGCACGCGAGCAACGCCACTCTGGTGTGTGACGCGACGTCGGATGAGGAGACCGTTCGATGTGTCTACAAGCCGGTGCGGGGTGAGCAGCCGTTATGGGACTTTCCGGACGGGACCCTGGCTGGGCGTGAATGCGCCTCGTACCTGGTCTCCGAGCAACTCGGTTGGGGAGTGATACCCCGAACGATTCTTCGTGACGGCCCGTTCGGTCCCGGCATGGTGCAGCGTTGGATCGACACCCCGGACCGGCACGGCGCGGACCTGCCCTCGGACGACATCGTGGGCCTCGATCTGGTCGACATCTGTCCGGCCGACGAGGTACCGCCCGGGTTCTTCGAGATCCTGCACGCCACCGACATGGAAGGCTCGAACGTCGCGCTGATTCACGCAGACGATCCCAGACTGCAGCGTATGGCGGTGCTCGACATTCTGATCAACAACGCGGACCGCAAGGGCGGCCATGCGCTCGAGGGTCTCGACGGGTCGGTGTACGGCGTCGACCACGGGATCTGCCTCCACTCGGAGAACAAGTTGCGGACAGTGCTGTGGGGTTGGGCAGGCCGAGAGGTTCCCGGTGCGTTGGTGTCGGACATAGCCGAACTCGTGGACACCCTCGGCGAGGAGTTCGGGGAACGACTGGCCGAACACATCACACCCACCGAGGTGGCTGCACTGCGTGAACGGGCCGGCGCGCTCGTCGAAGCGCCGACGATGCCACGGCCGAACGGGAGTCGCCCCATTCCTTGGCCGGCATTCTGACAGGCGGCAGCTGCACCTACCGCGCTCTCCATTACTCTCGGATGCATGCAGTCTTGGTCCGACATCGCTGTCCCTTCGGTACCCGGTCAGGGGCCGCCGCTGCGGTTGTACGACACCGCCGATCGGCAGGTTCGACCGGTGGTTCCCGGCCCGACGGCGACCATGTACGTCTGCGGTATCACGCCGTACGACGCGACGCATCTGGGCCATGCGGCCACCTACCTGACGTTCGATCTGGTGAATCGCGTCTGGCGTGACGCCGGCCACGACGTCCATTACGTCCAGAACGTGACCGATGTGGACGATCCGCTCTTCGAGCGGGCCGAGCGGGACGGTGAGGACTGGGTGGTGCTCGGTATGCGCGAGACCGCACTGTTCCGTGAGGACATGGAGGCACTGCGTGTCCTGCCGCCCCGTGACTATGTCGGGGCAGTCGAGTCGGTCGGGGAGGTCGTGGAACTCGTCGAGAAGTTGGTGGCCTCCGGAGCGGCCTACGTCGTCGACGATCCCGAGTACCCGGACGTCTACTTCCGGGTCGATGCCAACGAGCAGTTCGGTTACGAATCGGGCTACGACCTCGAGACGATGTCCACCTTCTTCGCCGAGCGCGGTGGCGACCCGGAACGGCCTTGCAAGCGCGACCCGTTGGACGCCCTGGTGTGGCGTGCTGCTCGTCCCGGAGAACCGAAGTGGCCTTCACCGTTCGGTGAGGGACGGCCCGGGTGGCACATCGAGTGCGCGGCGATCGCCCTCAACCGCATCGGCAGCGGATTCGACGTGCAGGGTGGTGGCAGCGATCTGATCTTCCCGCACCACGAGTTCTCTTCTGCGCATGCGGAGTCGGTGACGGGGGAGCGACGCTTCGCGCGGCATTACGTACACACCGGCATGATCGGCCTCGACGGCGAGAAGATGTCGAAGAGCCGCGGGAACCTCGTGTTCGTGTCGAAGTTGCGCGGCGAACAGGTCGATCCCGCCGCGATCCGTCTCGGTCTGCTGTTCGGTCACTACCGACAGGATCGGGCCTGGACCGACCAGGTGCTCGCGGATGCGGAGGCGAGGCTCGACCTGTGGCGAAAGGCTGCGTCGTTGTCTTCGGCTCAGTCCGCGGAGGACACCGTCGGGCGATTGCGTCAGCATCTGGCCGATGACTTGGATACCCCCAAGGCCATCGACGCGCTGGACGGATGGGCGCGCCGTGCGGTCGAGGACGGTGGCTCCGACGCCGAAGCACCCGGATTGTTCGCCGCAGCGGTGGACGCGCTGTTGGGGATCGACCTACTGGGCTGATCGGCGCTCCCGCCGCGCTGCGCCTGTTCACACGAACTCGAACGCGTCCTCCGTCGATGTGAGAGCGCGGCGGCGCAGGGGCGACCCGAGTGCGGCCGCAAGGTCGGAGCCGTCGTGTTCTGCGAGCAACTCCCCGTCGGTCCAGACGAGTAGGGCCGCGCTGACGCTCTGCTCGGCCGACGAGTGCGCCAAATCGTAGTGCGCACAGCCCGGTACGCCCGGATAGGTGATCCACAGGTCGTATCCGGTCATGAACAGATCCAGGTCGAACTGGACACTGAGGCCGAGCAACTCGGCCCGACCGTTGTCGTCGACACCGGCGAATGCTTCGTCGAGGGCCAACAGTCGTGGCGCGTGCGGATCCGCGGAGTCGAGCATCACGTGCGCTGCGGCGAACAGAGGTAGGTGCAGTGACACCGACTGTTCACCACCGGACAGTGCACTGTGCCGCGCGACCGTCAGCCGGTCCTCGCTGCCGTCCGCACCGACCAGAGTGAACGAGAACACCCGCCAGCGTCGGTAATCGAGTGCGGCGGAGAGGATCTCCGGATACGAGCGCTCGGGGTGCGCGGCGCGGGCAGTCCTGATCTGGGTGGCGAAATGGGCTCGCATGGTGGCGAGCTCGTCCGGGCCCAGCGCCGACGAGTCGCGTTCGAGCAACTTCGACACCGCACGCACACTCTCGTCCAGATTGTCCGCGAGAACCCAGTGCACACCGACGGTGCTGCCGGAGGACATCCGCCGCTCCCGCATCTCGGTGCCCATCCTTGCGATCAGCTCGCGAGCGTCGACGGTGCGTTCGTGGATCTGTTGCGCCAAACCGGTCAGTAGTGCGTCCTCGAGGATTCGGCGTTCGGCGTCGGTGAGCAAGAGTTCCTGATGCTCACGGGCAGCAGAGATTCGAGATGCGAACCGGCAGACCGAAGACCAACCCTCGTCGTCCCGAACCCGAACGACAGTGACGCCGTCCGGTGCGTCCCAATGCAATCTGTAGTCCTGTCCGGTCGCCGACAGGCGTGCCTCGAACTCCTGAAGTGCGGTGGTAAGTGCGGATCGCGTCGACTTGCGCGCGGACTCTCCGCCGCGAACTGCCGCGGTCGCAGCGGCAAGAGCTTGATGAAGCGACAGAACATCCGCCGGGAGAACGGTGGTGTCCTCGTCCGACTCCTGCAGGCGATACACGAGTTGGTCCACGGTCAGCCAGGCAGCGGAACTCGCCGGCCAGGCGTGCTCGGTCGCGACACCGAGGAGTTCCAGAAGTTCTCGCTGAGCGTACGGAGCAAGGCGCGCAGCGTCGTTGTGCGTCTCGGTGAGAGCGACGCGCAACGCGGAAACCGCGGCGGTGTGTGCGCCCTCGGCCTTGCCGATGGCTTCGCCTGCGTCCTTGTCTGCCTTGCGGGCGTCACGCTGCTTCTTCTTGCACGACTCGATGCGGGCATGTGCTTCGTCGAGTTGCGCGTCGATCTGCGCTGCGCCGGCCCCGAGCGCCTCACGCAGGGTGTGCAGGCGTTGGGCCTGCTGTGCAAGGGATTCCTGGGCGATCGCGGCTTCTTCGGCGAACTCTTCCGCGGTGTAACGAGCCTCGGTGAGGCGATCGTGGGCTTCCGATGCGTGCTCGATGTCGCGCGCACGATCACGTCGGAATCGCAGAACGAAGTCGCCGCGCTGTTCGAAGTGTCGTACTGCGGCTGCGAGCGAGTCGATATCTCGCGCACTGTGCGGTGTCCGGTGCTTCACCGCTGTGGCGCGAAGCTGCTTCTCCTTCGCGGTCACATCGGCTATGGCCTGGTCGTGCTCCTGTTCGGAGAGAGCGGCCGCCTCGGACCTGCTGCGAAGCACGCCTGCGGATTCGGTGACCGCGACGAGTGCTTTCCGAACGTTCTTGGTGGAGGGTAGTTCTCGGCCGAGGCTCGTCACCTTGGTCAGCACTTCACGTGCTTCGATTTCCTCGGTGCGGAGCCGCGTGAGCGCGGCCTCGGTCGTCGCGATCGATTCGTCGAGTTCAGCGATGCGAGCGTTCCTGCGGCGTTCGCGAGCCGTGGCTCCTATGTATTCCGCCTCGGCCTTCGCGTGCCGCCCGCGCAGCACACCCTGGCGGAATCCGCCCTGAGCATCCACCGAAGGGGTGGGACCGTCGTCGATCGATCGATCCCAGGCGATCGAGGCGAGAACCTCCACGATCAGCGACTCCGAAACTCCCGCATCGGGTTCGGCATCGAGTACGTCGCTCAGCGTGGGACCATCCGGACGATCGTCCGTCGGCAACGAAGTCAGGTACTGCTCGGAATCGGCAGCGGCAACCGCCGCGACGTCGTCGGTGATCCAGGCATCGAGCAGATTCGATGCCTGCAGGGCAGCCTCGACCGACGCCGCCGTCCGCGGGTCGAGCCCGTCGGCGAATCGCACGAGACGCCACAATGGTGCACCGCTCAGCCCGTCGCGTGATCCTGTTCGGGACAACGGTTGCGGCGGCGCATCTTCGTGTTCGGCAGCAACGGACTTTCTGGTTGCTTTCAGTTCCGTGAGAGCCGATTCCGTCGAGGCGATCTCCGCGGCCGCATCCTGGCGGCGTGCCCGAACCGTTTCCACTGCATCGGCGATCGATCGACTGAACACATCGGTCAACGAGTCGGCATCGTCCTCACCGAACTTGGACAGTGCGGTGTCGAGTTCGTCGAAGAGCGTGTCCGCGACACCGAGGCCGGAAAGCAGCTCCGAGTTCTTCGTCCACCATGCGCGCAGATCCACCCCGCACTTGCCGCGGGCGACTTCGACGGCTGCCTCGGCCTCGACCGTCGCGGTCCGAGCCGACTCGTGTAGATCGCGGCTCCTGCGGGCGCTCTCTGCGGCCCGTTCGCGTGCGGCAGTGGCCTTTTCGGCGGCCGCGGAAGCGGTGCGGACTGCTCTGATGTCGCCGTGTCGCTCCTCGGCATGTCCGCGAAGTGCGTTCGTCAGTTGGTCGGAACGACTGGTGTCTGGCAACGCAGTCCACGTGATTCCGGCGTCCTCCGCGGCTGCCTGCAGCTCGTCTTCCGCCAGTGCGAGGGCTTCGGCGGTACGGGTAACCACCTCCTGGGCACGAGCCGACTCCTCGGTGCGTTGTTCGAGAGTCGTTGCAGCCTTGGATGCCTTGTCGACTTGCCCCGCCGTCGAACGCTCGAGGGTTGCGACCGCCTGGGTCAGGTCGTCGAGTTGGGTGCGTCCTTCGTAGGCCGTGGACCGGGTCAGTGCATCGAGATTGGCATTGGCCTGGTCGAGTTCACGTTCTGCCAGGGCGAAGCCTTCTTCGGCGGCGACACGCGCCGACTGTGCGCGCTCACGTTCGGCGACAGCTGCTTTCAGAACCTCGCAACAGCGCGTCACGGAATCGAGGCGCGCGGACAGCTGGTCGACATCGGACTTGGCTTGCAGCTCGAGGTAGCGGGAGTAGACACCCACGAAGCCGTGCACCGCTTCGTCCGCCGCCGTCAGACTCTCGAGAGCCCGCCCGACCTCTTCCATGTCGCTGAACGATCGAGCCGCCTCCAGGACGAGCTGTTCGTCGAGGGGACGTAGGCCGTCGGTGAGAGCTTGCGAGAGACCTTTGGGATCGAGGTTCTTCGCGAGCTGCGGTCGACGCAGGGTCAGGATGAGGTTGATGAGCTGGTCGTAACGTTCTGCGCCGAGACCGAAGAGACGGGCGTCGATCGCGGCGCGATAATCGACGGGGCGATCCTCGATCGAATCCGTTCCGATCTGCTCGGCCAGTTGCTTCTTGGTGAAGGGGCGGTCGTCGTCACCGAGAAGCGAGAAGTCGACGCCCACCCGGCCGTCGGCGACGAAGTACCAACGCGTCACCTTGTCGTTGGTGCGGCTCGCACGCATCCCGATCCCCACGGTGACTGCTTCCGGATCTTCCTTCAACCCGCGGCAGAACTCCATCCACACATAGGAGTACGCGCTCTCCTGCCCCCGGTAGAGGAGGTTGGACTTCATCGTGCGTTCTTCGCCTGCGAACGGGTTGAGTCGACGCGGTTCGATCCGGCCGTCGAAGACGAACGGAAAGAGGACTTCGAGTGCCTTCGTCTTGCCTGATCCGTTGGGCCCGCGCAGCACCAGACGTCCGTCGGCGAACGAGAATTCCTGATCGCGGTAGTCCCACAGATTGATGATGCCGGCACGGGTCGGCCGAAAACGGGTGCTGCTCATGCCGTGGTGTCCTCACTGGTGCTCGGGAACAAGTCGATCTCGGGTGTGCGCTCGCGGATGGTGGCGACCACGCCTCGGTAACGGGCGAGCGCAGGCAGAATCAGGTAGCCGCCGGTCACCGGTACCACCAGATCGAGGCGTTCGAGGAGAGCGAGCGCCGCCCGCCCCAGCCCGACCGGGTCGGCCTGCCATGCTGCGGCGAACGTCCTGCCGTACCGCTCGACGAGGCTCTGCAGGGTGGTGTCCACCCACGCATCTTCGATCAGCGGGAACTCGTGCGGGCTCTCGTCCGGGTCTCTGGGGTTCGTGTCCGAACCTGCCGAATCCGTGTCGTCGACGAGTTCGTCGGCGATTCCGCTCTCGGGAATCGCACGGTCGAGTTCCTCGACGAGCGTCGATCCGAACTGCTCGGGTAGTGGCAGGTGCTCCGGGACCGGGGCGTCCGGGTCCAGCACGCGGTCGGCGATCTCGCCCGCGAGCAGCAGGGCTACCTGTGACACGGTTCCGGTACCGGGAAAGCGGAGGTCCGACATGCGGGCGGAGGTGTCGATCATCGCGACTCCTTCGGCGCGGCGCTCGGCGACCAGCCCGGTCAGGAGTTCGACCTCTTTCGTGGTGCGGGGAATTGCCAGCTGCAGCCGCTCCTCGTCGTCCAGACCGGCGGCGTACACGACGGGTCGGGAGGCGAGCATTCGCCGCACCCGCCGTCCGACCTCGACTGTGTCGCCGCTGCGCTCGGCGAGCAGACCCTGCACGGAACGAAGATGTTGAAGGGCACGCGGTGGTCGGAACAGTGCAACCACCACACCGCGGTCGATGTCGTACAGCGCCTCTCCGGACTCGGGGTCGGCTGCCCAACCGCTCGCATCACCGTCGGTGAGGGCTATCGCTCCGCGCATCGCCAGCCACCCGACCGCATCGACGAATGCATCACGGTCCGAGGCACGTTCGGTGGACAATTCGACTCCGTCGATCTGAGCGGCAGACGCGGCGACGTGATCGGCCAGCTCCGACAACGTGATCTGGCTGCCGGACCGGCCGAGCGCGGCCAGCGACAATGCGAGGTAAGCATATCGACTCCGGTCGAAAGTGCGGTCGGACGCAGTCTTCGCCGGTGACTCCGGATCGAGTCGGTCCGTTGGAGTGAACAGCCGTGCCGTGGTCTCGGTGACGTCGAGTCGGTACCCGAACAACTCGTGCAGATCGTCGCGCAGATCGGTTGCCCACCTGCGAATCAGTGGCAGCGCAAGACGATCCGGGTACGAGCGGGTGATCAGGTGATTCGTGAGAACGAGCCGGGCCGCACGTTGGTAGGAATCGAGTGTCAGAGACGGAATCTCTTCCGCCCTCATCGTATGGTCACCTTCATTCCGTCGAGGAGCAGTCGCCCTCGCTCCGTGTGCACCGTGGTCGACTCGTGGTGCGGGCTCAGTGTCAGCTTGACTCCGTTCTCCGAGCCTGTGGCACCGTCGACGCGGCCGCTCACCGGAACTCGTGACGTGAGTGCGATGTTGAGCAGGCTCAGGAGCACGTCGGTCTCGGCGTTTCCCAGCACCCGTCCGTACGCGTCACCGTCGGCAAGTGACCGTGCTGCGGCGGCACGAGCACGTTGACGGTCGAGCTGTTCTTCGCGCAGACGTCGCACACTGCCGTCGTTGCGTTGGACGCGTGCGGGCAGACCTGGCGAAGGTGGACGTCCGGTCTCGGCCAGTGTTCGCGAAATTTCGATGGGCGGCGCGTCCCACCACGATCGTGAATCCGGTATGACGTCCGAGTCCGGGTGCATGACCGAAAGATGACGAGGTTTACCGAGATCGAAGACGGCGTCGAAGAGTGCATGAGCGGCGGCTTCCGAAGGTGCGGCAGCGAACCAGCCGCCGAGGTGCCGCAGCTGGCTCTCTCGGCTGACCCCGCCTTTGCGGGTCTCGGTCACTCGCCGAAGAAGGGCCAGGACGGCTGCGATGGCACTCATGGTGCCGTCGCCGAGTCGCTCGGATTCGCTGCGACGTGCGGGTTCCGTGACGAACCAGTTGGTGACACCCGTCCATCTCGCCCGCCAGTCTTCGACCCGCTGGTCGAAGGAGAGAAGCACACGCTCGTCGGATGTCGCAGCCAGGCGGATCATCGAATCCGTCCCCGTGGTCTCGACGGTGACGATGGCTTCGGCGATTCGCGGCGTGTACCTCGCCAGGTCCGAGTTGAACTCCCGCATGTGCGTGAGGAGCGCGTCCTTGTGCGACAGGAACGACTCCGGTGTGATGTCGGTGGTGCGAACCAGATCGCCGAGCGTCAGATAGAAGTGCGATGCGCGCGTGGCCATCCCTGAAAGGGTTGCGTCGAGACGGCCCAGCTTTCGGTACACCGCATCGGCATCACCTCGACGGTTCGCGGCTGCCAGGTCCTTCATGTCCGCGAGCAGATCGGGGAGCGCCAACCGCGACAGGGATGCCTCGTCGGTGCGTGCGGCGAGGACTCCTTCGACAGCGCGGAAGACCTGGTATCCGGCCTGGCTGAACTGGTAGACGAAATTCCGGTTCCGGTACTCGGCGAGGGTGGCCGCACGCGTGCCGTCGTAACTGCGTTCGAGGACCTCCCAGACATGCAGCTGCTCGAGCAGCGGAGTCACCTCGGCGGGGGAGAGGCGCGCGGCCGGGTCGTCTGCCGAGATCTTCTCGAGGATGCGCGACACGTCGGCGGCATGGAGTAGGACCACATAGTTCGCGCGTGCGTTGTCGAAGGCACGCAGCACCCAGAGGTATTCCGCACGCTTCTCCGCTGTGGCGAAGGTGAACAGTTTCAGCCTGTCGTCCACGGCCGGGGAGTCGGTGGGTTGCCCGGAGGGAAACGCCCACTCGGCGGTATCGGCGAAATCGGTCACCGTGACAGGTTAAGCGTTGCTCGGTCCGCTGACGGCACCACCGGGCCGAACCGTACAAAGAATCGGACTCGGACGGAACTGTGGAATATACTGAATATGTCGCATGGTGCGATCCACCGTTGAGGTGGTTACCGGTGTTCGCCCGTTTCAGAGGCCGTACACGACGTATGCAATGCCGAGAAGGAGGGCGATCGCGCCGGTCGCAATGCCGGCAACGGTGCGAAACAGGCGCCGCCGACGCTTCTTCCCGGGCGTTTCGTCGTCGGTGGTCGGAGAGGGCAGTTCTTCTGCTGGGGGTTCCTCGGAACGGCCTACAGCGTCGCGGGCCATGACACGTTCCTCGTGAGCGACCGCGTCGATCACTTCGGTGACGTCGTACGAAGGCGGCAGGCCGATCGGTGTGACGCGGTGGGTGGTCGGGTTGAATCCGGCTGCGCGGATGGCTGCTCCGAGTGCAGCAGTCTGTTCGGGTCCCGGACCAACGACGCACCGCACCTCGAATCGCGTTCCCACCGTCTCGGCGATCGCCTGGATCGCCGCCGAATCCCGGGCAACGAGACCGTCACCGGTCACGACGACCGCATCGAGGTTCGCGGGCAGCCACCCGAATGCTCCCAACGCTGTCGCGATACGAGACGTGGGGGAGGACTCGACGGTGGAGGCGAACCTGAACGCCTTACCGGCCGCGACACCGGAACGGACCAGAGCAACGGTCGCTCCGGTGTCGTCTACGTGGTAGATGCCGACGAGTTTGCCCGGCTTCTCGGCGATCTCGGATTCGAACCAGGCTGCCGCAGCCTCGGCATCGGACATGAGGGAGACGTACGAAAGGTCCGCGAAGTCGAGTGCGTCCCGCAACGCGTCCACTGCTGTGGCATCCCATTTGGTGGGATAGGTGGCCATGATGTCCGGTGCGCCACCGGTTCGGCCGCCATGGTCGGGGAGCGGTTCGCATTCACGAAGGAGGCAGCGCATGGCGCCTGCGACGATGTCCTCGGCCCTGAAGAGCGAGCCGTCCTTTGTGGTGATGCCTGCCGGATCTGCCACGCGGGGAAGGAAACCCGACACCGACTGGGTGCCACCCGGCACGCCGACCGGCGTGGAACCGCCGAGCACTGCGCTTCCGTCGCCGCACATGTGCAGAACCGTGTCTCGGACGATGACGATCGGGTCGGGTGAACCCGGGTCGTTCGACGCCACTACGGCAGTCGACACGACGCTGCCGACCCTGAGCCCGACTCCCATGGCCATTACAACTACCCCTACTCCGACCGCATGCGGATCACATTCGCCGCCACGCGGTTACGTGCTTCGTTGCGGTTCCGCGATTCTGGTAAGTCGCAAGCGTACATACCCGGATGTCTGCGGAGTGGGCCCCGTCACCGGGCGCCGGATTCGGTCGTCAGTTCGGCGTGTCGTTTCGCAGTGAAACTCGCCATTGCGTCTCGTTGTCCGCAAGCCAGGTGAGGAGATGCTCGCCCTCCTCGGGATGTCGGCCTCGGCCGCCCAGTAGGTCGGCGCAGGCCTGCGTCGGCGAAGTCAATCGGACGTCGCCGCGAAAGACGGTCCGGTCGAATACGGAGGGGGAGCGAGGTGTCGCGACGACGACGTTCGCGCCGTCCTCGACGATCCGCAAACCCAGGGCGGACGCGAGTTCTTCGCAGTTGTCCGCGTAGATCTGCAGAAGGCGACTGGGTGCCTGCTCGGTCCAGTGGGCGGCCGCGACGGTCCCGGTGATCGCATACAGAAGGTCTGCATGGGCCGACAACCTTTCGAGAACCGACTCCACTCCGTCGGGAGCGAAGTAGCCGACCGACGGGCAGTCGCGGAATCGGACGTCCGAGCTCCACGCCCGCAACATGTCCTTCCATCGGACGCTCGTGATGGGACCACGTGGAAGACGCTCGATCAGGTCACGTTCGGCCAAGGTTTCCACCACTCGATAAGTCGCGCCCGTGGAGGCGCCGCTGAGTCGAATGAGTTGTGGAACCGACAGTTCTCCCGAGTGGTCGGCGAGAGCGCGCACGACCCGCGCTGCCGGGTCGCCGGTGAGTTGGGCTGCGGGCCGTCCCGGTCCGCGCCACGGGTCGGCATCCGCGCCTCGATCGCGGACCCAGATCGCCGGCCGGTCGGCGAACACCGACGTGTTACCTGTCGCATCCGCGTAGGAGAGTCCCTTTGCGTCGAGCTGTTTGCGAACAGGCCCCGAGAGGTAGCGCGCACACACGAATCCCCGATCGGCGTCGGACACCGCGTCCGCGAACCGTGCCGCGTCGCCGGCGAGTACGCCACGAGCGGCGATTACCGAGAAAGACGCAGTTTCGCCCTCGGGGGAGGAGATCAGCAAACGCTCAGGGGCGTCGGCGAGGGAGCGGGCCTTACCCGACTCCAGCGTCCAACCCGGGGGGAGTGCGGCACGTAAGGCGGCCATCGACCGCCGGTAGAGGTCGATGTCGCGCTCTGGCTTCGGAACGGTCGTCTGATTTCGGTCGGTTGGCACATGGTCATGGTAGCAAAATCGGTGACAGACGGAATTAGAGAATAATCCGAATCACGCTCCAGATGCGGATCGTTACGAAACCGAGCCCGTCCCGGTCACGACGACGTACTTCTCGAAATCCTCGAGCCGAGGGCCGCGCCACTGTGCGTGGTTGACGACCCCAGAGACTCGCTAACCACTCACAGGGGGAGGGGTGGGGTCAGGCGCCGAAACTTCCGGGGCCACGCCGCCGGAGATAGCGCTCGAATTCGGCTGCCAGAGCATCGCCGTCGATCTTCGAGATCGCGTCGGAGATTTCGGTCTCGGCATCGCCGCGTTCCTCGAGGGTGCGAACGTACTCGCCGATCTCCTCGTCGTCGGACGTCATCTCGGTGACGGCTTCCTGCCAGTCCTCGGCTTGTCCGGGAAGTTCACCGAGCGGCACTTCGACGTCGAGGACGTCCTCGACTCGCTGCAGCAGGGCGACGGTGGCCTTGGGGTTGGGAGGTTGCGAGACGTAGTGGGGGACCGCAGCCCAGAACGAGACGGCCGGAATGCCCGCGCGAACACAGGCGTCCTGCAGGACGCCCGTGATACCCGTCGGGCCCTCGTACCTGGTCTGTTCGATGTTGAAACGCTCGGCGGCCTCACGGCTGTACGCAGAACCCGTGACCGGGACCGGCCGGGTGTGCGGAGTGTCGGCGAGAAGCGCGCCGAGGATGACGACGGTGTGGATCTTCAAATCTTCGATCAGTTCGATCAGGTCGTCGCAGAAACTCCGCCAGCGCATGTTCGGTTCGATCCCGCGGAGTAGGACGATGTCGCGTTTCGCGCCCGGTGGTGAACACAGCGAAACCCGTGTCGCCGGCCACACGATCTCGCGCGTCACACCCTCTACCTGGCGCACGGTGGGGCGGTTCACCTGATAGTCGTAGTAGTCCTCGGAGTCGAGCTCGGCCAGCGGCTGCGCGTCCCAGATGAGTTCCAGGTGCTCGACGGCGCCACTCGCGGCGTCTCCTGCGTCGTTCCAACCTTCGAACGCCGCGACCAGAATGGGGTCACGCAACACCGGCAGCGCTGTTGTCGGCTCTTCCGAAGCCGCGGATGTCGAAGCGTCGTCCCGTTCGTGGGGCGTGACGGGGAACTCACTGGAACTCACAAGCCCAGCCTACGGCCAGGGTCACTCACTGCGCCTACTACTCTGGACGGCATGTCTGCCCCATTTCACTCTGCACTGCTCGATGCGTTGGCACAGCGCGTTGTGATCGGCGACGGGGCGATGGGCACGATGTTGCAGGATGCGGATCTCACTCTCGACGACTTCATGAACCTCGAAGGTTGCAACGAGATTCTCAACGAGACCCGTCCCGACGTGCTGCGCGCGATCCACCGAGCGTATTTCGAAGCCGGCGCGGACGCCGTTGAAACGAACACGTTCGGATGCAACCTGCCGAATCTCGCCGACTACGACATCGCCGATCGAATCCGTGAACTCTCCGAGAAGGGCACCCGGTTGGCCCGCGAGGTCGCCGACGAGATGGGTCCCGGTCGCGACGGGATGGGCCGTTTCGTCCTCGGCTCGATGGGGCCGGGAACAAAATTGCCCACCCTCGGCCACGCGCCTTTCGCGTCGTTGCGAGACGCGTACGTCGAGGCGGCGATGGGCATGATCGACGGCGGCGCGGACGCGATCCTCGTGGAAACCTGCCAGGACCTTCTCCAGGTGAAGGCGGCGGTCCTCGGCAGTCAGCGCGCTATGGAGAAGCTCGGCCGACGGTTGCCGATCATCACGCACGTGACGGTCGAAACCACAGGAACGATGCTGCTCGGCAGTGAGATCGGCGCCGCACTGACGGCCCTCGAGCCGCTGGGCGTCGACATGATCGGCTTGAACTGCGCTACGGGGCCCGCCGAGATGAGCGAGCACTTGCGGCACCTGTCGAAGAACACCTCGATCCCGGTGTCGGTCATGCCGAACGCAGGTCTTCCGCAGCTCGGCCCCAAAGGCGCCGAGTACCCGCTCACGGCAGATGAACTCGCCGAGGCTCTCAGCGGTTTCGTCACCGAATTCGGTCTCGATCTCGTGGGTGGCTGCTGCGGCACGACGCCCGAGCACATCCGGCAGGTCGCCGATGCCGTTCACGACCTCGAGCGGGCCAGGCGCACGCCGATCCACGAGTCCGGCACGTCTTCTCTGTACACGGCGGTGCCTTTCGAACAGGACGCGAGCATCCTGGTGATCGGTGAACGCACCAACTCGAACGGGTCCAAGGCATTTCGTGAAGCGATGATCGCCGAGGACTACGAGAAGTGCTTGGAGATCGCCAAGCAGCAGACGCGCGACGGTGCGCACATGCTCGATCTCAACGTCGACTACGTCGGTCGTGACGGCGCATACGACATGGCCGCGCTCGCAAGCCGATTCGCGACGGCGTCGACGCTGCCGATCATGCTCGACTCCACCGAACCCGATGTCTTGCAGGCGGGCCTCGAACACCTCGGTGGGCGCAGTGCGGTCAACTCGGTGAACTACGAGGACGGCACCGGACCGGGCTCGCGATTCGAGCGGATCATGACCTTGGTCCGCGAACATGGTGCGGCAGTGGTAGCCCTCACGATCGACGAAGAGGGCCAGGCGCGTACGGCCGAGCACAAGGTCCGCATCGCGAAGCGACTCGTCGAAGACATCACCGGAAATTGGGGTCTCAGCGAGTCCGACATCATCATCGACGCTCTCACCTTCCCGATCTCGACTGGGCAGGAAGAAGTTCGACGCGACGGAATCGAGACGATCGAAGCGATCCGTCAGCTCAAGGAGCTGTACCCGAGCGTTCACTTCACACTCGGAGTGTCGAATATCTCGTTCGGTCTGAACCCCGCAGCACGTCAGGTGTTGAACTCGGTGTTCCTCCACGAATGCACGCAGGCGGGTCTCGACACCGCGATCGTGCATGCGTCGAAAATCCTGCCGATGGCACGTATTCCCGACGAACACCGGGAAGTGGCGCTCGATCTGGTGTACGACCGCCGGAGCGAGGGATACGACCCGCTGCAGAAGCTCATGCAGTTGTTCGAAGGTGTGTCGGCGGCCTCGGCGCGGGAGTCTCGTGCACAGGAGCTCGCAGCCCTTCCACTGTTCGAGCGGCTCGAGCATCGCATCGTCGACGGCGAGCGCACGGGTCTCGAGGACGATCTGATCGAGGCGATGAAGGAGAAGTCGCCGCTACAGATCATCAACGAGACCTTGCTTTCCGGGATGAAGACGGTCGGTGAGCTGTTCGGCTCCGGTCAGATGCAGTTGCCGTTCGTCCTGCAGTCCGCCGAAGTCATGAAGGCGGCCGTGGCGCTCCTCGAGCCACACATGGAAGCGACCGACGACGACGGCAAGGGTCGTCTCGTGATCGCCACCGTGAAGGGTGATGTCCACGACATCGGTAAGAACCTCGTCGACATCATCCTCAGCAACAATGGCTACGACGTGGTCAATTTGGGGATCAAGCAGCCAATCGGCACCATTCTCGATGCGGCTGTCGAACAGAAGGCCGACGTGATCGGCATGTCCGGGCTGCTCGTGAAGTCGACAGTGGTCATGAAGGACAATCTGGCGGAGCTCAATTCTCGTGGTGTGGCCGAGAAGTTCCCGGTGATGCTCGGTGGAGCAGCTCTCACGCGTTCCTTCGTCGAGAACGACCTCGCCGATCTGTACGAGGGCGAAGTCAGTTATGCGCGAGACGCTTTCGAGGGTCTGCATCTGATGGACCAGATCATGGCGATCAAACGGGGCGAGGGGCCCGACCCGGACAGTCCGGAAGCGATTGCGGCCCGGGAGAAGGCGGCAGAGCGCAAAGCGCGCCACGAACGCTCGAAGCGAATCGCCGAGAAGCGCAAGGCGCAGGAAACCCCGGTCGTGGTGCCGGAGCGTTCCGACGTGGCCGCGGACCTACCCGTGCCGGAGCCGCCGTTCTGGGGCACCCGGATCGTCAAGGGTGTTGCGGTGTCCGAGTACTCGGGTCTGCTCGACGAGAGGGCGCTCTTCCTCGGGCAATGGGGGCTTCGTGGGCAGCGCACCGGAGACGGACCGACGTACGAAGAACTGGTGGAGACGGAAGGCCGACCGCGGCTGCGGTACTGGCTCGATCGTCTCAGCACCGAGGGAATCCTCGCGCACGCGGCTGTCGTCTACGGCTACTTCCCGGCAGTGTCCGAAGGTGACGACGTCGTCGTCCTGACCGGTCCCGAACCGGACGCGGAGGAGCGGTGCCGGTTCTCCTTCCCGAGGCAGCAGCGCGGTCGATTCCTCTGCGTGGCGGACTTCGTGCGTTCGCGTAAGGACGCCATAGCATGGGGCGCGGTGGACGTGCTGCCGTTCCAGCTGGTCACGATGGGCCAACCGATCGCAGATTTTGCGAACGAACTGTTCGCGGAGAACGCGTACCGCGACTACCTCGAGGTGCACGGCATCGGCGTGCAGTTGACCGAGTCGCTGGCCGAGTACTGGCACCAGCGGGTTCGTCAGGAACTGGTGCTTCCGGATGGAAGCAGTCTCGCGACCCAGGACCCGGCCGATGTCCAGGAGTTCTTCGATCTGGGGTATCGGGGCGCTCGCTATTCGTTCGGTTACGGCGCCTGCCCGAATCTGGAAGATCGCGCTGTGATGATGTCACTGCTCGAGCCGGAACGTATCGGAGTCAAGTTGTCCGAAGAGTTGCAGCTGCATCCGGAACAGTCGACGGACGCCTTCGTTCTGCACCACCCGGAAGCGAAGTATTTCAATGTATGACGACCCGAGTGCGGCAGCTCCCACGATCCGCACCTTCGGTGGGGTGATGTGGGACATGGACGGCACTTTGCTCGATTCGGAGCGCATCTGGGACGTCGCTGTCAGGGAGCTGTCGGTGCATCTGGGTGGGGTGATGACCGAGGAAACTCGTATCCGGACCATCGGTGCGTCCAGTCCCACCGCGTTGTCGATCATCTTCGAGTCGCTGGGCATCGAACAGTCGTCGGCCGCTCTCGCAGAGGCCAAGGACTGGATGTACAGCCGGGTCGAGGAACTGTTCGCCGACGTCGGCTGGCGGCCGGGCGCGCCGGAGGCACTCGCGACCGCACGTGAGCACGGTGTTCGGACGGCATTGGTGACCAATACCGAGCGTCGATTGGTCGACCGCGCCCTGGATCGGTTGGGGCGCCATCATTTCGACCACGCCGTGTGCGGCGACGACGTTCCGAACGGCAAGCCGAATCCGGACCCGTACCTGCGCGGAGCGGAGCTGCTCGGTCTTCACCCCTCGGACTGCCTTGCGGTCGAGGACTCACCGACGGGCGCCGCTGCCGCGGAAGCGGCCGGCTGCACGGTGTTGGTCGTGCCCTGTGAGGTTCCCGTGCCGGAGTCGCCGAACCGGGTGTTTCGAACGACACTCGAAGGGCTGACCGGACGAGACCTCGAAGCCCTCTGGGCTGCTCCGTCCCGCGTCTGATTTTCGCGAGCGTGCCCGCGCTCGGTATTCTGGATTGCCGTGGCTGTTCCGAAAATCGTCTTGTTCTACGTCTTCACTCCGCTGCCGGACCCGGAGGCGATTCGTCTGTGGCAGCAAACCCTCGCCGAGACGAACGATCTGACAGGGAGGATCATCGTCTCGCCAGACGGGATCAACGTGACCGTGGGTGGTGAGATCGCGAACGTGAAGCGGTACGTGAAGGCCACACGGAGCTATGCACCGTTCAAGACCGCGGACATCAAATGGTCCGACGGCAGCGGGCACGATTTTCCGCGACTGAGCGTCAAGGTTCGACCCGAGATCGTCACATTCGGTGCGCCGAACGAACTCGAGGTCGACGATGGAGGAGTCGTCGACGGTGGGGTCCGCCTCGCGCCGGACGAAGTGCATCATCTCGTCGACACGAGAGGTGAGGACGTCGTCTTCTTCGACGGTCGGAATTCGTTCGAGGCCGAGATCGGCCGCTTCAAGAACGCTGTCGTCCCGGATGTCGCAACGACGCGCGACTTCGCGAAAGAACTCGACAGCGGAAAGTACGACCACCTCAAGGACAAGGCAGTGGTCACGTACTGCACGGGTGGGGTGCGGTGCGAGGTGTTGTCGTCCCTGATGCGATCGCGGGGTTTCGACGAGGTCTACCAGCTGGACGGGGGAATCGTCCGATACGGGGAGGAATACGGGGACGAAGGTCTGTGGGAGGGATCCCTGTACGTCTTCGACAACCGCATGAACATCGAGTTCAGTGAAGGTGCGAAGACCCTCGGTCGGTGCACGACTTGTGGGTCGCCCACTTCGCGGTACGAGAACGACGACTCGGCTCCCGAACGCACCCTCGTGCTGGTTTGCCGCACCTGTGCAGGTGTGGATCAGGCCGTCTGATCGTGGGAAACGCCCCACTGCCCATTCGGGACGGCCTCGGCCCCGACCGCATCCGGATGCCGGCCGACCTCGATGTGAAGACAGTCGCGGAGTTCCTCGCCTTGCAGTACCCGGACGAGGCCGCGAGTTGGCACGCAATGATCGAGCGCGGCGAGATCGTCGACGAACATGCACGCGTCGTGGACGCGCAGACGCGGTACGCGCCGACACGGTTCCTGTACTTCTACCGGGACCCGGCCCCGGAGATCCCCGTTCCGTTCGAGCTAGAGGTTTTGCACCACGACGACGAACTGCTCGTCGTCGACAAACCCCACTTCCTGGCCACCATTCCGCGTGGTGCCCACATCACGGAGACGGCGGTGGTGCGGCTGCGGAAGCAGTTCGACCTCCCCGAACTGACGCCCGCACATCGCCTCGATCGCATGACGGCCGGTGTGCTCGTGTTCGTGATCCAGCGCCGACATCGGCGGGCCTACCAGGAGCTCTTCGTCGACCGACAGGTGGCCAAGGAGTACCGGGCGGTGGCGCGCCACGATCCGAACCTGACGTTTCCCAGGACGGTCCGGAGCCGCATCGTGAAAGAACACGGCGTGATGACGGCTACCGAGGACCCCGGCGAACCCAACAGCGAGACCCGAATCGACCTCGTCGACACCAGGTCGGACCGCGGGCTCTATCACCTCGAGCCCCGCACAGGGCGGACGCACCAATTGCGATTGCACATGTGCTCACTCGGGATCCCGATCGAAGGTGACAATTACTATCCCGAGTTCTCACGGTCGATTCCCGGTGACTTCTCGACGCCGCTGCAGCTACTCGCCTCCGCCGTGGAATTCACCGACCCGCTGTCGGGGAGGGCCAGAAGGTTCGAGTCCGAGCGCTTCCTGCACTGGTGAAGCGTCCCGAATGGAAGCCCTGTTCTCGTCGTGAAACAATGGCTACTCGTGAAGACCTTCGAATCCCTGTTCGCCGAGCTGTCCGAGCGTGCCGAAACCCGTCCCGAGGGTTCGGGCACCGTTGCTGCGTTGGGCGCCGGCGTCCATTCGCAGGGGAAGAAGATTCTCGAGGAGGCCGGCGAAGTCTGGATCGCCGCGGAGCACGAGAGCGACGAAGCGCTCTCCGAAGAGATCTCACAGCTCCTGTACTGGGTGCAGGTCCTCATGGTGGGGAAGGGGCTGAAGCTCGAGGACGTCTACCGACACCTGTGAACGCACACCGTTCCCGCTGACGACCTCCTGATCTTTCCTCCGAAAGGACCCACCATGTTGCGTGTTGCCGTCCCGAACAAAGGCTCGCTGTCCGAGTCCGCCGCCGAAATTCTCAGTGAGGCGGGATATCGGCGTCGCACCGATTCACGAGACCTCACGGTCCTCGACCCCGCGAATCAGGTCGAGTTCTTCTTTCTTCGTCCCAAGGACATCGCCATCTACGTGGGATCGGGGGAGCTCGACCTCGGCATCACCGGACGCGACCTAGCCCTCGACTCGGCCGCACCCGTCGCCGAGCGGTTGTCGCTCGGATTCGGTCGGTCTTCCTTCCGCTACGCCGCCCCCGCCGGTCGCGAGTGGACCGTGGAGGATCTTGCCGGGCGCCGAATCGCCACCTCGTACCCCAACCTGGTGCGCGCCGACCTGGCAGCGCGGGGGATCGAGGCATCCGTGATTCGACTCGACGGAGCTGTCGAGATTTCCATCCAGCTGGGCGTTGCCGACGCCATTGCCGACGTCGTCGGATCGGGCCGCACGCTCAAGCAGCACAACCTCGTCGCCTTCGGTGATGTTCTGTGCGACTCGGAAGGGGTCCTGATCGAACAGGCCGGATCGCCCGCCGACAATGCAGCCCGCAATCAGCTCATCGAGCGGGTGCGTGGCATCGTGTTCGCGCAGCAGAACCTCATGCTCGACTACGACTGCCCCAAGACGATCCTCGAGGACGCCCTGAAGATCACCCCGGGTCTCGAATCTCCGACCCTGTCACCGATGGCGGACGACCGCTGGACGGCCGTCCGTGCGATGGTTCCGATCAAGGGACACAACGACGTGATGGATCAACTGGCCCGGCTCGGTGCGAAAGCCATCCTGGCGTCGAACATCAGGTCTGTTCGCGCTCTCTGACCGATCCGTCAGCGTTTCCGCACCAGCAGGGTTTGGGCGATCCGGCCCACCGGGCCACATTCGTCGTAGAGGATTCCGGCGCACATACCGACACCGTCGGGGCCGATCGAAGTCTCGGCACCGACGCCGATCCACTCACCGTCGGGTACCCGGAAGACGTGCACGGTGAGATCGGTGTTGAGGAACGTCCACTCCGCGGGATCGATCTTGGCGCCGACGCCGTTGGAGATGTCGGCAACCGAGAACAGCAGCTCCATGGGCGTGAGTGGCTCGCCGCGGACCAAGTCGGGCTTCGGACGAACCCAGACGAGACCCGGTCCGTCGCCACCGATCTCGTCGATCCACGACCAGTGCAGAGTATCGAGGTATCCCCCGCTCCACATGCCGCCGAGCGTGCCGACGCTTGTGCTCGTGTCGCGTGCAGGCATCTGTGGGTCGGCGGAATGAGTGACTTCGGTGCTGTCCGTCGTCGCCATCCGCCAAGCGGTCGCGCTGGCGACCACGCGCCGTCCACCGTCCGGGGTATCTGCGGACAGTTCGGCCGCGACCAACTCGACGTTGCGTCCGGGCCGCTGAAGCCACGCGTGCACTTCGAGTTCCGTGATGGGTATCGGTCCGAGAATTTCGATGACCACTCGGGTCAGACGTGCACCCTCACGCGGTGAGCATCGCTCCAGAGCCCGCACCAGAAGTGCCGAAGGAGGAGCGCCGTGTTGCATGGTCGACGCCCAGAGGCTCGTGGTGAGGTCGGTGGCGAGGAATCGTTCCACACCTACCGACGAACCTTGACCGAGCGGTACGAAATAGGCGTCGTCACTCATCGTTCTCCTTGCTGTGCGTTCTCGCGCGGTGATTCCGGCCAGCCGGGATACGGCGGAGGTGTGCCACCGAACGAGGGGCACAGCGCTTTGTGATCGCACCAATTGCACAGTCGCCCCGGCTTCGGACGGAAATCCCCTGTGGCGCCTGCGGTGAGAATGGCCGACCACATCGCGGAGAGCGTCCGCTCGAATCGGAGAAGTTCGGCTTCGTCGGGCGCATACATCAGCACGGTCTCGGATGCCAGATAGAGCAGGCGCAGTTGCGCAGGCACGATCTGCCTGGTGCGCAGCAGCATCAACGCGTAGAACTTCATCTGGAACAGTGCTTTGGACTCCATCGCCTCCCCGGGAGCACGCCCGGTCTTGTAGTCGACGATGCGGACCTCACCGGTGGGTGCGACGTCGATACGGTCGACGAATCCCCGCAGGAGCACACCGTTGTCGAGTTCTGCTTCGATGCGAAGTTCGCACGCTCGGGCATCGAACCGAGTCGGATCTTCGAGTTGGTAGTAGGAAGCCACCAGCTTCCCGGCTTCGTTCAGAAACTTCTCTCGATCGTCGTCACCGTCGAGAAGCTCTTCGAGCTCGGGTGAATTTCGGAGAATCGTTTCCCACGATGGCGCGACCAGATCGAGCGCGCGCGCCTTGTCACGTTGATCGGTGGGAAGTGCGAACAGCGATTCGAGTGCGGCATGCACGACCGTGCCCTTGACCTGCGCCTTGGTCGCCTTCTCCGGGATCTTGTCTATTGCGCGAAACCGGTAGAGCAGCGGACATTGCCGATAATCCCCGGCACGCGACGGCGACAATGCAGGTCGCCTGGGAGCGGGCGATGCCTCGGAGCTCTGTGACGTGGGACCCTTGGAGACGGGGGCTGACGACGGTGCGATGCTCACACCTGGCAGGGTATGCGGGCGGTCCGACACGTAGTCGGCCGGACACGCTGAACGAGGAGTCTGTGACGATGGTTGGGCGCGAGACGCGACCGAGTGGCCCGTTTCGAGTGGGCGATCGCGTCCAACTGACGGACGCCAAGGGCCGCCACTACACGGTGAACCTCGAACCTGGTAAGGAATTCCACACGCATCGCGGCGGGATCCTGCACGACTCTCTCATCGGTACGGACGAGGGTAGTGTCGTCAAGTCCACCAACGGGACGCCGTACCTCGCGCTTCGTCCTTTGCTCGTCGACTACGTGCTGTCGATGCCCCGTGGTGCGCAGGTCATCTATCCGAAGGATGCCGCGCAGATCGTCCACGAGGGGGACGTGTTCCCCGGCGCACGTGTGCTCGAGGCAGGTGCGGGTTCGGGTGCACTGACCTGTTCGTTGCTCAGGGCTGTGGGGCCGGAAGGCCGAGTGATCTCCTACGAGGTACGCGAGGATCACGCCGAGCACGCCATCCGCAACGTGGAAACCTTCTTCGGTGAACGTCCCGACAACTGGGACCCGACCATCGCGGATGTCGCCGAATTCGACGCGGAGGCGGCCGGTGGGCCTGTCGATCGTGTGGTGCTGGACATGCTGGCTCCCTGGGACGCGTTGCCGGCGATGTCCAAAGCCCTCGTTCCGGGCGGCGTACTTGTCGTGTACGTGGCGACGGTCACCCAGTTGTCTCGAGTGGTCGAGGCGATGCGCGAGCAGGAATGCTGGACCGAGCCGCGTTCGTGGGAGTCGATCGTGCGCGGTTGGCACGTCGTCGGGCTGGCGGTTCGCCCGGAGCACCGGATGCAGGGGCACACCGCATTTCTCGTGACCGCCCGGCGACTGGCCGAGGGCACGGTCACCCCCAAGCCTCAGCGCCGCTCCGGCAAGGGATAGAGCACCTGCGCTGAGAGCCGGTCGGGTTCGGCGACGCACGTCGGGGGCGGCGCCGAACCCGGTCGGTGAACATTGCTCAGCAGGGGGCCATGGCCATTCCGAGGAGTCCGCACGTGCTCTCGTCGGACACCTTCCAGGTGCCGTCCACGTTCTCCCAGGTCCAAGGCGTAGCGCTTGCGGCGCCGTGCGGTCCGGTGATCGCGACGTCCGCGGTGGCGACCTCACCTTCGGTCTGCACGTTGGTCACTTCGAAACCGACCGGGTAGTTCTGCATGGCGTTCGTCATGGCCTCGACGTTGGGCCGACGCTCGTCGCCGTTCTCGATGAGGGTGATCTTCTCGTCGACCGGCTTCTGCGGATCGACCAGTGCATCCAGGGTGGCGGTGAGTTCTTCGGCGGTGGGTGCGGCAACGTCCGAGGCCGCACCGTCCGAATCGGACGCCGACGTGGTCGCGGCGGCGGACGAATCGGCCGCGTCGTTCGAATCTTCCGAGGAGCACGCGGACGCTCCGAGGGCAAGGGCTAACGCTGCGGCGGCAACTACCGATTTGCGGACTATCAAGGCCGAACCTTTCGTTACAGAGAGCAGACGACGTAACAGCTAGAGGATAGGTGAGGCTAACATGGTGGTCCGAGGCTCGGCGTGAGAGCTTTCCTCGAATCGGCGATCGACGGAACCCGTGTCACAACGCACTTTTCGGCTCGTGCCGGTAGCGTTGACAGATCGTAGTGGGAGGAGACGCACATGAGCTCTACAGACAACCCGGATGCCATCGAGGCCGCCAAGGAGCTCGAGTCGCTGCGGGCTGAGGCGTCGGCGTTGCGGCGACGCCTTGCCGAGTCGCCCGATCAGGTCCGCGAGCTCGAGTCGCGGGTGGACTCGCTGTCCGTCCGCAACACCAAACTGCTGGACACGCTCAAGGAAGCCCGTCAGCAGCTCATCGCGCTACGTGAAGAGGTGGACAGGCTCGGACAGCCGCCCAGTGGCTACGGAGTCCTGCTCGGGGTCCACGAGGACCAGACCGTGGACGTGTTCACCTCCGGCCGCAAGATGCGCCTGACGTGCTCTCCGAACGTCGATGCGAACACGCTCGATCTCGGTCAGACCCTTCGTCTCAACGAGGCACTCACCATCGTCGAGGCCACCGGCTTCGAAAGTGTCGGCGAGATCAGCACGCTGCGTGAAGTCCTCGACGACGGTCGCCGGGCGCTCGTGGTCGGTCACGCCGACGAAGAGCGGATCGTGTGGTTGTCGGAGCCGCTGGCGAAGGTGTTCGCCGACGCCGAGAATGCGGACGTCGCCTACGACCTCGAGTCGCCGACCCGCAAGCTGCGTCCCGGTGACTCACTTCTTGTCGACCCGAAGGCCGGTTACGCATTCGAACGCATTCCGAAGGCCGAGGTCGAAGATCTGGTCCTCGAAGAGGTCCCGGACGTGCACTACGACGACATCGGTGGTCTCGGACGTCAGATCGAACAGATCCGTGACGCGGTGGAGCTGCCGTTCCTGCACAAGGACCTGTTCCACGAGTACGCGCTGCGACCACCGAAGGGTGTGCTGCTGTACGGCCCGCCCGGCTGCGGTAAGACTCTGATCGCCAAGGCGGTGGCCAACTCCTTGGCGAAGAAGATCGCCGAGGTGCGGGGTCAGGACAGCAAGGAGGCCAAGTCCTACTTCCTGAACATCAAGGGTCCCGAGCTGCTCAACAAGTTCGTGGGTGAGACCGAACGTCACATTCGGTTGATCTTCCAGCGGGCGAGAGAAAAGGCATCCGAGGGAACACCGGTCATCGTGTTCTTCGACGAGATGGACTCGATCTTCCGTACCCGCGGGTCGGGTGTGTCCTCCGATGTGGAGACCACGGTGGTCCCGCAGCTCCTCAGCGAGATCGACGGTGTCGAGGGTCTCGAGAATGTCATCGTGATCGGCGCATCGAATCGTGAGGACATGATCGACCCGGCGATCCTGCGGCCCGGTCGACTCGACGTGAAGATCAAGATCGAACGTCCCGACGCCGAATCGGCTCAGGACATCTTCTCGAAGTACCTCACCGATTCGCTGCCGGTGCACGCCGACGACGTGGCCGAATTCTCGGGCGATCGGACGGCATGTGTCCGCGCGATGATCGAGCGCGTCGTCGACCGGATGTATGCGGAGAGCGAAGAGAACCGATTCCTCGAGGTCACGTATGCCAACGGTGACAAGGAGGTTCTGTACTTCAAGGACTTCAATTCCGGTGCGATGATTCAGAACATCGTCGACCGCGCGAAGAAGTACGCGATCAAGTCCGTTCTGGACACCGGCAACCCCGGTTTGCGGGTGCAGCACCTGTTCGACTCGATCGTCGACGAGTTCTCGGAGAACGAGGATCTGCCGAACACCACCAACCCGGACGACTGGGCGCGAATCTCGGGCAAGAAGGGCGAACGGATCGTCTACATCCGCACTCTGGTCACGGGCAAGAACGCCAGTGCCAGCCGTGCGATCGACACGGAGACGAACACCGGTCAGTACCTCTGATCGGCGCGGTTCTTCCAGTTCTTCCCCGCGGGGGTGGTGAGACTCAGGGCGCGGTGAGAAATTCCCGCAAGAGCACGCGAGTATCCGGAACGAAGAGCCAGTCTGGATCCGCGAGGTGGGCCAGCAGCTCCTCTCGAGTCCACCACCAACCGTCTGCGATCTCGCTCGGTTGATGGACGAACGGACCGTCGTGTCGCGTCTCGTAGGCGAACAGGTGGCAGCGCAGTGCGCGGCCGTTCCATGCCCCGTCCCAAGACACCTGCGTCAGGGGAGTCAGTTCGACGCCGCCGACTCCCAGTTCCTCGGCCAACTCCCGGTGAGCAGTCTGCTCAGGCGACTCACCGGGGTCCACGACTCCGCCGGCCAGACAATCGTGGTGTCCGGCGAACACCGCCTTGCTGTCGGATCGGCGGTGGACGTAGATGCGATTTCCATCAGTGGAACGCACGAGGACCCCGGCACTTGCGTGCCACAGGCCTTCCGAATAGACGCGGCTGCGTTTCGCGGTGCCGCACTCGTTACCCGCACTGTCGAAGATGGCGACCACTTCCTCGTCGGGACGGCCGTGGTTCGCGCTCGGTTGCATGCCTCGATGATGCCAGCGTGACCGGCAAGTCCCGGTATGGACCACCGTGCCGGGAGTACCGCGGTGGAGTGCCCGGCCACCGGCTTTCGACCTGAACGGTTGAAACGAATGCGATCGCCTAGGCTCGGGCCATGCAACGGATCATCGGAGTCGAGGTCGAATACGGAATCTCCTCTCCCAGCGAGCCCTCGGCCAATCCCATTCTCACGTCGACGCAGGCCGTGCTTGCGTATGCCGCCGCGGCCGGGGTTCCGCGCGCCAAGCGCACCCGTTGGGACTACGAGGTCGAATCCCCGTTGCGAGATGCTCGCGGATTCGATCTCGGTAGGACGAGCGGCCCGGCTCCGGTGATCGATGCCGACGAAATCGGCGCGGCCAACATGATCCTCACGAACGGTGCTCGGTTGTATGTCGACCACGCGCATCCGGAGTACTCGGCGCCCGAAGTGACGGACCCTCTCGACGCCGTGATCTGGGACAAGGCCGGCGAGCGGGTGATGGAGGCCGCGGCTCGTCACGCTTCGAGCGTCCCGGGCGCGCCGAAGTTGCAGCTCTACAAGAACAATGTCGACGGCAAAGGGGCGTCGTACGGCACTCACGAGAACTACTTGATGTCGCGTGATACGCCCTTCTCCGCCGTCATCAACGGATTGACACCGTTCTTCGCGTCGAGGCAGGTGATCTGCGGGTCCGGCCGTGTCGGGCTCGGACAGTCGGGTGACGACGCCGGATTCCAGTTGTCGCAGCGCGCCGATTACATCGAGGTCGAGGTGGGTCTCGAGACGACGCTCAAGCGCGGCATCATCAACACCCGCGACGAACCGCATGCGGACGCCGACAAGTATCGCCGCCTACACGTCATCGTCGGTGACGCGAACCTCGCGGAGATGTCGACGTATCTCAAGGTGGGTACGACGTCGTTGGTTCTCGATCTGATCGAGGCAGGTGTGGATCTGACCGATCTGCAACTCGCGCGCCCGGTGACGGCCGTGCATCACATCAGTCACGACCCCACGCTCTGTGCCACGGTTGCACTCGCCGACGGGCGCGAACTCACCGGTTTGGCCCTCCAGAGGATTTACCACGAGCGGGTGTCGGAGTTTCTCGCATCGGAAACGGACTACGACGAGCGTGCACAGGACATCGTCGAGAAGTGGGCGCACGTTCTGGACCTCCTCGAGCGAGACCCGATGGAATGCGCGCATCTTCTCGACTGGCCCGCCAAGCTTCGACTGCTCGAAGGGTTCCGTGGCCGGGAGGGCCTGTCCTGGTCGGCGCCGCGTCTGCATCTGATCGACCTGCAGTATTCCGACGTGCGGCTCGACAAGGGGTTGTACAACCGGCTCGTCGCCCGGGGCTCGATGGAACGTCTCGTGAGTGAGCAGCAGGTGCTCGACGCCGTCTCGGCGCCGCCGGAAGACACCCGTGCGTACTTCCGTGGCGAGTGCCTTCGTCGCTTCGGGGCGGACATCGCGGCTGCGAGCTGGGATTCGGTGATATTCGACCTGGGCGGCGATTCGCTGGTACGGATACCGACTCTCGAGCCGTTGCGTGGCAGCAAGACGCACGTCGGAGCGTTGCTGGAATCGGTGGAGTCGGCTGCGGAGCTGGTCGATCAGCTCACCAACTGATCGGAATCGGAACACACCGGGGCAGTCGACACACGCTCCGGCCACACCGTCGGTAGGGTGAAGGTCCGAGCGGGATCCTCGAGGTCAGACTGCTTGGCAGGCCAGGACGCTCGACGGCGAGCGTCCTTCACACAAGGAGGTCGGCGATGGCGCAGGAGCACACCACGCGTGCGGGCGGCGGCGAAGACGACGACATCCCCGGTAGCGACGGAGCGGCCGGCCAGGAACGCCGCGAGAAGCTGGCCGACGACACAGATGATCTCCTCGACGAGATCGACGATGTACTCGAAGAGAACGCCGAGGACTTCGTTCGTGCCTACGTCCAGAAGGGCGGCGAGTGACGGCCGATCGTCCGGCGGTTCGTGCGACCGCCGCAGGTCTGGGGGAGGGGTTCGGGTCGAGTCTGTCTTCCTTCAGCGAATACCTGCGCGGGTACGCACCGGAATTGCTGCCGGAGAATCGGGAATGGCCGTCCTCGTCGAGGAGTGGTGACGGCATGGATGCGGGAGACATGGCACCGCACGGAACCACGATCGTCGCGCTCACCTACAACGGCGGTGTGCTGATCGCCGGTGATCGGCGCGCGACGCAGGGCAACCTGATCGCCAGTCGTGATGTCGAGAAGGTCTATGTCACCGACGAGTATTCGGCTGCAGGTATCGCGGGAACCGCGGGAATCGCGATCGAACTCGTTCGCCTGTTCGCGGTCGAACTAGAGCACTACGAGAAGATCGAGGGTGTTCCACTGACCTTCGACGGCAAGGCCAATCGGTTGTCGTCGATGGTGCGTGGCAACCTCGGAGCCGCCATGCAGGGCTTGGCGGTGGTTCCACTTCTGGTCGGATTCGATCTGGAGGTCGACGACCCTGCCCGTGCCGGACGAATCGTGTCCTACGACGTCGTCGGCGGACGATACGAAGAGCGGGCTGGATACCACGCGGTCGGCTCCGGATCGTTGTTCGCGAAGTCGGCGCTCAAGAAGCTCTACTCACCGGGTAGCGACGAGCAGACGGCGCTTCGTGTAGCGATCGAATCTCTCTACGATGCCGCGGACGACGATTCGGCGACCGGTGGACCCGATGTCACCCGAGGCATCTATCCGACTGCGGTGCTCATCGACGAGAACGGTGCCGCCGAAGTGGAGCGGGACCGCACTTCGGACATCGCGCGCAGCATTGTCGATGCCCGTACGGCGAACGGGGGTGCTGTGCAATGACGATGCCGTACTACGCATCTGCCGAACAGATCATGCGTGATCGTTCGGAGTTGGCGCGCAAGGGTATTGCTCGCGGACGCAGTGTGGTGGTCCTCACCTACGAGGGTGGTGTGTTGTTCGTGGCGGAGAATCCGTCGACCGCGCTTCACAAGGTGAGCGAGTTGTACGACCGGCTCGGTTTCGCGGCGGTCGGCAAGTACAACGAGTTCGAGAACCTTCGTCGTGCGGGCATCCAGCACGCGGACATGCGTGGTTACTCCTACGACCGTCGTGACGTGACCGGTCGATCGCTTGCGAACGCGTACGCACAGACGTTAGGGACGTTCTTCACCGAACAGCCCAAGCCTTACGAGGTGGAGATCTGCGTGGCGGAGGTGGGGCGTTTCGGGACTTCGACGGCGCCGCAGCTCTACCGGATCACCTACGACGGGTCGATCGTCGACGAGCAGGGTTATGTGGTGATGGGTGGCACGACGGAGCCGATCACCGCGGCGATGAAAGACTCGTACCAGCACGATCTCGACCTCGAATCGGCTGTCGGAGTTGCTGTGCGGGCGCTCCGGCACGGCGGTGCGGAAGGCGAGCATCGCACGCTGGGTGTGTCGGGTCTCGAGGTTGCGGTGCTCGAACAATCTCGGCCTCGGCGAGCGTTTCGTCGGATCGCCGGCGCCAAACTCGAGGCGTTGTTGCCGGCTGCGGATGCCGCTGCGAAGAGCGAGACGTCATCCGATCCGAAGGGCGAGGACACGAGCAAGGAGTGACCGGGTGGCGGCGGTCAGCGGTACACGGTGATCGCCGCCGGCTCGGATACGAACTCGAACGACGTCGAGTCGCCGACCACCTCGCCGTCGCACGCCAACGCGACAGGTTCGCCGTCGACTCGTACGGTCAAGGACGACACTCGAATTCGCTTGTAGACGGATGATCCGGCCAAGTTCCCGGTGGCTGCGGACAGCAACAGTCGAAGACGAGAACCGCGCCCGGATGCCTGTACGTAACGAACGTCGAGCAACCCGCCCGTCATCTGTGGTCGCGACATGGGCACCTGGTCGGCGGGGGAGTACCGCCCGTTGCCGACGAAGAGCATCCACAGGGAAACTCGTCGCCCGTCGATGGACGCGTCGATGGGCGACGCGTCTGCGAGGACCCGAATCATTGCGGCTGCGGCAGAGGGCCACTTCCCGAACCTCGATTCCCACGACTCACGGAGTCGGACGGCATCGGGGTAACCGCCCAGAGTGGCGGTGTTGACGAACCGAGTGGGTCCGTTTCCGAGGTCGACCTCGGCACAGTCGATGCGTGCCGCGGAACCCTTGGTGACAGCGTTCGCGATGTCGCCGGTGTCTACGCTGCCGAGGTCGCGGACGAAGTGGTTGAGCGTTCCACCCGGGAAGGCTGCCAGGGGCAGATCGTGCCGAACGGCCACGTCTGCGGCAACCGCGACGGTGCCGTCACCACCGCATACCCCGACGGCGCGGGGTCGATACTCGTCGACGGCCTTTTCCATCTGGCTCGTGAAGCTCGCATCCGGATCCAGTTCGCACAGTCGGGCGGCAGGTAACGCGTCGACGATTTCCGCCACCGGGTCGTCGAATTCGCCGCCCGCCGTGCGGTTCGCGAAGACGAGTAGGCCTGCTCCGCGGTCCAGAGACGGTACCGTGACGAATTCTCCCTCGGTGGTGTGCTCGTCCGGTCGAACAGCCCACCAGCGGCGCGTGGCGACGGCCACGGCACAGCCGACCGCCGCTCCCACACACACGTCGGAGGGCCAATGAACGCCGTTGTGTACCCGCGAGTACGAGACCGCCGCGGCAACGGGAGCCAGCACGACCCCCGCAGCAGGGGCCTCCGTCGCGACCCCGGCCACGAATGCTGCGGCGGAAGCCGAATGGCCGGACGGAAACGACGAGGACGTGGGGATCGGCACACCACGGTGCGGGGTCGACCATTTACGTGGGGGTGGCCTGCGCCGGGGAAACGTCGGCTTCAGCACTCCGTTGGCCACGGCGCTCGCGCAGACCAACGCGAGCAATCCACGAGCGGCTCCGCGCCGTGGGCGCTCACCGAAGGCGGAGAGAGCTGCGGCGATCGCCCACCAGAGCAGTCCGTGGTCAGCGGTCTTGCTGAGTACTCGGAAGAGGCGGTCGGCGGCGGACGGTCGCAGTGCCGCGCCCCGTTCCATCAGGTGGTGATCGAAGTGTCGCAACCTTCGAATTGGGCGTTGCATACGAACCAGAGTATGCACCGCGGGCTCCGTAGCTGTTGCAGGCGTTAATCACTCGCCTCCCCGTGCGGGGGTTGTACTGTCGAGGTTGTGCAGAGACGAATAATGGGTATCGAGACGGAATTCGGCGTCACCTGCACCTTTCACGGGCACAGGCGACTGAGTCCGGACGAGGTTGCGCGCTATCTGTTCCGCCGGGTGGTGTCGTGGGGACGCAGTTCCAACGTGTTTCTGCGAAATGGGGCGCGCCTCTACCTGGATGTGGGATCGCACCCGGAATACGCCACCGCCGAATGCGACGGTCTCGTGCAGCTGGTCAACCACGACCGCGCGGGCGAGCGGGTGCTCGAAGATTTGTTGATCGATGCGGAACAGCGCCTGGCCGAGGAAGGTATCGGCGGCGACATCTACCTTTTCAAGAACAACACGGACTCCGCGGGCAACTCGTACGGATGCCACGAGAACTTCCTCGTCGCCCGCGCCGGCGAATTCTCACGCATCTCCGACGTTCTGCTGCCGTTCCTGGTGACGCGTCAGTTGATCTGTGGTGCAGGCAAGGTGTTGCAGACCCCGAAGGCTGCGACATTCTGCCTGTCGCAGCGAGCCGAGCACATCTGGGAGGGTGTCTCGTCCGCCACGACGCGTTCGCGGCCCATCATCAACACCCGTGACGAGCCGCATGCGGATGCAGAGAAGTACCGCCGTCTGCACGTGATCGTCGGCGACTCGAACATGGCCGAGTCCACCACGATGCTGAAGGTGGGTACGGCGGCGTTGGTGCTCGAAATGATCGAGGCCGGTGTGTCCTTCCGCGATTTCGCTCTCGACAATCCGATCCGGGCGATCCGTGAGGTGAGCCACGACGTGACCGGTCGTCGTCAGGTACGGCTGGCCGGCGGCAAGCAGGCGAGTGCTCTCGATATTCAGCGTGAGTATCACGCGCGCGCCGTCGAGCATCTCCAGAACAGAGAACCCGACACCCACATCGAACAGGTCGTGGATCTGTGGGGTCGGATGCTGGACGCAGTCGAATCGCAGGACTTCGCGAAGGTCGACACCGAAGTCGATTGGGTGATCAAGAGGAAGCTGTTCCAGCGTTACCAGGACAAGTACGGTTTCGACCTGGCGGATCCCAAGATCGCCCAACTCGACCTGGCCTACCACGACATCAAGCGCGGTCGAGGCGTATTCGATCTGCTGCAGCGGAAGGGTCTCGTCAAACGCATCACCGAGGACGAGTCGATCGACGAGGCCGTCGAGACACCACCACAGACCACGCGCGCGAAACTGCGCGGCGAGTTCATCTCGGCGGCTCAGGAGGCCGGGCGGGACTTCACGGTCGATTGGGTGCATCTGAAGTTGAACGATCAGGCCCAGCGGACGGTGTTGTGCAAGGACCCCTTCCGATCGGTGGACGAACGCGTGGAGCGACTCATCGCGTCGATGTAGTACCCGATAGGTTGCCGGATAGTACCCACTAAGCTGCCGAGGGTGGCGACTTCCAAGATCGAGCGGTTGATGAATCTGGTCATCTGCCTGCTGTCCACCAGACAATTTCTGACTGCCGAGAAGATCCGGGAGAGCGTCGCCGGATACGACGATTCGTCGAGCTACGAGGCGTTCAGCCGGATGTTCGAGCGCGACAAGAACGAATTGCGTGACCTGGGTGTGCCGCTCGAGACGGGGCAGGCTTCTCGGTACTCGACGGTCGAGGGCTACCGCATCAATCGCGATGCGTACGAACTACCCGACATCGAACTGAGCAGTGAGGAATCTGCCGCTGTGGCGGTTGCCGTCCAGCTCTGGGAGTCACCCGAGCTCATCGCGGTGGCGCAGGGCGCATTGTTGAAACTGCGTGCTGCCGGTGTTCAGGTGGACGCCGAGTCTTCCAGTACGCCGGTGACCGCGGTGCCTGCGCGCACTCGTGGTTCCGAACCTGCACTGGGTAAGTTGCTGGCCGCCATCGATGCGGGTCGCGCGGTGCGGTTTCCCCACCGCAGTGCCTTGAACGAGCCGTTCGTGCAGCGGTCGGTGCAGCCGTGGGGTGTGGTGACCACGCACGGCCGCTGGTATCTGGTCGGACACGATGTTGATCGCGATGCGGTGCGTACCTTCCGGCTATCCCGAATAGGCGACGACGTCACCGCATACGGTCCGGTCGGTGCCGTCCACAAACCGGACGACATCGACCTGCGAGAG
The DNA here is from genome assembly GCF_042719695.1 of Rhodococcus sp. NPDC058521. Taxonomy (NCBI): domain Bacteria; kingdom Bacillati; phylum Actinomycetota; class Actinomycetes; order Mycobacteriales; family Nocardiaceae; genus Rhodococcus; species Rhodococcus sp. NPDC058521. Next base: position 86,384 of record NZ_JBHXNL010000004.1, read on the forward strand.
ATTGTGGATCGTGTCACCGGTTCGGGTGCGGTGACGGGAACGGCCACAGTGTGGGTGGCCGCGGGCAGGGCTTACGAACTGCGCCGATTGGGCACCGAAACGGGGGAGCGGGAGTTCGACGGGAGACCCGGCACCGTGCTGTCCCTGCCTGTGCGTTCACGTGACTGGATCGCCCGGCTCGTCGCCGGTCACGGTGTGGACGCGCTGGTTCTCGAGCCACCGGAGCTGCGTCAGGACGTATTGGGAAAGTTGAGGGCGTCGGCGGGGATCGCCGGCGCGAACGAGGGGGGCGGACGGTGACGAGAACATCGAGCAACAAACTCTCGTCGCGGCTGGCACGGTTGCTCAACCTGGTTCCGTACTTTCTCGCGAACCCCGGGATGAGCGCGGACGAGGCGGCAGCCGAACTCGGTGTGACGACATCACAGTTGATGACCGATCTGAATCAGCTGTGGGTATGCGGACTACCCGGTTACGGACCGGGCGATCTGATCGACCTCTCCTTCTCCGAGGAGAGCATCGAAGTGACGTTCTCGGCCGGGATCGACCGTCCGCTGCGATTGACCTCGACGGAGGCCACGGCGCTCCTGATCGCGCTGCGTTCCCTCGTCGAGATGCCGGGCACCGTCGATCCCTCGGCTGCGCTGCGAGCGATCGCGCGAATCGAAGATGCCGCAGGAGCTGCCGCTGCACGTGACGGCGGAGGGGGCGAGAAGGCGGAGAGTCCACAAGATGTGGCCGAGAGCCCCACCGCAGCGACGGTGCGTTCGGCGCTGCAGGAGGGAGTCGCCCTGCACATCACCTACTACTCCGCTTCCCGAGACCGGGTCAGCGAGCGCACCGTGGATCCGGTTCGACTCGTTCTCGTCGACGGCCACAGCTATCTTCAAGCGTGGTGTCGCCAGGCCGAGGGGGTGCGGTTGTTCCGACTGGACCGCATCGACGCTGCCACTGCCCTCGAGGAGCCGTCCACACCTCCGCAGCAGGCGTTGGACGAGGACTCGAACCTCGAACTGTTCAGCGGGGACTCGACGTTGCCGCGCGCCCGTCTGCGGATTGCGGCGGACACTGCGTGGGTCGTGGACTACTACCCGATGGAGATCGTCGAGGTCACCGGCGACGGAGCGGTCGAAGCGACGATGAACTATGCCACCCTGGATTGGATGGCACGGATGGTGCTCGGATTCGGTGCCGGAATCACCCCCACCGAGCCGGCGGAGCTCGTGGACGAGGTCCGGTCGCGAGCCGAGCGTGCATTGTCCGTGTACGACGCGACAGCCAGCTGACATCGGTGATCGACGTCGAATTGATACGCAGAGCCGAGTCCGCTGGCGATCGGCACATACCGGGCGGGTCGCTGCCCGAGGACCTTCGCTCACAGTGGGCACACAGGAAACCAGCAGGTTAACGGCAGCCGAAGTGGTGCGATTCGGACAGCGGGGCGACTCGACCGTCCGGTAGCATCGCAGGCAACTGATCTTTTGGAGGTTTCATCATGGGAGCCATGAGCCCCTGGCACTGGGCCATCGTCGCGGTGGTCGTTCTGATCCTGTTCGGTTCGAAGAAGCTGCCCGATGCGGCACGCGGTCTCGGGCGTTCGCTGCGCATCTTCAAGAGCGAAGTCAAGGAGATGCAGAACGACGACGCGCAGGCAAAGGAGAACACCGGCACGGTTGCGAAGTCGGCCGAGCTCCCCTCGGGGCAGTCCGCACAGGGCGCCACTTCCGAACAGCACACGGAACCCAAGTCGGCTTAGCCCCTCGACGCCGCGCCCGGGGTGAATTTCCGTCGCCCCGGGTGACGCGCCGAGCACACCCCATCTGCTGCTGATCGAGAACCAGGGCCCACCCGTGCGCATTCCGTTCGATCCCCGTCGCAGTAAGCGACGGACCAATCCCGACGGCACCATGTCGTTGATAGACCACCTCTACGAGCTGAGAACGCGACTTCTGCTGTCGCTTCTCGCCATCGTGGTCACCACAGCTGTCGGATTCTTCTGGTACGCACACACCGTTCTCGGGATCGAAAGCCTCGGCGAACTGTTGCGGGGCCCATATTGCTCGCTACCCGATTCGAGCCGGGCGGACCTGAGCTCGGACGGTACGTGCCGCTTGCTGGCCACCGGTCCGTTCGAACAGTTCATGCTGCGCTTCAAGGTGGCGATCACGGCAGGGATCGTGCTCGCCTGCCCGGTCTGGCTGTACCAACTGTGGGCGTTCATCACTCCCGGGTTGTACAAGAACGAGCGCCGCTATGCGGTCGGCTTCGTCGTGTCGGCTGCCCTCCTGTTCGTCGCCGGTGCCGTGCTCGCCTACGTGGTCGTCGCGAAGGCATTGCACTTCTTGCTCACGATCGGCGACAACGTACAGATCACCGCGCTCGGTGGTGCCGAATACTTCGGGTTCATCATCAACCTGCTGATCATCTTCGGGGTCAGCTTCGAGATTCCGCTGCTCATCGTGGCATTGAATTTCGTGGGTGTCCTGCCGTACGCGAAACTCAAGGCGTGGCGCCGTGGCCTGATCTTCGGCCTCTTCGTGTTCGCTGCAATCGCCACGCCGGGTCAGGACCCGTTCTCGATGTTGGCGCTCGCCTTGGCTCTGACCTTGCTCTTCGAGCTCGCCGTCCAGGTTGCCCGGCTCAACGATCGACGGAAGGCACGCACGGGAGACGACTGGAGCGAGCTGGACGACGAAGAAGCGTCCAGCATCGAGAGGCCGACGGATCTGGCCGAATCCCCGGCGGGGACTTCTCGTGCCGACAACACCGGACCGGGACAGGACTTCTCCGACACGTTGTGACAACCTGGCGGTGTGGCTGTGACACCTGAGGGAAATGCGGTCGGAACGCAACTGGATGCATTCGGCGCGCAATTGGGTTTCGACCTGGACCCCTTCCAGGTCGAGGCATGTCGTGCACTCGAAACCGGACACGGGGTGCTCGTCTGCGCGCCCACTGGGGCCGGCAAGACCGTCGTCGGTGAGTTCGCGGTGCACCTTGCCCTCGAATCAGGTCGCAAGTGCTTCTACACGACCCCGATCAAGGCGCTGAGCAATCAGAAGTACTCGGAGCTGGTCGCGCGCTACGGCGCCGATACGGTCGGGCTTCTGACCGGCGACTCGAGCATCAACGCGGATGCGGACGTCGTCGTGATGACCACCGAAGTCCTGCGAAACATGCTGTACGCGGACTCGCCTGCACTACGAGGGTTGTCCCACGTCGTGATGGACGAAGTTCATTTCCTCGCGGACCGGTTCCGCGGTGCCGTGTGGGAAGAGGTGATCCTGCATCTGTCGGAGGAGGTTCGCCTCGTCAGTCTCTCGGCGACCGTCAGCAACGCCGAGGAGTTCGGCGCCTGGATGGAAACGGTGCGCGGCGACACCACCGTGGTGGTCGACGAGACGCGGCCAATTCCCCTGTGGCAGCACATTCTGGTGGGCCGTCGATTGTTCGATCTGTTCGACGTCCGCGCGCTCGGCTCGGACAGCGCCAAGAAGAACCTGATTGTCGACCAGGATCTGGTTCGCTACGTGAAGCAGCGTCAGGCCCAGGAACGCGAGGATCGGTGGGAATCGCGTGGTCGCGGCCGTGGCCGTGGTCCACAGCGCGGTGGGGGTGCACGTGGTGGCGGAATGGGCCGTAGCACGTTCAGGCCGCTACCTCGTCCCGAAGTGATCGCGCGCCTCGACGAGGAAGGCCTCTTGCCGGCGATCACCTTCGTCTTCAGCCGGGCCGGATGCGATGCCGCGCTCGGACAGTGCCTCCGTTCGCGGCTGGATCTGACCACGGACGAACAGGTCGTCGAGATTCGAGAGATCATCGACAAGCACACGTCCGACCTGCCGCGCGCGGATCTCGAGGTACTCGGTTACTGGGAATGGCGGAAGGCGCTCGAGCGAGGTCTTGCGGCACACCACGCGGGAATGCTGCCGGTTTTCCGACAGACGGTCGAAGAGCTGTTCGTGAAGGGCCTGGTCCGGGCGGTGTTCGCCACCGAAACGCTGGCGTTGGGCATCAACATGCCGGCACGCACCGTGGTCCTGGAACGGCTGGTCAAATACAACGGTGAGACCCATGCGGAGCTCACCCCGGGGGAATACACGCAGCTGACCGGGCGGGCAGGACGCCGCGGAATCGACGTGGAGGGGCACGCGGTCGTTCTGTGGCAGCCGGGTGTGGAACCGGTGGACGTGGCAGGTCTCGCGTCGACTCGCACGTTCCCACTGCGCAGTTCGTTCAAGCCTGCGTACAACATGACGATCAATCTGGTCGACCGGATGGGTGTACCGGAGTCGCGGCGGCTCCTGGAACGTTCGTTCGCGCAGTTCCAGGCGGATCGGTCCGTGGTCGGCATGATTCGGGGCATCGAGAAGAACGAAGTGGCTCTTGCGCAATTGCGTGAGCGTCTCGGCGGTGAGGACAGCGAATACCTCGAGTACGTGAAGTTGAAGGAAGACCTGACCCGACGCGAGAAACTGCTCGAGCAGGGGAAGAAGGCGGCACGTCGCGAAGCGTCGGTGGAAGCGCTGGCCTCGCTGCGTCGCGGCAATATCGTCGGGCTCACCGTCGGCCGGCACTCCGGACTGGCTGTGGTGCTGGAACCGGATCACGACACCGACGACCCGCGGCCGCTCGTCCTGACCGCCGACAAATGGTCCGGCCGTGTCTCGAGCGCCGACTTCCCGGATCCGCCGAGAGTGCTGGGTGCTCTCCGATTGCCCAAACGTCTCGATCACCACACCGCTCGGGCCCGTCGTGACCTGGCGTCGGCACTGCGCAGCACAGGCATCGTGGTTCCGGGCCGAAAGAAGCGGAACAAGACAGGTGGATCAGACGCCGAGATCACCAGGCTGCGCAAGGAGATCCGCCGTCACCCGTGCCACAGTTGGCCCGACCGTGAACAACTCGCACGGATCGGGGAACGCCACAATCGTTTGGCTCGCGAGACCGACTCGATGCGTCAGAAGGTGGCTGCGACGACGAACTCGTTGGCACGAACGTTCGACAGAATCCTCTCCCTCCTCACCGAGCGACGGTACATCTCGCCGGGGGATCACCCCGAGGCCACCGACGACGGTGTGCGACTGAGTCGAATCTATTGCGAGAGTGACCTTCTGGTTGCCGAGTGTCTGCGACAAGGTGTGTGGAAGGGGCTGAGTGCTCCGGAGTTGGCCGCTGTCGTCTCGTGCGTGGTGTACGAATCGCGTAGGGAAGGGGACACCGTGGACTTCGCTGCCACCGGGGCTCTGCGACACGGACTCGACGAAACCCTTGGAGTCTGGCGTGACCTGCGGTCGGACGAGATCCGGCACAAGCTCCCGCCGACCCGAGAACCCGATTTCGGCTTCGTGTCGGCAATCCATCAGTGGGCGAGTGAGAACTCGTTGGTCGAAGCTCTCTTCGCAGCCGGTGATCAGGGGAGAGCGCTGTCGGCGGGTGACTTCGTCCGGTGGTGCCGACAAGTGATCGACCTGCTCGAACAGGTACGCTCGACGTCTCCCGATCCGGAAGTGGCCAAGGCCGCAGGGCGGGCAGTGAGCGCGATCCGCAGGGGTGTCGTCGGGGTGGATGCGGGATGATGACCCGATGTGCGGGGGACAGGGCGCTACGGTGAGTGAAGACCATGCAGTGACCAGGCACTATGAAGAGATGTGAGCGGGAGGCGAACATGAGCGGCCCTTATGGACCGAACGACCCGAATGGTCAGTGGGCGCAGGGGCAGGGAAATCCCGACCCCAACGGGGGATACGGTGCGCCGCAGGTCGGTCCGCAGGGACAGCCAGGCCAACAGTACGGCCAGCAGCCGTGGGGTCAGCAACCCGGCCAGCAACCCCAGCCAGGTTCCCAGCCTCAGCCGGGCCTGCCTCAGTGGGGGCAGGCAGTGCCGCCTCAGTGGGCCGGCCAGCAACAACAGCCCCAGTGGGCCGGTCAGCCCCAACCGGGTCAACCTCAGCCCGGGCAGCAGCAGTGGGGTCAACAGCCCGGCCAGCCCCAGTGGGGGCCGCCCGGCCAGGGGCAAACCGGGAAGTCGAAGGCACCGATCTTCATCGGCATCGGTGTGATCGTGCTGATCATCGCCGTCGTGGGCGCGATCTTCGCGGCCCGCGCGCTCGGCAGCGACACCCTCGACCAGACGGCTGCACAGGAAGGCGTCACGACGATCGTCACCGAGTCCTACGGTGCCGAGGATGTGGAAGGTGTCAGCTGCCCGGCTGATCAGGAAGTGAAGAAGGGCAACAGTTTCGACTGCGACCTCACGGTCGACGGTGAACAGAAGTCCGTCACGCTGACCTTCACGGACGACGAGGGAACCTACGAGGTCAGCCGACCCAGCTGACGTCAGGAGCTCGCGAGTGCGGCGAGTGCCTCTTCCAGGCGCCCGACTGCACTGCGGATTCCCAATTCGTCCGCCAACGCGCTCAAACGTTCAGGATCCGCCGGTGCGGTAGGTATGGTGTCGGTCTTGGACATCGACACGTCCGCATCGGTCACGACGCGGACGACCGGAAGTGCGGCATCGAGATAGTCGGCGGCGGCGGTCATCTTTGCACGCACACCCTTTGCCAGGTCCGACTCCGGGTCGAGGACGGCCGCGCGTAGGGCATCGAGTGACCCGAACCTGTTCAACAGTGTCGATGCGGTCTTCTCGCCGACACCGCGCACGCCTGGTAATCCGTCCGAGGCGTCACCGCGGAGCGTGGCCAGTTCGGCATATGCAGGGCCTGCACGGTGGCCGGGAACACCGTACTTCTCGGACACCTCGGCGGGCCCCAGAAGTTCGGCCTTCGCGAGACCACGGCCGACGTAGAGGACGCGAACCGGTACCGGATCGTCGGCGACCACTTGCAGCAGATCTCGGTCGCCACTCACCACGACGACGGGGTCGGACGTCTCACGCGCTGCGAGTGTCCCCAGTACGTCGTCAGCTTCGAGGCCTTCGGCGCCGGCGGTGGCGATGCCGAAAGCGTCGAGCACGGCCATGATCATGTCGACCTGAGGTGTCAGTGTGTCGGGAACTTCTTCGTATGCACCGTCGGACTCCTCGGCCACTCGATGGGCCTTGTACGTGGGGACAGCATCCACCCGGAACTGCGGGCGCCAATCGAGGTCGAGGCATACGGCCAGCCTGGACGGTCGATGGCGAGAGACGAGCGCAGCCACCATGTCGGTGAAACCGCGGACAGCGTTCACTGGCCGGCCGTCGGGTGCGGTGACGGATTCGGGTAGGGCGTAGTACGCCCGAAACCACAGGCTGGCACCGTCGAGGACGAGCAAGGGTCCACTCATGGGACTCATCCTGCCAAACGGCACTAACGTGGGGACCATGAGCACTCATGCCGGAGCCAGTACCCGATTCTCGTCCTCGGTCTATGCAGATCGGCTGTCGCGCGCGGCGGCCGCCGCACGCGATGCAGGACTCGATGCTCTGCTGATCACACCCGGCCCCGATCTCCAGTACCTGCTGGGTTCCAATGCTCAGTCGTTCGAGCGATTGACGTGCCTGGTGATTCCTGCCGACGGCGAGCCCGCCTCGGTGGTGATACCTCGTCTCGAACTTGCGGCGCTGAAGGATTCGGCGGCGGACGAACTGGGCCTCGAGATTCGCGATTGGGTCGACGGCGTCGATCCGTACGAGATAGTGGCGCAAGGGCTCCCACGACCGGCACGCGTGGCGGTCACCGATGCGATGCCTGCCCTCCATCTGATTCCCGTGGCCGCCGGCGTGGGCGCCCTCCCCGTCCTGGCCACCGACGTGCTGCGCGAACTCAGAATGATCAAGGACACCGAGGAGATCGAAGCTCTGCGCCGTGCAGGCCAGGCGATCGACCGGGTGCACGCACGGATGGGCGAAATTCTGCGGGCCGGCCGAACGGAAGCGGATGTCGCCGCGGACATCACGTCGGCGATCCTCGCGGAAGGGCACACCGAGGCCGCATTCGTGATCGTCGGGTCGGGACCGCACGGCGCCGATCCGCACCACGAAGTGTCCGATCGAGTCATCGAGCAGGGCGACATCGTCGTGATCGACATCGGCGGCCCGGTCGAACCCGGATACAATTCCGACTCCACCCGCACATACAGCATGGGGGAGCCGAGTCCGGACGTCGCGGCCAAGTATGCGGTGCTCGAGGAAGCGCAGCGAGCCGCAGTCGATCTGATCGCTCCCGGCGTCACCGCCGAAGCCATCGACGCTGCCGCACGGAGTGTGCTGGCGGCGCAGGGGCTCGCCGATGCCTTCGTCCATCGCACGGGGCACGGAATCGGCCTGTCGGTGCACGAGGAGCCGTACATCGTCGCGGGGAACTCGGTCCCGGTCAGGGAGGGGATGGCGTTCAGCGTGGAGCCCGGAATCTACTTCCGTGGCGAATGGGGTGCCCGTATCGAGGACATCGTGGTGGTGACAGCCGACGGGTGCGAACCCGTGAACGTCCGCCCGCACGGGTTGACGGTTCTCGGTTGAGAGCGGCGGTCCTCACTCGCGGAGCGTTGCGGACCCGAGAACCCGGGTAACGGCTATCTCCACGACCACCCGATTCGGATTCACTCGCGGCTGTCGATAGCGGGCGGCGTAGCGCTCCTCGGCAGCCGCGACGGACTCGGGGTCGGTGAGAACACGGCTCGGCCCCTCCAACGTCAACCACCTACGGCCGTCGACCTGACTGACCGCGGCGTAACCGCCCCTCTCGGCGTTGATCGTCTTCTGCTTCCCGGCCGAGGTGATGACCCGTGCAACACCCTGTGCGCCGTCCCAGGTGAAGCCGACGGCGACAACGTGTGGTGTGCCGTCCTTGCGCAGGGTGGTCAGGGTGCCGAGGTGGTATTCGGCGAGGAACTCCTGCGCGGCTTCCGTGAGGACGACACGGGTTGCGGGGGTGCGGTGCATGCGTTGACGGTAATCCAGGACACTGGTGGGGTGAACGTGGGATCGAGCAAGCACAGAGGATTGCCGGACGGCGGAACGGTGTTGCTGCTGGGCGGGCGCAGCGAAATCGGTGTGGAGATCGCGACCCGTTTGGCGCCCGGTCGAACAGTCGTTCTTGCAGCCCGTCGAAGTGGTGATCTCGAGGTCGAGCGTCGTGCCGTTCTCGACGCCGGTGCCGAGAACGTCGCCTGTGTGGAGTTCGACGCCGACGATCTGGGTAGTCACGCGCCGCTCCTGGAGTCGGTGACGCGCGAGTACGGGGCGCCCGTGGTCACGGTGCTCGCATTCGGCGTGCTCGGAGACCAGGAGCGGGCCGAGCGAGAGGCGCAGCACGCGGTCGACGTGATCCATACCGATTTCGTAGCGCAGGTCGGGGTTCTCACTCATCTCGCGAACCTCTTGCGCGAGCGGGGGCGAGGCACCATCGTGGTGTTCTCCTCCATCGCCGGCGTGCGGGTGCGACGGGCCAACTACGTCTACGGATCCGCGAAGGCGGGACTCGACGGTTTCGCGAGTGGACTCGGCGACGCTCTGCACGGCACAGGAGTGTCGTTGATGCTGGTGCGCTCGGGATTCGTGACCGGGCGCATGACCGAAGGCATGCCGCGCGCACCTCTGTCGCGCACACCGGGTCAGGTGGCGGACGCGGTGGTCCGCGGGCTGCAGCGCGGTGCAAGCCGTGTCACCGTCCCGCGCAGATTGCGGCCGGCGTTCCTCGTCATGCAGGTGGTCCCTCAGTCGGTGTGGCGACGGATGCCGCGATGAGTCCCGTTGTGGTGGTCGGGATCGGGGCTGACGGCTGGGACGGACTGTCACCCACCGCGAGACGCGAGATCGCTTCCGCAGAAGTCCTGATGGGTTCGCGTCGTCAGCTTGCGCTGGTCCCGGATTCGGCGGCGAAGAGGGTCGTGTGGCCGTCGCCGCTCGTTCCCGCGCTGTCGGCACTCCTTCGCGAACACGACGGAGTGTCGGTGTGCGTGCTGGGGAGCGGCGATCCGATGTTCCATGGAATCGGTTCCACCCTCGTCGGTTTGCTCGGGCCGGACGGCGTTCGTGTCGTCCCGCACCCGTCTTCGGTGACACTGGCCTGCGCCCGGATGGGGTGGACATCCCACGAGATCCCGGTGGTGAGCGTGGTGCATCGGGAAATCGAAACCGTGCTACCGGAACTGGGTGATGGAGCGCGACTGCTGGTGCTCGGCCGCGACGAGCGCACACCCGCGGCGCTCGCGGAAGTGCTGACGCAACACGGGTTCGGTGGCTCCGTGCTCACGGTGTTGTCCGATCTCGGCGCCGACCGGGAATCGGACTTCCGCGGTTCGGCGCGGGACTGGAATCGCGGACCGGCGGGCGCGCTCAACGTGATCGCGATCGAGTGCGTCGGCGACCAGGCGAGGACTCGACTCGGACGCCTTCCCGGTCTGCCGGACGACGCGTACGTCGGCGACGGGCAGATGACCAAGCAGGAGATTCGGGCTCTCACTCTGTGCGCGCTGGCACCCGCGCCGGGGGAGTTGCTGTGGGACGTCGGCGGCGGTTCCGGGACGATCGGAATCGAGTGGATGCGCACCCACCCGCGTTGCAGAGCAGTGTGTTTCGAGCGAAAGGACTCGCGGGTGGAGCAGATCCGGGCGAACGCCCATCGTCTGGGGGTGCCGAGTCTGGTGTCGGCCGGTGAGGTGCCGGATGCTTTCAATTCGCTTTCGTCCGCGACCTCGGTGCCGGACGCCATCTTTGTCGGGGGCGGCGTTACCCAGGACCGGCTTCTCGATCACTGCTGGCGCCGTCTTCCGGTCGGCGGCCGAATGGTTGTGAACGCGGTGACCGCCGAGTCGGAGGCGACCCTGCTCGCCTGGTACGGAGCCCACGGTGGGACCCTGCGGAAATTTCAGGTGTATCGCGGCGAGCCGCTGGGCGACTTCACGTCCTGGCGCCCACATCTGCCGGTGGTGCAGTGGTCGGTGACCAAACAGGCTGCGGCGGCACGAGAAGGACAGGAGCGACCATGACGGTCTTCTTCATCGGTTCCGGCCCGGGAGCGGCCGACCTGGTGACGGTGCGAGCGCAACGCATCATCTCCGAGAGCCCGGTATGTCTCTACGCGGGCAGTCTCGTACCGCACGAACTCCTGAAGGAGTGCCCACCGGATGCGCGGGTGATCGACACGGCGCGTTTGAATCTCGACGAGATCGTCGCCCTGTTGGTGGAGGCGCACGGGGCCGGCCTCGACGTTGCACGCCTGCATTCGGGTGATCCGTCCATCTACAGCGCAGTAGCCGAACAGATGCGAAGGCTGGACGCTGCCGGAGTGGACTACGCAATGGTCCCCGGAGTACCGGCATTCACGGCCGCCGCAGCATCCCTCGGTCGCGAACTCACGGTCCCCGGAGTCTCGCAGACCATCGTGTTGACCCGAGTGTCCACCTTGTCGACTGCGATGCCCGAGGGGGAAGATCTGCGGTCGCTCGGGCGTAGCCGCGCCACCCTCGTCGTCCATCTGGGCGCACATCGAATCGAGCAGATAGTCGAGGAACTGTCCGAGCACTACGGGCCTGACTGTCCGGCGGCCGTCGTGGCGTACGCCTCACGACCCGACGAAGTCGTTCTGCGCGGCACTCTCGCGTCGTTGACCGGCCGGGTACACGACGCCGGCATCACGAAAACTGCAGTGGTGATCGTCGGAAAGGTGCTGGCCGCGGAAGGCTTTCCGGACAGCTACCTCTATTCGGCTACCCGCACCCGAGTCACCCACTGACCGTGACCCGCGTTCTGATCCTCGGGGGAACCTGTGAAGCCCGCGCCCTCGCTGCCGGCCTCGAACCGGCGGGGGATATCGAGGTGGTGTCCTCGTTGGCAGGCCGGGTGCGCGAACCGCTCCTACCGTCAGGGCAGGTCCGGGTAGGCGGATTCGGCGGGGTCGACGGTCTCGTGCGATGGCTCGGCGACAACCGCGTCGATCTGATCGTGGACGCCACCCACCCGTTCGCTGCACGGATGACGCAGAACGCCGCCGAGGCAGCAGCACGGGTTGGTGTGCCGATGGTCGCGTTGCAGCGTCCCGGGTGGCTCGGCGCCGAGCGCGAGGGCTGGACGGCAGTGGACGACGTCGAATCGGCTGCGGCCGTGCTGCCGCAACTGGGAACCCGCGCCTTCCTCACGATCGGAAGGCAGGGTGTTCACGCCTTCGCCGGTCTGGACGCCCTGTGGTTTCTGGTGCGAGCCATCGATCCACCGGAGGGGCCGGTGCCCCCGAACTCGGAATTGATATTTGCACGCGGACCGTTCACGGTCGGCGCGGAAACGGCGCTGATTCGCAGGCATCGGATCGACGTCTTGGTGACCAAGGACAGCGGGGGACAGGCCACGGCCGCGAAATTGGATGCCGCCGCGGCCCTCGCGATTCCGGTGCTCCTCGTACGTCGGCCGACCCTTCCGCCCGGTATCGAGGTGGTCGACGACGTTGCCGGTGCGGTTTCCTGGATCGAATCGATCACCTGAACTGGTCTTTTGTCGTTCGGTGTCCTGAAAGTTGCAGTAACGACAAGGTTGCGACACGGCATCGGAACGGACACGGAACCTCAGAACCGAACAATTCCCACTTCTGTCACTCGCATAGTCGGCTTTCGGACGTCATCTACGTTGGCTGACAACGAAACGTTGCCGGCACGCCACATCCGCATTCCGCGGAGAGATGGAGCCAGCATGATCCGCATCGATCGAAGACCCAGCGGCAACGCCCGCCGCGCGACCTTGATCGGCCTGTTCGGCGCACTCTGCATCGCATTGCTCGGACTCGGAGCAGGAACTGCGTCAGCCGCCCCCCACAACTGGGAAGAGGTAGCGCAGTGTGAAAGCGGTGGCGACTGGAGCACGAACACCGGAAACGGGTTCTACGGGGGCCTTCAGTTCACACCGGAAACATGGAAGTCCCATGGCGGTAAGGGGCTTGCCTCGGAAGCCAGCAAGGCCGAACAGATCATGGTCGCCGAGAACGTGCTGCAGACCCAAGGTCGGGGCGCCTGGCCGGTGTGCGGCCAATTCCTGACCCTGGAGACTTCGCCGTCGGAATCGACACCGGAACCGGAACAGGACGTGACTGCCGAGACGGAAGCCGACTCGGCGCCGGCAGCGACCTCGGACGAAAGTACTTCCACCATGATCGCGAGGGTCGCCCTGGAAGGGGCCCGTGCGATCGCGGCGGAAGCCGCGTCCCGGTAAAGGGATTCGGCTAGCCGAGACCGGCCTCCCGCCGCTCCGCGGACGCGAAACCCAGCCAGGTGTGTCGGTTCCCCGCCCAGCACCATCCGACCTTCGGTGCATTGCGATTGACGGCGCCGTCGCGCCCGCTGCCGTTGCTGATCCAGATCGCTGGGGTCCTGGCATCGAGAGCGCCGTTGGGCTTGACCAGGCGGGATCCGATCGTCATGAAGCAGCGGTTGCGTTCGAGTGCCTCCGGCTGCTGAATCAGCCAGTGGATGCCCTCGGTCAGCGTCAGCGGTGTGCGGCCCGCTGCGGTGATCGCGGGCAACGCCTCGTCCGGACTCCAGTTCGCCATGTCGTCACCGCGGTCGATCCCGGACACCGTGTACAGCGAAGTGTCCGGGATGTCGACCGATTCGATGGGGGCGAAGCTGTCGATATCCGTCATGTCGACGACGACGAAACCCGGCTTGCCGGCGTGCTCGATCAACGGGGCGATCGCTGCCCCCACCGCGCGGTCGGGATGAACAACGAGCAGCGCGCCGTCTCCGCGTTCGTTGGCCCGGGCGTAGTCACGTAGCTGGTCTTCGGCTATGTCGGCACTGGTGTGCACGTCCGCTCGGATCAACCGCTCCGCCTGGTCGATCAGTGGTGGCAATGTGTCCAGGAATGTGGTCGCGCTCGGGGCTTCGCTCATCGGACCATGATGCCTGAAGTCAGGATCCGAGGGCGTCGATCACCGCTGCGGCCGCCTCGGATATGACGCGATTGTTCGCCGGCTCGTCGGCGCGATTCGTCGTGCTGTCCGTGAGGATCACCAGGACGATCGGTTCACCGCTCGGTGACCACACGACTCCTGCATCGTTGGCCGTACCGAAGCTGCCGCCACCGGTCTTGTCGGCCGCGCTCCAGCCGGGCGGCAGTGCGGCACGGATGCGCTGCTCGGAAGTGGTGCTTTCCCGCATCCAGTCGACGAGTCGTTCGCGATCGGCGTCGAAGAGTCCGTCTCCGAGCAACAACTTCTCGTATCCGTCGGCCAGTTCGCCCGGAGTGGAGGTATCACGCGGATCTCCGCGCAGGGCCTCGTTGAGGTCGGTCTCCCACCGGTCCAGTCGAGTGGTGTCGTCGCCCATCTCGCGCGCGATCGCCGTCACCGCGGGTGGTCCGCCGATCTCCTCGAGCAGGTAGTTGCCCGCCGTGTTGTCGCTGTGTGTCAGTGCTGCCCGGGCGATCTGCGCGAGGGGCATGGACGTGCCGGCCGCGGGGCCGGTGACGGGCGAGTTCTCGACGACCTTGCCCGGTTCGATGGTCACGTGCTTGTCGAGGGACGTGGCTCCCGCCCTCGCTCGACGCAGCACCTCGGCTGCCGCGTAGGTCTTGAACGTCGAGCAGAGTGCGAACGATTCGTCTGCCCGATGTTCGTACGATTCACCGGTGACCGTGTTCACCGCCGCGATTCCGACGCGGGCGGACGCGCCGATTTCCAGATCCCCCATGACGGGGTCGAGATTGCGCTCGATGTCGGTACTGCGCTCGACCGAGGTCGTCGATTGGGCGGTGGCATTCGGAGCCTCGGTTGCGGACGAGTCGGCGGCGGCGCACCCTCCCAGAACGAGTGGGAGTGAAGCGGCGAGGGCAATGGCGGTACGAGCGGGTCGAAGTTTCCAGGTCATGCCGGACAATCTGGCCGCGGATGCTGTGATTCACAAATACGATTGCGTACGGGTTGTGAGTCGCAAACCGTATCGTCCCAGGTTCGCCGGGGTATGGATCGGTTCGAACCCGCGTTCGTCCGGAGTGTGCCGCGGGGCGGGATCGAAGCCGAACCCTCACCAGGTGCCTGGTTGAATGGCGTCCCATGGATCTGATCCGTCATCTGAACTTCTTTGTCGCGGTTGCCGAGGAAGGTCACTTCGGTCGTGCTGCGGAGCGGCTGGGGATGACCCAGCCGCCGTTGTCGCAAGGGATGCGCAGGCTCGAGCAGAAGGTGGGAACGGATCTCGTACATCGAGGACACCGGGGCGCTGTTCTGACCGAGGCAGGACGCGAACTCCTCCCACGCGCAAGGTTGTTGGTTGCCGATGCCGCGCGATTCGAGGACGAAGCGCGTCGCGTTGCCGGCGGCAGCGATTCCGGGATCAGGTTGGGAGTCACGGACACGGTTCCCGACGAAGCTGCGATGGCGTGTGTCAACGCATTGCGACACAGTGTGTCCGGCGCAGTGACTGCGGTATCGACCACTACGGACTCCACGAACCGATTGGTGGACTCCGTGGCCGGCGGGCTGTTGGATCTCGCCGTCGTCGACCATCCGGCTCTGTTGACAGGGCTCGAATGTGGCCCCGTCCTCACGCTGCGGCGGTGGCTCCTTGCTCCGGCTGATCACCCCGTCGTCGAGGCGGAGCGGCCGCATCTGCGGATGTTGCGCGGACTGGCCTTCGCGTCCCGTTCGCGTTCGGACAATCCGCCCGCACACGACCTGCTGATCGACCTTCTGCGCACCAAAGGTCTCGACCCCGAGGTGCGGATCGCGAAGAACGCACGCGATCTCCTGGGTCGAATCGCTGCCGGTGAGTGTTTCGGTGTCACGGCGGCGCGGCCCGCCGCGGTACCCGGGGTTGCGTGGGTCGATCTGCTCCGCGAAGAACTCGCGTTGCGAACACGCATCGTGTGGCGGCGCGATCACGAACCGGCTGCTGCGGTGCGGGCGTTGGACCGAGTCATGTTGGCGGCGAACCGATGACCACCGACACGGAGAAACGTATTCGGGACGTTTTCGCCGATGCGGGGTGCGTGGGGCACCTGCATGCGCGGCGAGTCGGTGGACGCGACGACGTAGAGGTGTCGGTAGGCGCAGACGATCTGGTCGTGTTGGCCTCGGTGTACAAATTTCCGCTCATGCTCGCGCTCTGCGAGGCGTTCGACGCCGGAGAAACCGATCCGCGCGACACGGTGAGAATCGAACCCGCGTATTGCACGCCGGGGCCGACCGGGGTGTCGTTATTCAGAGATGCGGTCACGCTCAGTTGGCGAGATCTCGCCACGTCCATGATGACCGTGTCCGACAACGCCGCAGCCGATCTGGTGCTCGGCCTTGTCGGTGTGGACCGTGTCGAGTCGTTGTTGGCCGGTCTCGGTCTCACGAAGACCAGAGTGGTCGGTGGCACCGCAGACGTTCATCGCAGATTGGTGATCGACGCGAAAGCGCACACGACTGCAGAAGCATTCGCGGCACTGGCCAACAACGACGAAGCGTGGACCGTATCCGCATACGACCCGTCCTACGTGAGTGCGACGACTCCGCGGGAGATGACGACTCTGCTCGATGCGGTGTGGACCGATCGGATCCTGTCACCCGAACGCGCAGCGTTCGTGCGGGAGGTGATGGCTGCGCAGGTCTGGTCACACCGCATTCGGTCGGGGTTTCCGTACACGGACGTCGTGGTGGCGGGTAAGACCGGCACCATCGGCGCAATCCGTAACGAGGTTGCGGTGGTTAGCTTTCCGGGTGAGATTCCGGTTGTGGTCTCCGTGTTCACTCGGGCGGCGAGGGCGGATCCGATGCTGCCTGTGGTCGACGATGCCATTGGGCGAGCGGCCAGGATCGCGGTGACCGAGCTGCGGACGGGCCGCTTGAACTGAGGCCGTCAACCAAGGGTTGACGAAGGCGATTCGTCAACTTATGGTTGACGCATGGAAACAGTGAAGATGACCCACAACGTCCGACTCGACGAACTCATCGACGGCATCAAGAACGGTCACCCCGATACCCTGGACCAACTGTCCGACGCCGTGTTGCTGGCCGAGCATCTCGGCGAGGTTGCCGACCATCTGATCGGGCACTTCGTCGATCAGGCCCGCCGATCCGGCGCCTCGTGGACCGATATCGGAAAGAGCATGGGGGTGAGCAAGCAGGCGGCGCAGAAACGGTTCGTTCCCAAAGGGCCGAGTGGTGAATCGGATCTCGATCCGAACGAGGGTTTCAACCGGTTCACCCCGCGCGCCCGCGGCGTCGTGGTTGCGGCGCAGAACGAGGCGCGCAGCGCGAGCAACGACGTCATCACTCCCGAACACCTGATTCTCGGATTGCTCGCGGATCCAGCAGGGCTGGGCGCGCGCGCCATCGTGGAGTTGGGTGTCGGACTCGAAGATGTGCGACGCGCGGCAACCGAGACGAAGCCCGCTGCCGCGGAGGACGTTCCCGCGCTGATCCCGTTCGACGGTGCGTCCAAGAAGGTCCTCGAACTGACGTTCCGGGAAGCGTTGCGGCTGGGCCACAACTACGTCGGCACGGAGCACGTCCTTCTCGCGTTGCTCGAGCACGAGGACGGCAACGGAGTGCTCTCGGGTCTGGGAATCGAGAAGGAGGCAGCCGAGGCGAAATTGCTGACCGCCTTGCAGGCCGTCGTCGACTCGATGAAGAACGCCGAATAGCTCAGTTCGGGTAACGACGGGGCGTGAACACCCTTCGGCCGTCGGCGTGTTCGCGCACCGTCGTCGTCGAAGAGCCGACGATCAGCAGGCAACGCATGTCGACGTCGGCCGGATCGAGATCGGCGAGACGCACCACCCGAACGCTTTCCTCGGCACCGGCCACGTCTCGCCCGATGATCACCGGAGTGTCGGGGGAGCGGTGCTCGAGAACCAGGTCGCGCATGGCAGCCACCTGCCACGTGCGTGACTTCGACGCAGGGTTGTAGACCGCAAAGGCCATGTCGGCCCCGGCGACCGCGGAAATTCGTCGTGCAACGATGTCCCACGGCTTCAGGCGGTCGGACAGCGACAGCACCGCATAATCGTGGCCGAGCGGTGCGCCGACCCGGCTCGCCACGGCGTTGGCCGCGGTCATCCCGGGGACGATTCGGACGGGCACGTCTCGCCACTGCTCGTCCGCGGCGACCTCGAGCACGGCCGCGGCCATCGCGAACACCCCGGGGTCTCCAGACGACACGACCGCTACCGTTGCCCCGTTCTTCGCGAGATCCAATGCCATGGCGGCCCGTTCGGCCTCGACGCGGTTGTCGCTGGCATGGCGGCGCTGCCCCGGTCGGTGGGGGACGCGATCGACGTACGGGCCGTAGCCCACGAGATCGGTGGCACGAGAGAGCTCCTGGGCCGCTTCGGATGTCGTCCATCTCTGGTCGCCCGGGCCGAGACCGACCACGACCACCTCTCCGACGTCGACCACTCCCTGTCGGGGCCGACTGTTGGAGGGGCTGGGGACGACGGCGATGGAGAAGTACGGAACCTCGTCGTCCGAGACCTGCGCGGCGGAAGTGACACGTTCCCGCGAGGTACTGGCGCGCTCGACGTATCGGGCTTCGTCGATTCGCCCCGAATCGGTGAGTGCCCGGCGGACGTTCGGGTAGGTGCGCCCCAGCTTGAGGATCGCGGCCGCGTCGGTTTCCCTGAGGCGACGGGTGAGCTCCGCCTCGGGAAGAGTGCCTGGCAACACCGTGAGGATTTCCTCGCCCTCGACGAGCGGGGTGCCCATCGTCGCGGACGCGGCGCTGATCGACGTGACTCCCGGCACGATCTCGGAATCGAAGCGGGTTGCGAGCCGCTTGTGCATGTGCATGTAGGAGCTGTAGAACAGCGGATCGCCAGCTGCGAGCAGTGCGACGTCACGTCCCGCCTCGAGGTGGGCGGCAAGTGTCGAGGCCGCTTCTTCGTAGAATTCGTCCATGGCGCCCTGATAGCCGCCGGGATGGTCCACGGTTTCGGTGGTTACCGGATACACGAGGTGTTCTTCGATCTGGCCTTCGCGCATGTAGGGCGCGGCCACGCCGCGAGAGATGCTCCTGCCGTGCCGTGCGCTGTGAAACGCCACCACGTCGGCTTCCCCGATCACTCGGGCGGCTTTGACGGTGACCAGTTCCGGGTCACCCGGGCCGATGCCGACACCCCATATTTTCCCGGTCATTCGATCTCGCTCGCGATCGCGTTGACGGCAGCTGCAGTGATGGCGCTGCCTCCGCGGCGTCCGCGTACCAGGAGGTGGCCCAGTGCGGCGGGATGTGCGATCAGTGCTTCCTTCGATTCGGCGGCACCGATGAATCCCACCGGACCGCCCACCACCGCGGCGGGCCGAGGCGCGCCGGCTTCGATCATGTCGAGCAGGTGGAACAGTGCCGTCGGTGCGTTTCCGATGGCGACGACTGCGCCGCCGAGCTTGTCGCCCCACAATTCGAGCGCTGCGGCCGACCGGGTGTTGCCCATCTTCTCGGCAAGGGCCGGCACCCGTGGATCCCGAAGGGTGCAGAGCACCTCGTTGTCGGCGGGAAGACGCGTGCGGGTGACACCTGCCGCGACCATGTCGGCATCACAGAGAACGGGTGCGCCGGCCTTCATCGCAGTGCGTGCAGCGTCGATCACGCCGGGAGTGAACGAGATGTCGTCGACGAGATCGACCTGCCCGCTCGCGTGAATCATCCGTACGACGGCCTGGGAGACGGAACCGGAAAACCGGTCGAGTGCGGCCTCCGCGCGAATCGTGGCGAACGACTGGCGGTATATCTCCGCACCGTCGCGGATGTACTCGGTCATGGGTTAGACGATAGAGGTGGATGAGTGGGCGGTCGCACCGTGGTCACGTTGCCTGATGGAGATATCCGTCCGCGGTGGCGACGACGTCGGTGACGGTGGAGCGGGGGCGGCCGCACAACCGGTCGCAGCCCGACCAGTGCTGATTCCCGACGATCGGTACTTCGCCACGTTCGAGTGCTGCCCGGGCATCGGTGCGGACGTCCGCCAACGCCTTTGCGCATCCCGGCCGGCCGGTGCATGCACTGATGTGAAGCCAGGGGGAGTTCTCGTCGAAGATCAGGCCCATCGGTGCCAGGACACGGACGACCTGTTCGGCCATGTGCTCGGTGAGATCGCACAGCAGAAGGGTTTTCCACGGGGTGATGATCACCGGTCGTTCGACGGCAGCGAGGAACTCTGCGAGGCGCGCATCGAGAATGCCGAAGGGCAGACCGCCCCCGAGGGTGACGAACCCATCGTCCTGGTCCAGCCATCCGATCGGGGGAGGCGACTCGGCGGGAGCGGGCAACGGGTCGGTTGTGGTGGACAGGTCGAGCCGCTCGAGGACACGGTCGATTCCGTCGGGGACTTCGGCGAGCCGCCACTCCGTTCGGCGAACCGCCTGGAAAGCATGTGCCGATTCGATCAGCGCAGCGACGGCCTCGGAAGGATGCAGGCGCACCCCGGTGTCGCGTCCGGCGAGTAGCAACGCCGATTCGGTGTTCGTCGTTGCGTGAACACCGAAATCTGCTGCCAGTGGCGTCACGTCACCACGGCCGTCGTCCAGAGTGAAGAGCGTCCGCCCCGGTAGACCCGACAACGCGGGCGCGTCGCACAATGCTCGATCCAACTGCTGGACCAGGTCACGAATGTCGGCCTGTCCGCCGACGCGACCACTGAGCGGCGACGCGAGGATGTTCCTGACCCGTTCGTGGCTCGGAGACGGCAACAATCCCGCCGCTGCGATGCGGTCGGCGAACGCGGCGGGGTCGGAGACAGCTCGCAGCTGAACATTGCCTCGCGTGGTCAACTCCAGTTCGCCGTTGCCCCACCGGGCCGCGGACTCGGAGAGCGTCTGGATCTGCGCAGAAGTGAGAACTCCACCAGGCAACCGGACGCGCGCCAGGTTGCCGTCCGCCGCTTCGTGAACCTGCAAGGCGCCAGGGCAGGCGTCGGGGCGGGAGCGCGGTCGGGGCATGGTCACAGGTTACTGCGCGACCCCGGTAGCATCACGATCACTTGCGACCGCAGGCGAGGAAACCGGTGCGAATCCGGTGCGGTCGCGCCACTGTGTACCCGGCAGATCGAGAACGGTTCGTCGGGCAGCCAGACCCTCGCCTGCGGGCCACTCGACCCATGCCACGGGGCGCGACACCCCCAAGGAAGGCTTCATCCGTGATTCTGCTGCTCTCGACGTCCGACACCGACCTGCTCAGTGCCCGCGCCAGCGGAGCGGAGTATCGGTGGGCGAACCCCGCCCGGCTGTTGGTGGACGAAGATCTCCCCGCGCTGCTGGACGGCGTCGACGTCGTCGTGGTCCGCATTCTCGGTGGACGGCGGGCCTGGGAGGAAGGTCTCGACGCGGTCGTCGCGTCCGGGATTCCGGTGGTTGCGCTCGGCGGCGAGCACGCGCCCGACGCGGAGCTCATGGAGCATTCGACGGTCGCGGTGGGTGTCGCCGCAGAAGCGCACAACTACCTTGCCGAGGGCGGCTCCGAGAATCTGGCGCAGCTGTACAACTTCCTGTCCGACACGGTGCTGCTGACGGGGCACGGCTTCGAGCCGCCGGTTCACCTGCCGAGTTGGGGCCACCTTTCCTCTGTGAGTGGTTGGCGAGTCCAGGGACTCGCAAACCACTCACAGCCGAAGGTGGCGGTTCTGTACTACCGTGCGCAGCATCTCGCAGGGAACACGCGTTACGTCGAGGCGCTGTGCGAGGCGATCACCGCCGCCGGCGCTGATCCGATGCCGATCTACTGCGCGTCGCTGCGAACCGCGGAACCCGAACTTCTGGAAACTCTCGCGCAGGCGGATGCCCTCGTGGTGACGGTTCTAGCTGCGGGCGGCACCAAGCCCGCCACTGTCGGTGCCGGGGGCGACGACGAGGCGTGGGACGTTGCCGAACTTGCCGCACTCGACGTTCCGATTCTGCAGGGTCTGTGCCTGACGAGCAGTCGTGCCACGTGGGAGGCGAACGACGACGGACTGTCGCCGCTCGACGTTGCCACCCAGGTTGCCGTCCCCGAGTTCGACGGGCGCCTCATCACGGTTCCCTTCTCGTTCAAGGAGATCGACGAGGACGGGCTGTCGACCTACGTTCCCGACACCGAACGGGCCGCGCGTGTGGCCGGTATCGCGGTCCGGCACGCCAAGTTGAGGACCATTCCCGCACCGCAGCGTCGGATCGCGCTGATGTTGTCCGCCTACCCGACAAAGCACGCTCGAATCGGTAACGCAGTCGGCCTCGACACCCCGGCGAGCGCAATCGCTCTGCTGTCCGAAATGCGCGCTGCCGGATACGACCTCGGACCGGAGAGCGGAGCCGAAGCGATTCCAGGCCTCGCAGACAGGGACGGCGATGCGCTGATACACGCGCTGATCGCGGCCGGCGGGCAGGACCCGGACTGGCTGACCGCCGAGCAACTCGAAGGCAATCCGATCCGCATCTCCGCCGCCCGGTATCGCGAATGGTTCGCCACGTTGCCTGCGGATCTGCGCGAGGGAATAGAGGAGCACTGGGGACCGGCCCCGGGAGACCTGTTCGTCGATCGCTCCGTCGACAAGGACGGCGAGATCGTCATCGCCGCAATGCAGTTCGGCAACCTCGTTCTGATGGTGCAGCCGCCACGTGGTTTCGGTGAGCGCCCGGTCGCGATCTACCACGATCCGGATCTGCCACCGAGCCACCACTACCTTGCCGCGTACCGCTGGATCGCCGCGGCCGCGGAGGACGGCGGCTTCGGCGCAGACGCCGTAGTCCACCTGGGCAAACACGGCAATCTCGAATGGTTGCCCGGCAAGACCCTCGGCATGTCCGCCACCTGCGGCACCGATGCAGCTCTCGCAGATCTGCCGCTGATCTACCCGTTCCTCGTCAACGACCCGGGGGAGGGGACACAGGCGAAACGCCGGGCGCATGCGACGCTCGTCGATCATCTGATCCCGCCGATGGCGCGTGCGGAGAGCTATGGGGACATCTCACGCCTCGAACAACTTCTCGACGAGCACGCGAACATCTCGGCGCTCGACCCGTCCAAGCTGCCGGCCATTCGGCAGCAGATCTGGACGCTGATGCGGGCCGCGAAGATGGACCACGACCTCGGACTCGAGGAGCGCCCCGACGAAGACGTGTTCGACGACATGTTGCTGCACGTCGACGGTTGGTTGTGCGAGATCAAGGACGTTCAGATCCGTGACGGATTGCACGTGCTGGGGCAGGCCCCCGTCGGCGATGCGGAGGTCGAACTGGTGTTGGCGATGCTTCGGGCACGTCAGATGTGGGGTGGCGAGAAGAGCGTTCCCGGCCTCCGAGAGGCCCTCGGACTCAGCGAGGAGGGTGACGAGGCACGGGGTCGCGTCGACGAGGTGGAGAAGGCGGCCTTCGACCTCGTGAAAGGCATGTTCGACAAGGACTGGGATCCGGACGCCGCGGATGTCCTCACAAGCGATCCGACGGTCGCGAAGATCTTGAAGTTCGCTGCCACCGAGGTGGTTCCCCGACT
Organism: Rhodococcus sp. NPDC058521; assembly: GCF_042719695.1. Classification (NCBI taxonomy): domain Bacteria; kingdom Bacillati; phylum Actinomycetota; class Actinomycetes; order Mycobacteriales; family Nocardiaceae; genus Rhodococcus; species Rhodococcus sp. NPDC058521. The sequence continues at coordinate 109,754 of NZ_JBHXNL010000004.1, forward strand.
TCGGCAGACCGACAACGAGGTCGCACAGGTGCTGCACGCTCTGAACGGTGGGTTCATCGCAGCCGGACCGAGCGGCTCGCCGCTGCGTGGCCTGATCAACGTGCTCCCGACCGGCCGCAACTTCTATTCCGTCGATCCGAAGGCCGTCCCTTCACGGCTCGCGTGGGAAACCGGTCAGGCGATGGCAGATTCGCTGCTCGACCGCTACCGGCGTGATCACGGTCGGTGGCCAACTTCGGTAGGGCTGTCTGTCTGGGGCACGTCGGCGATGCGGACGTCCGGTGACGACATCGCAGAAGTCTTCGCGCTGCTCGGTGTGCGCCCGGTGTGGGACGAGGCCAGTCGCCGCGTCGTGAACCTCGAGGTGATCGGCCTCGAGGAACTCGGCCGCCCGCGCATCGACGTCACAGTCCGTATCAGTGGGTTCTTCCGCGATGCGTTTCCGCACGTGCTCGCGATGCTCGACGATGCCGTACAACTCGTGGCCGCCCTGGACGAGCCGGCCGAACACAACTTCGTTCGTGCCCACGCACAGGCGGACCTCGCGGAACACGGCGACGAAAGGCGCGCCACCACTCGCATTTTCGGATCCAAACCGGGTACGTACGGCGCCGGTCTGCTGCAGTTGATCGATTCGAAGACCTGGCGGGGCGACCAGGATCTGGCGGAGGTCTACACGACCTGGGGTGGCTTCGCCTACGGCCGCGGCCTCGACGGTGTCCCGGCGGCAGACGACATGCGTGCCGCGTACAAGCGGATCACGGTGGCGGCGAAGAACACCGACACACGTGAGCACGACATCGCCGACGCCGACGACTACTTCCAGTACCACGGTGGCATGGTGGCGACTGTCCGGGCGCTCACCGGACAGTCGCCCGAGGCGTACATCGGCGACAGTACGAGGCCGGAATCGGTGAGGACTCGAACACTGTCGGAGGAGACGTCCCGCGTCTTCCGGGCCCGTGTGGTCAATCCACGCTGGCTCGAGGCGATGCGCCGACACGGTTACAAGGGTGCGTTCGAGATGGCGGCGACCGTCGACTATCTGTTCGGGTACGACGCGACGACCAATGTGGTGGCCGACTGGATGTACGAGAAGCTGGCCGAGTCCTACGTGCTCGACGAAACCAATCGCGAGTTCATGGAGAAATCGAACCCGTGGGCGTTGCACGGGATCGCCGAACGCCTGCTCGAGGCGGCGGAGCGGCAACTGTGGGAGGCTCCCGAGCAGAGCACTCTCGACGGACTTCGGCAGGTGTATCTCGAGACCGAAGGCGAACTCGAGGGCGACTGACATACGCTCGGGGCATGGCACTCGTCTATAACGCCGAACTCCAGCCGTCGAAGCTCGATCTCATCGCGTCTTGGCTGCCGTCGCAGGACTGGTACGGGTCGGGAGAACATCCGGAGCTCGAGCAGCTGGCCAGCTACCGTTTCGACGACCCCGACGGTGAAGTGGGTATCGAAACCCATCTGCTGAGGGACGGGGAGGGCTCACTGTTCCAGGTGCCGCTCACGTACCGCAGTGCGCCGTTGACCGGGGCGGACGACGCCCTCGTCGGAACCATGCAGCATTCGGTTCTGGGGGAGCGATGGGTGTACGACGCCGTGCATGATCCCGTGTACGTGTCGGTCGTCGCTTCGGTGATCGCGTCGGGCGGTACCGAGGCGGACCAGTTCCGCCACACCGACACCGGGCCCCAGCCGATGGAGAACACCGCGCACGTCGTGGGTTCGGGCGACCCTGTAGACGGGAAGGCAGGATCGGTGGAGTTGGTGCGTCGCCCCGCCACCGATGGTCGCGTTTCGCAGAGCCCGCGCATCGACGGTTGGTGGGACGGACAGCCGAACCGGGTCACCCTGCTGTCGTGGTCGCAGGCCGCAGCGCAGTCTGGAATCGCGTGATGAGCACAGAATTCGACAAGGTCGCATCCGCGAAATACGTGCTGCTCACGACCTTTCGCAAGGACGGAAGTCCGGTCGCAACGCCGCTGTGGGCAGCGGCAGAGGGTGAAAACCTCCTGATGTGGACGGTGACGGACTCGTACAAGATCAAGAGAATCCGTCGGAATCCGAAGGTCACCGTCGCCGTGTGCGATGCGCGTGGAAACCCGAAAGGCGATCCGGTCGAAGCCCGAGCCGAAGTCTTGGACGGTTCCGGGACCGAGCATGTGCGGTCGTTGATCACGCGCAAGTACGGAATCCTCGGCTGGCTCACCGTCAAGGGGAGTGCACTGCGTCGTGGCAAAGACGGAACGACGGGGTTGTCCATCAGCCCCGTCGAGTGAGAGATTCGGGCTGGGATCAGCTCGGGCTATCTGCGAACACGTCGACGATCACCTTGCAGAACGCCGGTAGGTCGTCCGGATTGCGGCTCGAGACCAGATTGCCGTCGATGACGACCTCCTCGTCCACCACCGTGCCCCCGGCGTTACGGATGTCCGTCCGCACGCTCGGATACGACGTCAGCGTGCGTCCGCGGACGACGTCGGCTTCGACGAGAGTCCACGGCCCGTGGCAGATCACCGCCACCGGCTTGCCGGAACGCACGAAATCCCGCACGAAGGCCACCGCATTCGAATCCTGTCGCAGCCGATCGGGATTGGTGGTGCCGCCGGGGAGTATCAGGGCATCGAAACTGTCGATCGCGGCGTCGGAAGCCAGCTGATCGACCGGGTAGGTACCGGCGGCGTTCACATCGGCATTCATCGCTTGTATGTCGCCTGCCCGTAGCGAGATCAATCGCACGGTTCCACCCGCGTTCTCGACCGCCGAGCGGGGCTGGGTCAATTCGACTTCTTCGACGCCGTCGGTCGCCAGCACAGCAATGGTGCGGCCTTCGAGAGTCGACGTGGTCGTGTCCGACATGATGCCTCCGTTCCGAGCTGAATCCGGTCCTGTTGCTCCCCGGCCGACCGTACTCCGCAAGTTCTCGCCACGTTGTTTCGTGACGGAGAGAGTCGTCCGGTGGCATCGTGGGGAGTATGAGTTCACCGGACAGTGCACGAGAAGGCGACACCACTCCCGAGGGGTCGACGGGCGAGTACAGCCTCGACGAGGACGATCAGCTCCAGCCCGAGGACACGCTCGTCGACCGTGGGGTGGACGACGTGCTGGACGAGGGCTACTCGCCACCGGAACGTCCACTGGGAACGAACGCGTTCGGCATCACCACTGCAGAGCAACAGGCGGGGGAATCCCTGGACGAGCGGCTCGCGGAGGAAGTGCCCGACGTCTCGGCCGAGGGCGATGATTCGGCGGAGTTCCGTAACTTCAGCGAAGTGGGCAATGCACGTTCGGGCAGATTGATGGCCGAGGACGAAGGAGCGGGCGAGGACACCGAGAAGGATCTGGTCGCCGAGGATGTGGGTATCGACGGTGGTGCGGCGTCCGCGGAGGAGGCTGCCGTTCATGTGGTGGAGGACGAGGACTCGCTCGAGTGATCGTCAACGACCGGACCGGACGTATTCGTCGACGGCGGCGAGCAGTCGATCGAGTGCGGCCCCGAAGGCAGCGTTGTCGCCACGCTGCTGAGCAGCGCGAAGGCCTTGCAGGGCGTTGGCGAGTTCCCCCGACTGGGTCGCATCGGGTGCGGCGGTCTCCGGTGTGGGCGGTGCCTGTTCCGGTGGCGCCGTTTCCGGGGGGCGCTGTTCTGCGGGTGGGGCAGTGCGCGCATCCCCACCCGGGGCTGTTGCCGCGGCGCCGGTACCGGTTCCGAACACCTGGTCCAAAGCTTCGGCGAGAGTGGGTCCGTACCCGATCCGCACACCGCCGGAACCGGGTTCGCGGAAGCTCACCAGTACGCGGGACAGCTGCGGGAACGTCGACCCGTCGTGGGTGTTGGAAATCCGTTCCGTGTAGAGCGGTTCCACATACAGGACACCGCCGTCCGCGATCGGAAGCGTCAGCAGGTTGCCGTACTGGATGCGATTGGACCGTTCGAGCAACGTGCGTTCGGACGCCACCCGGGTATCGGAGATCATCGAGTTCTGGATCTGTTGCGGCCCCTGGGTGAGAGTGTCCGTGGGCAGTTGGAGAACGGTGATCCGCCCGTACTCGGCGGGGTCGGAATGCGCGGAGATGTATGCGGACAGGAACTCGCGGTTGAATCCCACCATTGCGCTTGCCAGCCGGAACGACGGTTCCGCGGTCTCCTGATCACCAACCAACACGTAGAACGGCGGCTGGTTCCGGTCGGCGTCGACGGTCGGGTCGCTGGGAACGGACCAGAATGCGTTATTGGTGAAGAATTCCCTGGGATCGTCCACGTGATATTTCGACAGCAGCTCACGCTGCATCCGGAAGAGGTCCTCGGGGTACCGGAAATGTTCGCGAAGTGAATCCGACACGGCAGTCTGCGGTTCGACCGACCCGGGGAAGATGTTCTTCCACGCCTCGAGCACCGGGTCGTCGTCCACGACCTGATACAGCGTGACCGTGCCGTCGTAGGCATCGACCGTGGCCTTGACGGAGTTGCGTGCGTATGCGATCTCGTCCTGGGGCAGGTTTCGCCCGGTCATCGGGTCGATGCCGGCTTCCTCGAGGGCGGTGCGCTTCGAATACGGATAGTTGTCGAGGGTGGTGTAGGCGTCCACGATCCAGACGATGCGGCCGTCCACGACTGCGGGATACGGGTTGGCGTCGGTGGTGAGCCAAGGCGCGACCTTCTGTACCCGAACCTGCGGATCCCGGTGGAAGATGATCTTCGATTCCGGTCCCACGGCGCGTGAGAACAGAATGTTGCGTTCGGTGTACTGGGTGGCGAACGCCAACCGGTTGAACCAGTTTCCGATCGGAACGCCCCCGGCACCCGCGTAGGTGTACTTGGTCGTGTCGGTGTCGTACTCGCGGGGTCCCTCACCGTCGGCTGTGCCGACGATGGCGTAGTCCGGGCTGGTGCTCGAGATGACTTCGCCGTAATAGATCCGCGGTTGGTCCACCGGGATGAGCTGCCGACCGGAGTCCTGGGATGCGATGTCACTGACGCTGTAGATCGGGTAACCACTGTCGCTGCTCGCCGTGTCTCGGGTGGCGTCACGCACGGCCGCGTTCACCCGATTGGCGGGTGCGGCAACGAATCCGTTGCCGTGCGTGTAGACGGTGTGCCGATTGATCCAGTCGGTCTGGTTGCCGGTGAGGCTCGGTGGCGACAGCTCGCGTGCTGCCACGATGTAGTCGCGTAGCTCGCCGTCGATCTCGTACCTGTCGATGTCGAGAGCAGCTGGGAAACTGTAGAAGTTCTTCAATTGCTGCTGTTGGGTGAATGTCCGCGACAGCACTGCCGGGTCCAACAAGCGGGTGTTGGCGATCGTTTCGATGTCGGCGGGCACGTCACGTGGAGACCGGGTGCCGACGCCGGGATACGCCTCGTACTCGACCGTGTCCGCGGATATGCCGTAGGCGTCTCGGGTGGCCGCGATATTGCGTTCGATGTACGGACGTTCGACGTCTGCCGCATTCGGTCGGACGGAGAACTGTTCCATCAGCAGTGGCCAGACGCCGCCGACGAGAATCGAAGACAGTACGAGCAGCGCTGTTGCCAGGGCCGGGATGCGGAAGTCGTGGGCGATGATGGCGGCGACGAACGCGATCGCACACACGACCGCGATGGCCAGCAGAATCAATTTGGCGGGAAGAACGGCGTGAACGTCGGTGTACCCGGCGCCGGTGAAAGTGGGCTCTTTCCGGCTGCTCGAGACGAGTGCGTAGCGGTCGAGCCAGTACGCCACCGCTTTCAGGAGGATGAGAGTTCCGGCGAGCACGGCAACTTGAATGCGTGCAGGCCACGAGAGGGTTGCCGATTTCGGTGACAGACGTAGTCCGCCGAACAGGTAGTGCACGAGAAGATTGACGGGCAATGCGAACAGGACCGCCACGAACAGCCAGTTGAGGACGAATCGGTAGAAGGGAAGGTCGAAGGCGTAGAAGCCGATGTCCCGCCCGAACTGAGGGTCCTCGACACCGAACGCGCCACCGTGCAGGAAGAGCTGCGCGAGCGCCCAGTTCGTTTGTCCCATGAGGCCGGCGAACAAACCGATCACCAACGGGACCCCGATCACGATCCGACGTCGATGCTGCAGCACCGCCTTGCGGTACGGCGCGATGCCGTGATCGGAGCGAGACGGCGGTACGAACACCGGCCGCCACCGGTACGCGAGTGTCATCGCAAGGAACAGAGCACCCCCGACGAGCACTCCTACACCGAGGAACAGCACGATTCGGGTGACAAGCACGGTCGCCCAGACGTTGCGGTAGCCGACTTCGCCGAACCACAGCCAGTTCGTGTAGGCGCCGACGAGCAACGGGATCACGATCAGGGCGCCGAGCACTCCCACCACCACGAGTACCATTACCCGCGCGCGTCGCGATTCCAGAACCGCACCGGTCATGTCCCGACCTCCCAGGCGTGACCGTTTCGTCCCATTCTACGGGTTGAGGCGCTACGTCACCTCGCTTCGCTCACCGAGGACATGTGGAAGTCCGGAACCCGCAACGACGGCATCGCCGTGCGCGTGAACCAGTCCTTCCACTCCCTCGGGAGGGTGCGTTCGGTGGCGCCTACCTGGGAAGCCCTCCGAAGCAGGTCCAACGGGCTTTCGTTGAAGCGGAAGTTGTTGAGTGCGCCGACCACTTCACCGTTCTCCACGAGGTACACCCCGTCACGGGTGATGCCGGTCAGGAGGAGCGTTGCGGGGTCGACCTCCCGGATGTACCACAGCGTGGTGAGCAGCAACCCACGCTCGGTCTCCGCGACCATCTGGTCGACCGTCAGCGAACCTTCGCCGTCGAGCACGAGGTTTGCACCGGGTGGCGCGGGAACGCCCGCGAACTCCCGGGCCGCCGAACGGGGATACGACAACGCGTTCACGACGCCGTCCCGAATCCAGTCGGTCCGGGGCAGATCCATCCCGTTGTCGAAGATCGAGACGGACTCGTCCGAGTGGCCGGTCACGAGGAATGGGCACGTTTCGAGACCCAGCGTGGCCGGGTCGGAGTACAGCGTGAATGGGAGCGCTCCGAGGCGTTCTCCGACTCGGGTGCCGCCGGCCCGGGAGAGCGCGGAACGGCCCTCGTGCGCACTGCGCCCTTCCATCATCCACATCAGGTAGATCATCAGGTCGGCAACCGCAGAAGGAGGTAACACGGTTTCGTAGCGTCCGGCAGGCAGCTCCACGGTGCGCGACGACCAATCGAGCCGATGGGAAAGATCCTCGAGGAGTTTGACCGTTGCCACGTCGGTGAAATCCGTGGTGCCGGTGCCCACCCACGCGCTGGCATCGCCGCGTTTTCCGTTGATCTCCACAGAGCCCGTGGGTTGAACGTGACGACGCCGCACTCCGGTGGAGGATGCCAACCAGGTCGTGTGCATCTGGTGGTGGGCGAATCCGTACAATCGATCCGACCCGTCGAATCCTTGGCTCAGATCCTGGGCGAGTTGTTCGAACACACCGATCTCGGTACGGGCAGCCGGGTGATCCCAGTCTTCGGGTGCCCTGGCACCGGTCACCAGGGGCATGGCATCGGACGCGGGGCGGGCCGCCCGCGCCGCACTCTCGGATGCCGACACCACGGCGGCGATGTCTCGGGAATCGACGCTGGACGACGTGACGATGCCTACCCTCGATTCTCCCTGCGTGCGCGACACCGATACGACCGTCCACGACCGGGAGGTCGAAACGCCGTTGGTGGTCATCGAACTCTCTGCCCAACGCAGCGAAGCCTCGCTGGTGTCCGTGACGATGACGATGGTTTCGTCGACGGTAGCCAGATCCAGAACGCGGTCCACGAGTTGTTCGGCGGGAATCATCGGCCGGCCTCCGTGCGCGTGTTGAGGACGTTGACATCACGGAAGAGTGCCGCGGGGCAGCCGTGACTCACCGCGGCAACCTGACCGGGCTGGGCTTTCCCACAGTTGAAGGCGCCGCCCAGTTCCCAGGTGGACGGGCCGCCGATGGCGGCCATCGCGCCCCAGAACTCGGTGGTGGTCGCCTGATACGCGACGTCGCGGAGCTGTCCGACCAACCTTCCGTTGTGGATTCGGTGAAACCGCTGGCCCGTGAACTGGAAGTTGTAGCGTTGCATGTCGATCGACCAGGACTTGTCGCCAACCACGTAGATTCCGTCTTCGACGTCGGCGATCAGATCGTCGACACTGCGATCGACGTCCGGATCGGGTTGCAGTGACACGTTGGCCATTCGCTGGATCGGGACGTGGTGTGGTGAGTCGGCGTACGAGCATCCGTTCGAGCGATCGAGGCCGAGGCGCGGCGCGAATGCCCGGTCGAGTTGATATCCGACCAGGATGCCGTCTCGGATCAGATCCCACGCCTGCGTTTCGACTCCTTCGTCGTCGTAACCGGCCGTGGCCAGGCCGTGCGGTGTGGTGCGGTCCGCCGTGACGTGCATGATCGGGCTACCGTACTGCAGGGTGCCCAACAGATCCGGGGTGGCGAAAGACGTTCCCGCATAGGCGGCCTCGTATCCGATCGCGCGATCGTATTCCGTGGCATGGCCGATCGATTCGTGAATGGTTAGCCACAGGTTGGACGGTGCGATGACGAGGTCGGTGGCCCCCGCCGTGACGGTGGGGGCCGCAACCTTCTCCGCGAGGAGATCGGGGATTCCGTCGAGTTCGCCGGCCCAGTCCCACAGGTCGTCGCGTTCGAGATACTCCCAGCCGCGGCCCACAGGTGGTGCGAGGGTACGCATCGTCTCGAACTCGCCGGTTCCGTGGTCGACGGTGGTGGCCTCGATCTGCGGGTGTATTCGAACACGTTGTTGCGTAATGGAAGAACCGGCCAGGTCGGCATGGAAGGTTTGCTCTTTGACCTGAAGGCATTCCGCGCTCACGTGGTCGATTCCCGTGTTCGACAACAGCCGCCGGGAGTATTGGGCGAGCAGTGAAACCTTGTCCGAGAGTTTCACCTGGAAGGGGTCGGTGTCGTACCTCGATACCCACTGGGCGTCGACGTGAAACGGTTCGGGCGCCAGTTCGACGTGTTCACGATTGAGTCCGCGCAGAGCCCGTGCAACCGCGACCGCCTGCTTCGCCACGGACGATGCGGTGTCAGGGGTCAGCTCGGCATGGGATGCGAACCCCCACGTCCCGTCGACGATCACCCGGACCGCGAATCCGAGTTCGTCGCTGTCGACGGCCATTTGAATATCCCCGTCCCGCAATCGGAGCGACGAGGTCGCAATCCTGTGGACGCGTACGTCTGCGTGAGTGGCACCGGCGCGCCGCGCAGTATCCAGAGCGGTATTCGCCAGCGCCCGCAGCGGGAGCGCAAGGAAGTCGGAGTCGATCTGTTCGGTCGCCTTCACCCGACTCACGCTAGTCCGGTCGTCAGCCGAATTGCTGCCAACCGAGACGCGCGACCATCACGAGTACCACCACCAGCAAGGTGATCCGTACGAAACCGGCGCCCTTGCTCAGCGCCATGCGTGATCCGGTGACGGCACCGATGACATTGCACACCGCCATGGCGAGGCCGAGCGTCCACCACACGTGTCCGGTGGCGGTGAAGAAGATCAGCGCCCCGAAGTTCGACCCGAGGTTGATCACCTTCGCCATGGCGGCGCTTCGTACGAACTCGGTGCCGAGGAAGGTGGCGAAACTGATGATCAGGAACGTTCCGGTACCGGGGCCGAACAAACCGTCGTAGTAGCCGAGCGCGCCCGCAGAAAGGAGGACCACGACGGCGACCTTGTGGGCGGACGGACGGTGCGTGACCAGGCCCGTACCGAGTTGCGGTCGCTGCGTCACGAACACTGCAACGGCCACGAGGATCACCATGATCACCGGAATGAACATGTCCTTGTCGATGAGTGACACGGTGGCAGCACCCAGTGCCGAGGTCACCGCCGCAAGCAGCCCGGCCGGTCCCAGGATTCGCCAGTCCATCCGGATTCGGCGGGAGAAGGTGATGACGGCCGCGGAAGTGCCGGTGAACGCGGTGAGCTTGTTGGTGGCAAGTGCCGCAGCCGGAGTCAGTTGCGGGGCGACGAGAAACAGCGCCGGCAGAAGGATCAATCCACCGCCGCCCACCACCGCATCGACCCAACCGGCGGCGGTGGCGGCGGTGAGAAGAAGCGCCCAGTCTGCTGGATTCACGGTCCAGACTCAATCACACGCTCGTCGGATACCTACGCTGTGACCCATGCGGAGATTCAGCCTGTGGTTGCGCGGCAAACCGATGGTGGCCGACGCGATACTCGCTGCCGTACTGTTCTGCCTCGAATTCGTCCTGTTGGCCAACGATCCGGTCGGGCGAGGCGGACACACTCTGTACGTGTTGTTCGCGATCGCTTTGTGTGCGCCGATCGTGTGGCGGCGCAGATTTCCGCGATCCGTTGCGGCCGTGGTGCTGGCCGTGTCGCTCACACTCACGTCGCTCAGTTGGGCGATGGGGGACCTGTCCGTAGAGCATCCGGCGTTGCTGGCACTCCCGATAGTTCTGTACACCCTGGTCGCTTACGTCGGCCGGAAGGCCGGTGCGATCTATCTGATCGCACTGACGGTGGATGCGGCGGCCTCGACACTGTTGCTGCAGCAACCGGTGATCGAGGGCGCACTCCTGGTGTCGCTGATGTATGCGCTGGCGTGGATCACCGCCGAATTCCTCGGCGCGCGTCATGCATACGACGAAGAGGTGGCCGCGCGCCTGCAGGTCGCCGAGTACGACCGCGACCGTCGCGCCCACGAGGCAGTGGCCGCCGAACGGACCCGAATCGCCCGCGAACTACACGACGTGGTGGCCCACGCGGTGAGTGTGATGATCGTTCAGGCCGACGGTGCGACGTACGCAATCAAGAAAAACCCTGCTTCGGTAGAGCCCGCCCTCCGCAACATTGCGGGGACCGGCCGTGAGGCCCTGGCCGAACTGCGCCGCACCGTGTCGCTTCTGCGTGTCGAGGACGGTGAGGACCTTCCCCAACACGGCACGGCAGGCCTCGCGAGTCTCGTCGCGATGATGCGCAGCGCAGGCCTGCGCGTGGAACTGGAACTGACCGGCGAACTCGACGAGATCAGTCCGTCGGTGAGCCTCGGCGTCCACCGCCTCGTCCAGGAGTCGCTGACGAACGTCCTCAGGCACGCCGGGCCGAACCCCAAGGCGAGAGTACGAGTGCAGCGGGCCGAGCAGGCGGTGGTGGTGGAAGTCACCGACAACGGCAAGGCGACCGAAACGTTCACCTCCGGGTCCGGCAACGGTCTGCTCGGAATGCGCGAGCGAGTTGCAGTGCTCGGTGGGACCGTCGCGGCAGGTCGCCGGTCCAACGGCAGCTGGCGCGTACGAGCCACCCTGCCCCTCGACGACGAACGCTGACTCACCCGAACTCCGTAGCGTGCGAGGTGCTGCAACCACTAGGTTGTCGGTTGTGCCCATCACCGTGCTTCTCGTCGACGACCAGGAACTCATGCGGATGGGTCTGAACATGGTCCTCGAGGCTCAGGAGGACATCACGGTGGTCGGGGAGGCGCGTGACGGCGCCGCCGCGGTAGCGGCAACCCGCAAACTCGAACCCGACGTCGTTCTCATGGACGTGCGGATGCCCGTTGTCGACGGCGTGAACGCAACATCACAGATACTCGAGTCCGGGAGCTCGAGTCGGGTGCTGGTCATGACCACGTTCGACCTCGACGAACACGCGCTGGGTGCACTTCGGGCCGGGGCCAGCGGGTTTCTCCTCAAAGACACCCCACCGGAAGATCTCGTGTCGGCCATCCGGAGTGTCGCCGCAGGCGACGCGGTGGTCTCGCCCAAGGTGACCCGCCGACTACTCGGCCGGTTCATCGACGGGGGAGAGTCGACACCGCGGCGCGACCCCACGGTTCTCGACGTGCTCACCGACCGTGAACGGCAGGTCCTCGAGAACGTCGCAACCGGGCTGTCCAACACCGAGATCGCAGAGAAGCTGTTCCTCTCGGAATCGACGGTGAAAACCCATATCGGCCGGATCCTGACGAAGCTCGAACTCCGTGACCGGGTGCAGGCTGTCGTACTCGCTTACGAAACCGGGCTGGTCAACCCAAGCTCCTGACCCAGGTCGGGCGTCGAAGACGAGAAAACGGACGATTCCGGGTGAGATGACGATTCTGGGAGAAATCCGGGCAATTCGTTCGTTGAACATTCGAGTGCGCCGATCGGAACCGCGTCGGTCGGGCCGGAAGGAGTTGCCATGTACCCAGCACTGTTCCTGCTGTACGTCGTCGTGGAGGTTGCCGCCCTGATCTGGGTGGGAAGCATGATCGGTGTCGTGTGGACCGTATGCCTGCTGTTGGCGGGTACGGCGCTCGGTGTGGTGTTGGTGTCGTCGCAGTGGCGGCGGGTGCTCCTCGGACTGCGTCGAGCCGGACAAGGCCAGGGATCACCCGGGGCCGCGTTGGCCGACGGAGCGCTCGTCGGTCTCGGCTCCGTTCTCATGTTCGTGCCCGGGCTGGTCACTTCGGTTCTCGGACTGGCATTGCTGATCCCGCCCACTCGTCGGGTGCTGCGTCCCGCTGTCGTACTCGTGGCCGGCCGCCGTACCAAGGCAGCCTTCGCGAGTGGCCAGGTGTTCACGGCCGCTCGCGGCTTCGGCCCCGGAGCTGGATTCGGCGGCGCGTCCTCGGGTCGCGGAGATGTGATCGACGGCGAGGTCGTCGAGGAGAGCTACGACGAAACCCGGCCCCCTGGACGCACGGTTCTACCCTGACGGGCACACTTGGTGCCCGTGAGTACTCAACTGCTCGTCGGCGGTCGCATATACAGTTCCTCGTCTCCGGACGCCACTTCGCTGGCGATCACGAACGGAATCGTCAGTTGGGTCGGTGACGCACGCGCCGGGCGCGCTCTGAACCCGGACGCCGACGTCGTCGACCTCGGCGGTGCGTTCGTCACCCCAGGCTTCGTGGACACACACGTCCACGTCACGTCTCTCGGTCTGAACATCGTGGGACTGGATCTGGTCGGTGTCCCGTCGCGGCAAGAGTGCCTGCACCGACTGAGCGAGTTCGCTCGCACTCACGGCGACGACGTCATCTGGGGGCACGGCTGGGACGAGTCGCAATGGCCGGAAGCGGCCGCACCGACCACGGCCGAGCTGGACGCGGCCGCACCGGGTCGCAAGGTCTACCTGTCCCGAATCGACGTCCATTCGGCCGCGTGCTCGACCCCGCTTCGCCAGGAGGTCACCGGCCTCGCCGCAGCCTCCGGGTATTCCGCCCAGGACACCTTGAGTTTCGAAGCCCACCACGCCGCCCGATTGGTGGCGCGCGACCTGCTCACCACCAAGCAGCGCGCACGTGCCCGCAACGCGGCCCTCGACTCGATCGCAGCGCGTGGTGTCGTCGCCGTCCACGAGTGCGGGGGACCGGACATCTCCGGTCTCACCGACTTCGAGGAACTACTCCGCCACGATCACGGAGTCGAGGTGCGCGGCTACTGGGGTGAAGCAGTGGACTCGCCGGAACAGGCCCGGGACCTGCTCACGCGCACGGGCGCGCACGCACTCGGGGGCGATCTGTTCATCGACGGTTCGATCGGATCCCACACCGCGTGGCTTCGCGAGCCGTACACGGACGATCCGTCGACGCGGGGCAACCGGTATCTGACCGTGGAACAGATCGCTGCTCACGTGCGGGCGTGCACCCTGATCGGCGTGCAAGCCGGATTCCACGTGATCGGAGACGCCGCTGTCGGCGCGGCCGTCGAGGGCTTCGGCCTGGTGGCCGACGAACTCGGCGGACCTGCCCTGGCAGCGCGGGGGCATCGCCTCGAGCACGCCGAGATGCTGAGCAACGAAGACATCCGCAAGCTCGCGAGCTGGGGAGTGATCGCGAGTATGCAGCCCGGCTTCGATGAGCTGTGGGGCGGAACCGACGGACTGTACGTCACCCGACTGGGGCCCGACCGCGGTGTCTCGCTCAACCCGTTCGCTGCCGCCGCCGCGGCGGGAGTCTCGTTGGCGTTCGGCTCCGACGCGCCGGTGACCTCTGTCGATCCCTGGTCGATGGTGACGGCCGCCGTCCGTCACCGAACACCGGGAAGCGGCATCTCGCCCCGAGCTGCGTTCTCCGCATCGACGCGGGGTGCATGGCGGGCCGGCGGAGTTCGTGACGGTTTGGCGGGAACTCTCGAACCGGGTGCGCCCGCGTCGTATGCGGTGTGGGACGTGGGCGAACTCGAAGTCAGCGCCCCGAAGGATTCCGTCCAGCGCTGGTCCACCGACCCACGCTCGCGAGTGCCGGCCCTGCCGCGACTCTGTGACGACGCGCCGCTGCCGGTCTGTGTGCGCAGTGTGCACCGGGGACGAGTTGTCCATGAACGGTAGGCGGAGGGGGGTTTCCGTCGCAGTTCTCGGTCGGTGCGTGTTGGCTGTCGTGGCCGGTCTGTGCGTCTTCACCGGCTTCCCGCCGCGCCCGTTGTGGTTTCTGGCTCCGATCGGGATCGCACTGCTGACCTTGGTTCTCACCGACTTCGGTCGCGGCGGCGTACGACTGCGAGCGGGCTTCGGATACGGGTATCTCGCCGGGCTCGGGTTCCTCGTACCTCTGCTTCCGTGGATCGGAGAGTTCGTCGGTCCAGTTCCGTGGCTGGCACTCTCGGCCGTCGAGGCTGTGTATATCGGCGTCTTCGGCGTGCTGGCGGTTCTCGTGGCACGGCTACGCGGTGCTCCCGTGTGGATCGCGGCGGTCTGGTCACTGACCGAATGGTTGCGTTCGTCGATCCCGTTCGGGGGCTTTCCCTGGGGTCGGCTGGCGTTCGGACAGTCCGAAGGGTGGCTGCTGCCACTTGCATCGCTGGGCGGTGCGCCACTCCTGAGTTTCGCCGTTGCCCTCACCGGCGCGGGGCTGGCATATGTCGTTGTGGCACTGGTTCGACGCAGATACGGGTTGCCCCTCCTCGGCAGCGTGGCTGCAGCCGCGATCGGGTCCGTCGTGGCACCGCTGGTCGCGCCGACGCTCGCCGGGCTCGACGACGGCGACGACACCGTCACGGTCGCGGCAATCCAGGGGAGCGTCCCGCAACTCGGACTCGACTTCAACGCTCAGCGAAAGCAGGTCCTCGACAACCACGTGGCGCGCACCGTCCAATTGGCGGACGACGTGGCGGCCGGACGCGCGCAACAGCCCGACATCGTCGTGTGGCCGGAGAACTCGTCCGACATCGACCCATTGCGCAACGAGGACGCCGCCCGCGACATCGGACGGGCATCGGAAGCGATCGGTGCACCGATTCTCGTCGGTGCCGTGCTGGTGAACAACACGACGCTTCCGAACGGCCGACACACGACCACCAATTCGGTACTTGTGTGGACCGGAACGCAAGGGCCGTCCGAGCAACACGACAAGAAGATCATTCAACCGTTCGGCGAGTACCTGCCGTACCGGGACTTCTTTCGCCACTTCTCGTCCTACGCCGACCGGGCCGGAAACTTCGTACCCGGGGACGGCGACGGGGTCGTGAACGCCGCGGGGGTGCCGGTCGGTATCGCTACATGCTACGAAGTCGCATTCGATCGGGCCTTCCAGCAATCCGTGGACGCGGGCGCACAGATCCTGGCGGTGCCCACCAACAACGCCACCTTCGGTGACACCGAGATGACCTACCAGCAGCTGGCGATGTCGAAAGTTCGCGCCGTGGAACACGGTCGGGCAGTCGTGGTCGCTGCGACCAGTGGGGTCAGCGCGATCATCGCCCCGGACGGGCACACCGTCGCCGACACCGAACTCTTCGTTCCGGACGCGCTCGTCGCTCAACTGCCACTTCGCACCGACCGGACACCCGCCAGCGAACTGGGCGCGATACCGGAAGTGGTCCTGTGCGTAGGGGCAGCAGGTGCGATTGCCGCGGCGTTCGTGGTGCGGCGCCGAGATCGGCGGAACGACCGAGCCGAAAACCTCGGTGGCGCTGCGATCGAGACGTCCGTCCAGTCCGGTATGTGACTACGAAGCGCCTGGCCCGAGCGTGTTTGAGCGGATGGCCGAGTGGGGATACAGATTCAAAGTAGACGACGGCACGAAGGTCGATGAAAGCTCCACGAGAACAGCGCCACAATTGCTTGGCAGTGCACGCGCAGTAGACCTGTGACCTGCACTGACAACGAATATGGTGAGTTGACCAATCCGCTTGACGGAACCGTTCCGAATAGCAGGTCGAGGCTCGTCATGTGATCTACGCCTCACCTCAGGGTGTCGGCACTGATCGCACGTAGTTCCTTCTACTGCGTGTTCGGGGCGTGACGGTCCTCTGTTCTCCTTGCGGACCTTCGCCTGAGCATCAGTAGATCGGAGCGTGTGAATGGCCTCGATACGCAACACGTCCACACCGGTATGTGCCGTGACACGACGAACGCCGCCCCGGACTGTCCGAGACGGCGTTCCATCGAACTATCGATCAGGTTCCGCGACGCTTCACGGCCAGTCAGGCTCCGCGACGCTTCGCCTTGAGCAGGTCGAGGCGCTCCTTCAGCAAGTCCTCGAGCTCTTCCTTCGACCGGCGCTCGAGCAGCATGTCCCAGTGGGTGCGCGGAGGCTTGACCTTCTTGGCCTCGGGAGCGGTGCCCTCGATGAGAGTGCCTTCGAGACCGTTTCGGCACATCCAGGTGCCCGGGATCTCTGCGTCGTCGGCGAACGGAATGTCGAAGATCTCGCCGTTGTCGCAGCGGTACTTCGCCATGCGACGGGGCGCCAGATCATGGTCGCGGTCGGTCTCGTAGCTCACCGCTCCGAGCCGGCTACCTCGAAGTACGCGATCTGCCATGGTGGTTTCCTCTCCTCGAACGTCTCCGCGTGGACACACCCGGAAACAGGTGACCAGGCGTTCACACACATCTACAACGCGGCGGAATCGGATTTCGTTCCCACGAGCGGCGTAGACGTAACCTACCCATCCTACCGGGGTGTGCCGTGTTGGCCGACGGGCGTATCGGCGGCGACCAGTAGGATGGACGATCATGGTCGGCCCATCACGCAAACCCGAGTCATGCGTCTGGTGTGGCCGGGAGGTTGCCGATACCGGTGTGGGCCGCCGCAAGCGCTACTGCAGGCAATCCTGCCGACAGCGAGCGTACGAACAGCGCGCGCAGGTGAAAGGTACGTCCATTCCTGCCGACGCCGTCGTACTGAGCCGCGAGGAGTCGGTTGCGGTCATGGATCGCATGTTCGAAGTCCGCTGCGCCGCCGAGGACCTGGCGACCGCGGTTGCCGAAGGTGCGGCCGCAGATGAACTCGCTTCCATGTGCGACTCACTGGTTCAGCTCGCCCGCTCCGCCGAACGTCTCCGCTGACACCACCTCCTGCGCAACACATCTGCGCTCCGACCGCACACAGGTAACTGCCGCGGTCGGTGACGCACGCTCACACAGCACTCTTCGGCTCGTCTTCCCGATGGGGGTCAACGATGGGTAATTCACAGGTCTCTCGTGCTAGCAGCGAGGTTCCGGACGGCGCGTTTCCGTTGTCGTCCGTGCAACGCAGCATGTGGTTCGCTCAGCAACTCACGCCGACGGTGCCGAAGTTCATTGCACAGTACGTGGAATTGCACGGCGACCTGGACCGGGAACTGCTGAGCCGAGTCGCCGTCGAGGCAGCGCACGAGTACCAATCACCGTTCCTGCGGCTGCTCGACGTGGACGGCGAGCCCTATCAGGTCGTCGACAACTCGATCGATCCGTCGATCGGGTACCGCGACTTCCGGGAAGAAGCGGACCCACAGGCCGCTGCCCGGGGGTGGATGGCGGACGACTGCGAGCACCCGCTACGCCTGACGAGCGATCGGCTCGTCGAGATGACGGTTCTGCGCCTCGAAGACGACCTCTACTGGTGGTACACCCGAATCCACCACGTGGCGCTCGACGGCTACAGCGGTATGACCATGCTCAACCGGATCGCCGCGCTGTACACGGCTGAAGTGCGTGGTGGCGACGCGGGCCCGAGCCGAGCACTCGACCTGCGCGAGCTGTACGAACTGGATCAGAAGTACCGGGAATCGAGCAGGTTCAGCTCCGACCGCGAGTACTGGGCCGAACACATTCGTGGAATCGAGCGTGGTTCGACTCTCGCCACGGTCGACGCCCCGGCGGCCGCGCACAGTCATCTCCACAGCGCGAAGCTCTCGGACGTGGCAGTGGACAATCTGGACGGGTCTGGGGATCGGGTCGGTGCGACGGCCGCAGCAGTTCTGATCGCCGCTTTCGGTTGCTACATGTCGCGAATGACGGGGCGGACCGACGTTCTCGTGAACCTCCCGGTGTCGGCTCGTACGACTGCGCCGCTCCAGCGGTCCGGCGGCATGCTCGTGAACGTCGCGCCCCTGAGAATCGAGGTGCACCGGGAGGATTCGGTCGGCGAGCTGGTGGCACGGGTGCAACTGGAACTGATGGGTGCACTCCGGCATCAGCGGTGCAGCCTCGAGGATATTCGCCGGGACGCAGGGCTGGCCGGGACCGCGAATGCGTTGAGCGGTCCACTCGTGAACGTGATGCTCTTTGATCAGGAGATCACGCTCGGTGAGCTGGTCGGTGAGTACGAGATCGTGACCTCGGGTCCGGTCGACGACCTTCTGGTCAACATCTATCAGAGTGGTGGTTCCGCTCGTACGCTCGTCGACTTCCGGGGGAACCCGAACCGGTACGACACCGAGGAACTGCGCGAGCATCACGATCGATTCGTCGGGCTCGTCGAGGAATTCGTCCGCGCCGACCGTGAGGAACTTGTCGGGGACATCCATCCGGAGAGTGCCCGCCTGGCCGAACGCGTCCGGCGACAGGAAGAAGTTCGCGACTTCTGGTCCAGAACGCTCGCGGGGATGCCGGAAACGCTCGCGCTACCGTTGGACAGGCAACGTCCTTCGACTCGCGATGGGCGCTACGGCGCGGTCGATTTCGAGGTGCCGGCCGACGTCGCCGCGCGTGCCGGCGTCCTCGCGCAGGCAACAGGGGCAGAAGTCTTCACGGTGATGCACGCCGCGCTCGCGGTACTGCTCGGGAGGATGGGCGACACCGAAGACGTGGTCGTCGGGACACCGGTCGCAGATGGGACCGTCGAGCTGCTCCTGCGAAGCGGTGTCGCTCTCGACAGATCCTTCACCGAGCATCTGGCGGCGGTGCGCGAGCGCGACGATGCCGCATTCGCCCACGCGGATGCCGATCGCGGCGAGCCGGTCGGTTCGGCCGTGACGTTGGAAATCGGAACCGCACCACGCGACGAAGGCCCTGTGGTCTGGGCGCCTGCAGCCGATCTGCGGTGGGTCGTGGCGGACGGACACTCCGACGACGCAGACGGTCGGCCGGGTCACCTTTCGTACGCGATCGACGTGTTCGAGAGCGACACGGCTCGATCGATGGCAGACAGATTCGTGCGGCTGTTGACGGATGCGGTTGCACGGCCCGACATCCCGGTGGGGGACCTCGAGTTGCTCGCGCGCGAAGAATCGGAGACGCTCGCGCCCGTGCCCGGACCGGAAGCAGTCGAACCCAGGCTCCTGTCGGACATCCTCGCCGATTCGGCGACCCGGGACCGGGAAGCCCCCGCACTGATCGAGGGCGACCGGGTTCTGACCTACGCGGAACTGGACGAGCGATCCAACCGCCTCGCCAGGGTTCTCGTCGATCGCGGTGCCGGGCCGAATTCGGTGGTGGCCCTCGCGATTGCGCGATCGATCGAATCCGTCATCGCCACCTGGGGCGTCGCCAAGAGTGGCGCCGCGTTCGTGCCGGTCGATCCCGGGTATCCGGCCGATCGCATCGAACACATGCTCGGCGATTCTCGGGCGCTCGTGGGAATCACCACCGTTCGGCACGTGCGGCAGCTACCGAACACCACCGAGTGGCTGGTCCTCGGCGACGAAGACCTCGAACAACTCGTCGAAGCGCAGTCCCCGGCAGCGATCACAGCCGCAGACCTGCAGGCTCCGGTCGCGATCGCGGACCCCGCTTATCTGATCTACACGTCGGGTTCCACAGGACTGCCCAAGGGCGTCGTGGTCACGCACGCAGGTCTGGCCAACTTCGCGGAGGACATGCGCATCCGATTCGGAGTGACTCCAGGGTCGCGCACCATGCACTTCTCCTCGCCGAGCTTCGATGCGTCGGTGCTGGAACTGCTTCTGGCATTCGGCGCCGGTGCCACGATGGTCGTCGCGCCGCCCACGATCTACGGCGGAACCGAACTGGCCGAGGTGATGAGTCGTCACCGGGTGACCCACGCCTTCGTGACCCCGGCCGCGTTGGCGTCCGTGGATCCGACGGGTTTGGATCACGTGCGCTGCGTCGTCACCGGTGGCGAGGCGTGCCCACCCGCGCTGGTGGCGCAATGGTCAGAAGGCCGGGAGATGTACAACGCCTACGGTCCGACGGAGGCGACGGTGGTAGCGGCGGTGAGTGGGCCGCTCGACGCGCGGAGGCCGGTCGCCATCGGCCAACCGCCCCGGGGCACGGCCGATGTGGTGCTCGACTCCCGACTGCATCCCGTTCCTGTGGGCGTGCCCGGTGAGCTGTACGTGTCCGGCCCCGGCGTGGCCCGCGGGTATCACCGGCGCCCGTCCACCACGGCGGAGCGCTTCGTGGCCGACCCGTTCGGTGCGCCCGGAACTCGTCTGTACCGGACCGGCGATCTCGCGCGCTGGACGAGGCGAGGTGAGCTGGAATACCTGGGCCGAACCGATTTCCAGATCAAGATTCGCGGCTTCCGAATCGAACTCGGAGAAATCGATTCGGTGGTGCGTTCGTGCCCCGGGATCCGTTTCGCGGTGACGACGGGTCATGCCGGACCGTCCGGAGACACCTTGCTCGTCAGTTACGTACTGGCCGAGGAGGGGGTGGAGGTCGACCCGGGCGAAGTTCTCGCCCGTGCCGCCGACAGATTGCCGGCGCACATGGTTCCGGCCCGGGTCGTCGTTCTGGACGAGGTACCGCTCACTCCTGCGGGGAAGTTGGATCGGAAGGCGCTGCCGGAACCTGCTTTCGAATCCTCTTCGTCTTTGTATCGCGCACCCGGAACGCCGACCGAGTCGCGGATGGTCGAGGTGTTCCAGAGTCTGCTACACGTCGAACAGGTGGGCGTCGACGACAGCTTCTTCGACCTCGGCGGCGATTCTCTGGTTGCGACTCGCGTCGTGTCGCGTGTCAACGTCGCCTTCGGGAGCGACATCGGTGTGCTGGATCTGTTCGAGTCACCCACCGTTTCGCAGTTGGCTGCCCGGGTCGACGCCCAAGTGGCAGATCCCGGTGGGCGAGTGTCGCTGCCGCCGTTGACCTCACGTGCGTCGGAACGTCCCGTTCCGGTGTCTGCGGCGCAACGGCGGATGTGGTTCGTCAACCAGCTCGACACGGACTCGGCCGCGTACAACATCCCGATCGCCATACGGCTCCGCGGTGAGCTCGACCGTGATGTGCTGGTTGCCGCGCTCTCCGACGTCGTGCAGCGTCAGCAAAGTCTGCGTACCGTGTTTCCGAACACGGCGTCCGGACCGATGCAGGACGTGCGACCGGCGGACGAGGTGTCGCCCGACCCCGCTGTCGTCGACGTCGACCCGGTGGACCTGCCGGCGAGGCTCGCCCACGACGCTCGGCAGGGCTTCGATGTCACGGTCGACGTTCCATTGCGCACCAGACTGTTCCGGACCGCGCCGGACGAACACACGGTGCTTCTCGTCGCTCACCACATCGCCGCCGACGGCCTCTCGATGGGTCCGCTGGCTCGCGACGTCGTCACCGCATACGTGGCGCGGGCAGGCGGTCACGAACCGAACTGGACCCCACTCGAGGTGCAGTACACGGACTTCACCCTGTGGCAGAACGAGTTTCTCCGCACGGTCGACGATCCGGACGGCGTTCTGGCCGCGCAGAAGCGAAGGTGGGTGGACCGGCTCACCGGAGCACCTGAATCGTCGACCCTTCCGACCGATCGGCCGCGACCGGCCCGCCAGTCGATGCGGGGCGGATACCTCGAACTCTCGATCGGTGCCGACACACACGCGCGCCTCGCCCAACTCGCGGCCGCACACGACGTCACTCTCTTCATGGTGCTGCACGCCGCTTTGGCCGTGCTGATCGGCCGTACGTCGGCAAGCACCGACGTGTGCATCGGTTCACCTGTCTCCGGACGTGGGCGTGCCGAACTCGACGACCTGGTCGGCATGTTCGTCAACACGGTCGTTCTGCGGACTCCTGTCGATTCGTCTCGGACGTTCGCCGACCTGCTGTCGGACGTCCGAGAGACCGACCTTGCGGCTTTCGGGGACGCCGACCTTCCGTTCGAACTGCTGGTGGACGAGTTGCAACCGGCACGCACCGAATCGCAGTCTCCGCTCTTCCAGATCATGCTCGTCCTGCAGGGCGCTGCCGATACGGGGATCGAGCTGCCCGGTCTGGGGGTTCAGGTGGACGAAGTGCCCACCGGCACCGCCAAGTTCGACCTTCAGGTAATCGTCACCGAGCCGGCTGCGTCGACCGCGGGGGGCGGGCCGCTCGAGGTCGAACTGTCCTATGCGGCAGAGCTGTTCGACGCGTCGACCATGGAGCAGACCGGCCAGCGGTTCGAGCGGCTGCTGGAGATGTTCGCATCGAATGCTGACCTGACGATCGGTGACGTCCCCCTCACCGGCGGACCGGAATACCAACGCATCGTGCGGAACTGGAACTCGACGTCCGTGCACCTTCCGGAAACGACTCTCGTCGACTTGTTCGACGCACAGGTCGCTGCAACACCGGATGCCGTGGCGCTCGTACACGACGATGTGTTCATTTCCTACCGGGATTTCGATGCACGCGCCAACAGATTGGCCAGAGAACTGATCGACAGGGGAGTGGGCCCCGAAGTGTGCGTCGCCGTCGCCGTTCGCCGCTCGATCGACTTGATGGTTGCCCTGTACGCGGTAGTCAAGGCAGGTGCGGCCTATGTGCCGTTGGATCCGGATCACCCGGCCGCACGCACGAGGTATGTACTCGGCAGTGCGGAACCGGTATGTGTCCTGACGACGACGGGCGACGAGTTCACGGTGGACACGACGATTCCCGTTCTCGCAGTAGACACCCTGGATGTCGCCGGCGGCGACGACAGTCCGATACGTGACTCCGAGCGCCGTGCACACCTCGGTGCCGCGAATACTGCCTACGTCATCTACACATCGGGCTCGACCGGACGGCCGAAAGGCGTGGCGGTCACCCACGGTGCGATCGCCAACCGGCTCCTGTGGATGCAGGACCGCTATCACCTCACATGTGACGATGTGGTGGCCCAGAAGACTCCGACCACGTTCGACGTCTCGGTATGGGAACTGTTCTGGCCATTGCAGGTCGGAGCCCGGCTGGTGATGGCCGCGCCGGACGGTCACCGCGACCCCCGCTATCTGTCCCGGCTGATCGCCGACCAGTCCGTCACGACGATGCACTTCGTGCCGTCGATGCTTGCCACGTTCGTGGCGGACGCGGACCCGGTCGAGTGTGCAGGTCTGCGGCGTGTGTTCTGCAGCGGTGAGGCCTTGCCGCCCGCCACCCTCGCTGCCTTCCGTCGCTTCGCGGATGCGGAGGTCCACAATCTGTACGGGCCGACCGAAGCGGCAGTGGACGTCACGTCGTGGGAGAGCACAGGCCAGGAGCAGGTATCCGTTCCGATCGGTGCTCCCGTGTGGAACACGCGGGTATACGTGCTGGATTCCCGTCTGCACCCGACTCCCGTCGGGGTTCCGGGTGAGCTGTACCTGGCCGGGGTGCAACTGGCTCGCGGATACGTCGGCCGCAGCGATCTGACTTCGGACCGGTTCGTTGCGAACCCGTTCGATGCCGGCGAACGCATGTACCGAACCGGGGACGTCGTGCGATGGTCCACCGACGGCAACCTGGACTA
Source organism: Rhodococcus sp. NPDC058521 (assembly GCF_042719695.1). Taxonomy (NCBI): domain Bacteria; kingdom Bacillati; phylum Actinomycetota; class Actinomycetes; order Mycobacteriales; family Nocardiaceae; genus Rhodococcus; species Rhodococcus sp. NPDC058521. Next base: position 133,584 of record NZ_JBHXNL010000004.1, read on the forward strand.
CCTCGGCCGCACCGACTTCCAGGTGAAGCTGCGCGGGCAGCGCCTCGAGCTCGGGGAAATCGAAGCCGTCCTGCTCGCCGATGCGACGGTTGCACAGGCCGTGGTGGTCGTGCACTCCCGTGCGGCGACAGGGGAGAGCCTCGTCGCCTACGTGGTGCCGGAGAACGGCGGGGAGATCGACTCGCAGGCGCTGCAGGACTTCGCAGCGCGCACCCTGCCGGCATACATGGTTCCGAGTCGTGTCGTGATCCTGTCGGAGTTTCCGCTCGGCGCCACCGGCAAACTGGACCGAAAGGCGCTGCCGGAGCCGGCGCAGCCGCTGCCGAACGCGGAATTCGTCGCACCTCGAAATCCGGTCGAGGAGGTTCTGGCTTCGATCTTCGCCGAGTTGTTGGACGTGCCCCGAATCGGCATCCACGACAACTTCTTCGACATCGGAGGCAATTCGCTCGTGGCGACCCGCCTGGTCGCCCGGGCGGGCGAAGCCCTCGGAATGCAGCTCGGTGTGCGTGATCTGTTCGATGCACCGACCGTCGAGGCGCTCGCAGAGCGCACGGACACCGTGCCCGAACGTGGCGAGCGTCTGCCACTGGCTCCGATGCCTCGCCCCGGTCGAATCCCGATCTCCCTCGCACAGAAACGAATGTGGTTCGTCAACCAGTTCGACACGTCCTCTGCCGCATACAACGTTGCGATGGGACTTCGACTCAGTGGTGATCTCGACGTGGATTCGCTCGCCGCCGCGATGAAGGACGTCCTCGAACGGCACGAGTCGTTGCGCACCCGTTTTCCCATGTACGACGGTGAACCCACGCAGGTAGTTCTCGGGGTGGACGAGGTGATGTCCGAGCTGCATCCGGTACCTGTTGCCGAGGACGACGTGCCGACTCGGCTCGCCGCGCTGGCCGGCGCGGGATTCGACGTCACAGCCGCGCCACCACTGCGCGCAGAACTGATGCGTTGGGCGGAGGGCGAACACGTGTTGTGCATCGTCGTTCACCACATCTGCGCGGACGGATTCTCGATGGCGCCGCTGGCCCGAGATGTGATGACCGCCTATGTGGCGCGGGCAGCGGGGAATCCGCCGACCTGGGCACCACTTCCGGTTCAGTACGCCGACTACTCCCTGTGGCAGCGTGAGGCTCTCGGCTCAGTCCAGGACCCGGACAGTGTTCTCGCCGCGCAACTCGGGTATTGGACGAGGACGCTCGATGGGCTTCCCGAACTGTCGTCCATTCCGACCGACCACCCGCGGCCCGGGACAGCGTCGATGAAGGGTGCACGTCACGAGTTCGGTCTGGACGAGAGCGCGCACCGGGCGTTGACCGCCATCGCACGCGCACACGACACGAGCCTGTTCATGACCGTGCACGCCGTTCTCACAGCTCTCGTCGCACGGCTCGGCGACAACGACGACATCGCAATCGGCACACCGGTTGCGGGCCGTGGCCGCACCGTGCTGGACGACCTCGTCGGCATGTTCGTGAACACTTTGGTGCTGCGCGCGGAGACCGAGCCGGGAATGTCGTTCGCGGAGTTGCTGGCCCAGGTTCGCGATACCGACCTCGACGCTTTCCACCATTCCGATGTGCCGTTCGAACGTGTCGTCGACGAGGTGGCTCCCGAGCGGTCGACCGCGCACACACCGTTGTTCCAGGTGATGCTCGAGTTCCAGAACACCGAGCGGCCGCGCCTCGAGCTTCCGGGGCTCGACGTGACCGGAATCGATCTGACACCGGACATCTCGAACTTCGATCTGCAGCTGACGCTCGCCGAGGAATTCGACGCCTCGGGGGCGCCAGCGGGAATGTCCGCGTCGTTCACGTACGCGACAAGTCTTTTCGAGCCCGAGACCATTGCCAGGTTCGCCCACTACCTCGTCCGGATCGTCGACGCGGTGACAGTGAACGCGGACCTGCCGATCGGTGACATCGCGTTGTTGCCCGCGAGCGAAATCAGCTCTCTCACCCCGGTGTCCGGTGGCACGGGTATGCCCCCTGCGACGCTCGCCGCGATACTCGAATCCGCTGCCGAGAACCCCGACGCCCCTGCGGTGTTCCACGAGGGCATCGAGCTCACCTACGGCGAACTGGACCGGCTGTCCAACCAGTTCGCCCGTGCACTCGTCGATCGGGGAGTGGGACCGGAAACGGTCGTGGCGTTGGCTCTGGGCCGCTCGATCGAATCGATCCTGTCGGTGTGGGCCGTCACGAAAGCCGGTGGTGCGTACGTGCCAGTGGACCCGGGTTACCCCGTCGATCGGATTGCGCACATGCTCACCGATTCGGGTAGTTCGCTGGTGCTGACCAGGGTGGGGGAATCGACCAATCTGCCCGATCTCGAGGGTCGGCAACGAGTGGTCGTCGACGCGGAGGAACTCGCACGCGAACTCGACGCCTACCCGGATTCCCCGCTCACCGACGGCGACCGGATCCGTCCGCTGCACATCGACCATCCGGCCTACGTGATCTACACGTCGGGCTCCACCGGAACGCCGAAGGGAGTGGTGGTCGCGCACCGTGGTCTGTCGAGTTTCGCGGAGGACATGCGGACCCGGTTCGCGGTGACCCCGCAGTCGCGGACCCTGCACTTCTCCTCGCCGAGTTTCGACGCATCCGTTCTCGAACTGCTTCTGGCGTTCGGTGCCGGTGCGTGCATGGTGATCGCTCCGACCTCGGTGATCGGTGGTTCCGAACTCGCCGGAGTGTTGCGGAGCGGCCGGGTCACCCACGCCTTCGTGACACCGGCGGCGTTGTCCTCCGTCGACGCGACCGAACTCGACGATCTGGTGTGCGTGGCCACGGGCGGAGACGTCTGCCCGCCCGAGTTGGTTCGCCGGTGGGCAAGCGGGCGCCGCAAGATGTTCAATGCATACGGGCCCACCGAGGCCACCGTCGTTTCGAGTGTCACCGAGGCCATGGATCCAGCCGAACCCGTGACGATCGGACGGCCTCCGATCGGTTGCGGTGAGATGGTGCTCGACGCACGTCTGCATCCGGTGCCGGTCGGTGTGACGGGGGAGTTGTACGTCACCGGTGGCGGGCTTGCCCGCGGGTACCACGCACGGACCGAGATCACGGCGGATCGGTTCGTCGCGAACCCCTACGGTGAACGCGGCGAACGGATGTACCGCACCGGTGACCTGGCTCGTTGGAACTCGGTCGGGCACCTCGAGTACCTAGGTCGCAGCGACTTCCAGGTGAAGATCCGCGGCTTCCGTATCGAACTCGGTGAGGTCGAGGCGGCGCTGACGGACCATCCGGACATCGCCCGCGCCGTGGCGACGGCACACAACGGGGGGAACGGGCCGACCCGACTCGTCGGGTACGTGGTGCCCTTCGGTGGTGCGACTGTGGACACGCCCGCCGTGCTCACCCACGTGAGCGAACGACTTGCGCCCTACATGGTTCCGTCCGCTCTCGTCGTGCTCGAGACCCTGCCGTTGACGCCGGCCGGGAAGCTGGATCGAAAAGCGCTGCCGGAACCGGACTTCGGCAGCCAGGTGTCGACGGGACGACGGCCGGCAACAGAACGGGAACGGACTCTGGCGGAGATCTTCGCCGAAGTGCTCGGACTCGGATCGGTCGGTGTCGACGACTCGTTCTTCGCGCTCGGCGGCGACAGCATCATGTCGATCCAGCTGGTGGCCCGGGCGAAAGCCGTAGGACTGTCGTTGTCGCCACGCGACGTGTTCGAGCACAAGAGTGTTGCGGGTCTCGCCTCCGTCGTCAAAGCGACGGACGAGACGGACGCGGTGGTGCTCGAGGAACTCGAGGGTGGTGGCGTAGGCACGGCTCCGGCAACCCCGATCGTCGAGTGGCTCCTCGAGCGTGGTGGCGACTTCGCGCGAATGTCGCAGTCGGCCCTGCTCACCGCACCCGCGGATCTCAACGACCTCGGCGAACTCGCCGCCACGTTCCAGCGAGTCGTCGACCGGCACGACATGTTGAGGGCCCGCCTCGTGGAGTCCGAGGCCGGTCATCACTTCGATATCCGACCGGTGGGATCGATCGACGCTGCCGACCTCGTGAGACGCGTCTCGGCGACGGCCTCCCCAGGTACCCCGGAGTTCTCCGCCCAGGTGGTCACCCAACTCGAACAGGCGCAGAATCGGCTGGACCCGTACGACGGCACGGTGCTGCAGGTGGTGTGGATCACGGACGGCATTCGCGGTGGACGTTTGCTCGTCGTCGCCCATCACACGGTGATCGACGGTGTGTCCTGGCGAGTGCTCGTTCCCGATCTCGCGTCGGCATGGGCGCAACGAGGACCGGGTACCGAGACCGTCCTGCAACCGGTCGGGACCTCGATGCGCAGGTGGGCACACGGCCTGATCGGCGCGGCCCCACAGCGACGCCCGGAGCTAGGGCTCTGGCAGCAGATGGTCGCCGATCGGGACCCCCTCATCGGTAGTCGGCCCCTCGACCCCGACGCGGACGTCAATTCGACCCTCGGCCGGATCTCCGTGGAGCTGCCGACCTCGGTAAGTGATGCTCTGCTCACCACCGTCCCCGAGATATTCGGTGGCAACGTCAACGACGGCCTGTTGGCAGCTCTCGCACTTGCCGCTTCGCGGTGGCGAAGCGCACGGGGCGTGGAGTCCGCGGCAACACTCGTGGAACTGGAGGGCCACGGGCGCGAAGAGCAGGTGTTGCCGGGCGCCGATCTCGGACGCACCGTCGGCTGGTTCACGTCCATGTTCCCGGTTCGGCTCGATCTCACGGGCATCGACCTCGGCGACGCGTTCGCAGGGGGCAGGGCAGCTGCGTCCGCGGTGAAAGCGGTGAAGGAGCAACTTCTCGTGATCCCGGACCACGGAATCGGCTACGGGATGCTGCGCTACCTCGACCCGGAATCCGCCGCGGAACTCGGCGCTGCCCGTGCGCCACAGATCAGCTTCAACTATCTCGGGCGCTTCGCGACCGATGTGGCAGACGCTGCAGGGCGGGTGGATTGGACGCCGACCGCAGAGGTCGACATGGATCGAACCCAGGACCGGGGCACACCCGTCGCCACCGCCCTGGCCGTCAACGCGGTCACCACGGACGTCGATGGACGCGCGCAGTTGCGAGCCACCTGGTCGTACGCGGAAGGTGTGCTCGATGCGGAAGACGTGAGCGAACTGGCGCAACTGTGGGTGCGGGCACTGACTGCGATCGCCGATCATGCAGCTCGCCCGGACGTGCACGGCACCACACCGTCGGATCTGCCGCTGGTAGCGATCGATCAGGCCGCCATCGACAGGTTCGAGGAGAAGTATCCGTCGCTCGAGGACATCTGGTCGCTGTCACCGCTGCAATCGGGCCTGCTGTTCCATGCGCTGCTCGCGGAACAGTCGATCGACTCGTACACGGTTCAGCTCACCTTGGAACTCGTGGGCGCACGTGGGGATCGGATGAGGCGCGCCGGCGATGTACTGCTGGAGCGTCATCCAAACCTGCGTGCGGCCTTCGTTCACGATGCGGAGGGAACCGCCGTGCAGGTGGTGTGCGGTCACGTGCGGGTTCCCTGGGACGAACGGGACCTCTCTCATCTCGACGAAGCAAGGCAGAGTTCGGCCATCGCAGCGATCCTTGAGGCGGACCGCGCCCGCGGCTTCGACATGGAGACCCCACCGCTGCTTCGGTTCCTGTTCCTGCAGCTCGGGAACGGTCGTCAGCAACTCGTCATCACGAACCACCACATTCTTCTCGACGGTTGGTCCATGCCGCTCGTCCTGCGCGACCTGTTGACGCTGTACGCCACCGATGGTGCGGCCGAGGTCTTGCCTGCCGTTCATCCGTACCGGTCGTACCTGTCCTGGATGGCCGAACGGAGCACCGAGGAGTCACTCGAATGCTGGGCCGCGGCACTGGCAGGGGCCGGGGAACCGACATTGTTGTCGCCGGCCGACAAGGCTGCCACACAGGACGGCACGTCCGAGGAACTGTTGCTCGAGATGTCCGCAGAATGCACGGAAGAACTGCGGGTTCTCGCACGGCAACGCGGCCTGACCCTCAGCACCCTGATTCGTGTCGGATGGGGAATCGTGCTGGCCGAGTTGTTGGGCCGGGACGACGTGGTGTTCGGTGGAACCGTGTCCGGGCGGCCGCCCGAGATCCCCGGAATCGAGTCGATGGTGGGTCTGTTCATCAACACTCTGCCGGTGCGGGTGACTCTGAATCCGTACGAGACGCTCGGGGAACTCGCAGACCGGATACAGAACGAGCAGGCCGATCTTCTCGACCACCATTACCTCGGACTCACCTCCGTGCAGGAGAGAGTGGGCGGTGCGGCCGTGTTCGACACTCTCACCGTGTTCGAGTCGTATCCGGTCGATCGTGCCGGACTGACCGAAGCAACCGACATCGCCGGGATGCACGTCGTCGATGTGCACGACAGCGCCAACGCCGCCCACTACCCGCTGGCACTCATCGCGTCGGCGCACGAGACGCTGCAACTCAAACTGGAGTACTTCCCGGACCTGTTCGAGCGAGAATCCATGGAGCGAATAGGCGAACGCGTCCAGCGTGCGCTCGGCGCCCTGGCTCACGAACCGGATCTGCCGCTCGCGAAACTGCGCCTGCTGTCCGCCGAAGAAGAGGAATCCCTCGTACCTGCACGAGGCAAACCCGGAAGGTCCGAGCAGACGCTGCCCGAATTGCTTTCGGCGGCAGCGACCGTGAACCCTCGAGCGATTGCCCTCACGTGTGCGGGAAGTGAGATGACGTACGCAGAGCTCGACCAGCGGTCGAACATGTTGGCGCGGCTGCTCGTGGAACAGGGTGCCGGTCCGGAGGACACGGTCGCGCTCGGCATCGCCCGGTCGATCGAGTCGGTTCTGACGGTGTGGGCGATCGCCAAGACAGGAGCAGCATTCGTTCCGGTGGACCCGCGCTATCCGGTCGATCGCGTCGAACACATGCTCACCGATTCGGACGCGCGCCTGGGGGTCACGGTTGCGGCCGACCACGCGACGTTGCCGGACACCGTGCCCTGGGTGGTACTCGACGATCCCGTGACCGCACGAACTCTCGAGGTTGGTGCAGCGGATCCACTCGACGATGCGCAGCGCAGCCGGCCGCTGCGCTACGACCACGCCGCGTACGTCATCTACACCTCGGGATCGACGGGCACACCCAAGGGAGTCGTCGTCAGCCACCGGGGCGTCGACAACTTCGCGCAAGAGCAGCGAATCAGGTACGGCGTCACACCGAGTTCGCGGACTCTGCACTTCTCGTCCCCGAGCTTCGACGCGTCCGTCCTCGACTACCTGTTGCCGTTCGCGGTGGGCGCGACGATGGTGATCGTTCCTCCGACCGTGTACGGCGGCACCGAACTTGCCGACCTGATCCGGCGTGAACGAGTCACTCACGGATTCGTGACGCCCGCCGCCCTGGCATCCGTCGACCCCGAAGGCCTGAGCGTCTTCCAACACGTGGTCGCCGGCGGCGAGGCAGTCCCGGCCGAACTGGTCACCAAGTGGGGACCCGGCCGCAAGCTGCACAACGGGTACGGGCCCACCGAGGCCACCATCATGGCGAACATCAGCGATCCGCTGATACCGGGGGAGCAGGTCACCATCGGCGGCCCGGTGCGAGGCGTGCACGAAGTAATCCTCGACGCACGCATGCAGCCGGTGTCCACGGGCGTGCCCGGTGAGTTGTACATCGCGGGTGAGGGACTGGCCCGCGGATACCATCGTCGACCAGGCCTCACCGCCTCGCGGTTCGTGGCGAACCCCTACGGAGCGCCGGGGGAGCGCATGTATCGAACGGGCGACGTCGCGTGCTGGCGGGCAGATCGAACGGTCGAGTACCTCGGCCGTAGCGACTTCCAAGTCAAGGTACGCGGCTTCCGAATCGAGCTGGGCGACATCGATGGTGCACTGACCGATGCGGCGAACGTCTCGTTCGCCATCACCGTCGGGCGACCCGGACCGACCGGTGACACCGTCCTGGTGTCGTACATCCTGCCGGAGGATCACGACACGATGGATGTGACGCAGTTGCGGGAGTCCATCGCCCGCGTGCTCCCCGGACACATGATGCCCGCGAGCATCATGGTGCTCGACGAGATTCCGCTGACTCCGGTCGGCAAATTGGATCGCAGCGCGCTGCCGGAACCGCGATTCCTGCCGTCGAACGAGACGTTCCGCGCGCCGTCGACGCCGACGGAGCGCGTGGTGGCGGACGTGTTCGCAGCAGTTCTCGGAGTCGAGCGACTGGGAGTGGACGAGAACTTCTTCGACATGGGCGGCAATTCGTTGGTTGCCACCAGAGTGGTGGCACGGTTGAGCACGGAGCTCGGTGTCGACGTCGGTGTCCGAAGCCTGTTCGAGTTCCCCACGGTTCACGGTCTGTCCAGGCTCCTCGAAACCTCGGAAAAAGCCACGGCGCGACAACCGCTCGAGGCCGTCGCGCGGCCTGCGCACGTGCCGGTGTCGTTGGCGCAGAAGCGCATGTGGTTCCTCAATCAGTTCGACACCACATCTGCGGCCTACAACGTTCCGTTGGTGGTGCGACTGTCGGGAGACCTCGACGTCGAAGCATTGCGAGCGGCGGTCAAGGACGTGCTCACTCGCCACGAGGCGCTGCGAACGGTCTTCCCTTCGTTCGACGGCGAGCCGACGCAGGTAGTGGTTCCGGCAGCTCGGGCCGTACCACCGCTGCACGTGGTATCCATCGGCGAACGCCAGTTGCCGACGCGCATCGAGGAGTTGGCTTCCGCGGGATTCGATGTGACGGCGGCCGTGCCCATCAGATGCACCCTGTTCGAGGTCGGTCCACTCGATCACGTTCTCGTCATCGTCGTTCACCACATCAGCGCGGACGGCTTCTCGATGGCGCCGCTCGCCCGAGACGTACTGGTCGCGTATGCGGCCCGAATCGCGGGTGCCGAACCGCAATGGGAACCGCTACCCGTTCAATACGCCGACTACTCCCTGTGGCAGGAACGCGTCCTCGGATCGGAGAGCGACCCGGAATCGCTCATCTCCGGTCAACTCCGCTACTGGAGCGAACACCTCGCCGACCTACCCGAACTGCTTGCGCTGCCAACGGATCGGCCCAGGCCGCCCCAACCTTCCTTCCACGGTGCGACATCGAGTTTCGCGCTGGATGCCGAACTGCACCGTGAACTGGCGGCGCTCGCACGGCGCGAGGGCGCCACCATGTTCATGGCAGTGCACGCGGCCCTCGCGGTGTTGCTCGCCGAGTTGGCAGCAACCGGTGACGTCGCGATCGGAACCCCCATCGCCGGCCGTGGCGACGCCGCACTCGACGATCTCGTCGGGATGTTCGTCAACACCTTGGTCCTGAGGGTGGCGCCGGACCCCGACGCCAGCTTCGTCGATCTGCTCGCAGACGTTCGAGCAACCGATCTCGCTGCCTTCGCACACTCGGATCTGCCGTTCGAACGACTGGTGGACGTGCTCGCTCCCGAACGTGCCACCGACCGTTCTCCACTGTTCCAGGTGATGCTCGAATTCCGTAACAACGAAGCGCCGCGCCTCGAACTGCCAGACCTCGTCGTCGACAGCGTCGATTTCGACCTGGAGGTCGCGAAATTCGACCTCCAACTCGGCATTCAGGAAAACTACGACGACAACGGTGTCCCGTCCGGGATGACCGCCGAATTCGTGTACGCGACGGATCTGTTCGACGGACGGACGGTCGAGGCGTTCGGCGAACGGTTCCTACGCGTACTCCGGGGCCTGGCCGGGAACCCGGATGCGGCAATCGGCGACATCACGTGCACGAGTCCGTCCGAACGCCACACGATGCTCGACGAATGGAACACACCGGGAATCACCGTCGGCCCGGACACACTGGCCGACCGCTTCGCCTCGAGCGTTGCAGAGCACCGTGATGCAGTCGCCGTCAGCTACGAGGATATCGCCCTGACCTACGGTGAACTCGACGAGCGATCCAACAGGCTGGCAAGGCTTCTCGTCGACCGCGGCGCCGGACCGGAAACCCTGGTTGCCGTGGCGCTACCGCGCAACGCGAATCTGGTGGTGGCGTTGCTCGCGGTGATCAAGTCCGGGGCCGGGTATCTCCCGTTGGACGTCAACTACCCGGCGGACAGGCTGGCGTTCGTTCTGGAAGATGCGTCACCGCAATGCATCGTCACCACACGTGATATCGACGCCGGCATCGACGCCGATCCATCGAAACTCGTGAAAATCGATGACGATTCCGTCGTCGAGACGCTGGCGGAAACGTCCGCCGATCCGATCACCGACGCCGATCGGATTGCGACGCCGGCACCCGAGTCGGTTGCGTACGTCATCTACACCTCGGGTTCGACGGGCCGGCCCAAGGGTGTGATGGTGTCCCACCGAAACGTGCTCACGCTCTTCGCGAACACGCAGCCGCTGTTCGTGTTCGACCACACCGACGTCTGGACGATGTTCCATTCGTACGCCTTCGACTTCTCGGTGTGGGAACTCTGGGGCCCGCTACTGCACGGTGGACGCCTCGTCGTCGTCGACTACTACACGGCGCGATCGCCGGAGATGTTCCACGAACTGCTCCGCAGCGAGAAGGTCACCGTTCTCAACCAGACGCCGACGGCGTTCTACCAACTGTCGGAAACGGACCGCATCGTGTCCGAAAGCGGCGTGGATGCGCAACGGTTGGCGCTGCGTTACGTGGTGTTCGGTGGGGAGGCCCTCGACTTCGGGCAGCTGTCGCGGTGGTACGGACGCCACGGTGATTCGTCACCCACCCTCGTCAACATGTACGGGATCACCGAAACCACGGTGCACGTCAGCCATCTGCCGCTCGACGGGCGACGCGCAGCGGAGGCATCGGCCAGTGTCATCGGGCGCGCCATCCCCGGACTTCGGGCCTATGTTCTCGATTGGCGGTTGCATCCAGCACCGGTCGGAGTGAGCGGCGAACTGTACGTAGCGGGCGATCAGGTGACTCGCGGCTATCTCGGGCGCGAGGCCCTCACCTCGACACGCATGGTCGCCGACCCGCACGGTTGGCCCGGCGCGCGCATGTATCGGACCGGTGACGTCGCACGCTGGAATGCCGACGGTCAGTTGGAGTACCTCGGCCGTAGCGACTTCCAGGTGAAGATACGTGGGTTCCGCATCGAACTCGGCGAGATCGAGGCAGCACTCCTGCGTTACGACGGAATCGCTCACGCCGTCGTCACCGTGTACGACGAGGGCCCGGGTCCGAGCCGGTTGGTCGGATACGCGGTTCCGGAAGCCGGCAGCACCGTCGACCCGAGCGCGGTGCTCGAGTTCGTCGGCTCCCAATTGACGTCGTACATGGTGCCGGCGACGCTGATGGTCTTGGACGAACTGCCGCTGACGTCCAACGGGAAACTGGACCGGCGGGCCCTCCCGGCGCCGGACTTCGGCGTTCTCGCAACTTCGAACAGGGCGCCGAGCACCGAAACGGAAAGCATTCTCGCGGGGTTGTTCGCCGAGGTGCTCGGCATGGATTCGGTCGGGGTCGACGACTCGTTCTTCGCCCTCGGCGGTGACAGCATCATGTCCATCCAACTCGTGTCCCGCGCAAAGGCTCTCGGCGTCACACTCACCCCGCGAGAAGTCTTCGAGCACAAGACGGTCGCTGCTCTCGCCACCGTGGCAGCGGTGGCGTCTTCCGCACCGTCGGTGGTGCTCGACGAACTCGAGGGTGGGGGCGTGGGCGCCATGCCGACGACTCCGATTCTCGAATGGCTCCTCGAACGTGGCGGAGACTACCGCCGATACACACAGACGGCGCTTCTCACCTTGCCGGTGGGGGCTGACCGAGAACGACTGGAAACGGTGTTGCAGTCGGTTATCGATCACCACGACGTGCTGCGAAGCAGATTGATCTCGGGTGGAACGACAACCGCTGTTCGTGTGCAGCCCCCGGGAGCGGTGTCTGCGGAGAGTGTTCTCACCAGGGTCTCCGTTGCTTCGGTGACCGGAACGGCATTCGCCGAGAACGCGACCGCGCAACTCGAGATCGCTGCCGCCGAACTCGACCCGTCGGACGGAAGTGTCATCCGGTTCGTGTGGTTCGATGCCGGACCCCGCGGTGGACGCCTGCTCGTGGTGGCGCACCACGCGGTCATCGACGGTGTGTCGTGGCGGGTACTGGTTCCCGACATGGCGACAGCCTGGTCTCAGGTCGCGGCTGACATTCCTGTGGACCTGCCACCCGTGGGTACGTCTATGCGCCGGTGGACCCACGCCCTGGTCGAATTGGCAGGCGAACGGATTCACGAACTACCCATGTGGCGATCGGTGCTCGAGCCGAACGACCCGGTCATCGGCTCTCGACCGCTCGATCCGACACTGGACGTCGCGGGAACGGTCGCCAAGGTTTCGGTCACCGTGCCCGAGGACGTGACCGATGCACTGTTGACCAGACTCCCCGAAGCCTTCCACGGTGGCGTCAACGACGGCCTGCTGTCGGGGCTCGCACTGGCGGTGGCGCGGTGGCGGTCTCGTCGCGGTGAACCGAGTGCGCGAACCCTGATCACCCTCGAAGGCCACGGACGCGAGGAGCACGTGGTCCCCGGCGCCGACCTGAGCCGCACGATGGGGTGGTTCACGTCCATGTATCCGGTCGGACTCGACCTCGGGGGTGTCGACCTCGAGGACGCGTTCGACGGCGGTCACTCGGCGGGCTCTGCCGTGAAGGCGGTCAAGGAACAGTTGCTTGCGGTGCCCGACCACGGCATCGGATACGGATTGCTGAGATACCTCACCCAGGCCGGAACGCACCTGGAGGCCTTGAACTCTCCGCAGATCAGCTTCAACTACCTCGGCCGCATCGCAGGCACGACCGAGACACAAACTGCGGACTACGGATGGCTCCCGGTGACCGACACCGAACTCGACGACCGCCCGGCACCGGACATCCCGGTCGCCACGGTTCTCGACGTGAACGCGATGACCACCTCCGTGGACGGCAGGACGGAGCTCACCGCAACCTGGACGTATCCGACCGGTGTCCTCGAAGCGGACGAGGTCGAGCAACTGGCACAACTGTGGGTCGACGCACTCACCGCGTTGGCCAACCACGTCGCACGCCCCACCTCCGGCGGATTGACCCCGTCCGACCTCGATCTCGTTACCGTGGACCAACAGGCGATCGACCGCTTCGAGGACCGATTCCCGGGTCTGTCCGACATCTGGTCGTTGTCTCCACTGCAGTCGGGCTTGCTGTTCCATGCACAGTTGGCGGACGAATCCGTCGACCCGTACATGGTGCAGCTGACTCTGGTGCTCGGCGGCACCGTCGATTCCGCGCGTCTGCGCACCGCGGGACAAGCACTGCTCGACCGGCACCCCAACCTGAGGACTGCATTCGTTCACGACAGCACCGGCGCGTCGTCCCAGATCGTGCAGGGCACCGTCGAGTTGCCGTGGACGGAGTTCGACTTCAGTGCACTCGGGTCGCAGGAACGGCAGGCGAAGCTCGAGGAGATCACCGCGACCGATCGTGCCGACAAGTTCGACATGGCGACAGCGCCGCTGCTGCGAATGATCCTGGTACGCATGGCGCCAACCGACTGCAGGTTGCTCGTCACAAACCACCACATCCTGCTCGACGGATGGTCGACCCCGCTGGTACTGCGGGATCTCCTGACTCTCTACGCGACGAACGGTGACGCATCCGTGCTGCCGCCCGTACCGGCGTACCGCAACTACCTGTCCTGGATGGCGAATCAGAATCCGGAAGCATCGTTGGACGCATGGCGGCGAGCCCTGCAGGGGGTGGACGAACCCACGATCTTGGCCGGTGACGCGGAACGGGCCCTGGCGACCGTCACCGAGGAGACGGCACAGATCGTGCCCGCGCCGATCACCGCACGCTTGCGTGCACTGAGTCGGGCGCGGGGTCTGACCCTCAACACCGTGGTCCAGGCCGCCTGGGCGGTGGTGCTCGGCGAGATGGTCGGCCGCGACGATGTGGTGTTCGGCGGGACCGTGTCGGGCCGGCCGCCGGAGATTCCCGGAATCGAGTCGATGGTGGGTCTGTTCATCAACACTCTGCCCGTACGAGTGACCCTGAACCCACGCGAGACGCTCGGTCAGTTGCTCGACCGCCTGCAGTCGGAGCAGGCCGACCTGCTCGACCATCACTACGTCGGCCTCGCCGACATCCAGAACGCCGTCGGGCCGGCAGCAGCATTCGACACCTTGACGGTGTTCGAGTCCTATCCGGTTGACCGCGCCGGTCTCAGCAGAGCGACGGATATCGCCGGGATGCGAGTCGACGCCGTGGAAGGCCACGATTCCGCTCACTATCCGCTCGCGATCGTCACGTCCGGCGAAGACGAACTGAACCTCAAGCTCGAGTACTCGCCCGACGTGTTCGACGACGAACGCATCACGCTGGTAGGAAGCCGAATAGTGCGTGCGCTCACCGCATTCGCCGACGACCCGGATCTACCGTTGGCCCAGTTGAGCCTGCTCTCCGAGTCCGAACTCGAGGAACTGGCGCCGGTGAACGGACGTCCGGGCCGTTCCGTACGCACGCTGCCACAGATCCTCGAAGATGCCGCTGCGCTCGACCCCAACCGCACCGCACTGACGTTCGGGGGGCGGAACGTGTCGTACCGCGAGCTCGACGATCGATCGAATCAACTCGCCCGCGTCCTGATCGCCCGAGGTGCGGGTCCGGAATCCTTCGTGGCCCTGGGTATTCCACGGTCGATCGAATCGGTCCTCGCGATGTGGGCGGTAGCGAAGACTGGGGCGGCATTCGTGCCCGTGGACCCGAACTACCCGACCGAGCGGATCGAACACATGCTGTCCGACTCCGGCGCCACCATCGGCCTGACCCTGTCGGCGCACGTGGACTCGCTGCCGTCGTCGTTGACCTGGCTCACATGTGACTCCCGTCGGTTCGCGAAGACCTGGCAGAGTCAGCCCGCACTGCCGGTTGCCGACGCGGACCGACGGTCTCCGATAAGCCTCGACAACGCCGCATACGTGGTCTACACGTCCGGCTCCACCGGAAAACCCAAGGGCGTCGTGGTCACCCACGAGGGCCTCGACAACTTCGCCGAAGATCAGCGGGAGCGGTTCGGCGCCGACGCGACCGCACGGACCCTGCACTTCTCGACGCCCAGCTTCGACGGCGCCGTATTCGAGTACCTTCAAGCGTTCGGAGTGGGTGCGACGATGGTCATCGCACCGCCCGACGTGTACGGCGGCGCCGAACTCGCGGATCTCCTTCGGCGCGAACATGTCACCCACGCATTCGTCACCACCGCCGCACTGTCGACGGTGGATCCGACCGGATTGGACGAGTTCGCGCACGTGGCATTCGGTGGCGAGGTCTGCCCACCCGAACTCGTCACTCGCTGGGCGCCTGGACGAAGCCTGTCCAACGCGTACGGCCCGACCGAGACGACGGTGATGGCCAACATCAGCGAGCCGATGACCGTGGGGGAGCCGATCACCATCGGCGGTCCCATTCGAGGTGTGGCCGAACTTGTCCTCGACTCGCGGCTCCAACCGGTGGGAATGGGGATGCCGGGCGAGCTGTACATCGCCGGAGCAGGACTCGCTCGTGGCTACCACCGCCGACCGGAATTGAGTTCGGAACGATTCGTGGCCAATCCTCACGGAGAGCCGGGGGAGCGGATGTACCGAACCGGCGACATCGTCCGCTGGCGTGCCGACCACACCATCGAGTACGTGGGACGCGCTGATTTCCAGGTGAAAATCAGAGGATTCCGAATCGAGCTCGGTGAAATCGATGCCGAGATGATGGTGCAGCCCGGAGTGGCCTTCTCGGTCACCGTGGGTGTTCAGGGCCCGGCGGGGAACACCGTTCTCGCGTCGTACGTCGTACCGGTGACGGGTGAGGACGTGGACGTCGCCGAAATCACCGGTCGCTTGTCGTCACGACTGCCTGGTCACATGATTCCCACGGTCGTCACCGTCCTCGACGAAATTCCCATGAACAAGGTCGGCAAACTCGACCGCTCCGCCCTTCCCGAGCCGGACTTCCGGACCAACAGCACCGAGTTCCGTGAACCGGCGACACCCATGGAACAGACCGTGGCCGAGGTGTTCCGAGATGTTCTGGGAATCGCGTCGATCGGAGTCGACGACGACTTCTTCGCTCTCGGCGGAAATTCGCTCGTCGCCACCAGGGTCACATCGAGGCTGGCCGTGGTGCTGGGAACCGACGTGGGGGTCCGTACCCTGTTCGAGGGACCGACCGTTCGCACCCTCGCCGCCGATCTCGAGCACCGCAACGGTGCCGTCCGAAAGCGGCCGGCGCTGGTCGCGGTCACCCGGCCGGAGAACGTTCCGTTGTCCCTCGCGCAGAAGCGCATGTGGTTCCTCAACCAGTTCGACACGAATTCTGCTGCGTACAACATTCCACTCGCCGTCAGACTGACCGGCACGCTGGACGTACCGGCACTACGCGGGGCGCTGGCGGACGTGCTCGCACGACACGAGACGCTTCGGACACTTTTCCCTCGGGTGAACGGTGAACCAGTGCAACAAGTCCTTCCCCCTGGAATGGGTTCGGGAGACACCGAGGTCGTTCCCGTGGCAGCAGACAACCTAGTCGACGCACTCACCTCCTTCGTCTCACGTGGTTTCGACGTCACCCTGGAGCTGCCGGTACGGGCCCGGATCTTCCGCATCGGGCCGGACGAGCACGTACTGACACTCGTCGTTCACCACATCGCTGCCGACGGCTACTCGCTCGCGCCGATGGCCCGAGACGTCATGAGTGCCTACACATCGCGCCTCGAAGGTGCGGTGCCACAGTGGAAGCCGCTGCCCGTGCAGTACGCGGACTACACGCTGTGGCAGCACGAGGTTCTGGGCAGTGAGGAGGACGAGGCATCGGTGCTGTCCGAACAGCTTCGGTACTGGACGGACACCTTGACGGGCCTTCCCGACGTCATTCAGATGCCCACCGACCATCCACGGCCGATCCAGCAGTCGTTCGCCGGTGATCGGGTGGAGTTCGGAATCGAAGGTGACCTCCACCGGAAACTGATCGAACTCGCGAGGTCTGTCGGGGCCAGCATGTTCATGGTCACCCACGCGGCACTCGCCGTGCTGCTCGCCCGGCTCGGAACGACGGACGATGTCGTGATCGGCACCCCCATCGCCGGCCGTGGGGACCCGGCGCTCGACGACATGGTCGGCATGTTCGTCAACACCCTGGTGCTGCGAAATCACATCGACTCGTCGGCGACGTTCGTGGACATCATGGAACAGGTACGTGAAACCGACCTCTCTGCCTTCGGACACGCCGACCTGCCGTTCGAGCGCCTCGTGGAAGAACTGAATCCGACGCGATCGACGTCCTACTCGCCATTGTTCCAGGTCGCCCTCGAGTTCCAGAACAACGAGAACCCGGTTCTCGAGTTGCCGGATCTGAGAATCGAAGGAATAGATCTCGACACGCACATCGCCAAGGAGGATCTCGAACTCATCCTCATCGAGCAATTCGAAGAGGACGGCTCACCGTCCGGGGTGACGGCCGGATTCGACTTCGCCACGGCTCTGTTCGAGCGGGACACCATCCGAAAGCTGGCCGACCGATTCGTGCGGGTGCTCCGGTCGGCAGTCGAGCATCCGACGACGGCGATCGGAGACTTCGACATCCTCGATTCCGGCGAGGTCAGTGACCTTGTTCCCGCGGTGGGCAAACGCTCCGTTCCATCCGAGCTGTGGCCGGATCTGTTGTCCAAGGCCGCCATGCGCGATCCAGAAGCGATCGCGCTCGTCTACGACGAGCGAGTGGTCGACTACGGAGAATTGGACGCGTGGTCGAACCGCCTCGCTCGAGTACTCGTGGACCGAGGCGTGGGGCCGGAAACATTCGTCGCTCTCGGCATTCCCCGTTCGATCGAGGAAGTGGTGTCGATCTGGGCAATTGCGAAGGCCGGGGCAGCATTCGTCCCGGTAGACCCCACCTACCCGCCCGAACGCATCGAGTACATGCTCACGGACTGCCACGCCGCGGTCGGCCTGACGGTACGGGGCAGACGCGCGAACCTGCCGGACACGGTGTCGTGGCTCGTGGTCGACGACGTGGACTTCGAGAAAACGGTCGACTCCGTGGCGGCTGCTCCGCTCACCGACGAAGACCGAACGGCGCGCTTGCATCTCGCGCAACCCGCTTACCTCATCTATACCTCGGGATCGACGGGCAAGCCCAAGGGTGTGATCGTCACCCAACGAGGGATGGCGAACCTCACTGCGGAGGAACACGAAAGGTTCGGTGTCGAATCTTCTTCGAGGGTGTCGCACCTCGCATCGCCGAGTTTCGACGCTTCGGTGTTCGAGCTGATGATGGCGTTCGGTGCCGGCGCGCGCGTCGTGATCGTGCCACCCACCATCTATGGCGGAACCGAACTGTCCGAGTTGCTCGGCCGAAGCGGTGTCACCCATTCCTTCATCACACCGACAGCACTCGCCTCCATCGACGACGTGGGGCTCGACTCACTCGAAGCGATCGTCGTGGCCGGAGAAGCATGCCCACCCGATCTCGTCGAGATGTGGTCGCCGGGCAGGCGAATGTTCAACGGCTACGGCCCGACCGAGACCACGATTCAGGCCAGCGTCAGCGATCCGATGGACGAGGCTTCCGGGGTGAACATCGGAAAGCCGGCACGCGGATTCGGTGCGCTCGTCCTGGATTCACGGCTCCAACCGGTGCCGCGAGGTGTTCCGGGTGAGTTGTACATCACGGGACCGGGACTCGCGCGTGGTTACCACGAGAGGTTCGGCCTGACGGCAGACAGGTTCGTGGCCAATCGATTCGGCGAGCCCGGCGAGCGCATGTACCGCACCGGTGACGTGGTCCGCTGGCGCAGTGACGACACCATCGAATACATCGGCCGCAGCGACTTCCAGGTCAAGGTCCGCGGATTCAGGATCGAACTGGGCGAGATCGACGCCGTGCTCGTGCATCACCCCGCGATCGCCTTCGCCGCAACCATCGGCCATGTCGGGCCTGCAGGAGACACACTCCTCGCTGCGTATGTACGCGCAACCGAAGGCCACGACGTGGATGCGGGCGAGCTCCGTGCGTATGCGGCGGAACGTCTACCGGCTCACATGGTTCCGGCTGCCGTCGTCGTCCTCGACCAGCTACCCATGACTCCGGTCGGCAAGCTCGACCGAAAGGCACTTCCAGCACCAGAATTCGGTACCCGGTCCGATGCATTCCAGCTACCCGTGACGGAGACCGAGAGAGTAGTGGTGGACATCTTCGCCGAGATTCTCGGTGTCGACCGTGTCAGCACGTCGGACAGCTTCTTCGATCTCGGCGGCAATTCGATCGTCGCCACCAGACTCGTGTCCGAACTCCAGGCACGGCTAGGGAAGACAGTTGCGTTGCAGACCATGTTCCTCGAACCCACGCCGGCCGGTCTGGCCTACCGACTCGACGCCGAGGGCACGTCGAAATCGAGCGCGGTGTCCCCGGTCGACGAAGCACTGGGTGTGGTGATACCGCTGCGCGCCAAGGGAGACAAGCCGCCGCTGTTCTGTATCCACCCCGGTATCGGGCTCGCGTGGGGCTACGCGGGAATTCTCGGGCACCTGTCCCAGGACCGACCGGCGTTCGGACTGCAACTTCCAATCATCAGTGGGGGCCCGAACTTCGAATCGATAGAGCAACTGGCGCACCGCTACGTCGTCGAGATGCGGCGAGTCCAAGCGCAGGGTCCCTACCATCTCCTCGGCTGGTCGCTCGGCGGCATCATCGCTCACGCCATGGCCGTCGAGTTGCGACGAGACGGAGACGCGGTGGAGACGTTGGCAGTCATGGACAGCTACATCGCCTCGGACGACGATGCCGCCCCGGACACGCTGACGGTAGGCGAGTTGCTCCACGGCCTCGGCCTCGACATCGCCGAGGACGGATCCGACGGTGACCTGACCTTCGAACGCGCCGTGGAGCTCCTCGACGAGGCATTCGGCCAGAAGACCGGTCTCACGGCCGCACACCTCGAGCGGATCAGCGCTGGATTCACCATTTCGTCGCAGATCATGCACGAGTTCCGTCCACAGGTGTTCGACGGCGAGATGCTGTTCTTCCGGGCCACCGAGTCGCCCGACGCGGACGATCACGACATCCACAGGTGGGATTCCGCCGTCGCCGGGGGAATCCGAGAAGTCCCCATTCATTGTGAACACAACCAAATGATCGAGCCAGCCGTGTTGGCGGCCGTCGGTCCCGCACTGGAGGAGTATCTTTCCGGGCGGTGAGTACCGCTTGTCGCCGGTTGAGGATAGACTTCGCACCTCGGGGATGCAGGTGGCCTTGACCGGTCGACTGCGAGTAGGCAATCGGTGCACCAACTTTGGGCACCAATGTTAAAGGTTCGACAGGACATCGACTTCGAAATGAGGGGGGCGAATGATTCGCTCTGTATCCCGGCGGTTCACCATGGCCGCACTGTGCACCGCGCTGGCCGCGGGTTCGGTGGCGCTGGGGGGAGGAGGTGCCGCCAATGCAGCACCGATCTACCCGGTTGCCGATTCCGATCCGTTCTACGCACAGACGTCGGCCGCGGCAGACCTCGAGCCGGGGGAACCGATCGCGGTGCGCCCGATGCCACCGATCGCCGCGTTCCCGGACACCGCCGTATGGCAGGTGAAGTTCCGTTCCAACAACTCCCAGAACGAGCCCATCGCGGCCACCACGACGGTGCTCGTTCCGCGCAACCGGCCTGCGGACGGCCCGCTGCTGTCGTACCAGCACATCATCAACGCGCTCGGGCCGCGCTGCGCACCGTCGCGGACCCTGTACGAGACCGACCCTGACCTGGTGATCAGGGAGGCTCCAGCTCTCAACGTGGCGCTGCAGCGAGGATGGACGGTCGCTCTTCCCGACCACCTGGGACCGAACAGCGCATACGGAGCGGCGAAGCTGGGTGGCGTGATCACACTGGACGGTATCCGTGCTGCTCAGCGGGTCCCCGAGCTTGCTCTGGCGAAGAGCCCAGTCGCCATGGCCGGCTACTCGGGCGGCGGTATGGCATCGGCATGGGCTGCTGCACTGGCGCCGGAATATGCGCCCGAACTGAACATCGTCGGTGTGGCAGAGGGCGGTGTTCCGATGAACATCGGAAAGATGGCCAACGGGCTCGGGTTGCAGCCGCATCCCGCGTTCGGACTGGCGTTGGCTGCTGCGATCGGACTCGAACGTGAATACCCCGATCGGCTTCCCATCAGCGAGCAGCTGAACGACGAGGGCCTGCAATTGCGAAACAAGGTTGCCAATGCCTGCACCAACGGCCTACTTACGGCCGGAGCCGGCAAGAGCGCCCAGCAGATCTCCAAGACCACCGACATGATGACGTCCAAGCAGGCATGGGAGGTTCTCGACGAGAACAGTGTCGAGCTCTACCCCGGAGTTCCCAAGGCTCCGATCTTCGAATGGCACAGCCCCACGGACGTTCTCATTCCGGTCGACTCGATCGACAACACGATTCGCAGGTACTGCGACGCTGGTGTCGCGGTGCAACAGGAATTGTTCCCCAGCCCGGATCACCTGTCGTCGGCAGTGCTCGGACTTCCCGATGCGCTGAATTACCTCGACGCGCGTTTCCGCGGAGAGCCGGCACCGTCGAACTGCTGACCTCGTAGCTTACGAACCGGCGGCCGAACCCACTCCTGTTCGGCCGCCGGTTTGGCATTTCGGGCCGACGGGTATTCCCATCTGCATGTACCGCTCGGAAACCGCGATCGTCACGGGCCCCGAATCCGGGATGTGCCACGACACCGTCAGTGCACTGGGTCGGGCCGGGATGGACGTGCGTCGAGCTGCGCGGTCGGCAGAAGTACACGCGATTGCCGCCACTCTGGTGACCTTCGACGTGCTGATCACCCTGCCGCGATACCCGGGCTCGAGCGCCGGTCCTGGGGAGGTGAACAGGGGAGCGGCGGAAATCTCGTCCGAGATCGACCATTTATTGCGGTGCCTGCAACCGGCGATCCGGCACATGGCCGACAGCGGGCGTGGCGGTCGCGTAGTACATGTGGTTCCGGCCGCTCTGGAGTTCTGCCCACTGACCGGGGCTCTTGCGGCCGAGCTTGCGGACGCCGGAATAGCTGTGAATTCGGTGGTCCTCGGTCCGGAAGTCACGGACGCGGAAGCCTGCGAAACCATTGCGTTCTTGGCAGGGTCGCCGGCCGCCGGACAGACCAGTGGGGCGGAATACGTCCTGGTCGGACACTCGATGTCGGTACGTGGGCCCGGGCAGTCGCCCACACGGGGGGAGAGGTACCTGTCGAAGTCGCTACGCTCGAGACTTCGGGCCCTGCACGCCGATCACGACTGTTGAGATGCAGTTCCGCCGTTCATGTACGAGTCGTGCTGTGAGTGAGCCTTCCTCACTAGATCCATCAATTCTTCCTGCTCACGTGCCTTTTGACGGTATTTCGGCCCGAGTGCTTTGATCTGCTCTTCCTCACGCCGAAGCGCGCTGTAGATGCGTTCGCGCTCGGTCGTGTCCGCCGTGTAGTCGAGGTCGACGTAGTTGGTGGCGTGCCGGCGTGCACCGGCAATTGCCGACTGCGCCTTGCCGGCAGGGCTGACGAGCGAGGCGATCACGGTCACCACCAGGATTCCGATGATCACGGTCAGCGACAGAGCCGTACTGACTTCAACCACGTGCACGGGTTCGCCGCTGTTGACGAAGGGCAGATTGTTCTCGTGCAATGCATGGAGAATCAGCTTCACGCCGATGAAGCCGAGGATGGCGGCCAAGCCGAACGACAGGTAGATGAGTCGGTCCAACAGTCCGTCGAGCAAGAAGTACAGCTGCCGCAGACCCATGAGCGAGAACGCCGTTGCGGTGAACACGATGAAGACGTTCTGAGTCAGGCCGAAGATTGCAGGAATGGAGTCCAGGGCGAACAGGAGGTCTGTTCCGCCGATCGCCACCATGACGAGGAGCATCGGTGTCATGGCGCGCTTGCCGTTCGCCACCGTGAACAGCTTGTCACCGTCGAAGTAGTCGGTCGTGTGCAGGAACTTCTTCGCGAATCTGATGATGAAGTTGTCGGCCGAATGCGAGTCCTCGGTCTCCGGGCGCAGCATGTTTCCCGCGGTGATCAGCAATATGAGACCGAACAGGTAGAAGACCCAGGCGAAGGTATTGATCAGCGCCGCGCCCATGAAGATGAATCCGGTACGAGCGGCCAGGGCGAAGACGATGCCGAACAGAAGGACTTTCTGCTGATCCTCGCGTGGCACGTTGAAGCTGGCGATGATGATCAGGAACACGAACAGGTTGTCGACCGAAAGTGCCTTTTCGGTGACATAACCGGCGAAGTACTCGGATCCCATGTCCACTCCGCCGAACAACAGAACCAGCAGCCCGAAAACCACCGCGATGCTGATGTAGATCGACGACCAGATGGCGGCTTCCTTGAGGGTGGGTACGTGCGCCTTACGGACGTGAAATATGTAGTCGAAGGCCAACAGCGCAACGATCACCGCGATCGTCACGCCCCACGCAGCTGGTGAAACATTCATCGGCGTCTGCTTTCCGCTCTCGGGTACGCGACGGGCAGGTACGAGGTGCGTCGACAGTCGAACACATCGTTCGATCAGCCTAGACGACAGCGCAGTCGCATCACCGAGTGCGACACGATGGCATGCGCCGCGAGAACGCCGCCACTCGGCCGAGCTGCTAAGCGGACACCGACCGGATGAGTTTGCGGTTCACGAACTCGAAGATCCCGAGGTGAGACAACTCGCGACCGAAGCCGGAATTCTTGACACCGCCGAACGGAAGGTCGGGACGAGTTCCTGTCGGCTGATTGATCCAGACCATGCCGCTGTCGATCCGATCGGCGACTTCCCGCGCCCGGGTCTCGTCCGAGCCGAAGACGGTTCCGCCGAGACCGTAGACCGTGGCGTTGGCCAGCGAGACCGCCTCGTCGATGTCTGCGACGCGATAGACAACGGCAACGGGTCCGAAGAGTTCTTCGGAGTAAGCCCGCATGTCCGGCGTGACGCCGGTGAGCACGGTTGCATCGACGAACGCGCCCTTGCCGTTCGGTCCGCGTTCCTGTGGCCGCCCGCCGCCGGTGATTACATTGGCTCCCCTTTTCACTGCGTCATCTACCTGGCCGACGAGATCCTCTGCTGCCTGCTCGGAAGAGAGGGGGCCGAGGGTGGTGTTTCGATCGAGGGGATCACCTGGTTCGAGCGCACCCAATCGTTCACCCATCTGGGCGGCGAACTCGTCGAAGAGATTGTCCGGCACAATGAATCGCTTCGATGCCACGCAACTCTGCCCGGTATTCCCCATACGTCCGGTGACGGCGGCATCCACGGCCTTGCCGACGTCTGCATCATCCAGAACCACGAACGGATCGCTGCCGCCGAGTTCGAGGATGCACTTCTTCAAGTGCTTGCCTGCGAGGGCTGCGACCGACGCTCCTGCCTTCTCACTGCCGGTGAGAGCAACGCCCTGGACCGCCGGGTGCTCGATCACTCGCTCGACGTCGCTGGTGCGCAGGAAGATGTTGGTGTACGCGCCTTCCGGTATGCCCGCATCGTGAAAGACGGTTTCCAGTTGTGCTGCTGTTGCTGCACAGAGCTTTGCGTGCTTGAGAAGGATGGTGTTGCCCGCCACCAGATTGGGGCCGGCGAAGCGCACAACTTGGTACAGCGGAAAGTTCCACGGTTCGATACCCAGCAACACCCCGAGGGGCTCGTTGACAACCTGAGCTGTTCCACTTTCGACATCCATGTCGGACGGTTCCAGGAAGGCCGGGCCGTTCTCGCCGTAATACTCGAGGATGCTCGCTGCGAGTTCCACCTCGAACTCGCTGTCGGAGATGAGCTTGCCCATCTCGCGAGTGATGAGGGAGGCGAACTCGTTTTTCCGCTCGTGAAGTATCTCGGCTGCCCGCGATACGGCGCGGGCCCGCTCGTTCACCGGCACCTGCCGCCAGTCGGCGAATGCATCGTGCGCAAGATCCACGACAGCGGATAGCTGATCGACCTCCAAGTAGGGGAACTCGGCCAAAGCCTCACCAGTGTAAGGGTTGATGGATTCGAAAGGTTCCGAGTCCACTCCGGTGCTGCTCATCGGCTGGGCGCTGGTCGAGGTCATGAGATCCTCCTTCATCGTGGCGAAGTTGTGCTGACCGCAGCCCGTGTACCCACCCGGCCGCTATGTCAATCGAGCCGAGCCGCTTCAGCGAAACTCTTCTTCGACCGATGCGCGCAGTTCGTGGTCCAGAGAGATGCGAACGAGCGCGGCGGACAGCTCGGCAACGTCTTCGGGACGCACATATCCGGCCAGTTCGTCCGGGTCCGAGGGTAGTCCCAGGCCGCGCGCCGATTCGATTGCTCTGTTGTCGAAATACGGCCGCGCCCAGGGCCATACGGCTTGCACTTCTCTGGTGAAGATGTCCGCGCCGGTAGGACCGATTCCGTTGAATTCCTGGAGAAGACGTTTCACTTCGGGAACCGAGAATTGCGCGCGTTTGGGCAATCGTCGGAGATCGTTGCCGTAGACGTCGTCGACTCGATCTGCCAGCTCGTGTAGGCGAGTTGCGGTGCTTTCGTCGTACCGCACGTAGTGTGCACGCCCCAACGCCTCGATGATGTCGGAGCGCTTCGCACGCTTAACGGTCGGTGCACTCGACATGCCCGACTTGCGCAGTTCCCGGGCCGTTGCGACAGCGATGCTCGCGGAAATCGGTGTGCTGGAGACCAGACCGAATACCAGCAGCCGAAACAAGGGTGCGGGTTCGTTCTCGAGTCCTACGTCGGCTTCCTGTGCATACGTGCCGTGTGCGTGCTTCAGGAGCGCACCGACGATCGCCGGATGCTTCGCTGAGTTCATGACGCCTCCGATCGCACGCAATCTGTCGGTGTCCGTGGCAGCCACGGTACGTTCGGTAATCGGTGCCATCAAGCAACTTGTCGTTGCCGCAGTTCCAGGACGATTCCCTCGTCCTAATTACGTCACTGTGACGTAATTAGGACGAGGGAATGGATGACGGGAGAGTGGGCTGGGCCGACCTGATCGGATTCATCCGGATTGCTGCATATTATTCGACTCATGTCGGCCGGTGATCTGTGGACGCATTTCGTCACGGTCGAGTCGGTGAGTGAAGCGAGCGACTCGTGCCGAAGCTGGACGGTGTGCGGACAAGATGCATTGCACTGCGAGCCGCCCAAGGAGGCTCGCGAGCGCCAATCTTTGGTGTGTATACCTGCGGGCCGAATCGGACCCTTCCAGGAATATTCCCAGATAACGATAACGCCGATAATCGACATTATGTCAACTAATGATAATCGGGCCCTCCTCTCACTCGCGCGTTGCGTGGATGTCGTCGCCCGTCGACAGGTTCATCAGGGTATCGGCGCCCCATTTCGCCGTCCATTGCAGTTTCGCGAACTCGTGACTGCGGAGTTGCCGAAATTGGCGGTGATCTCGACCAGAAAAGCCTTGCCGATGATCATCGGTTCGGATTCGGGGTGATTGATGTTCGCTGGGAAAATTGCCCTGCCGGCGGCAACCTCGGTACGCACCAGATCGGCGTCGCATTGCTCCCGTAATGCCACGAATCGCAATTCAGGGGTGACGATCCCGCGGCGCGCGTAGTGCATCTGTGTGACCTGCGGTACGGGCCTGCGACCCTCCCCCTTTGGGAAGGCGCGCCCCGGCGCGCGGCGTCGGTGAATTGTTCGCTCCGCGCCCGGTGAACCTCGGTGTCCTTACGCGATTCGATCCACGGCGCCCCGGTGGGGCAAACGGCCTTGTTCGGGAACGCTTCCCGGACCTGCTGTGGTCGAGGTCGTCCACCCGGGTAATCGAATGGGTCGGGTATTGCTCGGACACAATAGTTTTCGGGGTGCGCACAGCCATGAGCCGTCTTCGCTTCCTACGCCGGCGTTAACCGGATCAGATTCAACGGTCTCGGGCGGTGCCAGCCCCTTCCAGGGCCCGTAGGGTCCCAAGGCTTCTATCACATTCGCAGCGTAAGTGGAGACCCGCTGTCGTTTTCGTACAAGACACCGGCCGATGCAGGACCTAATCTGAAATCGACCGCGGCGATCTTCATGGCCCGTCTTCTATCGATGGAAGGATCTGTATATGGCACGCGAGTTGGTGTACACGGGTTTCATGTCCCTTGACGGTGTGGTCGACTCGCCGGGCGGCGAAGCGGCGGGCCACCGAAGTGGTGGTTGGGTCGCTCGGACCGAGTTCGATCCCGAGGCGTTCGCTCCGTACTGGCGTGACTCCGAAGATCACGCCGCCTACAAGGATTTGCCGAAGTACGTCGTGTCGACAACCCTCACCGATGATGCACTGTTCGATGGGTGGGGCCCGACCACCATTCTTCGATCCAGCGATGACATCGCCAAGCTGAAGCAGAGTGACGGCGGCGGCATCTTCATCCACGGCAGCGCGGAGCTTGCTCGCCGACTCTCGGAAGCCGATCTCGTCGACCGGTACAACCTGCTGGTGTTCCCGGTACTTCTGGGTGCGGGTAAAGGCTTGTTCTGCAGGGACGACCGCGACAAACGACAGCTACGCCTGCGCGAGTCCGCCAGCTACGCGAATGGGGTGACGAAGCTTGTCTACGATGTCGTTTACTGAACGGGATCGAGCGCGATCACACCGTCCGCGCCCGTGCGAGGCTGCTGAGCGGACTGTCCGACGAATCGACGCAACGCCCGCGCGAGGTGTGGTTCATCGTAGTAATCCAGTCCCGTCACGACGTCGCTGACGGGCACGCCGGCGGTGATCATGCCGGCCGCGCTCCTCGCCCGCTCGATCTGTCGAACTGTGCCGCGACTCATGCCCGTCGCGGCACGGAACCGGCGTTCTACCGTACGAACGCTCAGTGGGGACCGATTGCCATCGAGCATTTCGGTCACCACTGGGTCGCGGGCGAGCACGCCATGCCGAACGAGATGATCCACGAGTATCTCGACATCGTCGGCATCGGGCGTCTGCCATCGTCGGCCGTCGAGCCAGAAGCTCTGGGAACTCACGTCGGGCAAGGTAATCCCGCCGTCGACAAGGGTGGCCATGTCCGCCATCCGGAGCGACGTTCCCACGGTGAACTGAACACCGACGAAGGATGCCTCCCACGGCACAGGCGCGGTTGCGGTGCGGCTCTCGGGCCCGACGACAGCTGCTCGAGGGGCCCCTCTTCCTCCCAGAAGACTAGGCCCCAAGTCTCACTCGCCAGAGCCGTCATCGTCGTGACCTGCTCACTTCGGCACGTCCAGACCGAGGATATCCATGGAGAGTCCGACATTCGCATGTCGAACAGCAGACCCATGCACTCACGGTACTTGGCGCACGAATCACTGGTCTGGTCCATGGCTCCCCCGAGTCCGCCGTGAAGGTCATCAACGACCGCAGCATTCGGGGTGGAGCACCGGTCTCCGAGATCGTCCTGGCCGGCACAAATTTCACCTCAGTCGTGATTCAGGCCCGAATGTAACGATCTGAACACGGCGAAATATAGTAGGTGCGTAACTCACCGAATTCGCCGGGGGCGATTCACCAGGAAGACAAGGGTAGTGCCATGGCGGATGTTGGTTTGTTCAGCGACGCAAGTCGTTCGATGCACGGACTCCCCCATGCACTCGACCGAGATGCGAGACCGCACGGTGGTGCAATGCCCGCGTCGAGGACGCGAGCGGCCCATGTTCGCTTCGCGACCGCCGACGAAATCGCGCGGTGGGACGAACTGCTATTGCAGAGTCCCGACGAGGGCAACGTCTACCGCTGTACCGCCAACATCGATGGAATGGCCATGCAGGGGGGCACGCCGGTTCACCTGATGGTCGGAGGGCACGCTGTCACCGCGTTCCGCGTGGATGTGCCACTGGCAGGGCCACTGTGGGTACTGTTCGGCCCTCCGGTGGACGACGTTCGCGAGTTGGTTCGCTCCGCTCGCGCAATAGCAGCATTCGCCGAGAACTACGGCATCGTCGCCGTGCGATTCCGTACTCAGTTGAAGGCGAGCGCGGACCACGAGAGACTTCTCCAACGGCATGGGCTCGTCCGGGTGCCGACCTGGCTCGACGACAGCACGGTCGTCGTGGACCTGAAGGGTTCCGAGCAGGACGTGCTGTCCCGATTCAAGAAGCGTGCACGGAAATCGATTCGACGGGCGACGCGCGAGGGCGTGACCGTGGATCGCGTTCCCGCCACGGAGGAAAACTGCCGCATCCTGTACGAGATGCTCGATGCGACCAGTGGCGGGCGGTTCAAGATTCCCACCCTCGCCATCTCCACTGCCGTCTTTCAGCGTTACGAGGCGTCGGGTCAAGGTCAGTTGTTTCTGGCACGACACGATGGTGAGGTCGTCGTCGGTGCGTTCGTCGCAACGTTCGGCACAACCGCTCTCTACCTGGGTGCGGGCTCGGTCCGCCAGCGGCCGGGAGACCCCAGCCTCTGTGGGTTGGGAGGCAGCCGGGCGGCATACGCGCTGCAATGGCACATCATGCGTTGGGCGCGCGAGCAAGGTTGTGAGCGTTACGATTTGGATGGGACGCCCTCGTCGGCAACCATCGGCGACTTCTCGCACCCACGTCACGGTGTCGGCCAGTTCAAGACCGCGTTCAGTGAAGAGATCACGGACTACCTGGGCGCGTACCAGATTGCGGTCAATCCCAGGCGAGCCTGGCTGATCCGGCAACTCGAGATCCGCGCCCAGCGTGCCGACGAGTCACCACTGCTCAATCGACTGCGGGGTCGACAGGTGCGGCCGAACCCGGATTATGTCTGGCTGCGCCGTTGACTGTCGAGGTAGCGCATCGCGCAATCTGTTGACGGAAATCCGCTGTGCGATAGTCCTCGTAGGTGGTAGGTAACCCAGCACTGAAGATCTCCCGTCTTCGCACTGTCATCGCACACCCTCGTACGGGTGCAGGCGAACGGGCGGCAGCCCAACGCATAGCTGGACAGGCTGGTCGAAAAGACGCGCGGGTCTGTCGACTCGGGACGAACATACGGCGTCAAACATGCATGCGCTGGTCGGCATGCGGGTCTTACCCGCATCGCCGACATGATTCGCGAGGACATTCTTCTCGCACGGCAGGCGTTCTGCGCTGGAGTCGGCTTGGGTGAACTGGCGGTCGTCGATCCAGTGGGTGACGCGCCGTCCGGGATCACCTACGAGGTCGATGCGCGTCACGAATGCGAAATCGTCATCACGATCGGAGCGGTTCCACACGACTGGGGCTGGCGATTCGATTACGGGGTGAAGACCGTCTCCCTCCGCCCTGCAAGCGCTCGCAGCGAATCTGGCCGAGATCATGGACGGCTACAACCACGATGGCCCCGACATCACGAAACGTTTCTTCGGTCGAGTACGCGCCGAAGGTGAAAATCTTGTCTGGTAGACGCAGTGCCGTTCGAAGGTCAGTCGGCAGCTTCGACGCGGTTGCGCAGCTGCCGGGCGAACGCTCGTGCCGTGTCGAGGTCCGCTGAGTTCGGATGACCCTTGCGGACCCCACCGACAACCCTCAGTGGCAAGTAGGTGTCGTATCCGAAGCACGTGAATGTGTCGACGACGTCGAATCCTCTGTCTTCGACCAGCCGCACGAACTTGTCGCGATACGGGATGAACGGCGGCTGCGGGAAACCGCTGGTGTTGAAGACGAACGCCTTGGCCCGCTGATCCTTCGGGAGTCCCTGGACGAACTCACGTAGCTCCGGGTAGTAGTTCATGTGTCGCACGCCCGATCCGAACCCGACCAAGCGGTACTCCGAAAGCTCTTCCGGTTCGATGTCGGCAGGATCGACCACCCGCGCATCCAGAACCTCACCGATGGTCTCTGCCACCTTCCTGGTGTTGCCGTGAGATACGGACTTGCACACGATGATCGACTTCATGCCACCTCTTCTCGAAGAAACTTGGGCACACAAAAAGGGAGTGTCACCACTCCCTTCCACATTCAATATATAGCGCACCCCGGGGCTTGCCGCAAGGCCCGGGGAGGCGCGCAGAATGGCTGGTCCAAGCCGGACCAGACAAGAAAACGCGAGGACTCGTGAGCTCTCCGAACGTCAGTGCCTTCGACCTTCCCGAACATCTCGCCGCCAAAGCCGACCCCGATCTCATCGATGCGGACGAGCGCCACTTTGCTGCCATTTCAGTGAGCCTGGAAAGGTCCATCACCGACCTGACGAACCGTATCGACGACGCCCGCAGGGCCCCGGGCCAGTTGGGGCAGGAAGCCTTGGAACGGGACATGCTCGTCCATCGACTCGGCGCGGAACTGCGCGCTCTGCGTCGCTTCGGCCTGGATCTGTGCCTCGGCCGCATGGTCGATGCCAACACATCCGAGGCCGTGTACATCGGTCGGCTCGGCCTCATGGACAGCGTGGGTGAACAACTACTCGTCGACTGGCGATCCCCCATGGCCGAACCGTTCTTCGGCGCAACCCACGCCAACCCGATCGGGTTGGCGAGCCGGCGGCGCTATCGGTGGGCACGCGGCCGTGTCAGCGACTACTGGGACGAGGTCTTCTCCCCCGACGAAGCGATCTCGAGCGCCGCACTCGACGATCGGTCGGCCTTCATCGCGAGCCTCGGAGCCAATCGCTCACCGATGATGCGTGACGTGTTGGGAACCATCGCCTCGGATCAGGATGCGATTGTTCGTGCCGGTTCCAAGGGCGCGCTCGTCGTGGACGGTGGGCCAGGCACGGGCAAGACGGTGGTCGCGCTGCACCGAGCTGCCTATCTGATCTACTCCGATCCCAGACTGCGGCACGGGGTGTTGTTCGTCGGCCCACACGAGCCGTACCTCGCGTACGTTGCGGACGTACTGCCCAACCTCGGTGAGGAGACCGTGCATCTGTGCACGCTGGGCGATCTTGTTGCGGAAGGGGCGACCGCTGAAATCGAGTCGGACTCGGAGGTGGCGCGACTGAAGTCGTCGGCGGAGTGGTCCCGTGCGATCGAGGCTGCCGTCCGATTCTACGAACAACCGCCTACCGAGGGAATGACGATTGCGACCGACTGGTCGGACATCTGGTTGAGTGCCGACGACTGGGCGGAGGCGTTCCGCGCAGCCGAGCCGGGCACGCCGCACAACGAAGCGCGCGAGCAGGTATGGGATGCGCTGGTCGCAATTCTGGTCGACAAGTACGACGGGAGCGAGTCGGACGTACAGATCCGCGCCTCCCTGAACCGCAACGACGACCTACGGGCGGTCCTGGACAATTCGTGGACGCTGATCGAGGCGGCAGATCTCGTAGGAGATCTGTGGTCCGTCCCGGCGTATCTACGCATGTCAGCCCCGTGGTTGAGTGCGGACGACGTCCGCACGTTGCAGCGCCCGAACGACCACGCATGGACCACGTCGGACCTCCCACTGCTGGATGCCGCCCGCCATCGGCTCGGCGATCCGGAAGCGTCGCTGCGACGGCGTGCCACCGCCACCGCAGCCGCCGCCGATCGTGAGCGAATGACCAGAGTCGTGGACGACCTCATTGCCACCGACGATTCGGAAATGGCTGTGATGTCGATGCTTCGCGGTGACGACCTTCGTGACGCGCTCGTCGACCACACCGCATCACCGGAGGTGAAGCCGGATCTGCTGGCCGGCCCGTTCGCTCATATCGTGGTGGACGAAGCACAGGAACTCTCCGACGCTCAGTGGCAGATGCTCCTGCAGCGGTGCCCGTCGAAGGGTTTCACCATCGTCGGTGACCGCGCACAGGCACGACACGGATTCTCCGAGTCCTGGGAGGCACGATTGGCACGTGTCGGCCTCGACCACGTCGATACAGCGTCTTTGACCATCAACTACCGGACCCCAGAGGAGGTCATGATCGAGGCCGAGCCCGTCATTCGAGCTGCGTTGCCGGATGCCAATGTGCCGTCGTCGATTCGGAGTAGCGGCGTGCCCGTCCACCGGGGATCGACTGTAGAGCTGAACCCGATCGTCGAATCCTGGCTGGCCGAGAATCACGATGGGATCGCCTGTGTCATCGGTGATCCGAAATTCGCGAGCACACAGCGCGTGCGATCGCTTACACCCGAGTTGTGCAAGGGATTGGAGTTCGACCTCGTCGTTCTCGTCGACCCGGAAGCATTCGGCTCCGGAATCGAAGGTGCGGTGGATCGCTATGTCGCGATGACCAGAGCGACACAGCGCCTTGTGATCCTCAGGAGTGAGTGACGACTTCTGATTCTGCGAGAGCTGCGAGCGCCGCGGTGACGGCGCCCCATCCGTCGAAGAAGCCGAGTTCTTCGTGCAGAGCGCGGGCCTTGGGATCGGCATGACGCACGACGGCGGTGTAATCGGTGCCTTCAGGATGGTCGAGGAGGGTGATCTCGGCAGTCATCGAGATGGGCGCGGTGCGGCGGGCGCCAGCTGCTGCTCGACGGCGGTCGTGGTGGTTCCGCTTCGTGCACCGTCATCGTAGGTCAGGCCTTCGATCGGCGGGACGCCGAAGGGTTCGTCACTGCCCACTTCATGATTGGTGACGATCGTGCTGCCGTCAGCTGCCGCGAAAACACCGTTCGCATCAGGATCACCGGGTACCTGCGCGCCGTCCGACAGGCGGGTTCAACCGGACGTGGACACCGCGGTGTAACTGAATCCGGCAGGGAGGGACAACAGTCGGGCAGGGACCGGAATCAAGGGACCGTAACCACCGGCAGAACCTGGTGCAGCTGCCGCGAACGCCGGCCGGGCCAACGCGTCGACCCTTCCGGCCAGCGCAACACCGAGTCCGGTCAGAGCGGTACGGCCCAAGAACTTGCGGCGATCGAGGGGTGAAGCGGTCACGTGTGCCCCTCCAGGCTGTGTGAATCGGATGCGCGAACGTTATGGAGACGATGTGTCCGGGAGGGCTGGTTGTCGTGACAGCGCGGTGAACGGGCCGGTAAGCCCCTATCGGATCTTGGCGCCGTACACGTGTTCGACCGTGAGCGTCATGAGAACTCGTCGGTCCTCCACCATGACGGAGCGGTATTCGTCCCAGTCCGGATGTTCGCCGGCGCCGAGTCGGTAGTACTCGACCAGGGCATCCGCTTCGTGGCCGTTCGGATCGATTCCGGGGCCGGTCAGTGTCACCGATCCTTCGGCGGTTGCCCAGGAGAAACCATCGGCGCTGGTGTACTCGACAGCTGCCCTCGGGTCCCTCCGCAGGTTCGCCGTCTTGGCGCGCCCCTCGGTCATGGACACGAGAATCGTGTCGGTTTCGCGGTCGTACACCGAGGTGACCGGCGACAGCTGGGGCAGTCCGTTCGATTTGATCGTTGCGAGGATGCCGAGTGAGCTGTCGGCGATGAGTGCACGGGGGTCGAAGTCTTCGTTGGCCATGTCCTCCTCAACCGTCCGGTTGGCGTTGCGATTCCCGGCGAGCCTTCACGAGGGTGACTGCGCCACGAATGTGCGGCACCGCCGACGGCTGTTCGGCCACCCTGCGGTAACCGGCGTGGTCGTACATCCGCAGATTGCGATCGCTGTCGGCGCCGGTGAACAGCGAGAACGTGGTGCACTCCCCCGGTGCTCGATCCTCGATGGTTTCGAGAAGTCGACGACCGAGGCCCCGGCCGGACATGTCCGGGGCAACCATCAATCGCCCGATCTCCCAAACATTTTCGTTCCGGGTGCCTCGAACTGCTCCGACGAGTCGGCCGTCGGCGCGCGCCGTGATCACCAGGGAATTGTCGATCCAGGCGCGTACGGCGGCCAGGTCTTCGTGCAGTGCGGGGATGTCGAGAGTTCGGTTCGCGATTGCTTCGGAGACCCAACAGCATCGCTGCAGCACCAACAGCTCCGCCGCGTCGCGCTGCTCGCCGTCGGCCAGGGCGATCCCGGTATCCCGCATCGAAGTCATTCGCGACTCCCCTTCCCGCGTTCGGCCGTTTCTGTTCACGATTCCGATTGCCGCGCCAATTGCGCTTTCAGATCGGCGATCTCGGCGAGTATAACCTTCTCACGCTCCTCGGCCTTGCGCTGATACACGGCAGAGAGATCCGCGAGGTACTGCTTGTCGAAGCGCGGAATGATGCTGCGGGTGCAGTTCCAGTCGAACGCCTCGACGGCGATGATCACGCTCCGTTCACACCTGGCTGCCACCTCGATCGAGCCGATCTTCCGAAGGCGATTCAAGAGGTCGGGGTCGTCCGCCGCCTCTACCGTGCGGGCACGACCGAACAGCTTGATGCGTTGCCGGTTGGGGTAGTCGGCAATGAACAACGCCACACGATCGTCGTTGTCCAGATTCGACGCGGTCACGTACTGACTGTTTCCCTTGAAGTCCGCGAAGCCGAGGGTTTGGTCGTCGAGCACCTGCAGGAAACCTTTCGGTCCACTCCGATACTGGATGTACGGCCACCCGGATTCGGTGGTGCTCGCGATGTGGAACTGATCGATCCCTCGGATGATCGCCTTCTCACGGGTATCGAGAGGTTCGGCGCCGTCATCCGGCCGTTCGGTGTGGCGGCCGTATGCAGTCCACCCACCGTCGCGCTGCTGACGTGCGGCGCTGGCTGCGCCGAACACCAAGTGGTGATAGTGATTGTTCACTCGATCGAGGGTGCCACTCGCCGGCCCATCGGTCGAACTGTCCCGCGTCCACGGGCCGTAGGTACGATCGAAGTCATAGCTACGGCAGTGATGAAGACTGCCACAACGGAAGGAGCGGGCCTTGGCCGACGCCGATGGACATCCCGATGTCGAGGAATACGATCTCTCCTCCGTGCTGGCTGCTCTCGCGGACACCAATCGCCGCAAAGTCGTAGCGCAGCTGTACTACGAGCCACAGGGCACCGAACAGTTCTGCAGCGTGTTCGGCATGCCCTGGGCACCCTCGACGCGGACCCATCATTTCCGGGTACTGCGCAAGGCGGGTTTGATCTGGCAACGCGACGTCGGAAACGGCCGGATGACGAAACTTCGGCGCGGCGATATGGAGCAGGCGTTCCCCGGCCTACTGGACGCAATTCTCGCCGCGGACCGAACCGGTCACCCGGCCGAGCCTGCTACCAGGTAACCGGTATTGACACCGGTCGGTGAACGAGTACACCTGTCTCCCAAGGGACCTCGCCGTCAGGAACGGCAAGCTCGAGAGACGGAAACTCGGTGACCAGCCGCCGGAGCACCTCCACGATCTCCATCCGGGCCATGGCCGCGCCCATGCAGTGATGCATGCCGTATCCGAATTGCAGGTGGCGCTTTCCGGTGCGAGAGAGATCGATCACTCCCGGGTCGGGGTACTCGGAAGGGTCCCGGTTCGCGGAGTGGGCGTCCGCATACACGATGTCGCCCGGATGCAGCACACCGCCGGACAAGGTGATCTCGCGGGTAGTGACCCGAGGGAAAGTCGAGATACGGCCCAACGGTAGGACTCTGAGGAACTCCTCGACTGCGGACGGTATGGATTCCGGGTTGCCGACGAGGTATTCCCAAAGCTGGGGGCGAGCGAGCGCGACATACGCGATCTTGGTGATCACCGAAAGTACGTTCTGGTCTCCCCCGACCAGGGAGCCGAGCAGAATGGCAGCGTACTCGGCGTCGGTAACCGGCGGTGTCACCGAATCCCGCGCGTCGAGGAGATCGAGGACAAGTCCCGGACGGAGTTCTCGTCGGCGAGCGACCAGATCTTCGATGTAGTGATACAGCGTCCAGAAGTCGGACAGAAGCTGGTCAACGTCGGTGTCATGGGCCAGCTGCATCTCCCGAGACAGGTGGCGAAAGTGGGCGATGTCGGACGTCGGAATGCCCAGATAGTCCACGTTGACACCGATTGTCACCGGGTCCAGCAGTGCGCCCACGAGGTCCGCACTTCCCCGTGATTTCTGCTCTCTCAAGGTGGCGACCGCGCCGTCGAGAACTTTGTGGACCGCAGGCACCCGGTGGGTCATGGTGGCGGCACTGTAGGCGGAGGCGACGAAGCCCTTCAGTCGACCGTGGTCGGGATGGTCGAGATTGAGCAACATCTCTGTCGGCATGATCGTCGGGAGAAACGTGGGGCCGTCGTCCACATTCGTCTCTGCGCGGACGAAGCTGACGTCGGTGAGCACTGCGTGCACGTTGCGGTAGGTGCTCAGATGCACTGCGGTGTGCCCGCTGGGCAACTTCACCTGAGCCAGTCCGCCGCGGGAACGCTTCCGCAATGGCTCGATCATGCTCGGCGGCGTGATGTGTGCGATCTCGTCCAGATCTACTCGGACGGTATCGAGTGCGTGGGTCACGACGTGACTCCTTCGGGTTCGGAACCGATTTCGCGGTCGGTGGTGCGTCGGGATCCTGTACGGACCGCGACGATGGCGATGGTGAGAACGACGAGAAGAGCGATGAGCACACCGACGGTCGTCGTGAACGCGGACTGGTAGACGTCCGGGTGCCCGTACTGTCCGGCAGCGGTGTCGCGGGCTGCCTGTCCGGCAAGTTGTGCACCTACGGCCGTGGACAGAACGACGGCGTATCCGGCGACGAACACCGCTTCGCTTCCGATTCGGAAAAAGTTCAGAAGTCCTGCCGCGGTGCCACCGCGTTCGGCCGGCACCACCGACAGGGCGTGGCCGTCGACGAGACCGATGGGCAGACCGAAGCCGAGTCCGAGCAGGATCATCGGCACGATGATCGCGAGCACCGAACGATCGTCCGAGAGTGCGAGTATCCCGGCGTTGCCGAGAATCAGCGCCGCGAGACTCAGATAGATCACCTTGCCGATGGTCAACGCCGGGAATCGAGTGACCAAGGTTCCGATGGCAACTGGCGCGACGAAAACGGGGATGGTCATTGCCAACATGAGCAGCCCGGACGTCCCGGCGGACAGGTCGGTGATCCCACTGAGGGCGGAAGGCAGGTAGGTCAGGAGTGTCACGAATCCGATCGAGCCGGCGACCGGCACGAGGCACATTGCCAGGAACTCGCGGTTTCGCAACAGACCGAGATCCAAGATCGGCCCGCGATCTCCGGTGGAAGGCTGTGCGGTCGGCAGGAGACGTGTTCCGATGCCGGCTGCCGCGAGTATCACCGCGTGTACGACGAAGACTCCGCGCCAGTCGATCAACGAGATCAGGATTCCGGAGATCGTTGGGCCGAGTGCGAGACCCAATCCGTTGACGGTACCGAACAGTGCAAATGCCTTGGTTCGTCGCGATCCTTCGTACGCGTTGGACAACAGTGCGGTGGCGCCGGTGAGGATCGCGGCCGCACCCACACCGGCGATCACGCGAGCGATGTCGAGTGTGAGCAGGTTCGGAGCGACAACGCTGCCGATGCTGCCCGCGACGACCAACCCGGTCCCGATACCGAACGTTCGTCGATGACCGATGCGGTCGCTCACCGCTCCCCACACGAGTGTCGTCAGGGCAAAGGCGATGTTGAATCCGTTGACAACCCATTGCAACGCGGTGGGATTGGATCCGAGGTCTCGGGAGACGAGAGGTAGGGCGATCGCAGTGCCCGCGATGGCCATCGGAGTGACGAATTGTGCGGCAAGTACGACGGGAAGAGTGGCGGCACTCGGTGGTCCGCTCGGTTGTTCGGGTTCGGTGGTCGGCTCGGTTCCGGCGATTTCTGTCGACATTGATTACCCCTCGAATGGTGGGCGAGTTGGTTGTGAATGTGTGCGGTGGCTGTCCGCCCTCTAGCTACTATGACAGTAGTAGCTACTATTCAGGTAGTACAACTGTTCGTGACACGGCTGAATACAACACTCGACCCCAGGAGAATGCGATGACGATGGTGTCTCGGACCCGTCGGACCACACCCGAATCCGTTGTGGAGACCGATGTTCTGGTGGTAGGTGGCGGTCCGGTCGGAATGCTGGTGGCCGCAGAACTGGCGTTGCAGGAAGTTCGCGTCATCGTGATCGAAACTCGAACCGAGCTGGATTTGCGCCCGCGTGCCGGTACTGTGCATGCCCGCTCGCTCTCGTTGCTGGCGCGCCGAGGCTACGTCCCATCCGTGACGCCCGACGCGATACTCGACGACCCCGACGGAACACGCCGTGCACCATTCCAGTTCGCGGCTCAGCCGGTGCTGGCGATCACGGCACCGAGCGTCGAACCCGGCCCGATCGCAGGTATCCCGCAAGCGCGACTCGAGGCGGCATTCGAGGATCGCGCACGAGCGCTCGGTGCGCAGGTAATGCGCGGCCACAGCGCCGTAACGCTCCAACACGACGACGAGTGCGTAACGGCGGACGTGTGGGACATCGCCAACGACCGTGCCCTGCGCATACGCGCCGACTATGTCGTCGGCGCCGACGGCGCTCGCAGCCTCGTCGCACGGGTCGGCGACTTCCCGGCCCGTACCTACCCCGCGACCATGAACGCTCTGGCAGGCCTTGCAGTTTCGGACACGCCGACCGACATTCCGCAGGGCTGGAATCCCACACCCACCGGATGGACCATGCACAACCCGAATCCCTACGGGCAGGCACGCATCATCGCCATGGATTTCAGCGCGCCCCTCGTCGAGCGAAACGACCCGACCGAGTCCGAGTATCGAGAGCGTCTCGGATACGTACTCGGAGAACCGCCCGCGCTGAGCGACGTCGATCATCTCACTCGTTTCAGCGACCACGGCCGGTTTCGCACCCGGCTGCGGGACAGGCGGCTGCTCCTGGCAGGGGACGCTGCCCACAGCCATTATCCCTTGGGTGGACAGGGTCTCAACACGGGAATGCAGGATGCCTTTGCGCTCGGATGGCGGCTTGCTCGGGTAGTCACCGGACGTGAAGACCCGAGGGTTCTCGACAACTACTCGCGGGAGCGGGTGGCGGTCGCATCTGCTGTCGTCGGCAACACGGTGCTCCAGTCTCGGATGATGAATCCGCGGACCCCGGAGCTTCGTGATGCCGTAGTGGCGATGCTTGCCGTGCCGGTGGTCCACGACGCCGTCGGGCAGCTGATCAGTGGGCAGTTCCAGACCGGTTTCCAACACGATTTCGTGGTCACCGACGCAGAGGGGCGGGTGCGTACGCTCGCCGAACTGCTGCAAGAAGGGCGGTTCGTGGCCATCCGGCCCGACGAGCACACACCGATGCCCGATGCGCCGGCCGACGCGGTGCTCGTGACCGGCAAGGTATCGCCGGACCAGACCTGGACATGTGCCCTGATCCGGCCCGACGGATACCTGGCGGCGACCCTGTGAGGTGAAGTTCAGGGCCGCCATTGCTCGAGTATTCGGCGCACTTCGGAGATCGATTGCTGGGCGTCGTGGAACTGTACGGCCTCCCAGCCGGAGGTCCGTGCGGCAGCACAGTTCTCGGCGAGATCGTCGATCAGGATGCACTGTTCGGGCGCCACTCCCACACTGGCGGCCGCAATGTCGAAAATCTGCGCGTCGGGCTTGCGGAAGCCCACCTTGCACGAGTCGATCATTCCGACGAGCACGTCGTCCAGGTCGATCATGCTGCGCCAGTACGGCTCCCACTCGACGACATTGTTGCTGAGGATCCCGACGCGGGTCCCGCTCTCGGCCAATTCGACAGCGAAATCACGCACCGCTTCGTTCACCCGATGCCCGGCGAACCACTGCCGCCCGAAGTCCGCCTCGCTGCGTGACAGATCCAGAGCAGGTTCCTTGACACGGATGGCGGCATGCAGTTTTCGCACCCATTCCCGTTCGTCGAGCAGACCCAGTTCGATCGGAGCCAGCGGCGGTAGCCCGTACTCCGAGCCCACTTCCGCGATGGCGTACTTGAACAGGTCCACGGGAATTCCGGTGACCACCTCGTATCGTTGGAACAGATCCTCCAACGGAGGCGAAAGCACTCCGCCGAAGTCGAACCAGACGAAGGGTTCGCCTGCGCGTGCGGCGGTCACTGGACCATGGTCCAGACGTCTGCCGGGCGAAAGCGCAGCTCCACCTGACCGGTCGCCATCACTACGTCCCCTTGAGTCAGGCTCACCCGAGCTCGCGCGCCGCCCTCGGCGTCGGGAATCGGAACCGCTGTCGCAGTGGCCACCGTGTCGCGTTCGAACTCGCCGAAGTTGGTGAACTCGATCCCGAGGCGGTGCATCACCATTCGGCTGGTGTCCAACCCGAGAATTGCGTTGGCCGCCGCCATCGCAGCCTGCCTGGCCGCTTCGAATTGCAACATGCCTGGAACGTGGTCGAGGGCATGGTCGAACAGGGACGGATGGTTGGTGTCGATGATCGTCAGCGCGGTGAGTTGATCGCCCACCAGCAACGGGTTGGCAAGAATGGCATTGCGCGGGTTGTGTCGACCGACAGACACCGGCCGCATCCGCGCCACGGGCAACGGATCCGGAATGGTGTGCTGTGCAGGCAATCCCAACGATTCGCGCCCCCGGAGCCGAATCCGGTTCCACACCGGGGCCGGCATCCATTGATAGACCATCACCTCACGTGCGGCTTCGCGGCCCTCGATCTGCGCAACCATCTCCAGCGACAGACCGACGACCTGCTCGCCCCGACGCTTCTCCTCGACCACTCGCGCCTCGATGACGCAGTGTCCCGGGCAATTGCCGATCCGCAGGGTGTCCGGATCGGCAATGGTGAAGTCGGCAGATCCGAAGACGAACTTCTCAGCTCGAGCGACTCCGACGAAGGCGTGTGCGTAATAGATCGCCACCTGTCGGAACACCTCGATCAGAAGCAACGGGTCGTAGGTCGTCGAAGTCCCCCGGTGGTCACTGAAATACGAGTGATTGCGCGGCAACTGGGCGGCGAAAATTGCGCCGTCCGCCGTCTCCTGGGCATCGGTGAGAAACACCTCGGCGATAGATTCCCGATGAACGATGCCCCGGGGAATATTGCGGTCGAAGGTCAATGGTTGCGCAGTCACGGTCATGGTCGATCCTTCCTGTGGGTTTGCGGTGTGGTTCAGCGGACGGCGATGTCGTAGGCCCAGGCGTTGACACTGTTGCGCGGCGGGTCGAACAGCGAGGTCGGGTTGTGAATCCCCGAATCGGCCGCGACGCTGTTGCGATCGGTGTACAGCGGGATCGCGATGGCGTTGTCGAGCAGGTAGCCGGTGATCCGGTCGAACAGGCGGGTGCGCTCTTCGCGGTCGGTCGCCTTGGTCGCTGCGACGAGCCACCGGTCCACTTCGGGGTCGGCGAGCTTGGAACCGGCCACGATGGATCCGATGGTGATCCCGTCCACCTGCCCGTACTTCAGGTCCGGCGAGGTGGACCCGTACGCACGATTGAACTGCAGCGAGAGATCCAGTCCCCCGACCTGACGCGGGAACGCTTCGTAGTCGTTTCGGGCAAGCAGGTCGTAGATCTGGGCGTTCTCGACGTACTTCAATTCGACCTCGACACCCAGGTTCTGACGAAGTTCGGCCTGCCAAGCCTCGAGGAAGTCGTCCTCGGGGTAGATCGGCGTCGTCGCGACCAACCTGATGGTCAGCCGACGCCCGGCATCGTCGGTACGGAATCCGTCGGAGTCCGTACCTTTCCAGCCCGCTTCGTCGAGCAGACTCCGGGCGGAATCCACATCGGCTGTGCCGGTGTTCTCGTATTTGGCGTCGTAGTAGGCGCTGTCAGGAGAGATGAGGCTCCACGCCCGCTGCTGAGTTCCCTTCGTCAGGTTGTCCACGACGGACGCCACGTCGACTCCCTGAACGATCGCTCTCCGCACGCGAACGTCGGTGGTCGGACCGTTCGTGCGGTTGAGCATGATCACCGACGGCGAAGCCGCCGAACCGATTTGTTCGTACTGGAAGTCGCCTGCGCCGTCGAAGAGTGCGATGTCGGTGGCCTTCACGGTTCCGATCGCATCGACTTCACCGCTTCGCAGAAGTCCCGCTCGTGTGGATGCGTCGGGCACGTACTTGACGACCACCTCGTCGACGTACGCGGGACCTTCGTGCAGTGCTGTCGCAGGGCCCCACCGGTAGTTCGGGTTCTTGCGGAACCGGATCTCCTGCCCCTGAACGGCATTCTCCAGGACGAAGGGACCGCTACCTACCAACTCGTTCCCTGCGGTGAGCGTGTGTTCGTCGGCTGCGAGGCTGCTCGGTGCGATGATCGCACCGCTGAGTCCCGCCAGTGTGGAGAGGAAATCGGCGCGGGGCGTGGCGAGTGTGACGCGCACCTTGAACTCGTCGAGGACGTCCACGCCGGCGACACTCGAGTACTGGAGCAAACCGAGCGTCGTCCACGAGGGCGACTGCGGGTCCCGGAGTGAATCGATGTTCGCCTTCACTGCGCTGGCATCGAACTTCTCGCCGTTGTGGAAGGTGACGTCCTCGCGCAGCGAGAACTCATAGACGGTGCCATCGGGTGAGATGGTCCAGTCCTTTGCCAGCCATGGATGGAACTCCTCGTTGCGGTCCTCGGAGATCAGACTGTCGTAGCTGTTTCGGAGAACCTGGGAGGCATCGAACGGTGCGCCGTAATGCGGGTTGAGGCCACGTTCCGGGTAGCTCGGCAAGGCGATGGTGAATGTCCCGCCCTCCTGTGGGGGCGATGTGGGACCGGTACCCGCACTTCCCGGCTCGGGATCGGAAGCGCAGCCCGCGATCAGGGCGGTGCCGAGGATCAGAGTGGTGAACAGTCGAATGATGCGTTTATGCACGCGAGTAGCTTCCTGTGAGGCCCGATACCGTCGACTCGGGTACGAATGGTGGCCGCGGTACGGATTCGAGTAGTGCACGGGTATATGCGGAGGTCGGGGCGCTGAAAACGTCTTCGGCCGAACCTGATTCGACGATCTTTCCGGCGTTGAGGACCAGCACCCGATGACAGACCTGTCGAACGACCGCGAGATCGTGCGAGATGAAGACGATGCCCACTCCCCGAGTCCGCGCTAGTTCGGAGATCAGAGAAAGAATCTGGGCCTGCACCGAGATGTCGAGCGCCGAGACCGGCTCGTCGCACACCACCAGTCGGGGCTGTGACCCAAGTGCCCTGGCGATGTTGACCCGTTGGCGTTGTCCACCGGAAAGGTCACGCGGATGACGATCGATGGTGTCCGCAGTCAGGTGGACGGCGTCGAGTAACCGCGCGACTTCTGCGCGTCGCCCACGTCGATGAACCCTGAGGGCAACGCTCTCCTCGATG
This sequence comes from Rhodococcus sp. NPDC058521, assembly GCF_042719695.1. Lineage (NCBI taxonomy): Bacteria > Bacillati > Actinomycetota > Actinomycetes > Mycobacteriales > Nocardiaceae > Rhodococcus > Rhodococcus sp. NPDC058521. The sequence continues at coordinate 177,538 of NZ_JBHXNL010000004.1, forward strand.
ATCTCGCCGACGCGGTAGCGAGGATCGAAGGACCCGACGGAATCCTGCGCCACCAGTCCGATTCGGCCGGGGCTCCGCGTCCTGCGAGTGAGTTCTTCGCCCTCGAAGAGCATCTCGCCGGTGTCCGGATCGAGAAGTCCCGTGACCATCTTCGCCACGGTGGACTTCCCCGAACCGGACTCGCCCACGATGCCGACAATCTCACCGGCGGTGACGTCGAACGTGATTCCGGAGGCTGCCGGTACGCGGCGCCCCCGTACGCGATACGACTTGCCGAGCCCCGTCGCCGCGAAAACCGGTCTGTCCGGCGGAGGCGAAGCGTCCGCTCGGCCGTGCGGCACCGACGCGATCAACTCTCGGGTGTACTCGTGTTGCGGTTGCCCGATGACCTGCGCGGCGGGCCCCGCTTCGACGACCCGACCCGACTTCATCACCAGGATGCGATCGGCCACCGAAGCAACCACCGCGAGGTCGTGACTGACCAGGATCATCGATCTGCCCTCGCCGACCTGGCGGACGAGGAGTTCGAGTACCTGGGCCTGGACGGTGACGTCCAGAGCAGTGGTCGGCTCGTCCGCGATGAGAATGTCGGGGTCGCCGGCCAGCGCGGACGCAATCAGGGCACGTTGCCGCTGGCCACCGGACAGCTGGAAAGCGCGCTGCCTGCGGCGAATCGCCGGGTCGGGTACACCGACCGAGGCCAGTAGCTCGTCGATCCGGGTGTTGCGCTGTTTCCGCGGCAACGCGCGCAATGCCTCACCGACCTCGTCTCCGATGGTGCGAAGAGGGTCGAGCGAGACCAGCGCGTCTTGCAGCACGAGACCGACGCGATGCCCGCGGACCTGCCTCCACGCCCGTTCGGTCCGGTGCAGGGCCGAGGTTCCGAACAACTCGAACTCGTCGGCACGAACTCGAGCACCCTCGCCCGCGAGACCGACGAGGCTGCGCGTCGTCACCGACTTCCCCGAACCGGACTCGCCCACGATGGCGACGATCTCCCCGCGTCGTAGATCGAGGTCGACCCCCTTCACGACATCGTCGCTTTCCGAGAAACCGACACGCAGGTTGCGGACGCGGAGCATCGTGTCGCGATCCTCGACGGTCTCGTCCGCAATGGACGGTGGCGCAACGGAATCCGTTGTGTAGGACAACGTCATGGCGTCTTCCTTCGTTCGAACCGGTGACCGGCGTATCTGCCGAGCACCGTGGTGGCCAGCACGACGGCAGTGATCGCGAGACCGGGGAAAGCCACCGACCACCAGGCAATCCGCAAATCGCCCTGCGCGTCCGCGAGCATCGACCCCCACTCCGGATCGGGCGGTTTCGGGCCGAACCCCAGGAAGCTCAGCGCCGCTGTGCCGAGGATGCTCGTGCCGAGACCGAGAGTGACGACGACCGGAAGCGACCGCAGCGCATTCGGCAGAACGTGGCGGAACACGATCGACGTCGTCGACCGCGTGAGCAGGCTCGCTTGAGCCACGAACTCACTGCCCCGAACGGCGCGGGTCTCCGCGCGCATGACCCTCGCGAATCGCGGCACCGACGCGATCCCGATGGCCAGAATCAGATTGGGTGTACCTGTTCCGGTGAAGGTGATCAGGACGAGAGCGAGGAGAATCTCCGGAAAGGCTCCGAGCAGATCGAAGGTGCGCGAAGCGGCCGCATCGACGACTCGGTTCCCGATGCCGGCCACCACGCCCAGAATCACTCCGGCGACAACGGCGAGCGCTGTCGCCGAGACGCCGATCAACAGCGACAACCGGGCACCGTGAACGACTCTGGTGAGCACGTCGCGACCGAGCTGGTCGGTTCCGAACGGATGCGCGAAGGACGGCGCGTGGTACGCGTTTGTCAGGTCGGTGTGATCGCCGGACGCGATCAGGTTTGGCGCCAGGGCGGCGAGAACAACCAGTGCAAGCACGGTCGCCGACAACCACACTGCGGCAGGGTGCTTCGGGATCGAGACCCCTCGTCGTCGGAGGGAGTCGATGGTGGTCATGCCGTTTCCTCCCGAAGTCGCGGGTCGATCAGCAGGTAGGTGAGGTCCACGAGCGTCGTGACAATCAGATAGACGGCTGCCGTCAGAAGGGCGACACCGAGAACGACGGGGATGTCCGAGTAGGTGACGGCCTCGACGATCACGCGCCCGATGCCCGCGCGGCCGAAAACTTGCTCGATGACCACGGTCCCCGTCAGAAGTCCACTCACCGCCCAACCTGCAAGAGTCGCGGCCGGAATCAACGAATGACGCAGGCCGTGCCGAAGACGCAGGCTCGTGGCACCGATCCCCCGCGACCGGGCCGTGAGAGCGAACGGTTGTTCCAATGCTCTCTCGATGCCTTCACGCATCACTTGCGCCAGCACTGCGGCGATCGGCAACGCCAGCGTGATGGACGGGAGGATCAAGCGTTGAAACTCGTTTCCGGCGGTAACCGGGAGGACCTTCAGTGTGAACGCGAAAACCCAGATCAGGATCAGGCCGGTCCAGAAGGGTGGCGCTGATGCGACAACGACTTCCGCAGTTGAGACGGACCTGCTGAGCACGTCACGCCGCCCAGCCGTCAGCACGGCGAGCAACGGAGCCACTACCACTGCCAGAACGAGCGCGCACCCAGCGAGCTGCGCACTGGTGACCAGTTGCTCGCCGAACAGCACCGACGTCACCGGTTCGCCGCGCACGTACGAATAGCCCAGATCGCCGTGAAACATTCGACCGAGATGCATGCCGTACTGGACGAGGAGTGAGCGATCGAGTCCCCAATCGGCTTCGATCCGAGCGCGGAGCGTCGGGTCGCTCGACTCCCCCATGATTGCGGTGACGGGATCACCCGGTGTCACGTGCACGGCGAGAAACGCCAGCGTGATTGCTGCCCACATCATCAACACGGCGGACACGACAGCTCCCACGACCCGACGTATGACGACGCGCTGGTCGACCCTCATCGGGCCGGTTCCGAAATGGGGGCTCCGACCAAGCTGCCCCATTCCGTCCAAGAACCGTCGTAGACGCGTACGTCGCGCCCACCGAGAAGATCGGTGAGGATCAGCCAGCCGAGAGCTGCTCGGTGAGACAACCGGCAATAGGCGATGGTGCGCCGGCTGAGGTCGACCCCCGCCGCTTTCACCCGACCGCGAATCTCGTCCACCGGCAACAGGAGTCCGCGACTGTCCAGCAAGTCCTGCACCGGAAGACTCAGCGCCCCGGGAATGTGCCCGGCGCGCTCGGCTCCGTGGTCGATCGGCTCGGTCGCCGGGGACACACGCAGCCCGGCGAACTCTTCCGGTGAGCGCAAGTCCAGGATCGTCGTCGACGTGTCGATAGCTGCCAGCACCTCCGTCCGCCCCACGACGAGTTCGTCGAGGCGCGGAGCACCGAGCGGCAGTTGTGCCGAAACCGGATGGGGCGCAACGGATGGTGTTGTCGTGGCGACCGTCGGTGATTCGTTGTCGAGCCAGGCAGGAACACCGCCGTCCAGGTAACGGAGATCGCCGCCTACACCTACGGCAGAAGCGACCCAGATCGCGTAGGCGGCAAACTGGGTCGGGTCGCCGGCAAACACCACGGTGGTGTCTGCGCGCACCCCCCAGGCGTGCAGGTGTTCGACGAGTGCTCTCGGCGAGATGAACTCACGACGCGAGCGGTGCCACAGTAGATCCTTCCAGTACACGGCGTGCGCACCCGGGATGGTGCTCGGTTCGGACGCGGCAGCCGGCGTGCGGCTCACCTCGACAACGACGACCGTCGGGTCCGACAGATGGTTTCGCAACCATCTCGCGTCGACGACGCGATTCGTCTCGACGTCTCGCATGGCAGGCCTCTCGTTCGCTTTCGCCGTGATCCGATGACCCCGGCGAGGAAAACATAAGACCTCGATGCACTGCCGTGAACACAAAAAGTCAGCGCGACGCGAATTATGTGTTCACATACCTGGGACACATAATCTGTCGTCATGTTTCATCGGAACCGACGAAAGAGGCCGGATGTCAAGCGAACGTCTCGCACTTCTCGTGTCCGCGGTGCGACTACGTGACGATCCCCCCGAGAAGTTGGTAATACTCGATGTCGGGATCGGCTCCGCCCGAGCGCGATTCGCACTGCGCCACCTGCCATCGGCACGGTATGTCGACGTCGACACCGATCTCGCGGGGCAAGCCAGTGCCGAGTCCGGCACACGTCCCCTTCCGGCGTCGAACGACCTCACGGCCGCATTGCGCTCGTGGGGTATCGATTCCGACAGCACAGTCGTGGTCTACGACGATGCCGGAACTGCGCCGGCAGCACGTGCCTGGTGGGTACTGAAGTGGGCCGGTCTCGCCGACGTCCGAATCCTGGACGGTGGGCTGCAGGCATGGGATGCGAGCGGAGGACGGCTCGTGTCCACCATCGCACCGGTCACTGCTGGAACGGTGACTGCATGTCCGGGTGGCCTTCCGGTTGCGCACACCGCAGATGTCGCAGGCCTACCTGCACACGGTGTCCTTCTGGATGCACGTTCACACGGGCTCTATCGAGGTGAAGACGAACAGGGGCACATACCGGGCGCTCTCGCTGCCCCGGTTGCGGACGATTTCGACGAGAACGGGTTGTTGCGTGACGAGGCAACACTGCGTGCGCGATATCGACACCTGGGTCTGACAGATTCGGTCCCCGCAGCGACGTATTGCGGCAGCGCGGTCGCAGCGGCACTACAGGTGTTCGTGCTCGCAACGTTGTCCATCGAAGTCGCGCTGTATCCGGGATCGCTCTCACAATGGACAGCTGACCCCGCCCGGCCGCTCGTTCGAGGTGACGCCGCACCGAAGCCCGTGACCACATCCTGACCCTTGCCCGACACGTTCGAACGCCTGGAGCTCTCATGGCAGATCTGCCACGACACGTCATTCTCAATGCCAACCTCATACCCGGAGGCACACTCGGCAGCCCGTGGCGGCGCGCCACCAAACCACCGGAGCACTTCACGAGCATCGATCACTATCTCGACGTGGCGCGCGTCGCCGAGCGTGGACTGTTGGACGCCGTCTTCCTTGCGGACTCGCCCGACGTGCAGGCCAAGGACTGGAACTCGCCGAGCCGCTTGCTCGACCCGTTCGTGGCACAAACAGTGATCGCGGCCCACACCGAACGTATCGGCCTGGTCGTCACCGCGACCACCTCGTACAACGATCCATACAATCTGGCGCGGTCGTTCGCCGCGCTCGCTGCGGTGTCCGGTGGGCGGGTGGGATGGAACTACGTCGTGACCGGCGGAGACGCTGCAGCACGCAACTATTCACTCGACGCCGCGCCCCCGAAATCAGAGCGGTACGCGCGCGCCGAGGAGTTCATCGACGTGGTCACGGCACTGTGGGATTCGGCGCCCGCGGGATCGATCGTCGGTGACAAGGCGAGCGGCCGCTACCTCGATCCCGCCCTGGTGCGCCCGATCGACCACGACGGCACCTTCTTTCGGGTTGCCGGCCCACTGAAAACGCCGCCACTTCCCCACGGCAGGCCGGTGCTCATCCAGGCGGGCGCATCGACACACGGGGTCGAGTTGGGCGCAAGGACCGCCGATGCGATCTACTCGGCACATGTGGACCCCACCTCTGCGATGGACCGACGTGCGGAGATCCGTCGTCGGGCAGCCGATGCCGGGCGCGATCCCGACAGCGTGAAACTGCTTCCGGGGCTGATCGTCGTGCTTGCCGGCACCGAAGCCGCTGCGAGAGAACGAGAACGCGAACTCATCGATCTCATACCCGATGACGTGCAACTGCTGAACCTTGCCGAGCGTCTCGGCGTCGACCCCGCCCTCCTCGACCTCGACGCACCATTCCCTTGGGGTGCGATTCCAGACGAGAACACCGATGCGGGATCACGAGGCCAGCGTGCGGTCCTGCTCGAGAACGTGCGAAGAACAGGATCCGACACCAGGGGCGCAGCGCGTCTTCTCGCCTCGGGCAGTGTGCACGCGAAGGTCGTGGGTGACGCCCAGCAGGTGGCGGACTTCATCACGGACTGGTTCGTGAGTGGAGCGTGCGACGGATTCAATCTGATGATCGACGAGCTCCCCGGCGGCCTGGAAGATTTCGTCGAGCAGGTGCTCCCGATCCTGCGGGGTAGAGGGATTTTCCGCACGGAGTACGACACCACGAGCTTGAGAGGCCATTACGGGCTATGACGGCACCTTCGCTGTTCGTACAGTTGCGGAGCGGTCCACCTGTCGCCGAGATCTATCGGCGCACTATCGAGATCGGTGTGCACGCCGAACAACTCGGCTTTCGCTCCGTCTGGTTCGCGACGCGCCACTTCCAAGCGCACCATGCGGCGTTGCCCTCCGTGTTTCCTTTCGTGGCCGCCGTCGCCCAGCACACCAGCAGGATTCGGCTGGGTACGGGAGTCGTGACGGTTCCGTTCGAACACCCCGTGCGTCTGGCGGAGGATGCTGTCGTCACCGACACCCTCGCTGGAGGTCGGCTCGAGTTGGGTCTCGGGAAGGGACTGGGGTTCGGGCACTCCGCGTCGAGTTACGCAGGATTCGGCGTCGCCGACTCGAATCGAGAATCTCTCTATGCGGAGCGCGTGACGACTCTCCACCGCATTCTCGAGACCGGACACGTCGTCGACGGCGTGGCTCTCTACCCGCCACCAGGGACCCTGCGCTCGCGAATCTGGCAGTCGACCGGAAACATCGAAACAGCCCGCCGGGCAGGTGCCGCCGGAGACGGGCTACTCCCCCACGGCAACTCACAGGCGCGTGCGGGCGGCAGCGTCACAGAACTGGTCGACGCATATCTGGCCGCGTGCCCTACCGAGCCACGAATCGGTTCGAGCCTGGCGGTGCTACCGGGCGACAGTGAACGTGATTCGTTGGAGATGCTCGATATCGATATCCGCTCGAGCCCCGCGTTCTACCCGGATTTCGACAGTGGGTCGGGCCGTGAACGATTTCTCGCGGACAGCCTGATCCGTTTCGGTGCCGCCGACCGGATCGTGAATGATGTCGTAGGCGACCCGGACCGTGCTGCAACCACCGATGTGCTGTTCTCCATTCCGCTGGCGGTGAACCACCCCCGCTATCTCGACTGCCTGCGCCGCATCAGCGAGGACATTGCACCGCAACTCGGGTCCCACCCGATTCGATGAGGAACGGTTCAGTCCAGGAACTCGCGCTGGGTGGAATCGGCTGCCGAGGCAAGAAGATCGGCCAACTCCGTGACACCGGCGGCGTCGTCGGGCAGCTGGGGTACCGCCACCCGCACCGCACCACGCCGACTCTGCCCCACATGTGACTTCGCAGCGGAGCCGACGATCACGCCGCTACGGGCAAGGCTGAGCAACGCTCCCTGCTCGTCGGCCACATCCACCCAGATCACCAGGCTGTTGATTCCGGACTTCGCCGTGACGCCCCGATCGGCGAGTGCGGAGAGCAGTCCCGCCCTGCGGGCCGAATAGCGTTCGCGCACGGTTTCGATCAACGCTGACGTCGCGCCGTCGGTGATCAGGTGGGCCAAGGCATTCTGCAAGATCCTGCTGTTGGCGGCAATACCGTGCACTCGGGCATGGATGGCCTGCTCGACCAACTCCGCACTCCCTCCGATTACACATGTTCGGATATCCATGCCGAAGGCTTTGCAGTAGCTGCGCACCCGAACACAGTGTTCCGGAAAGTGATTACCGAGCGACGGAGCCTGTGACCGAGCGAGCGGACCCACTGCGTCGTCCTCGACGATCCACGGCAGTGACCGGCCCGCCGACAGCACCGCCGCGAGCTCGGCCGCACGCTGCTCCGACATCGTCCCGAGCGCGGCATACGCCCCTTCCGGCTGGAGTACCACCACCGACGGCCCTCGTTCGAGAGCCGCGGCGAGCGAATCGGGAACAGCCCCGTTCTCGTCCGATTCGATACCGACCACGTCGTAGCCGACATCGCGGAGAGTATCGAGGAACCCCGGCATCACCGGTTCCTCCACCGCGATGAGCGATCCACTCGGCGCGACCGCGTCCACTGCCAGAAACAACCCCTCCGATCCGCCGCCTGCCACGACGAACGCCTCGGCGTCGAAGGGCCACCCATCGACCACCGCGTCGCGCAATCCCTCTGTGATGTAGTCGCGGCCCGGACGGTTCAGCTGGTCCGTGCGCAGACCGGCGAGCATCGCAGGTGCCAGATCGGGTAGGAGGTCGTAATCGGGACTGCCGGTGAGCAGATCTCGGGCAGTCAGCGAGCGGCCCGGATCTTCGCTTCGCCACACCACCACCGTCCCGCCGCGACGATTGGTTGCGATGAGACCGTGTTTTCGCAGTTCTCCCCACGCATTGACGACGGTTCGCGTGCTCAGCCCGCAATGTTGGGCGAGTTCCCGCACGGTCGGTAGACGAACGCCGGCCGCGAGGTCGCCGTCCCGAATCAATTGTGCTGTCACCGTTCGCACGGACTCGGACGTGTGGGGCGAGCTGGACTCCAATGCCTGCAGAAGGACTGTCGATCCAGCCTCCGACTCCACGTTTTGCACCTCGCCAGTATGGCAGACATATGTGTTCACACGTCGATTTGTGTTGTCGCATGATTCGAAATATGTGTGCGCATTCGATGGTGGGGCGCCGTCGACTTCCACTGATCGGCCTGCGCGTCGCCCTGCGAGAGGGCACTGTCGGATACGAGGAGACGACTGAGGAAAGGACTCGATCATGAGCCTTCGCATCATCAACGTCCGACTGTTCGACGGCGACGGCCTGTCCGAACGGTCGACGCTCACAGCATCCGACGGCCTGATCACTTCGATCTCCAGCGGCGATGTTCCCGGAGAGATGTGTACGACGAGCGTGGAAACGCTGGACGCCGACGGAGCCACCCTCCTGCCCGGGCTCGTCGACGCCCACCTGCACCTCTCGGATCGACACGATCTCGACCTACTGGCCGCCAACGGCATCACCACCGCCTTCGACATGGCCTCCTGGCCGCCCGAGTTCACGAATTCTCTTCGCAATCAGTCGGAAACGACCGCAATCCTCAGTGCGGGGGTGCCGTTCATCGGTCCCGACGGCCCACACTCTCACTTCGTCACCTCCGACCACGCGGTCGTCACCGATCCGAAACAGGTTCCATCCGAGGTGAACAGGCGGATCGCCGACGGGTCCGACTTCATCAAGATCGTGCTCGAGGGACCGGGGCGTGGTGGCCCGAGCCCGCAGGTCGCGCGCGCCGTCGTCGAGGCCGCCCATCGCGGCGGCGTGCGGGTCGTCGCTCACGCTGCCAGCATCGAATCCTTCCGTCTCGCCGTCGAGTGCGGAGCAGACATCGTCACCCATGTCCCGATGGACGCACCGGTCGACGCCGACCTTGCCCGACGTCTCGCGCAGGACGGGCGCATCACCATTCCCACACTGTGTGTTTCCGAAACGTTGACCAGCGCAGTCGATCGCCCCGGAACCGACTACGTCAACTCCCGGGACTCCGTTGTCGCGCTGCGCGCTGCAGGTGTCCCGGTGCTCGCCGGGACCGACTCCGTGGAATCTCCGGGAGCGCCCTTCTCGATCCCCCTCGGCACCTCGCTTCACCGTGAGTTGGAACTCCTCGTCGACGCAGGATGGTCTCCGTCCGAAGCGCTCGGCGCGGCAACGTGGTTGCCCGCGCATCATTTCCACCTGGACGATCGCGGAGCGCTCACCCCCGGTCGTCGCGCCGACCTGGTGCTCGTCGAAGGGGATCCGACGGCCGACATCGGCGCGGTACGAGACATCGTCGATGTCTGGGTCGGAGGTGAGCGAATTGTCCGGTGAAACAGACGTTCTCGCCGACTCGTCGATGGTTCGACACTGACTGACGGCGACGAACGGTGAACGACTCCTCGGCGATCGCGAGGCACCGTCACCAACGTGATTGGCCCCCGTCGAGGGGAATGACCGCACCACTCAGATACCGCGACGAGTCGGAGGCGAGAAAGGTCACCGCTCGGCCGATGTCGCGTTCGGGGTCCCCGATGCGCCCGAGCGGGATCGTGCGGACGAACTCGGCCGCATCCTCGGGGTTGTTGTCGATCCACCACTCGAGGGCGGGAGTCAGTGCATGTGGGGCGATGCAGTGCGCGCGTATGCCTTCGTGGCCCCACTCGCTCGCCGCGGTGCGCGTCAGGGTTCGCATCGCTTCCTTCGTCGCCGCATAGACCCCGAATCCGGAGGTGTCCCAACGCACCGCGGCCGATGTGATCATCGTGACGATGACTCCGCCGCCGCGTTCGACCATCGACGGGTGAACGGCACGCATCAGACGTAACGCCGCTCGTGGTCCTGTGCGGAGGGCGTAGTCGAAGAACTCGTCGCCCGACTCGTCCAGGGGTACGGGAAAGGCCGAGTTCGCATTGTTGACCAGGATGTCGATTCCGCCGAAGGATTCTTTCGCAGCGGACACCGCGGCTTCGCACGCACCGTCGGCGGCGATATCGGCCTCGTGAATTGCTACGTCGTCCACCGACGTGATGGCTGCGATCTCGGTCAGCACGGATTCGAGCTTCGACCGGGTTCGGCCTATCAGGAAGCACCGAGCACCGGAGCGGGCGAACTCCAGGGCAACTCCCCGGCCGATCCCCTGTCCCCCGCCGGTCACGAGCGCGACTTTGCCGCTGAGGTCTTCGGTCACAAGAATTCCTTTCCGGACTGCCATGGATCGACGGTCATCCGAAAACCGGGGAGATTCCCGACGTCGACCGTGTACTCGTACGTTCTGGTGTAACCGGTGCGGGCGATACGCCAGTTTCCGTCGCTTGCGCGGACGTACTCGTCCTCGTAGATCGCCGCTCCCCGCAGCATCGACCCGTGCGCCGGATGCATGACCATGTCCGAGAGTTGCCAGATCGCGGTCGCCACGTCGCCATTCACCACTATTTCCGGCTGTGTCACACGGTGTTCGGTGATCAATCCTGGCGGCATCGCGCGGCGCATGAAGGTGAGGACTTCCTCGCGTGAGGTGAAACGCAGGTGTTCCCCGTATTCGGCGACGACGTCTTCGGTGAGCGTCTCCGCGAACTCGTTCCACCTGCGACAATCGAGCGCTCGCATATAGCGATACTTGAGTTGCTCGATGTGTGCGACGTCGTCTACCGCCACGTCGTCCTCCCTGGCCGATTCGTCGATGCAGCCAATGAGAACACGTTTCATTTCAGTTGGGCGGGGTTTCGCTGGTCGAAGCGGCCTACGGAACCACCTGAACCACATCACCTGGTTGCAAGGCGTCGAAGAAGGTGACCGCCGCGTCGTGCGACAGGTGGACGCAGCCGTGCGAGAGGCCCGACAGTGAACCCTCGTGGAAGGCGATACCACCGTTGAAGAAGACCGAATACGGCATCGGCGCATCGAAATCCGTGCTCCAGAAGTCGGCGTCCTTGAAGGTCACGGCGAATGTTCCCGGTGGCGTCTCCCAACCGGGCCTGCCGTGTGTCACAGGTACCGGTCCGTACGTCGCCGCGCCGCCGTCCGCCAGCCAGGCCTCATTGGTCGACAGTTGCAGGCAGGCGCGTGCGGTCGCATCACACGGCATACCTGCAGGCTGGGCCGACGCAGATTGGGGTAGGTAGGCGATGGAGCCGAGGACACACACGCCAGTCACCGAAAATGTCGCAAGTGCACGCCGGATACGCACGATGATCACATCCGAAAGTTCGCCTTCACCCAGTATCGATCCGTTCGCTCTCGCCCGTCAACGAGGGACCCACCGTCGTCGGATGCCTCGGCCGTACCGATATCGTCATCGGGGCCGACACTCTGCGGTCGACGCGCGGCGCCGCTTGCACGAATGGATGCTCTCCGAGACATGCATGGGTCCGCGCAGTACGGTGATGCAAGTACTCAACAGGAGGCTGTTTCCATGAACTGGGCCGAAATCGGTGTCGTATTCGGGTATGTCGTCGTGGTCGCGACCGTGGCAGTCGTGGTGCTGCTCGTGGGAGCGCTCTTCGTCTTCTCCATCAAGGGTGACTACCAGGAAGAAACCCGGTCCAAGATGACCGGCGGCAAGAACATCGACCTGCGGACGTAGTCGCCCCACATCACGTTTCGAGACGTCTCGATTTCCAAGGAGTTCCGTATGACTGTGCAGTCGGTCGAGTCGAACCGCCACCGTGTGGTGGTCATCGGGTCCGGCTTCGGCGGATTGTTCGGCACACAAGCGCTGAAGAAGGCCGATGTCGACGTCACGATGATCGCGCGCACCACACACCACCTCTTCCAGCCACTGCTGTATCAGGTGGCGACCGGCATTCTCTCGGTCGGCGACATCGCACCGGCCACACGTCTGGTCTTGCGAAAGCAGAAGAACACCGAGGTGCTGCTCGGCGATGTCGAGAAGATCGACCTCGAAGCCAAGACCGTCACCTCCCGATTGCTCGAGCGGATCACCGTGACACCGTTCGACAGCCTCATCGTCGCTGCCGGCGCCGGCCAGTCGTACTTCGGCAACGACCAGTTCGCCGAATTCGCGCCGGGAATGAAAACGATCGACGATGCGCTCGAGCTTCGCGGCAGAATTCTTGGCGCGTTCGAGCAGGCGGAACTCTCGGACGACCCGGAAGAGCGCGCCCGTCTGCTGACCTTCGTGGTCGTGGGTGCGGGACCGACCGGTGTGGAGCTCGCCGGGCAGATCGCGGAGCTGTCTCGGCGGACCCTGTCGGGGGCGTTCCGGAACATCGATCCGCGGGAGGCCCGCGTGGTGCTCCTCGACGGTGCCGACAACGTTCTGCCCGTGTACGGCGGCAAGCTCAGCCGCAAGGCCGCCGAACGGCTCGAAGAGCTGGGCATCGAGATCCAGCTGGGCGCGATGGTCGACGACGTCGACGTGGACGGCTTGTCCGTCAAGGACAAGGACGGCACTCATCGCCGTATCGAGTCCCAGTGCAAGGTGTGGTCGGCCGGTGTGCAGGCGAGTCCGCTGGGCAAACAGCTCGCCGACCAGTCCGATGCCGAGGTCGATCGCGCGGGCCGAGTCCAGGTGAACCCCGACCTGAGCCTGCCCGGCCACCCGAACGTGTTCGTCGTCGGCGACATGATGTCGCTCGACAAATTGCCCGGACTCGCCCAGGTTGCCATGCAGGGCGGAAAATACGCGGCGAATCAGATCAAGGCCGGTCTCACAGGGGCCCGCCCCGAGGATCGTCAGCCCTTCAAGTACTTCGACAAGGGCAGCATGGCGACGATTTCCCGGTTCAGTGCGGTCGCACAGGTCGGGAAGCTCGAGATCAGCGGGTTCATCGGCTGGGTCGCATGGCTCGCCATCCACCTCATGTACTTGGTGGGCTTCCGCAGTCGACTCTCGACGTTGCTGTCCTGGACGGTGACCTTCCTGGGGCGTGGACGTGCGCAGATGGCGTCTACAGAGCAGCAGGTGTTCGCGCGGAACGTGATCCACCAACACCGATCGAATTCCCGGGCGGCCACTGCTCCGCCAGGGTCCGAGGAGAAGAAGGCTGCCGGTTGAGCCGAATTTGATGCGGGGTGCCCACTGTTCCGGGTGGGGCACCCCGCATTTTCACGTGGACGGTTTCCGGAGGTGCGTCAGTTGCCGATGGCCGCAGTGTCCGCGATGTTGGCGAGTCGCACCTGTCCCTTCGCGACCAGGCGCTGACGTTCGTCGGTGATACGGACCTCCCACAGCTGTTGGGTTCGTCCGCGGTGAATGGGCAGGCCTTCTGCGGTGAGGGTGCCTTCTCGCGTGGCGCGGATGAAGTCGGTGTTGTTGTTCACGCCGACGACGTGCCCGCGCCGCCCGATCCATGCGGTGCCTGCGATGCTCGCGACAGACTCGACGACGCTGCAGTACACACCGCCGTGCTGGATGCCCGCGGGCTGATGCAGTGAAGGCGCCACCGTCCATTCGGCGCGGACGCGGTCTGTGGTGATTTCCGTGTATACGAGGCCGATGACCCCGTCGAAGCCGATCGTCGGTCGGCCGACGAGGGCCGCGAGACCGAGCTCCGCGTTGTCCGACTGCCCGTTTCCGGCTGATGGTGTGCTCTGACCGTCGACCATGCCGTTTCTCCTCGATGCTGTGCTCGTTGATGCAGTTTCGGCTCGATCGGCCGCACCTCAATGGCTACACCAGGGCCTGAGAAGAAGAATCGGCGGGCCCACACCTTTTCGGTGTGGGCCCGCCGCGGGAAGGACCGGGAGTCACTGCAGCCCTCAGGACTCCGGCTCGGTCCGGTAAATCGGATTCTGGTCGGTGACGTGCGTTACCAACATGGCAAGTATAGGCAAGGCTGCCCTAATTACACAAGGGCTTTCTGGAACGAGGTTGCCGAAGCGGGACGCGAACGAATCGGCCGTGGACGCACCCGAACCGGCATTCCCGCCGCAACGAACGCGTCGAGCATCCCCTGCCCGCGGCGCTGTGCCACGTCCTCACCGCCGCCGGTCAGAACGGGAACGAGCGCAGCGGCACCGAGGACGGATTCGCCGACGAGTCCGGAGAATCGAACCCAATCGACCTGCGCGCAACGCGAAACGGCGCGGTGGATCGGCTTCAACGACGTGATGCACCGATGGGCAGTCCAGACAAGCAGTGCGCGTTCACACGGAACTGCGAGAGTTCCACGCATGCCGACAGTGTCGTCGTCCGGCAATGTGCGCATGGTTTCGTCCTGGACTCCCACCCAGTCGATACCGCAATCGTTGTCCATGTGTATCGAGAGGTTCTCGAATCCCGGATCCCATGCCCGCCCGTCGAGTACGACCGACGCGGCGACACGACCGACGACTGAGTGTACGAGCGAGGTCGCGACCTGAACGGCCGCAGCATGCGGGTCGTCGAGGTCGTCGAGCGCGCGTGCCCACATCTGCGGAACACGATCCCCTTCGAGCCCCTTCGACAGTTGCCACCAGCGGCGCTTGCCCTCGTCGGCCATCGTCGCGACGGCATACATACGCGGATAGTCCGGATTCAACGCGCGCAATCGTGCGCACGAGAGATCCAGGGCTGTTGTGCCGGCTGTGAGGGTCGAGGTCACGGTGCACTCCAATGTCGCGGGAACCTGTACTCGTAAGATAGGTTAGCCTAACCACTATTGATAGTCGGGACGGGGTGACGCTCGGCACGTTGACCATTTTCGACACCTCGTCGATGCTTGCGGCAAGGGTTCCGTAACCTAACAAGCACGGCACCGGAAGCCGGTCGAGTAGGAGGAACCACACCGCCCGTGACAACCATGCGCAAGCTCGCGGTCGCACCCACGATCCACACGAGCGAAGACTTTGCACAGCAGGACATTCCTCGTGGACCTGCGCCGACCCGTCTACGGATTGCGGCTGCGGCTCTGGACCTCGCAGTCGTCGCTGTGCCGCTCGTCCTCGGGTGGTTGATCGTGGACTCGCTGTCCGACGAGAACGGCGGTGGATCGGCAGACCGTGCCGTGTTCGGCGGGGCCGCCGTGCTGGTTGCATTCGGACTGCTCGTGTGGAATCGCGGATTCCGTGAAGGGCGAACCGGCCAGAGTGCCGCCAAGGGATGGATTGGGCTCGTTTCCCGGGATGCCGCGACAGCCGAACCACTCGGAGTCGGGAGAGCGCTGAAATCCCTTCTGCGCCCAGACCGAAGGATCGAGGTCGTCCGCGAGAAAACCGCCCTCGTGGAGGGTTTCTCACCGATCGAGAAGGATGTGTCCCTGTCGTCGACCAGACGGCGCCGACTGGTCGGGCTCGCAGTGTTGGTCGTAGTCTTTGTCTTCGTTCTCCTGGCGAGCATTGCCATCGGCGCCCGCCCCCTGACATTCGCGGAGATCTTCAATTCGTTGATCCATTCCGATGAGAGTCAGGCGGACATCATCATCCGCACGCTGCGCGGCCCCCGCACAGTTCTCGGACTCGTCGTCGGAATCGCACTGGGAGTGGCCGGTGCCCTGATTCAGGGACACACCCGGAACCCGCTCGCCGACGCCGGACTTCTCGGTCTCAACGCCGGAGCGGCTTTCATGGTCGTGATGTCGATGTACGTACTGGGATTCAGTGCACCCGGCGAATACCTGTGGTTCGCATTTCTGGGGTCGTTCCTCGCCAGCGTGGTCGTCTTCGGTATGTCGTCGATAGGTAACGGCGGTGCCAGTCCTCTGAGTCTCGCCCTGGCCGGTGCAGCCGTTGCCTTCTTCCTGCAGGCCATGACGAACGCGATCCTGATCATGGATCAGCAGAGTCTCGACGGGTACCGCTTCTGGGTCGTCGGCTCGGTCAGTGGACGTGGCTACGACATTCTGTGGCAGGTGCTGCCATTCCTCGTCCTAGGCCTGGTCATCGCCGTCGCCAGCACACCGAGCCTCAACGTGCTCAGTCTCGGAGAGGACGTCGCGCGTGGGTTGGGTACCAACATCGCCGTAAGCCGCACGCTCGGCATCATCGCCATCACGCTCCTCACCGGCGCCGCCACCGCTGCATGCGGTCCGATCGCCTTCATAGGCCTGGTGGTACCGCACGTGGCACGCGCCATCACGGGGCCGGACTATCGCTGGTTGGTGCCGTACGCGGGTCTGCTGGGCGGCATCATGCTCGTAACGGCCGACGTGATCGGGCGCGTGGTGGTTCGCCCTGGTGAACTCCAGGTTGGCATCGTCCTCGCCATCTTCGGCGCTCCCTTCTTCATAGCCCTCGTTCGCCGCCGAAAGTTGGTCGGCCTGTGACCGTCGTATCCAAGACCAGCCTCGACTCCACACCGCCCGAAGGCGTGCCGTCGAGGCCACCGTTCCGTATCGGACCCGTGTCGCTGGTCTTCCGGCCGTTCATGATCGGCGTCAACGTCGCCTTGCTGGTCGCACTCCTGCTGCTCCTGTGCATCAACATCGGACGCGGTGATTACGACCTGTCGATTCCCGAGGTCGCATCCGTCTTGGTGGGCGGCGGGACGAAGGCTCAGAACTTCATCGTCATGGACCTGCGTCTCCCCCGGTCCCTCACGGGTCTGTTGATCGGTGTCGCTCTCGGCTTGTCCGGTGCCCTGACACAGTCGATCGCCCGAAACTCGCTCGCCAGCCCGGACATTCTCGGAATCACCGCCGGTGCCAGCGCAGGCGCCGTTGCGCTCATCGTGCTCGGCGGTGGCGGCAGCTTCGTCGGGCTCCTCGCTCTCCTCGGGATTCCGATGGCAGCCCTGTGCGGAGGGTTCCTCACCGCGATCGTGATCTACCTCCTGGCATGGAAAGGCGGAATCGAAGGGTTCCGACTGATCCTCATCGGAATCGGTATCAACGCGATGCTCGTCGCCACGGTCGGATGGCTCCTCATCTCCGCCGACATCGACGACGTGTCCCGGGCCCAGGTGTGGTTGAACGGTTCGCTCAACGGCGCCAGCTGGGATCAGATGTGGCCTGTGGCGATCGCCGTCGTCGTGCTCGGTGTGCTCGTGGTGATCTCCACCTTCACCGTCGGAGCCCTGCGCTTGGGCGACGACAATGCCGCGTCGCTCGGCGTCAACACGAATCGTGCACAGACACGGTTGCTGTTGGCGTCCGTCGCTCTCGCCGCCGTGGCAACCGCGGCAGCCGGCCCGGTCGGGTTCGTCGCTCTCGCCGCGCCACAACTGGCGTTGCGGCTGGTCCGCTCCCCCGGTCCCCCGATGATCGCGTCCGCGCTCACCGGCGCCGTTCTGGTGGTGGGAAGCGACGTCGTCGCACGCACTCTGCTACCGGTGGAACTACCGGTCGGCATCGTGACCTCCGCCATCGGTGGACCGTTCCTGCTCTATCTGCTCGTTCGCAACAATCGGAAGGTGTCCGCATGACCGCGCACATCCCGCCCCGGCTCGTCGCCGATGGTCTGACCCTGGGATACGGCGACCGTACCGTCGTCGACGGTCTCGATCTCGCAGTGCACACCGGGGTCATCACCACGGTGATCGGGCCGAACGGGTGCGGGAAGTCGACCGTGCTGCGCGCCCTGGGTCGACTCCTCAAGCCCAAGGCCGGGACCGTGGCACTCGACGGCAAGACCATCGGGCGTATGCGCACCAAGGATGTGGCCCGCACCCTGGGCATGCTGCCCCAGTCACCGGTGGCCCCCGAGGGGCTGACCGTGGGTGACCTCGTTGCGCGTGGCCGCCACCCGCATCAGTCGTGGATCCGGCAGTGGTCGTCCGACGACGAAGCCGAAGTCGCCGAGGCGTTGGCACTCACCGGGGTCGCCGAACTTGCGGACCGGCCCGTCGACCAACTGTCCGGCGGACAACGACAGCGTGCGTGGATCTCGATGGCATTGGCGCAGGGCACCGACATCCTGCTGCTCGACGAACCGACGACCTACCTCGACCTTGCGCATTCGATCGAGGTCCTCGACCTGGTCGATCGCATGCACGCCGAACTCGGGCGCACGGTGATCATGGTCCTGCACGATCTGAATCTCGCAATTCGCTACAGCGATCAGCTCGTCGTGATGTCCGAGGGAGCGATCGTGGCCTCCGGCCCCCCGCAGGACATCATCACCAGCGAACTTCTGCTCGAGGTCTTCGGACTGGAGGCCTCTGTCATTCCCGATCCGGTCTCCGACCGTCCCCTCATCGTTCCCATCGGCACCCGTCACGTGTACGGACGGGTCGGTGGGCCCGAACGTGCAGCGAACGAATCACTTCCCGCGAGCGACGAGAGTGCGTAACAGGGTCACGCTCTGACTCATCGACACCTCCGGTAGGTACGCGCGTCCCACTGCGCTACCGATGCTGGGCAGCGCGGCCGGGTCGGCGAAGGTCATGTACATCGGTACGTACCGCGGCTGGAACTTGGACTTGAATGCCAGTAGCGACCGGAAACCGTAGACCGGCTCGAGGGTGCGCCCGAGCACGTCGAGAAGGTTGTCCATCATGGCTGCGAATGCGCCGTCGACGCCGGTGGACTCCGGGTCCATCTTGGCGAGCGGGGCACCCGACAAACTGAGGAATTCGAAGCCCTCCTCTTCGAGACTCAGTGCGGCGGATGCGATGAGGAACTCCATGGTGGGACGGAACCCGTTCGACCGTCGGCGCATGAAGTCCAGCGTCCAGCCCACGGCTCGACCGTCCCGGTGGACGGGGAGCCACGATGTCACTCCGTGCACCGTTCGGTCCTCGTCCACCGCGATGAGACAGCGCACCTGGGCGTCGTCGACCTCGTCCAGGCCACCGAGGGTGAACCCCATTTCCGGCATGCCCTTGTCCGCGACCCATTCCTCGGAGATGGCGGTGATCTGATCGGTGATGCCCATGGCAGCGTCCGGGAACCGGACCCATTCGGCCGTGATTCCGGACTTCTGGGCCTTGTTCAGGGCAGTTCGAACGTCCTGGAACTTCTTGCCGGTGAACGCAACGGAGCCGAGATCCAGAACGGTTTCCTCGGCAACCTGGATCGAACTCCACCCGAGTGCATCACTCGCCCTGCGTACCGACTCCGTCACCGAGTAGAAGCACGGGGTCCAGCCGTTCTCGGCAGCGAACTCGGCGAATCCCTCGACCAGCTCGGACGTGCGACCCGGTGGACCCACCGGGTCACCTGTCGTCAGCGCCACTCCGGCGAGCACCCGATAGGCGACGAAACCGCGACCTTCCGGTGCGAACCAGTAACTGTTTCCGGACCAGGTGGTCATCCAGGACAGCGGGCTGCCGGTGCCGTTGCGAAGCATGTCCCGGGCACGATCGCGGTCCTCGGCGTCGGTGCCCTCCATGGCGGGTCGCAGAAACGTGGTCCCGATCAGCGCGATGACCACCAGCCAGAAGGCGACACCGGTCCACTCGTACAGCACGGTGGCCGGAACGTTCACCGGAAGCAGTCGGGGGTCGAGCCATTGCAGGTACACCGGTGGCACGAGACGTTCGGGGAAGTCCGCCACCAACGTCGTGAACGACGGCCGCGGGTCGAACCCGGAGCGTGCGAGGAACCCGCCAGCGGCGTACATCGCCCACAGCGCGACTGCCACCGCTACGACGACGCCGGTGAGGTTGCGGTACGTGTGGCGTGGCGCCGCAACTCCGAACCAGCGGCGGGTGGCCAGCAGAACGACGAGCACGGCAAGCGGTGTGAGGAACGGCATCAGCGTGCGGTAGACGGTCGGATCGGCGAGTCCGTAGAACAGGGTGTCCTCGTCGACCGAATCCAGGTATCGGAAAACGAAGTTCGCCGCGGACAGGGCCAGCAACACGCACTGTGCCAGGACGGCTCCCCACCAGGCGAACCGCCGGCCACGCCGCAAACCGTCGCTGAGTACGAGCAGGAACAGTGAGGGCACGAGGCTCAGCAGAGTGGGCCCCACCCCGGACAGGCGAAGTTCGAGAAGACCGCGGCGGCAATCCGGATCCGTGGCCGACTGCTCACACAGTTCCCTGACTTCGGGAGCACTCCACGGCACGCCCCGGACGAGGTCCCGCAGCACCGCCAAGGGGCCGATCGCATCGCTCGACAGGGCTGCGAGAACCGGACCGATCGCGCTTGCCGCGACGACGATGGCGACGAGCATCCGACCCTCTCGCCTGGTTCCTGCGATCCGTGGGCCACGTGCGGAACGTCCGACGATCCACGGACCGGCGAGCAGTCCGACCACTGCGGCGGCGAGGCGGATCAGGTCGATCAGATGACCGCCGAACAACGCCGAGACGATAGTGAGGGCGAGTACACCGACACGGATGCGGCGGCGCCACAGGGTGTCCATGTTCGCCGTGGCGACCATCAGTGTGCCCACGATCCACCCGCCGGCGCCGACGGCGTATCCGATGTGCAGTTCGAAGCCCCAGTCGGAATCCACGGTCTTCGCGACCGCGGCGAGGGTGACCGCGCAGAGAGCTCCGGCGATCTGGGTGGTCAGTGCGGCAATCAGGAATCGCACCGATCCCATTCGTCGTTCGACCGGCACCGAGACCGCGACGATCAGGATTGTGATGCCCACATAGGAGGCCCAGCCCGACGCCCAGAACGCGGAGGTGATCAGACCCCACACCTCGAGGTGCTCGATGCCGACGACCCCGAGGCCGATGTCGCGACCCAGCGCGTGTGAGGGCCCTTCGACGATGCTCGAGGTCGCGAGTCCCAGTACCCAGATCACGACCAGGGCCACGACGCTGACGGGCGCGCGACGGACGGCCGACCAGCCCGAGGTGGTCCATCGCCCGATCGCAACTCGATTCGTCATCCCGCCCGCCTTCCGAATACGTCACGTCGGCCCGTCACGGCACTCTCGGTACAACGACGGCTATGACCATTACCACACCCCGTGCCAGGCGGTTACTACCACGGGTAGTACGAATTTGTGTCGTTGGTTCCGTAGAATCGAATCATGGCTGGACTCGGTGAACTCGAACGCGCGGTGATGGAGCATCTGTGGTCTGCTCCCGAAGCCCAAACGGTGCGACAGGTGCACGAGGCTCTCGCTGCCCGTCGAGAGCTCGCCTACACGACCGTGATGACCGTTCTACAGCGTCTCGCGAAGAAGCATCTCGTCATTCAACAGCGTGACGACCGCGCACACCGCTACCTGCCTGTGCATCAGCGTGAAGAACTCGTCGCCAGCCTGATGGTCGACGCGCTGCAGCAGGCAGACCAGTCGGGAAGTCGCGCAGCCGCCCTCGTTCATTTCGTCGAGCAGGTCGGAGCGGACGAAGCCGACGCACTTCGCGGCGCGCTCGCCGCACTCGAGGCCAAGGAGCGTGCCAACGGCGGGGACGCCACCGGAAGTGTTCGCGCGAGCTGACCTCGTTCATGCATGATGTGTAGGACATGAACGCCACCACCGCACTGGTATTCGGAGTACTCGCGTTGCTGCTCGCCGGCCCTGTGCCGGCACTGCTCAGCCGCGCCGAGTGGCCCTATCGAGCTCCCCGCGCCGCACTCGTCCTCTGGCAGGCGGTGGCACTTGCCGCCGTCTTGTCCGCCTTCAGTTCCGGCCTCGCGATCGCCAGCCAACTGCTGGTTCCCGGCCCGGACGGACGACCCACCACCGCACCCACCGCGGAGATCGAAGCGCTGGGTCTGCCCCTCTGGACCCTGTACGTGGTGGTGTTCGCTCTGACCTTGCTGATCGGCGCCAAGCTGATCTTCTCTATAGTGCAGGTCGGTGTGCGCACCCGAAGGCGGCGAGCCCACCACCGCATGTTGGTCGACCTTCTCGATCACTGCGATACGCAGTCGCCGCACGCGCGCACGCCCGATCTTCGGGTCATCGACGTGACCGAACCGATCGCCTACTGCCTTCCCGGCATCCGTCAACGGGTTGTCTTGAGTCAGGGCACGTTCACGAATCTCGGGGACGCCGAAATCAAAGCGATTCTCCGTCACGAACGATCTCATCTCCGTGCCAGGCACGACCTCGTGCTGGAGGCGTTCACAGCAGTGAACGCCGCGTTTCCGACCATCGTGAGGAGCAAGTCGGCACTGGGGTCGGTGCAATTGCTCGTAGAGATGCTCGCCGACGACTCGGCGGTGCGCGCATCCAGCCCGACGGCGCTCGCACGCGCCCTCGTCGCCTGCTCGGGATCCACGGCGCCTCGAGGCGCAATGGCCGTCGGCGGCCCCAGCACCCTGATCCGCGTCCAGCGTCTGGCGGCCGATGGGCCTGATCGACGTATCGCAGTCGGTGCCTACGCGGCGTCCGCGGCGATCCTGGTGATTCCGACCGTGGCCGTCGCAGTGCCGTGGCTAGTGGAACTGAGCCGACTCTTCGGCGGCAGTCACTGAGAAGTAGCTCAGGTCACAATCCGATCGTTCGTGGCAGTCTCGCGCGTCCCGTACACTGAATTGCGGTCGCCAGAGCGATCCATCGAAATCGAAACGGCACACAGCCCAATTCCTCGCATCCACGCCCAAGTGCGTGCGTGTGCGTGAACGGATTGACCAGGTGACATGTGCCCTGGCTCGTCCCTTTGTGCCGGCTGCATCCGTACAGCCCCGCTCCGCGACGCGCCCTATGCCCGGAGAGGTACCTTCCGCGTGACCAACGCTGTCCAGACCAATGCTGCCCACGACACCCTCGATGTGGCAGTCGAAACTTCCACCAGCTCCGATGCCGAAGTGACCTTCGCCGACATCGGACTGCCCGCGCCGCTCGTGCGGGCGCTCGCCAAGAACTCCATCACCACTCCCTCACCGATCCAAGCGCTGTCGGTGCCCGATGCCCTGAACGGGAAGAACGTTCTCGGCAGGGCTCAGACCGGTTCCGGAAAGACCCTCGCGTTCGGACTTCCGATGTTGGCGCGCCTTGCCCGCCACGAGGTCCGGCCCGCTGCCAAGCGCCCCCGTGCGCTGGTACTGGTTCCCACCCGTGAACTGGCTTTCCAGGTGGTCGATTCCCTCGGCGCGTACGCGGGTGTGCTCGGGGTGACCGTCCGCCCCGCGGTCGGCGGCACTCCTTTCGGCAAGCAGGTCGAGCAGCTCCGCCGTGGCGTCGACATTCTCGTCGCCACCCCGGGTCGCCTCGGTGATCATCTGCGCCAGGGCACCTGTGTGCTCGACGCGATCGAGATCACCGCGCTCGACGAGGCCGATCAGATGGCCGACATGGGCTTCCTCCCGGAGGTTCGCTCGATCCTGGGTGAAACACCCGCCGACGGTCAGCGGATGCTCTTCTCCGCGACTCTCGACCGCGAGGTTCAGTCGCTCGTTCGGCAGTTCCTTCCGGACCACGTACAGCACTCCACTGCGGACGGCCGCGCGAGCGTGAACACGATGGATCACTACGTGCTCCTCGTCGACCGCGGTCAGAAGGACGACGTGCTCGCGGAGATCGGTGCCCGTGACGGCCGCACGATCATGTTCGCGCGTACCAAACTCGGTTGCGAGGGCATCACCGAGCGGTTGCGGGCGGTCGGGGTGGCAGCAGAAGCGCTCCACGGCGGTAAGGCGCAGAACCAGCGCACTCGCGTACTCGAGCGTTTCAAGACGGGCCGAACGCCGGTTCTGGTGGCCACGGACGTTGCGGCCCGCGGTATCCACGTCGACGGAATCGACCTGGTCGTGCACGTCGATCCGCCGGCCGACCACAAGGACTACCTGCATCGAGCCGGACGTACGGCCCGCGCAGGCGAGAAGGGCACCGTGGTCGCCATCGTGCTTCCCAATCAGAAGCGCACCTTCCGTCGCCTCACCGGGATGGCCGGCGTCGACGCCACCGCCGTACCTGTGAGGCCCGGCGACGAGAAGCTGTCCACCATCACCGGAGCAAAGGCTCCGAGCGGCGAACCGATCCGGGAACGCGCGGGCCGCGGCGACCGATCGTTCGGCAATCGCGGACCTCGCCGTGATTTCGGCGATCGTTCCGGTAAGAGTTTCGGCGGCAGTCGCGGCGGATTCCAGGGCCGCAGCGAGGGCGGGCCACGCCGGTTCGACGACCGCGGGCCCCGCCGTGATTTCGGTGACCGCTCCGGTCGGGACTTCGATCGTCCGCGCCGCGATGATCGCCCGCGTCGTGACGACCGGCCCGCACAGAGTGATCGCGGCTTCCGCGACGACCGACCGCGCCGGGACGACCGCGCTCCGCGCCGCGAGTTCGGGGCGTCGGACCGTGGCGGGTTCCGCGACGAGCAGCGTTCGGGCGGCCCACGCGGATTCGACGGCCGTCCGCCGCGTCGCGAGTTCGGTGAACGCGACACCAGGGACCGGCGCACGGACGCTCGACGCGAGAGCCGGCCCTCGGGCAACGCGAGTGGCGGTTTCCGTAGCCGTACGGAGCGTCGTAGCTATGACGGTTTCGACGGACCGGCCCGTTCGCGCCGCAGCTGACGGTCCGCGGCCATGTGAGGGTCTGCAGCTCCGTTCCCCTTCGCGTCCGGGTGTGTTTGGCTGGATCACGACAATTGATCATCCGATGATCGAGCGAAGAGTTTCCCAGCCCGGTTTCGACTCCCAGGAACGAAGGGGAAAGCTGTAGGTATGACGAACAACAACACGGAGGCGGCCCGCGCCCAGATCGGCGTCACGGGCCTGGCCGTCATGGGATCCAACATCGCGCGCAACTTCGCACGTAACGGTCACACCGTTGCATTGCACAACCGAAGTGTCGCCAAGACCGATGCGCTCATCGCGGAACACGGCGCCGAAGGCGACTTCGTGCGAACCGAGTCGATCGAGGAGTTCGTCGCCGCATTGGAGAAGCCCCGTCGTGTGCTGATCATGGTGAAGGCCGGTGATGCCACCGACGCGGTGATCGAGGAACTCGCGGGTGCCATGGAGACCGGTGACATCATCATCGACGGCGGAAATGCGCTGTACACGGACACGATTCGGCGTGAAGCAGCGTTGCGTGAGCGTGGTTTGCACTTCGTGGGCGCGGGCATCTCCGGTGGTGAGGAGGGCGCTCTGAACGGGCCCGCCATCATGCCGGGCGGCCCCAAGGAGTCGTACGAGGCACTCGGCCCGCTGCTCGAGTCGGTGGCGGCGCAGGTCGACGGGACCCCGTGCTGCACCCACATCGGCCCCGACGGCAGCGGACACTTCGTGAAGATGGTCCACAACGGCATCGAGTACGCCGACATGCAGCTCATCGGCGAGGCCTACAACCTGTTCCGTGACGCGCTCGGTTACGACGCGGATGCGATCGCGGACGTGTTCACCGAGTGGAACTCCGGTGATCTCGAGAGCTACCTCGTCGAGATCACCGCAGAGGTGTTGCGGCAGAAGGATGCCAAGACGGGAAAGGCCCTGGTCGACGTGATCGTCGACGCGGCCGAGCAGAAGGGCACGGGACGATGGACCGTGAAATCCGCCCTCGATCTCGGTGTTCCCGTGACGGGTATCGGCGAGGCGGTGTTCGCGCGTGCACTTTCCGGCTCCCGTGCGCAGCGAAAGGCTGCAGTGGGCCTGGCTTCGGGCACCCTCGCCGACCGGCCCGCCGACGCCGCAGGGTTCACCGAGGACATTCGCCAGGCCCTGTATGCGTCGAAGGTCGTTGCGTACGCGCAAGGATTCGACCAGATTGCGGCCGGTAGCGCCGAATACGGCTGGGACGTCAACCCGGCCGATCTGGCCACCATCTGGCGCGGCGGCTGCATCATTCGTGCCCGCTTCCTCAACCGGATCAAGGATGCGTACGACGAGAACCCGCAACTGCCCAGCCTGATTCTGGCGCCGTACTTCCGACACGCCATCGAGACGGCGATAGACAGCTGGCGTCGCGTGGTGTCGACCGCGACCCTGCTGGGCATTCCGGTGCCGGCCTTCGCCTCCTCGCTGTCCTACTACGACGCGCTGCGCGCCGAGCGTCTGCCTGCTGCTCTGACGCAGGGGCAGCGAGACTTCTTCGGCGCTCACACCTACGAGCGGACGGATGCAGAAGGCAAGTTCCACACGTTGTGGAGTGGCGACCGCTCCGAGGTCAAGGCTTGATCGAGCCACTCACGCACACCGGCCGGACACCTGCGTGGGTGTCCGGCCGGTGTGCCTCGACGCGAAGTCTTCGACCGTGAGCGATCCGGACGTGTCGTTCGCCTCGCTCGGCCTCCCCGCCGTGATGGTGCACGCCCTGCGCGGAGTGGGCGTCCACTCCCCCTTTCCCATTCAAACGGCCACCATTCCCGATGTTCTCGCGGGCCGTGACGTCCTCGGCAGAGGTCCCACAGGGTCGGGCAAGACGCTCGCCTTCGGTCTGCCGATGTTGGTGCGGCTTCGTGGCTCTGCCAGCCGCCCGAGCTGTCCGCGTGGGTTGATTCTCGCGCCGACGCGCGAACTTGCGCTGCAGATCGAACGCGACCTGGAAGAGCCGGCGCGGTCCGTGGGGGTACGAGTCGCTGCACTGGTCGGCGGCGTCCCGTTGAAACGTCAGATCGACCGCCTCACCCGAGGTGTCGATGTCGTGGTGGCCACCCCCGGAAGGCTCGTCGATCATCTCGACAAGGGATCGATCTCCCTCGACGCGATAACGATCACCACTGTCGACGAGGCCGACCACCTGGCCGAGTTGGGATTCGTCCCGCAGATCCGCACGGTCCTCGATGCCACTGCGGTCGGCAGCCAGCGTCTGCTGTTCTCGGCAACATTGGACGACGCGGTCGACGCTTTGATAGGCAGCTACCTTCGGGACCCCATCTTGCACACGACTTCGGCCGTGCAAGCCAACGTGCCCGAGATGACGCACTTTCTCTTCCACGTGGTCCGCTCGGAGAAACAAGCCGTCGTCGCCGAGATCGCCTCGAGGGCCGGGCGCACGCTTCTCTTCGTGCGTACCCGCGAAGGGGTCGACGATCTGGCGGCTCGGTTACGCGGTGTCGGTGTGCCCGCGGGCGCACTGCACGGCGAGAAGACGCAAACTCACCGAAACCAGACGTTGTCCTCGTTCGCTCAGGACCCGTCGGGCGTACTCGTCTGCACGGATGTAGCGGCTCGCGGAATCCATGTCGACGACGTATCGCTGGTCGTCCATGTCGACCCGCCCCTCGAGTCCAAGGATTACGTGCACCGCGCAGGTCGCACGGCTCGCGCCGGTGAGGCCGGCACCGTGGTCACCTTGGTCACCGAGGACGAACTCCCCCTCGTCACCCGAATGCTCGACCGGGCCGGTGTCGACATCATCGGTTTCGACGTCGCACCGGGCGGTGAGCGCCTGCGCACGATCACCGGTGCACGAAGCCCGAGCGGGACTCCCGTTGTCCCGGTTCCCTCGTCCTCTCCGCCGTCGACGCCGAGGTCAGGGCGCGACGCTCGCGGCGCGGGCAAGGACGCTCGACGCCGGGCCGCGACGTCCCGTGGCGGCCTCGGCTCGACCCGATACGGATCGAGCCGAGGCCGAAGACGCCGCGGCCCGCGCTGAACTCGGTCTACCCGGAATGCCCCTGTCGCAACTGACGAAGGTGCCACACTTGACCGGTGAGTTTCTCCCTGGTCGCGGTCGGATGCGCGCTGGTCGCGGCGTTGCTCTTCGCCTGCGCGTCGGTCGCTCAACAGTCCGCTGCCGCGCAGGTTCCGGAAGGAGACGCCCTCGTCTCCGCGCTCGTCCGCAGCCCCCGGTGGTGGGCAGGTGTGATCGGCGACGGAGGCGGCTACCTGATGCAGGTCGTGGCCCTGTCGCTCGGTTCCGTGATGTTGGTTCAACCCCTCTTGGTGTCGTCGCTGCTGTTCGCGTTGCCGTTGTCCGCTCGATTCGGATCGCATCGGATGACGCGCGCCACGTGGATTCTCGCGGTCGGTCTCAGCGTGTCGCTCGCCGTGTTTCTCGTGGTCGGTGATCCGACCGAGGGCAACATCGACGCTCCCGCTCACGAATGGTTGGTCCCGCTCTCGATTGTCCTGGTCGTGATCGTCGCGTCGGTCTCCGCAGGACTCGCACCGATCTCCGCCGGCTGGCGTGCCTTGGCGCTGGGGGCCGCTGCCGGAATCTGCTACGGAGTCGCCGTTGCGCTCACGAAGTACGTCGTCGAACTCCTGTCCCACGGGTTGTGGGGCGTCGTGACGAGCTGGCAGGTATGGACCCTCCTTGTATCCGGAGTCGTGGGCGTTTACCTGCAGCAACGCGCATTTCAGGTGGGCCCGCTCTCGGCGTCGCTCCCCGCTCTGACGATCGGTGAGCCGATTGCCGCCGTGTTCCTGGGAATCACCGTTCTGGACGAGCGGCTTCGGACCGACGGATTCGGTCTCGTGCTCGTTCTGGTGGCGGTCGCTGTCATGTTGGTTACGACGATCGGACTGTCTCGCGCGGAATCGCCCACAGGGCCGAGCGCGGGGGCGCGCTCCTCTGTAGCCTCGTGACTCGTGAACTTCCTCGAAGGGCATGCCCCTCAGTACGACCTCACGTACGACGATGTCTTCCTCGTCCCCAACCACACCGAGGTCACCTCACGTTTCGACGTGGATCTTGCGACCGCCGACGGATCGGGCACGACGATTCCGATCGTCGTCGCCAACATGACGGCCGTCGCAGGTAAGCGAATGGCGGAGACCGTGGCGCGTCGTGGCGGATTGGTGGTCCTGCCCCAGGACCTTCCTGCACATGCCGTCGCCGAGACCGTGTCGTTCGTCAAGAGCCGCAACCTCGTGGCCGACACCCCCGTGACGCTGGGCCCCGACGCGGCGGTGTCGGATGCCCTCGCGCTGATCTCGAAGCGGGCTCACCGTGCCGTGGTCGTAGTCCAGGACGACCGCCCCGTCGGCGTCGTCACCGAAGCCGCGTGCACGGACGTGGACCGGTTCACCCGGCTCGATGCCGTCGCCATCCGTGACTTCGCCACCGCACCGGTGACGGCGTCCTCGCGTGAGGTGTTCGCGCTTCTCGAGTCCCGGCACGACCCGATTGCCGTACTCGTCCACGACGACGGAACGCTCGCCGGTGTGCTGACCCGAACCGGCGCGGTCCGCGCGGGGATTTACGACCCGGCCGTCGATACCAACGGCGCTCTCCGTGTTGCTGCGGCAGTCGGAGTGAACGGTGACGTCGCCGCCAAGGCGAAGGCACTGGTCGAGGTCGGTGCCGACCTTCTGGTTCTCGATACCGCACACGGGCATCAACAGAAGATGATCGACGCGCTTCGCACCCTGAAGGCGGCCGATATCGGCGTTCCGATCGTGGCGGGCAACGTGGTGTCGGCGGCAGGTACCCGCGATCTGGTCGAGGCCGGTGCGGACATCGTGAAGGTCGGTGTCGGTCCGGGTGCGATGTGCACGACTCGCATGATGACCGGGGTGGGCCGCCCCCAGCTGTCGGCGGTACGCGAGTGCGCGGCCGCTGCCCGCGAGTTGGGCGTGCACGTGTGGGCCGACGGCGGGGTACGCCACCCGCGTGACGTTGCGCTGGCACTCGCCGCCGGTGCATCCAACGTCATGATCGGTTCATGGTTCGCCGGCACGTACGAGTCTCCGGGCGACCTCCACGTCGATCGGACCGGATACGCCTACAAGGAGAGTTTCGGTATGGCGTCGAAGCGGGCGGTTGCCGCACGTACGGCTACCGACAGCGCCTTCGACCGCGCCCGCAAGGCACTGTTCGAAGAGGGGATATCGAGTTCGCGCATGCGCCTCGATCCCGAACGCCCCGGTGTCGAGGACCTGATCGACCACATCTGCTCCGGTGTCCGCAGCACCTGCACATATGCGGGCGCACGCAATCTCGAGGAGCTGCACCAAAAGGCGGTGCTCGGCATTCAGTCCGCCGCCGGATTCGCGGAAGGGCGCCCACTCCCGTCGGGTTGGTGACCTCCGCGATCGCCGAAACAGGTCCGCCCGAAACCACAGAATCGGGCGGCCCTCGGTAGCATGGTCTGCTGAAATCGCTGTCGAACCCGGCAGCGATTCCACGTTCGGTCTCGTCATCGGATGCGATCCCGTCGAGGATCGTTCCCGGTCGAGCATGACAGGAAGGAATCAGGTGCCCGCGGCACCCACTTTTGCAGCCGTCGCCACCTCCCCGGAGGTCGGCAGTGCGCCCGAGGTAGTTGTGTCCCCCGGGTCCGTACCGGCCGAGGCCGATACCGATTCGTCCGGACCGGAGGGGTCCTCTACCAGGCCGGGAATCCATCCCGGCGCACTCCATTCTGCGTTCCCCGTCCACCCTGTCGATGTGGCCGGTGATCCCCGATGAACGTGCTCTTCACCATTCTGAGTCTGGTGGGGTTCGTCGCCCTCACTGCGGGGACGGCCCTGTTCGTGGCCGCCGAGTTCTCGCTCACCGCCCTCGAGCGCAGCACCGTCGATACGGCAGCACGCGATGGCGACCGCCGTTCGCGTCAGGTTCAGCGCGCCCACCGCACGCTGTCGTTCCAATTGTCCGGCGCACAGTTGGGCATCACGATCACGACCCTGATCACGGGTTATCTGGCGGAACCGGTCCTGGCCCGATTCATCACCCCTCTCCTCACCGCAGTCGGTGTCGGTGAATCCGCCGCTTCTGCGACTTCACTCGTCCTTGCGCTCGTGATTGCGACGTCCATCTCGATGATCTACGGCGAACTCGTCCCGAAGAACCTGGCCATCGCGCACCCGTTGCCGGTCGCGCGTTCCACGGCAGGAATCCACTCGGCGTTTTCGGCAGTGTTCAAATGGGCGATCAACGGGTTGAACGGCACCGCCAACTGGATGGTCCGCAAATTGGGAATCGAGCCCGCCGACGAACTCCGTTCCGCTCGTTCACCGCAGGAACTCGGTTCGCTCGTCGACACTTCCGCAGAACGGGGCGCGATCGACGAGGAGACTGCGCTGCTGGTCAATCGGTCCCTCCGCTTCGGAGACCGATCCGCTGAAGAGTTGATGACACCGCGGGTGAAGATCGAGACCCTCGCCACCACGGACACCGTCGCCGACCTCATCGACCTCGCCTCACAGACCGGATTCTCTCGATTCCCCATCGTGGACGGCGATCTCGACGACACCGTAGGTGTGGTCCACATCAAGCACGCATTCACGGTGTCGGCCGAACGGCGTCGCACCGCGAGGCTGAACACTCTCGCGCAGAAGGTGCCGATCGTGCCGTCGAGTCTCGACGGCGATTCGGTCATGGAACGCGTTCGTGCGGACGGTATGCAGGTTGCCCTCGTCGTGGACGAGTACGGCGGGACGGCCGGCATGGTCACCATGGAGGACCTGATCGAGGAAATCCTCGGAGACGTCCGTGACGAGCACGACGAACCCGAGGTCGACGTGCAACGCGCCGGAGACGGCTGGTCCTGCTCGGGACTGATGCGCATCGACGAGGTGTCCGACACCACCGGCTATGCGGCTCCGGAAGGCGAATACGACACACTGGGCGGCCTCGTTCTGACTCACCTCGGACGCATTCCGGTCGAGGGTGACAGCGTCGAACTACCCACCACGGACCAGAGTCCGCGAGCCGGCGGCTGGGTCGCGACGGTCACCCACATGGACGGCCGTCGTATCGACCGGGTGATTCTGGTACCGGTCCCGCCTACCTCGGCGGAAACAGGAGAGTCCGATGAATAACGTGTTCGGAGTTCTCCTGACCTTCGTGCTGCTCGCCGGAAACGCCTTCTTCGTGGGCGCAGAGTTCGCGCTCATCTCTGCCCGCCGTGACCGACTCGAAGCGCTTGTCGCTCAGGGCAAGAAGCGGGCGGTCGCCGTCATCGCGGCCGGTGAGCATCTGTCGCTCATGCTTGCAGCCGCTCAACTCGGCATCACGATCTGTTCGATTCTGCTCGGTAAGGTCGCCGAGCCGGCGATCGCACACCTGCTCGAGGTACCGCTGCACGCGATCGGACTTCCCGACGGCTTCCTTCATCCGGTGTCGTTCACCGTCGCGATCTCACTGGTCGTGGTGTTGCACATCCTGCTCGGTGAGATGGTGCCCAAGAACATCGCACTGGCCGGACCTGAGAAGACCGCGATGTTGCTGGTTCCGGTGCACCTGATGTTCATCAAGATCGCGCGGCCGATCATCGCGTTCTACAACCTGGCAGCGAACCTGACGCTTCGGATGTTCCGGGTGGAGCCCAAGGACGAACTCGACGTGACCGTCTCGACGGTGGAACTGTCCGAGATGATCGGTGAATCACGTTCCGAAGGCCTGATCGACGCCGAGGAACACCGTCGACTGACTCAGGCCCTGGAAACGGCCGACCGCACCGTGGGAGAGGTGATGATTCCGCTCGCGCAGGTGCGGACCGTACCACTCGTCGACGGCGGCACTCGGCTCGGCGACATCGAGCAGGCAGTGATCGAAACCGGCTACTCGCGGTACCCCGTGCGGGACTCGAATCGCCCCCCGATGGGCTACCTGCACCTCAAGGATGTACTCGACGACATCCTCGACGAGTCGGCGGGCCCGGACACGGTCATTCCCACGGAGGACATCCGCCCCCTCCCCCGGCTGTCCTTCGGGATGCCCATGTCCGATGCGTTGGCGGGACTGCGGCGGGCCGGCGCACACCTGGGGGCGGTGATCGACGGCACCACCAGGTCGGTCGTCGGCATCATCGCCCTCGAGGATCTGGTGGAAGAGTACGTCGGGACCGTCCGAGACGGCACGCACCGCGTCAAGGGTGTGAATCCGGGGAGGAACGCACCGAAGTGACGACCAGCGGATCCACCGAGGCCACTACGGTGCTCGACGTCGACGATTGGAACGATCGCCGCGACCGTCACCGCGCCAGAGTGGCCTCGGTGATCGGTCCGATTCTCGACCGACGCGCTGCGGGTGTGTCCCATCCGGTCCAGGATTTCCTCTTCACCTACTACAGCTACCGTCCCAATCAACTGCGTCGTTGGCATCCCGGTTACGGCTACGCCTTGACCGGGAGCGGCGCGAACGATTATCTGCGGTACGGCGGTTACGTCGCTGACGGTGACACGGTCACGGTGGGGCCTGACATGCGTGACCGTCGGCTCCCGACCGTCCGATTCGTTCGAGACCTGCTGCGTGCCACCGCAGATCGGCCCGCGAATCTCGGTTGCTTCGGCCTACACGAGTGGGCGATGGTGTATCGAACCGACGACGACACGATCCGGCACGAACAGGTCCCGCTTCGGCTCGGTCACGACGGCACGGACGAGGTCGTCGAATCGATGAATCTGCGGTGCACCCATTACGACGCGTTTCGCTTCTTCACCGACGGAGCGGCTCACCGCAACGTCCTACCGCTCGAACGCTCCGACCAGATCGAGCGCGAACAACCCGGTTGCCTTCACGCTGGTATGGACCTCTACAAATGGGCGTACAAGCTCGCGCCGCTCGTCGATTCGGACGTGATCATGGACTGCTTCGAACACACCCTTCGGGCGCGTGAGTTGGACATGCGTGCGAGCCCCTACGACCTGATGGACTACGGATATGAGCCCATCGCGATCGAAACGCCCGCCGGCCGTGCCGAATACGTTCGTCGCCAGACCGAGCTGGCCGACACCTCCGCGGTCCTGCGTGCCTCTCTTCTCGAGCGCTGCCGCGTGCTGCTCGACCCGTAGCCCGTGCGGTACTCGATTCTTCGGGCAGTATGGAACGCGTGAAGTCACACACCTATTCGGTCGACGTCGCCTGGACGGGAGACCGCGGCAGCGGAACAGACGGATATCGCAACTACGGTCGCGATCACGTCGTGTCGGCTGGCGGGAAGCCTGATCTCCTCGGCAGCGCCGACCCGTCGTTCCTCGGCGATTCCGAGCGATGGAATCCCGAGGAACTGCTGCTCGCCGCACTCTCGCAATGCCACATGCTGTGGTACCTGGGCATCGCAGCCGCGTCCGGCGTCGTTGTGGTGGCGTACACGGACCACCCCGCCGCGACGATGATCGAGAACCCGGACGGCTCGGGCGAATTCAGCGAAGCCGTCCTGCAACCCGAGGTCACGGTGGCCGACCCGTCGATGGTTGCCCGCGCCGAACACTTGCACCCGAAGGCCAACGCCAAATGCTTCATCGCCAGATCGGTGAACTTCCCGGTACACCATCGCGGTTCGGTCTACGTCCAGTGACCCCCACCCGACCGACACCCACACGACTCGTCCTCGACGTGGATACCGGGATCGACGATTCACTTGCATTGCTGTACCTGCTGGCCAGCCCTGACGCCGAGATCCTGGGAATCGCGTGTACCGCAGGCAACGTTCCGGTCGAGCAGGTGGCGGCCAACAACCTGAACTGGCTCGGCGTTTGCGATGCACCGGACATCGAGGTGGCAGTCGGCGCGCGGATTCCCCTGGTGTGTCCCTTGCGGACGACAGAAGACACTCACGGGCCGCAAGGTATCGGCCACGCACTCCTTCCCGATTCGGGCCGACGCCTGTCCGACCGAACAGCGACCGACATGTGGGTCGACCTGGTCCGCCGACACCCCGGTGAGCTCGTCGGTCTCGTCACGGGTCCATTGACGAATCTTGCGCTGGCGCTTCGCGACGAGCCCCGACTCCCCCACCTGTTGCACCGCCTGGTCGTGATGGGCGGCGCTTTCCATCATCCGGGAAACACGACCCCGACATCCGAGTGGAACGTGTCGGTGGATCCAGAGGCGGCGAAGGAGGTGTTCGACGCCTTCGTCGGCCTGCCCGCGGATCGGCGACCCATCGTGTGCGGACTCGACGTCACCGAGACGATCGAGATGACGCCGACCCATTTACGTCGACTCGCCGACGCTGCGGGAAGCTCACCCGACGAGATCATCTCACCGGACGACGACTCCGACGTTCGCTCGCTCGCGGACAACACGGTAGTTCGTCACCTGTCGGATGCGATCCGCTTCTACATGGAGTTTCATCGGACGCACGATCAAGGATTCCTCGCCCACATGCACGACCCCTTCGCCGCCGCCGTGGCCCTGAACCCGTCGATCGTGAAGACGAGACCGGCAACCGTGGATGTCGAACTGCAGGGCACGATCACCCGCGGCACCACCGTCGCCGACTGGTCCGGACACTGGGGGCGCCCGCCCAACGTGGACGTCGCTGTCGAGACCGATCCGGCCGCATTCTTCGAGGAACTGATCGGCCGCGTCGGTCGTTACGCCAAATCAGTCGGTTGAGACACCGGAGTCGAACGCATCGAGGATCGCGGAGGCCGCAAGGGCGGCCGTGAGCGACCCGCCCCGCACCTGTTGTTCCACATCGGCTTTGATCTCCCGGACGCGGGGATTGGACGAAAGCCGACGGAGGAGCTGGTCGTTCACCATCGTCCACGTCCAGTCGACTTGCTGACGTCGACGGTTCTCTTCGAACTGTCCTGCAGCCGTGAGCACTTCCCGATGGCGTTGCACGGTGTCCCAGAACTCTTCGAGGCCGATCTCTTCGAGACCGCTCATCGTCAGGACCGGTGGCGTCCAGACGGCGTCGTGCGGGTGAATCAGTCGAAGTGCCCCCGCCAGTTCGCGTGCGGCACCCTTTGCCTCGCGCTCGTGCTTACCATCCGCCTTGTTGACCGCGACGAGGTCGGCAAGCTCGAGAACACCCTTCTTGATTCCCTGGAGCTGGTCTCCGGTCCGCGCCAGGGTGAGGAAGCAGAAGCAGTCGACCATGTTGGCGACGGTGACCTCGGACTGACCCACTCCCACCGTCTCGACGAGAATGACGTCGAAACCGGCAGCCTCGAGCAGCACGATGGTCTCGCGCGTCGCCTTCGCCACCCCGCCCAGCGTGCCCGACGTGGGAGACGGTCGGATGTAGGCATCCTTCTCGACAGTGAGCCTTGCCATGCGCGTCTTGTCGCCGAGGATCGAACCACCCGTACGGGTGGAGGACGGATCGACCGCGAGCACGGCGACCCGATGCCCCTTCCCGATCAGGTGCATCCCCAGCGCATCGATGAAGGTCGACTTGCCGACCCCGGGAACCCCGGTGATGCCGATTCGGTGGGCATTGCCGGCCTCGGGCAACAACTCGAGCAGAAGTTGTTGCGCCGCATCCCGATGGTCGCTTCTCGTGGACTCGAGCAGGGTGATGGCCCGCGCCAGGCCGGCGCGCTGGTTGCCACGGACAGCGTCTGCCAACGCGTCGATGTCGACGGGAGGACGGCCCATGCTAGTCCGAGGATCCGTTCGAGTCGTGACCCAACTGCGCGGACAACTTCTCGAGCAATCCGGTCGCCGCCTCCGCGATGACCGTTCCCGGTGGGAAGATCGCCGCGGCACCGGCGCGGTACAGCTCGTCGAAATCTCCGGGCGGGATCACACCGCCGACCACGATCATGATGTCCGGTCGTCCGACCGCCGCCAATGCCTCCCGCAGCGCCGGCACCAGGGTCAGGTGACCCGCAGCCAGCGACGACACACCGACCACGTGCACGTCGTTGTCCGCGGCCTGTGCCGCCACCTCTTCCGGGGTCTGGAACAGGGGTCCGACGTCCACATCGAATCCGATGTCCGCGAATGCCGTTGCGATCACCTTCTGTCCACGGTCGTGGCCGTCCTGCCCCATCTTCGCGATGAGCACACGCGGGCGACGGCCTTCCTCCTCCGCGAACTTCTCCACGAGTTCCGTTGCCTTGGTGATGTTGTCGACCTTTCCCGCCTCGTCGCGGTATACGCCGCTGATGGTGCGAATCTCGGCTTGATGGCGGCCGTACACCTTCTCCAGTGCGTCTGAGATCTCACCACCGGTAGCCTTCGCGCGGGCCGCGTCGATCGCCAGCGCGAGGAGGTTGTTCTCCATACCGCCGTCGGTCGACGCCGCGGCACGGGTCAATTCGGCGAGTGCCGCCTGCGTGGCCGCCTCGTCACGCTCCGCCCGCAGGCGTTCGAGCTTCTCGATCTGTTCTTTTCGCACGCGCGAGTTCTCGACCTTGAGAACCTCGATCTCGTCGGGTTCGTCGGGGACGTACTTGTTGACACCCACCAGCGGCTGGCGTCCCGAATCGATGCGGGCCTGCGTGCGTGCCGCGGCTTCTTCGATGCGAAGCTTGGGAATCCCCTCGCTGATCGCCTGAGCCATACCGCCGGCCTCTTCGACCTCCGCGATGTGCGCCCGGGCCTTGTTCGCCAGCTGGTGGGTGAGCCATTCGACGTAGTGCGAGCCTCCCCAAGGATCGATCGGACGAACGGTCCCCGACTCCTGTTGCAACAGAAGCTGTGTGTTCCGGGCGATACGAGCGGAGAAGTCCGTCGGCAGCGCCAACGCCTCGTCCAGTGCGTTCGTGTGCAGCGACTGGGTGTGCCCCTGCGTGGCCGCCATGGCCTCGACGCACGTGCGTGAGACGTTGTTGTAAACGTCCTGTGCGGTCAACGACCAGCCGGATGTCTGCGAATGGGTGCGCAGGGACAGCGATTTCGGTGACTGCGGATCGAACTTGGCGACCAACTCACTCCAGAGCAGTCGACCGGCCCGGAGCTTGGCAACCTCCATGAAGAAGTTCATGCCGATCGCCCAGAAGAACGACAGGCGGGGCGCGAACTTGTCGATCTCCATGCCTGCATCGAGGCCAGCACGGATGTACTCGACACCGTCCGCGAGGGTGTACGCGAGCTCGAGATCGGCTGTGGCACCGGCTTCTTGGATGTGGTATCCCGAGATGGAGATCGAGTTGAACTTCGGCATCTTCGCGCTGGTGTAGGCGAAGATGTCCGAGATGATGCGCATCGACGGTTTCGGCGGGTAGATGTAGGTGTTGCGGACCATGAACTCTTTCAGAATGTCGTTCTGAATGGTTCCGGCCAGCTGTTCCGGAGCGACACCCTGCTCCTCCGCGGCAACCACGTAGAGAGCCAGAATCGGCAGCACCGCACCGTTCATCGTCATCGACACACTGACCTTGTCGAGCGGAATGTGGTCGAACAATTGCCGCATGTCGAGGATCGAGTCGATCGCGACACCCGCCATGCCCACGTCACCCTGCACTCGGGGATGGTCGGAGTCGTATCCTCGGTGGGTCGCGAGGTCGAAAGCCACGGACAACCCCTTCTGACCCGCCGCCAGGTTGCGACGGTAGAAGGCATTGGATTCGGCCGCGGTGGAGAAACCTGCGTACTGACGAATCGTCCACGGCTGATTGACGTACATCGTCGGGTACGGCCCGCGCAGGTACGGCGCGGCACCCGGGAAGCTGCCGAGGGGGTACCCCTCCGAAGCCACCGCATCGCGGTCGGCCTTGGTGTACACCGGTTTGACGTCGATGCCTTCGGGTGTGGACCAGACGACCTGCTCCGGTGAATAGTTGTTCGCCGCAGCCGATTCGGTCACGAAGGATTCCGTCGCCTCGGGGGTGGGCCCTTCGGGGGCCGGAAAGTCCGGATCCACCAGAGGCACGTCGGCAAAGCTGCCGATCACATGGCGGACGTCTCGTGTAGTCACTTCGCACTCCCTGTGATGATGTCCAGAAGTTCCGAGAGCACCGCCACCGCGTCGATCTTTGCCGTCACGAAGCCGTCGGGGCGCTTGTCCGGCTCCACGTCGGCGAAGGCCCCCTCGGGCCCTGCGAGGAGGACGGTGCCGATCGTCGTGGAGCGTAACTCCTCCACCGCGGCCGCCGCCTCTTCGCCATACCGCTTGTCGGTACCGCACAGCAGGGCGATCGGAGAGTCGGCCGCCGTCACTGCCGCAGCGATCTCGCCTGTCCCGACCTGCAGCGGACCTGGATCGACCGCCTCGATGCCGCCTGCCGCCAGCAGGTTGGTGCCGAAGGTGGTGCGCACGTTGTGCTCCGCAACCGGGCCCAGGGGAATCAGCAGAACCTTCGGGCGAGCCCCGTGGGCTGCCAGATACTCGTCGGATCGGTCGCGGAGTCGTTCGTACGCGGCGGCATAGCGGTGCACCGACGAATCGTGGTCCGCCGCCCCTACCGGAAGCGGCGCCTCACCCAGGTTGGGGAACTCGTTCACACCCGTGACGGTCGTCTTGCGGTGCGCGATGTCGCGGTCCCGGGCAGCCCGGGTGGCCGCGAAGCGATCCGTGATCGTGGCCGTTGCGTCGGCGAATCCGCCCGCGGCCTCGATCTCCTGGAAGAACTCCCAGGCCTTCGCCGCGATCTCGGCGGTGAGGTCCTCGACGTACCAGGAACCGGCGGCCGGGTCCATCACCCGCCCGAGGTGCGACTCCTCGAGAAGGAGTAGTTGGGTGTTACGGGCGATGCGGGCAGCGAACGACTTCGATATCGCCAAGGTTCCGTCCGGTAGCGCCGAGTCGAACGGCAGTACCGTGACGACGTCCGCGCCACCGACACCGGCACCGAACGCGGCGAGGGTGGTGCGCAACATGTTCACCCAGGGGTCTCGCTGCGCCATCATCGCCGCTGACGTGATCGCATGCTGTGGGGCATTGCCGGCCTCGGGTGCGCCGCACGCCTGGGCGATTCGCGCCCAGACGACTCGAGCTGCACGGAACTTGGCGATCGTCTGGAACTGATCGTCGGTGGCCGACAAGCGGAACGCGATTTGATCGAGAGCATCCGAGATGGTCATGCCGTGTGACGTGAGGGCTCGTAGGTACTCGAGCCCCGCAGCGGCTGCGGCGCCCAGCTCCTCCGAATCCGAGGCACCTCGATTGTGGAACACCGTTCCGTCCACGGTGATCGCCCGGACCGTCTCTGCGCGCTCCGACGCGGCGGCCGCAAGCGACGACGCACTGTCGAGGTCGACATCGTCGGTGGACGAATAGGCGCTCGTCAGAGGTGCCGCGCCGAGCTGGACCCGAACGGCCGACCTGTCGGTCACCCCGTCACCCGCTGCAGCGCGCGAATCCAGCACCGCATACAGTGCCTCGGCGGCCTCGGCGGCTCGCGAACCGGCGTCGAGAGTGATCGGCGCCAGGTCCAGGTACACGCCGTCGAGAATGGTGTCGAGTGACGAAGTGTCGTCGAGTCGAGCGCTCGTCGAATGGCGCAACCAGATCGCACCGACACCGTTCTGGAGCGAGTCGAGCAGTGCAGTGTTTACGTCGGAAGGAACCGCAGTCCCGTCCCCGAAGACGGTGGCGACGTGCCAACCCGCGTTGACGTCTCGAGTCTTGCTGCCCCCACGAACGAAGGGGTAGGTGCCCGGTAGCGGCGATTCCGGAAGCTCGTCCCGGGGACTGTATAGCGGCGCGACCGTCACCCCGTCATAGGTGATCGTGTCCAGTAGCTTCTGCGGCTCGGTGCCGAGCTCGGACGGCTCGATGCGGCGTGACTTCGCCAGGACACCGGCGACGCCCTGTTGCCACCGTGCGTAGGCCACGGACTCGTCGTCTGTCGAAGCTGGTGACACGTTCTGCGTGGGTGACACAGTGTCGGCTTCCTCTCCGTCATGGATCGGCGGTGGCGAATCACGGCCGTAGAGCTGATGATCGGGATCTTTCTCTGTGATGCTAGCTGCATCACAGTCGGGGGCATCATGAGGATGCCCTCACGTTGCGATTCTTCAGGTGGTTGCGGTTTCTCGCCGAGACGTCGCAGCAGCCGCGAGCGGGTAATCTCGGGTGCTGTGACCAGACGCCTCCGTGACCGTAGGGTGATCGGTGGCCTGATCCTCGCCGCGATCTTCGTCCTGGTCGTCTTGTTCGTACCGCTTCCGTCCGTTATGCAGTTTCGCGACTGGGCGGATTCGGTGGGCCCGATGTTTCCGCTGGTGTTCTTCGTGGTGCATGCGCTG
This sequence comes from Rhodococcus sp. NPDC058521, assembly GCF_042719695.1. Classification (NCBI taxonomy): domain Bacteria; kingdom Bacillati; phylum Actinomycetota; class Actinomycetes; order Mycobacteriales; family Nocardiaceae; genus Rhodococcus; species Rhodococcus sp. NPDC058521. The sequence goes on from NZ_JBHXNL010000004.1 coordinate 218,405, forward strand.
GTCACTGTGCTGCCGTTTCCTCGTACCGTTTTCACGCTCAGCGCCGGTCTGCTCTTCGGGGCTTGGTGGGGAATCGCGATCGCGGTGTCGGCGTCCGTGGTCAGTGCGGTCATCGCGCTCTACCTCGTCCGGGCAGTTGGCCGGGAAGTGGTGTGGCAGTACATATCGAGCCCAACCGTGCGCCGGGTGGACGAGCGCATAGCACGTCGAGGATGGCTCGCCGTCGGCTCGCTCCGTCTCATAGCCTTCGTGCCGTTCTCCGTGGTCAACTACTGCTGCGGAGTGTCGTCCATTCGGATCGTCCCGTACGTCGCGGCGACCGTGATCGGTACGTTGCCGGGCACTGTCGGAATCGTGGTGCTCGGGGACGCATTGACCGGCGAGACCGATCCGAGAATGCTCGCGGTGTCGGCTGGATGCATCGCGGTGGGGATCATCGGTTTGATCATCGATTCGCGGCGGCCGGTTCCAGGCGGGGACGTGCGTGGGTCCACGGAACCTGAGAAAACATCCGTCAAGCACTGAAGGTTGATTCCCAATAGTCAAACTCTGAACCTTGACTTGTTGATATCCAGCTTCTAGCCTTTACCTGTGTTCGTTCTCACGGTAGACCAACGCGGCAGTCGAAGTGATGTCGACCGCGTGCAGGATCTCGTCGAATCACAATGCGCCGACGAACTCGTCAGACCGTTTCAACGCACGGCCGGCGACGAAATGCAGGCTGTGGTCGACGACGCCCGCGTGGTCGTGGACATCGCCCTCGACCTCGTCGAGCGCGGACATTGGAGCATCGGCATCGGCGTAGGCCCGGTCGAAGAACCACTCCCCGAAGAGACGAGAGCCGGTCGCGGGCGCGCATTCGAAACGGCCAGAGTCGCCGTGGACAGAGCCAAGAGCATGGCCGGTCGCGTCGCCGTGGAAGGGCCGGAAGAAGACGCCGCAGCCGACGCGGAAACTGCGCTGACACTCGTCGCGGTGCTGATCGCTCGAAGATCCGCGGAAGGTCGTGAAGCCGTCACCCGCATGCGCACCGGCATGACCCAGACCGAAGCCTCTCGCGATCTGGGCATCAGCAAACAGGCAGTATCACAACGACTTTCCACCGCAGCCTGGCAAGTGGAGGTCTCCGGCCGCAGACTTGCCGAACGACTCCTGGTCCAAGCCGATTCGGAACAGCCCGCCGAATCGTGACAGAAAGCGACGCATGACGGTTCTCGCGCTCCTCGCACTCGGCATCGCCGCCGTGTCCCCACTCGTACTCACCGCGCGCGTCCCCGCATGGGTGTCCCCCGCGGTCGGCGTCGTGTCGCTGGCGGTGGCAGCACTCGCCGCCACCGGCGCCGCCCCGGTCAGCGGTTTTGCCCTCGGCGCCACTCTGGTTGTCTGTGTCGCTGCATCGGCGACCGGAGGAGCACCTCTCGTGCTCGCGGCGTTTCGTGTAGCTCGCCGCGAGCACGATTCCGGCGAACCCGCACCGGAACAGGCCTCCCCCGACCCCGGCCCACTGCGCGGCGGCCGCATCATCGGGTTGCTAGAGCGTACCGCCGTCGCCGTCGCCATCCTTGCGGCGTGGCCGGAGGGGATAGCCGTCGTCCTCGCAGTGAAAGGACTTGCACGGTATCCCGAACTTCGTGAACCCAACGCTTCGGAACAGTTCATCATCGGCACGTTCACGAGCGTTCTGTGGGCTCTCGCGGTATGCGGAACGGGTCGGGCCCTGATCACCTAGGTGATCAGGGCCCGCCCCCCCGCAAGGTGTACGGCGGGGGGGGGGTGTGGGGGTCAGTCTACGGTGCGCCCCCCAGGCCCCCCCCCAGGTTAAGTTCGG